>NZ_FOPO01000029.1:0-1386 GCF_900113505.1 Pseudomonas sp. NFACC45
CAAATTGCTTGGGTGTTATATGGTCAAGCCTCACGGGCAATTAGTATGGGTTAGCTCAACGCCTCACAGCGCTTACACACCCCACCTATCAACGTCGTAGTCTTCGACGGCCCTTCAGGGGACTCAAGGTCCCAGTGAGATCTCATCTTGAGGCAAGTTTCCCGCTTAGATGCTTTCAGCGGTTATCTTTTCCGAACATAGCTACCCGGCAATGCCACTGGCGTGACAACCGGAACACCAGAGGTTCGTCCACTCCGGTCCTCTCGTACTAGGAGCAGCCCCTCTCAAATCTCAAACGTCCACGGCAGATAGGGACCGAACTGTCTCACGACGTTCTAAACCCAGCTCGCGTACCACTTTAAATGGCGAACAGCCATACCCTTGGGACCGGCTTCAGCCCCAGGATGTGATGAGCCGACATCGAGGTGCCAAACACCGCCGTCGATATGAACTCTTGGGCGGTATCAGCCTGTTATCCCCGGAGTACCTTTTATCCGTTGAGCGATGGCCCTTCCATACAGAACCACCGGATCACTAAGACCTACTTTCGTACCTGCTCGACGTGTCTGTCTCGCAGTCAAGCGCGCTTTTGCCTTTATACTCTACGACCGATTTCCGACCGGTCTGAGCGCACCTTCGTACTCCTCCGTTACTCTTTAGGAGGAGACCGCCCCAGTCAAACTACCCACCATACACTGTCCTCGATCCGGATAACGGACCTGAGTTAGAACCTCAAAGTTGCCAGGGTGGTATTTCAAGGATGGCTCCACGCGAACTGGCGTCCACGCTTCAAAGCCTCCCACCTATCCTACACAAGCAAATTCAAAGTCCAGTGCAAAGCTATAGTAAAGGTTCACGGGGTCTTTCCGTCTAGCCGCGGATACACTGCATCTTCACAGCGATTTCAATTTCACTGAGTCTCGGGTGGAGACAGCGCCGCCATCGTTACGCCATTCGTGCAGGTCGGAACTTACCCGACAAGGAATTTCGCTACCTTAGGACCGTTATAGTTACGGCCGCCGTTTACCGGGGCTTCGATCAAGAGCTTCGCGTTAGCTAACCCCATCAATTAACCTTCCGGCACCGGGCAGGCGTCACACCCTATACGTCCACTTTCGTGTTTGCAGAGTGCTGTGTTTTTAATAAACAGTCGCAGCGGCCTGGTATCTTCGACCGGCGTGGGCTTACGCAGCAAGTGCTTCACCCTCACCGGCGCACCTTCTCCCGAAGTTACGGTGCCATTTTGCCTAGTTCCTTCACCCGAGTTCTCTCAAGCGCCTTGGTATTCTCTACCCAACCACCTGTGTCGGTTTGGGGTACGGTTCCTGGTTACCTGAAGCTTAGAAGCTTTTCTTGGAAGCATGGCATCAACCACTTCGTCACCCA
>NZ_FOPO01000028.1:0-1586 GCF_900113505.1 Pseudomonas sp. NFACC45
GAGCATGCGAATTTTCGGCGAATGTCGTCTTCACAGTATAACCAGATTGCTTGGGGTTATATGGTCAAGTGAAGAAGCGCATACGGTGGATGCCTTGGCAGTCAGAGGCGATGAAAGACGTGGTAGCCTGCGAAAAGCTTCGGGGAGTCGGCAAACAGACTTTGATCCGGAGATGTCTGAATGGGGGAACCCAGCCATCATAAGATGGTTATCTTGTACTGAATACATAGGTGCAAGAGGCGAACCAGGGGAACTGAAACATCTAAGTACCCTGAGGAAAAGAAATCAACCGAGATTCCCTTAGTAGTGGCGAGCGAACGGGGACTAGCCCTTAAGTGGCTTTGAGATTAGCGGAACGCTCTGGAAAGGGCGGCCATAGTGGGTGATAGCCCTGTACGCGAAAATCTCTTAGTCATGAAATCGAGTAGGACGGAGCACGAGAAACTTTGTCTGAATATGGGGGGACCATCCTCCAAGGCTAAATACTACTGACTGACCGATAGTGAACTAGTACCGTGAGGGAAAGGCGAAAAGAACCCCGGAGAGGGGAGTGAAATAGATCCTGAAACCGTATGCGTACAAGCAGTGGGAGCCCACTTTGTTGGGTGACTGCGTACCTTTTGTATAATGGGTCAGCGACTTATTTTCAGTGGCGAGCTTAACCGAATAGGGGAGGCGTAGCGAAAGCGAGTCTTAATAGGGCGTCTAGTCGCTGGGAATAGACCCGAAACCGGGCGATCTATCCATGGGCAGGTTGAAGGTTGGGTAACACTAACTGGAGGACCGAACCGACTACCGTTGAAAAGTTAGCGGATGACCTGTGGATCGGAGTGAAAGGCTAATCAAGCTCGGAGATAGCTGGTTCTCCTCGAAAGCTATTTAGGTAGCGCCTCATGTATCACTGTAGGGGGTAGAGCACTGTTTCGGCTAGGGGGTCATCCCGACTTACCAAACCGATGCAAACTCCGAATACCTACAAGTGCCGAGCATGGGAGACACACGGCGGGTGCTAACGTCCGTCGTGAAAAGGGAAACAACCCAGACCGTCAGCTAAGGTCCCAAAGTTATGGTTAAGTGGGAAACGATGTGGGAAGGCTTAGACAGCTAGGAGGTTGGCTTAGAAGCAGCCACCCTTTAAAGAAAGCGTAATAGCTCACTAGTCGAGTCGGCCTGCGCGGAAGATGTAACGGGGCTCAAACCATACACCGAAGCTACGGGTATCACTTAGGTGATGCGGTAGAGGAGCGTTCTGTAAGCCTGTGAAGGTGAGTTGAGAAGCTTGCTGGAGGTATCAGAAGTGCGAATGCTGACATGAGTAACGACAATGGGTGTGAAAAACACCCACGCCGAAAGACCAAGGTTTCCTGCGCAACGTTAATCGACGCAGGGTTAGTCGGTCCCTAAGGCGAGGCTGAAAAGCGTAGTCGATGGAAAACAGGTTAATATTCCTGTACTTCTGGTTATTGCGATGGAGGGACGGAGAAGGCTAGGCCAGCTTGGCGTTGGTTGTCCAAGTTTAAGGTGGTAGGCTGAGATCTTAGGTAAATCCGGGATCTTAAGGCCGAGAGCTGATGACGAGTTACCCT
>NZ_FOPO01000026.1:0-2173 GCF_900113505.1 Pseudomonas sp. NFACC45
CTCCAAGTGCCGTTGTCATTGTTGACGGGGTGTTCAGTGGGGCTGTCACTGAACGTGAGTGTCAGCACAGCCCCTGGCCAGCAGGTGCCGCTGAGATTGGGCGAGAGGCCATTTTCCACGGGCGCGTCCATGACGGGTGCCTGCGGTGGGATGCTGACCTCGATTTCCTGCCAGGTCGGCGATTCCTGGCCATCCTTGAATTGTTTGATTTTAACTTTGCGCTTGAACGTCGGCCCCCACTCCGTTGAGGCCATGCTCGACCACACACCGCCGGACACAGTCTTTTCGGGGGCTGCGGGTGAATCGTCGGGATTCAGGATCTTCACCGTCGCACCATTGAAACCTTTACCCGAGAACACGGGCCGGTAGACTGCTGTGTAGGTGATATCGGTCGGGTCGGGAAGAATCAGGTTGACGGGGAATGTGTAGGGCAGCGAATCAATCCAGCCATTGTCGCCGTCAGGAAACCGCTGGATAGCCCTCAGGCTGTACGAGCCAAATGGCCAGTTTGTCGCGGTTGTGTTCCACCTGTCTCCGTTCACCGGCGCAGGGGCCGGCGCTGTGACGCTGGGCCCGCTGACGACCGTGATCTGCACGGTTGCGCCGGTGTAGCCGCTGCCTTCGAACTTCACTGAAGTGTCGGTCGGGGTGGTGACGGTGACGGCGGTCAGTTTGGGGGGGCGAACCTTGAACGCTTGGGCAGTGCTCAGTCCCGACGGGACGTTTTGGTAGGTTTGTTCCGCCACCAAAGAAACCGTTCCCGGCGGCACTTGCACTGGAGCACTCCAGGAGCCGTTCGACTCTACCCTGCCTTGACCGACCGGGGTACCGAGAACATCGAGCCGCACTTGGACGCTGGCCCCCGCCTTCCCCTTTGTTCCGTACACGGTGAAACTCATGTCCTGATTGGCGGTGGATGCGGTGATGGTCGGCGGACCTAGTACTTCGAAAGACAAGTTGTTTGTGTAACTCAGGACGGGACTGCTCTCAACTTTATACTCCGCCCGCACCGTATAAATTTTTCCAGGCAGGGGGCCGGTTGCTGTGGCTTCCCATGTTGTACCAGGCCCTACGGCGGTCACTGAAGCCAGTTCAGTTGTGCCGTCGAGTACTCTGATGCGCATCCCCGGATCAATTGGAGTTTCACCGGGAAAGCATTCACCCCCGAAAACCACCTGGCTGGGAGCGACTACACCGTTCGATTGAGGCCTGGTGAGTGTGGTTGGACGCCTGACAACTGTCTTCGGCCGCGTTATTCCATGTGCAGTTTGGGAGGCAACGTACCTTAGGTCTGACTCATTTCGCATAGCGGCGTGCACCGTCCAGCTACCGTCGCTGTTTACATCGTAGCCCGCGCCCAGGCTATCGGCCGTGCTGGCATCCAAAATCATTACTCCAACGCCTGGTCTGGCGCCAACACCTGAAACAATAAATGTTGATTCTGGGATATAACCCGACGGAGACAAGATTTGAAACGCAGGATCATGAATCTCCATGTCAATTGTGTTTTCGCCAGACTCGTCTTTTTCAATATCGTCATCGGTGTCCATGGCGCACTCCGTAGTTTCCGCTTAACAGGCTGGCGATATGGAAGGGGTGGTCGTGGATTCATTGAATATCCATCTTGCGACGCCAAACACCTGTCAGTTCTGACAGTGCCGACGAATGGCGGGGCCCGGTATAAGGCAATATCCGGGTGACTACAGCGCCTTGCGCAACGGACTACAGATCCGCCAGAATCCGCCGGCTTGTGTGGCTTGGCCTTGCCCCGTAACTTGATTCGCGTCGCTGATAACCAGCGATCGGGTTTAGTCGCCCGGTGGTGAATAACGATGTGCACAAGCGTCATCCAGTCGGGCTCCCCTATCCCCGCACTTGATGGTGGCTGTTCGCAGGGCGCCCTCGGGCGCGCCGGGCTTCGTTTTTCCACCGGTCGACTAACCTGCGTCCAGCCGCCACCCCTCGTTTAGTCGCGAACCGGGTAGCAGCCCCAATCATGGAAAAACGACTATGGTCAAGCCAACACCCAATCCCCCGAAAACCGATTCACAACCCGCGCACAAAACCCTCGACGCCAAAAAACTCGACAAAGCCGCCCAGAAAGCCCTGGACCACTACCTCAAGCCCGACACCCCAGAAAAACCCGCAAGACAACTGGATTACTTCATCGTCG
>NZ_FOPO01000025.1:0-9221 GCF_900113505.1 Pseudomonas sp. NFACC45
TAGTCGACCGGTGGAATTAGCAAACCCGGCGCGCCCAAGGGCGCCCTGCGCACAACCACCATCAAGTACAGGAATAGAATGACCTGACTGAATGGTGCTCATGCACCTTACTAACACCATCCGGGCTACTAAACCCGACCACTGATGGGCAGTGGCAGGTAAACGATAGGGCCCAGGGGCACAGCGCACAAGCCAGCGGATTCTGACGCACGCGTAAGTAAGGACGCAAGGTGTCGTAGCCTTTAGGACGTAACGCCGGGTGTCTTTAAACATGCGCCCTGGGATATGTTTATGCGCAATAAACATCGAGAGTTTTTTTGATGTTTTTTGGGACTGAATTGTCGGCGGCACTGCGTTGGATTCAGGGCGGGAAGACTGGACGCTGGTTATCACCTTTGGCCTCGCTGGTTGGGCTTTGAATCGTGCTCGTTGCGCACGGCAGGCACCTCAGAGCGTCGATAGGCTGGTGAGCGGCAGCGTGACGGGCGGCCGGTCTGCCGATTTCCTTCTGGCTATGTAGCTTGTTCGAGGATGGGTGTCCGGTGCGAAAGGCAGTGATCGCCCAGAAGCAGTCGTTCAAGCATACCGGGGATGTCTACCAGAGCGGGGTAGTCCAAGCAGTCATTCAATACGCCCACAAAAAGCAGGCTCGATTCAGCTGAATGCGTTTTTTGATTTCAATCCTTTGCGTTGGGTAATAGATTACTTATTGAACATTTCGTAAAAAAGCGTAGCATTGCCGCCCATGATACTCGAACAGCTCAAAGCCCTGGGCAATGACACTCGCATGCAAATGATGGAGTGGCTCAAAGACCCACTCAGTAATTTCCCCCCTCAGGATCATGGCGATCCTGCGATAGGCGTGTGCGTCACCCATTTGCAGCACAAGGCCGGGCTTTCACCTTCTACCGCGTCTGCACATTTAGCTATCTTGCAACGTGCAGGCTTCGTGCTGACCACCCGCATCGGAAAGTGGACTTACTACCGGCGCAATGAGCAGGCGATTGATGACTTTGCGGCTAGGCTGCTCATCGAATTGTAATTTTTAAACCTTCATTTCGTTATTTCGCGTAATGAGAAAACATGAGGAAACCCCTATGAGCAGCAAAACTATCTTCGTTGAACCCGGTGGCGGCTATGAAAAGGTTGTGGTTGGCAGCAGCGAAGTCCGAGCCGCAGCGCGTGGCGAAATCACCGTACGCCTTCATGCCAACTCGCTCAACTACCACGACTTCGCGGTGGTCAGCGGTATGTGGGGCCCTAGCGAAAAACGCATCCCCATGGCCGATGGTGCAGGTGAAGTCATTGCTGTCGGCCCAGATGTCACTGAATTCAAGGTGGGTGACTCGGTCGTCAGCACCTTCTTCCCGGAATGGATCAACGGTGCACCACTGGTTGAAGGCTTTGTCAGCGTGCCAGGTGATGGCATTGACGGCTACGCTCGTGAGCAAGTGACGGCCAACGCCACATCGTTCACCCTCGCGCCTATTGGCTACAGCCATGCTGAAGCGTCGACGCTTACCACCGCCGGCCTTACTGCATGGCGCGCCCTGATGGCCGATGACTCACTCAAGCCGGGCGACACCGTGCTCGTCCAAGGCACTGGTGGCGTTTCAATTTTCGCCCTGCAGTTCGCTAAAATGGCCGGTGCTACCGTTATTGCGACCTCTTCAAGCGACGAAAAACTTGAACGTCTGAAAGCGCTAGGCGCTGATCATGTGATCAATTACCGCAAAGACCTCAACTGGGGCGAAACTGCACGCGCGCTAACGGGTGGCCGTGGTGTTGACCACATCATCGAAGTCGGCGGTCCTGCGACGCTTGAGCAATCGATGAGTGCAGTTCGAGTTGCTGGTCACATCTCCGTCATCGGCATATTGAGTGGCGTAAGCGGTGCAATGAATTTTGTACCGGCACTGATCAAGCAAGTGCGTCTGCAGGGTGTATTGGTGGGTAGCCGCAGCCAGCAGCAGGACATGATCCGAGCCATCAATGCTAATGGCATGCGCCCGATTATCGATCGTCATTTCCCTTTAAGCGAGATTGTCGAAGCGTTCAAGTATCAGGAAACCAACCAGCATTTCGGAAAAATCTGCCTGGATATCTAAGCACGCATGCATGGGCATGATCCGTATGCCTATCTCAAAGATGCACTGCCACGGCTGCCGACGCAGCGGACGAGAGAGATTGGCCCCATGCTGCCTGTCACAACCGGCAGCAAGGGGTCCAGGCTGTGTAAATTTTCGAGCGCGACAGGTACTCAAAACCGGACTGGAAATCGCGCCTCTGCGCGAAATCCACATCTGCTGACGTGCCGATAAATTTCAGATTTAACGTCGCTTTTCGGCCCGTCCCCTTTTCGGTCATGCTCACCGTCTCCGTCCAAAATAAATACGTTCCCATTTCCACGCCCTCGACGTCATCGAGAAAGCCCCCTCTTGCAAGCCGAATACGCCTTGAGCCGGCTACCGCCACGGCATGACCAAAAAAGGTATCTCAGCGATAGAGCATCAAACATGCCTAGCGACAAAAGCGACGACGACAAACACAGTCAGAGCGAACGCTGCACCGATGCTGAACGGCAACCACGTAACGCGGAATGGGGTCGGGCGCCTCATTTCTTCAGCTAAAGCCTCCACCTCACGATGTAATTGCTCGATGCTTGATTGATAACTTCGATGTGTGGACATGTCTTTTTCTCCTCCCTGATCGGGGGCCCTGCTGAGTCAGTGAAACGAAGCCAGCGGACGTCAGTCGCTCATTTCCTATAGTCCGTCTGCGGTGCCACTATTTCCGATCTACGCAGTTGTGGATCGCGGATGGTTCCCGCTTGGCTGTAGGCAAAATCAATGCTGTGAGGGCGCAGGCGCCCTCACAACCTACCTGGCGACTACCCAGGTAGCTGGTGGTTATCCAGTACGCGATTCACCGCTAATTCACTCAACATGATCACCTGTTGCAGCACCATCATCGTGTTGCGCTGCGAGCCTTCCATTGCGCCGGCGATATCACTGGCCATATCGCTGGCCGACGCCAGCGATTCGCAGGCGTGGACAAGCAGCGTTTCGTCATCCACCGTTGGGTCGATAAGGAAGATGTTGCCGGACTTGCGGGGCGGTATCTGCGTTTTCGGCGCCCCGGGGTTGAGGTAGAAGTTGAGTGCGCGGTCTGCCGCCTCTTTTAGCTTCTTAGGATCGAGAGAGGCGTCGTAGGGTACTGGATCGATATCCGGGGGGTTTGGAGTTACTTTGAACATGTTTGACAATTCCTAAAGTGGAGCCGCAACCGTTCTCTACTAAAAGAAGGTGGCGGCTGTACGCAGGTTAGTAGACCGGAGGAATTGGCAAAACCGGCGCGCCCAAGGGCGCCCTGCGCACAACCACCATTAAGTGCAGGAAAAGACCTGACTGAATGGTGCTCATGCACCATACCAAAACCTATGGGCTACTAAACCCGACCACTGATGGGCAGTGGCAGGTAAACGATAGAGGCCGAGGGGCAAAGCGCACAAGCCAGCGGATTCTGACGCACGCGTAAGTAAGGACGCAAGGTGTCGTAGCCTTTAGGACGTAACGCCGGATGTCTTTAAACATGCGCCTTGGGATGTGTTTATACGCAACAAACATCGAGCGTTTCGTTGGTGTTCGGCGCGACAGGCAGTGATCGGCCAAGAAGCGGCCGCCGGGTGTCTACGAAACCAGGGACGATTCAGACACCTTGGGCAAGGTGTTGCGACAGGAACGCCATCGCAGAAGACACTAAAGTGAGGGCCTTACTCGGAGTATTTCCCCACATGGTTTTTCCACGGCAAGTAGTCCACAAAAACCACGCGATGGGCTACCCCGTTTTCCCCTACACGAAACCCAGGCATTTTTTGCAAATCCAGCTGCAGGCAGTGAGCTGCAAGCACCTTTTGTAACGCAGGATCCGGATGAAAATATTCAGGACGGAAATAGTGTTTTTTAAGTGTCACATCGCAACTTGCGACTTGGCCCTTTGCGTTGGCAGTGAATTCGAAGCGTGCTCTGCCGAACGCCTTTATTGATTGCTTGGCCACCACGTTGCCCCAGAAAAAACGGCTTTCAGCATCAGTTCTGTGGTGCCCCCGTTCGTAATCAGAAATGGGTGAAGTATTACCAGAAGCTATCAAAGGTGCGATAACCTCGAGCGTGCCATCAGCTGGATTCTGGAGACCTTCCGGGATGCTATCCCAGATACTGCTCCAGCACACATCCGTTACGAGATTCGTAAAGCTTGGTGGAGCTCCAGCGGCCGTTGGCTGCGCCTCGCAGAGCAATACGTCACCTTGCTGATTGAGCTTCATCCGCAACTTCACGCTGCCTTGCATCCCCTCGCCATTTGCCCAGAACATACTTCGAGCCAAGGTAGCGCGCAAAACCCTGAGATAACGTCTTGCTTCGAGACGTTTGATTTCTTCTGAGGTGAGGTATCTTGGAGCGGATTTACCTCCGCTATCGATCCAGGCATCTATTCGCTGGTCGGGTGTCAACCGGTGGCAACCAGAGAGAGCCACTAAGCCTGTTAATAACAGCAGCGCGGAGGTTAGCCGACAATCGGCCCGTGATTTCATTTTAATGGTGGACACTCGTTCGTTCCTTGAAACGACAAAAATCGTCATTTTACCTTGCATTCCAGACCACCAGTCATTGCAACTCGATTTTTCGCCGGCCGATTGCTGCCTGCCCCGCAACAGGTCGAATGCGGCGGTTCATGAGCGGCGGCTTTCGGCCAAGAGGAGCCATTCGTGAGAATGCGCTTCCGACCCTAAGCGGGTAAATCGCTAGAACGGATGTTCGAATCGATTCGCTGAATTTCCGCCTCGCTCATCACTCGCCAATCATCTGGCAAAATACCGTACTCGAACTCGGCGCTTTCCAGTGCCTCATCCAATCCAAGTATCAAGTGGTCGCCTTCAATCTGGAGTTTTCCGTAGTCCTCAAAACGTATTAGCAGATACACCGGGTCATCGTCTTTTACCTCCAGGCCGTAAAGCACGATAGCGGTAACGTCAGGCCGGAAATCACTGACTGTCCTTACATAAGCAAACAGATGGCTTGTGGGCTGGGGCATGGCGTCGGCTGCATTTAATTGATGATGGGTTACGGCATTCTATATGACCGCTTCTGGCCGATTTCTGCCGGTGCTGACCGGCTGCAATGGGTCGATTGCTACCCGTCTCCACCGGCAGCAATCGGCCAAAATCGGTCATTCGTTCAGTTCTACACTCATACCTCACAGGCCCTTGCTCTCTTTGCTGAGCCTTACCGCTTCTGCGACTTTTCCAGGTTCGAAACCGATCCACTCGATAAGCCGACGAAGCAAGCCTGGGGCTTTCGCCACCAGCCCTTGGCTGCGTGGCACCGTCACCAGATCACGCCGCTGCTCGATGCACGCCACCAGGGCGGCCACCACCTGTTCCAACGCAACGAACTGCCAGACCCCCTGATGGTTATTCCAGACCAGGGTAGAAGACGGCCCGTCGATGACCGCCTCCATCATCGGCGTCTGGAAGAAGGTCGGGTGGAACGATCCGACGCCCACGTCGTGCTGACGAAGCTCCAGGCGCAGGCTGTTACACAGGGCCCAGACTCCGGCCTTGCTGGCGGTGTAGGCCGTGTTCAACGGCGAGTGGACGAAAGCCGCCATTGACGAGATGGCCAGTAGATAGCCCTGGCGCGCCTTCACATAGGGCAGGGCAGCGCGGAAGGTGCGTGCCACTCCGTTGAGGTTGATATCGATAACCCGCTCAAACGTGGCAGGGGCTAGGTGCTCTAGGGCGACCACCGAGCTGACACCAG
Organism: Pseudomonas sp. NFACC45; assembly: GCF_900113505.1. Classification (NCBI taxonomy): domain Bacteria; kingdom Pseudomonadati; phylum Pseudomonadota; class Gammaproteobacteria; order Pseudomonadales; family Pseudomonadaceae; genus Pseudomonas; species Pseudomonas sp. NFACC45. The sequence continues at coordinate 5,820 of NZ_FOPO01000025.1, forward strand.
CACCGGCGATCACTACATCAATTGCGCCGAAGTGCTGCGCGGCCTCCTTCAGCGCTGTTTCCAGACTCTCAATTGAGCGCACGTTGGCCACCCAACCGGCAGCGACATCAGGCCCGCCCAGGGTGGCAGCCATGGCATTCAAGCTATCCAAATCGAGATCCAGCAAGACCAGCTTCGCACCTTTGTCGCGCAGGGCTTGCGCGGCGGCCCTGCCGAGACCACCGGTGGCACCAGTGATGGCAATGACGCGGTCAATCAGCGAGTAGTTTTTCATAGGGTAGGCCTTAAGCAAATAGTGGGGCATCAGTCTGTGGTCTGATTGCGAACGGCCTCTTCTTCCAACTGGTGGAGCAACCGTTGCAGGTGGGTATCGCGTGCCAGATGCCAGTCCGTGAAAACGTTTAACAGGCCGCGCATCAGGGAAATGGGCGCCCAGCGAACCGGTACAACGATGCGCGGCTGGCGCTTTTGCAGACCGCGCACCACGCCACGTGCCACCAGTTCCGGTTGTATCGCTCGATGCAGGAAGGCTGGCAATAGGGTCTCGTTCATCTCGGTGGCGATGGCATTACCCCCGAAGGCAACTTTGGCGATAGCGGTCGCCGTCCAGCCGGGATAAAGCACACTGGCGCTGGCTCCGGTCGCACTCAGCTCGGCGCGTAGCGAGCGGGCCAGCGACTCCACTGCAGCCTTACTCGCGGCATAGGGCGCATTGGCTATGCCGTTCAAGTAGGCATAGACCGATGACGTGACCAGCATCTGGCCCCGGTTGCGAACGACCTCCGGCAGTGCCGCGCGTATCGTGTGCCACACACCGAACAGATCCACCTCAATGATGCGGAGGAACTCCGCTTCGTCGCAGGTGCGCAGGGTGGCAGGTACTCCCCGCCAAGAGATGCCGGCATTGGCGAAGGCCACATCGAGACGGCCGAAGCGCTCGACTGTCTGGCGTATCACCGCCTTGGCCGCCAGGGCGTCGGTGACGTTAAACGCCAGTGGCAGCACTCGTTGATCGTTGAACTCCTGGGCCAACTTGTCCACCGCCTCCTGTGAGGTATCGGTTAGCACCAGGCTGGCGCCGTGCGCATATAGCTCACGTGCACTGGCAGCGCCGATGCCGCCAGCCGCGCCGGTGATCAGAATCACTTTGCCTTGAAGGTCGTACATATTCTCACCTCTTCGTTGGAGTGCTTGGCACGTGGCGCTTGAGGAAGTCGAGTTGATCATCCACAACCTGTTCGAAGGCTTTGCCCACATAAATTTCGAAGTGCCCATAGGCATAGCGCTTGATCTCCTGATGTGGCGCACGCCGGGCGTGATGCAGCGTCCGCTTCGCCGGAGCCACGCTGTCGGGATCACACACGCAAAACAGCACTGGTGCTTGGATACGTGGCGTACTGCGCCCGGGGTAATAGCGAATGATGTCTAGGGCAAAGCGCGCAGCGGCCTCTTTGCGGATACGTGCACCTGACGGGATCAACCCGTTATAGCCGCTCCAGGCATCCGGGGAAGTCATGAATGCCGTATCGCCAGGTCGACCGGCGAGCGGAACCAGAATGGGTTTGGCGCCGAACCACGAACCGATTCGGTCGGCCAGGGCCATTAAGGTGAGGCGAAGAGATACCAGGGGCTTGATGGCAAGACTAGAGCTCAGACCGTCGGTGAAGGGACATTGTGAGACGACAGCGGCCACACCGGAATCGCCGGCCGCGGTGACCAGCACATGTCCGCCACCGAACGAGGTGCCCCAGATAACGATACGCTCCGGGTTCACATCCGCGAGTCGACGGGCGTGATCTATCGCGGCTTTCCAGTCTTCGAGTTGGCGGTTGATATCCAGCAGTTGGCGTGGCTCACCCTCGCTGTCGCCGAAGTGGCGATAGTCGAAGACCAGGCAGGCGTAGCCGGCGGCGGCGAAGCGTTCGGCAAAGGCAGGCAAACGCATCTTGCGCGTTCCGCCAAGTCCATGTGCCATCACTACCACCGGGAAAGGTCCGGCACCCAGTGGGCGGTAAAAATCGGCAACGCAATGTGAGCCGTGGGAGAAGAACTGGATTGTCGCTGGTGCCAGAAGTTCGGTGATCGTTTTCATGAACAGCATCCGCTGGAATGGCTGGAGTGCTGTCATTTTCGGCCGCTGCTGTTATGAAGGCTTGACGGTACCCGACGCCCCGCTTGACACTTTGCGCCAAACAACAAAAGGCCAACCCACCTAATGAGGCCCGATGAACCAGCCCTTGTATAGGCGCGTAGTGCCCGAGAGCTACGTGCAACTGATCTATGAATACCTGGAGGCGCTCGGTCATGAGCCCGAGTCGGTACTTGGCCGGCCCTGGCCCACACCCGCCCAAGGGGGCGGCGGCGTTGACGTGGAATGCTGGGATCGCCTGTTGGTGATAGCGGCGCAAGAGTTAGGCGATCCGCTGTTAGGACTGCACCTCGGTCAAACCATCAGCGCCCGGCATATCGGTGTGCTCGGATCGGTGCTGCTGGCCTGCGGTAATCTCGGTACTGCTCTGCAACGATTGGAACGCTACATTCGCCTGGTGTACGACGTCATTCCCATGACTCGCCGCTACGGCGACGGCTGGTTCGAATTGGTATGGGATGTCAGCCAGTACCAGCCCGGACCCTTGGTGAATGAAACCGGTATGGTTGCTGTAGTGCAGTTCTGCCGTGCCCTAGTGCGCGGCACCGTGAACCCGTTGCGGATCGATTTCACTCATTCCGGCCCTCTTGACTCCAGACCTTACGAAGCATTCTTCGGTTGCCCGGTACATTTCGGTCAGGCCGAGGCGGTGTTGCGTTTCTCCGCGCAACTACTCGAACTGCCCTTTAAGAGCCCCGATCCTGAGCTAGTCTCCCTGTTGGAGCAACATGCGGATCGCCTGCTGGCCCAGTTGCCACAGCAGGATGAGTTCGTGGCACACCTGCGCAAGGCCATCGCCCATGTCATGCGCGAAGGTGAGCCAAGCATAGAGCGAATAAGTCCCCGACTGGGCACCTCGCCACGCACGCTACAGCGCCGTCTAAAAGAGGCCGGCACCAGCTTTCGCTATGAGTTGAACCTAGTGCGCCACGAACTGGCGCTGTCGTACCTGCGCGATCCACGCCTGCAAATCGTGGATATCGCCATGCTGCTGGGCTATTCGGAGCACAGCGCCTTCTCTCGCGCCTTCAAGGAGTGGAGCGGAAGGTCGCCCCATGAAGCTAGGCAACTTAGTTCGAAGAGTTACTGAGCGGTGAATCCTTGGAATTAGGGAGGGCTTCAGGAGCAGTGTCTGATCGGCCTCGGGAATTCACTCCTTCAAAACCGGACTGGAAATCGCGCCTCTGCGCGAAATCCACATCTGCTGACGTGCCGATAAATTTCAGATTTAACGTCGCTTTTCGGCCCGTCCC
>NZ_FOPO01000024.1:0-16430 GCF_900113505.1 Pseudomonas sp. NFACC45
CGCCCTCTTCCTTGCTCAGAACGTAAACTTCTGCAGTGAACTTGGTGTGCGGCTTGACGGTGCCTGGCTTAACCAGAACCTGGCCACGCTCAACGTCGTCACGCTTGGTGCCGCGCAGCAGTACGCCGCAGTTCTCGCCAGCACGACCTTCGTCGAGCAGCTTGCGGAACATTTCAACGCCGGTGCAGGTAGTTTTCTGAGTGTCGCGCAGACCGACGATCTCAACTTCTTCCTGGATGCGGACGATGCCACGCTCAACACGACCAGTCACAACAGTACCGCGACCGGAGATCGAGAATACGTCTTCGATTGGCATCAGGAACGGCTTATCGATAGCACGCTCTGGCTCTGGGATGTAGCTGTCCAGAGTTTCCACCAGCTTCTTGACAGCAGTGGTACCCATTTCGTTGTCGTCTTGGCCGTTCAGAGCCATCAGAGCCGAACCGATGATGATTGGAGTGTCATCACCTGGGAAGTCGTAAGTACTCAGCAGATCGCGCACTTCCATCTCAACCAGCTCCAGCAGCTCAGCGTCGTCAACCATGTCAGCCTTGTTCAGGAAGACAACGATGTACGGAACGCCTACCTGACGGGACAGCAGGATGTGCTCACGGGTTTGCGGCATCGGACCATCAGCGGCCGAGCAAACCAGGATCGCGCCGTCCATCTGGGCAGCACCAGTGATCATGTTTTTTACGTAGTCGGCGTGACCTGGGCAGTCAACGTGTGCGTAGTGACGCACGGCCGAATCGTATTCAACGTGAGCGGTGTTGATGGTGATACCGCGAGCTTTCTCTTCCGGGGCGCTGTCGATCTTGTCGAAGTCAACCTTGGCCGAACCGAAAACTTCGGAGCAGACACGGGTCAGAGCAGCGGTCAGCGTGGTTTTACCGTGGTCGACGTGACCGATGGTGCCAACGTTGACGTGCGGTTTGTTCCGTTCAAATTTTTCTTTAGCCACGACAATTAACTCCTAGCTTAAAGGGCTGAATCAGCCTTGCTTTTTGGTAACAGTTTCGACGATATGCGACGGAGCTGTATTGTATTTTTTGAATTCCATAGAGTAGCTCGCGCGACCCTGAGACATGGAACGAACGTCGGTTGCGTAACCGAACATTTCACCCAACGGAACCTCGGCACGAATGACCTTGCCGGAAACCGTATCTTCCATACCCAGAATCATGCCACGACGACGGTTAAGGTCGCCCATGACATCACCCATGTAGTCTTCAGGCGTAACAACCTCTACCGCCATGATCGGCTCAAGCAACTCACCACCGCCCTTCTGGGCCAGCTGCTTGGTCGCCATGGAGGCAGCCACCTTGAACGCCATCTCGTTGGAGTCGACGTCGTGGTAAGAACCATCGAACACAGTCGCCTTCAGGCCGATCAGCGGATAGCCGGCAACAACGCCGTTCTTCATCTGCTCTTCGATACCCTTCTGGATCGCTGGGATGTATTCCTTAGGAACCACACCACCTACGACTTCGTTCAAGAATTGCAGACCTTCCTGACCTTCGTCAGCCGGCGCAAAGCGAATCCAGCAGTGACCGAACTGGCCACGACCACCGGATTGGCGAACGAACTTGCCTTCAATTTCACAGCTCTTCGTGATGCGCTCACGATAGGAAACCTGAGGCTTGCCGATGTTGGCTTCGACGTTGAACTCACGGCGCATCCGGTCAACCAGGATGTCCAGGTGCAACTCGCCCATGCCAGAGATGATCGTTTGACCGGTCTCTTCATCAGTCTTAACGCGGAAAGATGGATCTTCCTGGGCAAGCTTGCCCAGAGCGATACCCATTTTTTCCTGGTCATCCTTGGTTTTCGGCTCAACGGCAACCGAAATAACCGGCTCCGGGAAGTCCATGCGAACCAGGATGATTGGCTTGTCGCCGTTGCACAAAGTCTCACCCGTGGTGACGTCCTTCATGCCGATCAAGGCCGCGATGTCACCAGCGCGCACTTCCTTGATCTCTTCGCGGGCGTTTGCGTGCATTTGCACCATACGACCCACGCGCTCTTTCTTGCCTTTTACAGAGTTGATCACGCCGTCGCCGGAGTTCAACACGCCCGAGTAAACCCGAACAAAGGTCAAGGTACCCACGAATGGGTCGGTAGCGATCTTGAACGCCAGAGCCGAGAACGGCTCGTTGTCGTCTGCATGACGCTCCAGCTCGACAGTCTCGTCATCCGGGTCGGTACCCTTGATGGCTGGAATGTCGGTCGGTGCAGGCAGGAAGTCGATAACGGCGTCGAGAACCAGGGGAACACCCTTGTTCTTGAAGGAAGAACCGCAAACAGCCAAGACGATTTCACCAGCGATAGTACGCTGACGCAGAGCAGCCTTGATTTCCTCGTTGGTGAGCTCTTCACCCTCGAGGTACTTGTTCATCAGTTCTTCATTGGCTTCGGCCGCAGCCTCTACCATGTTGCCGCGCCACTTCTCGGCTTCTTCCAGCAACTCTGCAGGGATGTCCTTGCGAACAGGAACCATACCCTTGTCAGAGTCATTCCAGTAGACAGCCTGCATGTTGATCAGATCGATCTGGCCCTGGAAGTTGTCTTCAGAACCGATAGCCAGCTGGATCGGCACCGGAGTGTGACCCAGACGCTGCTTGATCTGACCGATCACGCGCAGGAAGTTGGCACCAGCACGGTCCATCTTGTTTACATAAACAAGACGCGGAACGCCGTATTTGTTGGCCTGACGCCATACGGTTTCCGACTGAGGCTCAACACCCGAGGTACCGCAGAACACAACCACAGCGCCGTCGAGTACACGCAGGGAACGTTCAACTTCAATGGTGAAGTCTACGTGACCCGGGGTATCGATGACGTTGAAGCGGTGCTCATCCTTGTACTGCTTCTCGGAACCCTTCCAGAAGGCGGTAATGGCAGCAGAAGTAATGGTAATACCACGCTCCTGCTCCTGCACCATCCAGTCGGTGGTCGCGGCGCCATCATGCACCTCGCCCATCTTGTGACTTTTGCCAGTGTAAAAAAGGACGCGCTCAGTGGTGGTGGTTTTACCAGCATCCACGTGGGCAACGATACCGATGTTACGGTAGCGATTAATCGGTGTAGTACGAGCCATAAAGCCCTCGCAAATTGAGTGACGCTAGAATTAGAAGCGGTAGTGCGAGAAAGCCTTGTTGGCTTCAGCCATACGGTGCACGTCTTCACGCTTCTTAACTGCAGCACCTTTACCTTCAGCAGCGTCCAACAGTTCGCCAGCCAAACGCAGAGCCATGGACTTCTCACCGCGCTTGCGGGCGAAGTCTACCAACCAGCGCATTGCCAGGGCGTTACGACGGGACGGACGAACTTCGACCGGAACCTGGTAAGTAGCACCGCCTACACGGCGCGACTTCACTTCGACCAGCGGAGCGATGGCGTCGAGAGCTTTCTCGAAGATTTCCAGGGGATCGCTGTTCTTGCGTTCCTTAACTTTGTCCAGTGCGCCATAAACAATACGCTCGGCAACGGCTTTCTTGCCGCTTTCCATTACGTGGTTCATGAACTTGGCGAGAATCTGGCTTCCGTATTTCGGATCGTCCAGAATCTCACGTTTGGCTGCTACGCGACGTCTTGGCATTGATAAGCCCTCAAACGGTCTTCAGGTTAGCCCGGGACAGCTAATGCGTGCCCGACCTTACTCTTATCGACTCAATAAAATGAAAAACTGCAAAACGGCCGATTACTTCGGACGCTTGGTACCGTACTTCGAACGACCCTGGTTACGACCTTTAACGCCGGAAGTATCCAAAGAACCGCGAACGGTGTGGTAACGAACACCTGGCAAGTCTTTTACACGACCGCCGCGGATCAGTACCACGCTGTGCTCTTGCAGGTTGTGGCCTTCACCACCGATGTACGAGGAAACCTCGAAACCGTTGGTCAGACGCACACGGCATACTTTACGCAGTGCCGAGTTAGGTTTTTTCGGCGTGGTGGTATACACACGGGTGCATACGCCACGACGTTGCGGGCAGTTCTGCAGCGCAGGCACGTCGGATTTCTCGACGATACGCTTACGCGGCTGACGTACCAGCTGGTTGATAGTTGCCATCTACTAGCTCCACTGTTGTCTTGCGACGCTATTGTCTTACAAGAAAAGCAAAATGGCAGGAACGAATTCCCGCCAAATTTAGGGGATCAAGAGTCTAAAGAGGATCTTGTTCCCAGTCAAGGCAAGGCCCCGACCTCCCCGCCCGCCGGATCTCGACAATTTGTCTCGATCCGGCAAACGGGATGACCAGGGCCAGGCACTTAATTACCGCAGAACTCAGTTACCGCTCGAGTTCAGTGCTTCGGTCAGTGCAGCTTCCACTTCACTGGCGCTTACGCGCAACGGCTTGTCTGCATCACGACGACGCTTGCGCTCGCTGTGATAGGCCAAGCCGGTACCGGCCGGGATCAGACGACCCACGACCACGTTTTCTTTCAGGCCGCGCAGGTAATCGCGCTTGCCGGTTACCGCCGCCTCGGTCAGTACACGGGTGGTTTCCTGGAAGGAAGCCGCCGAGATGAACGATTCGGTAGACAACGACGCCTTGGTGATACCCAGCAGCACGCGAGTGAACTTGGAGACGAACTTGTCTTCCGTCGCCAGGCGCTCGTTTTCCACCAGTACGTGAGTCAGCTCCATCTGGTCGCCCTTGATGAAACTCGAATCGCCGGATTCAGCGATCTCAACTTTACGCAGCATCTGACGCAGGATGGTCTCGATGTGCTTGTCGTTGATCTTCACGCCTTGCAGACGATAAACGTCCTGGATCTCGTTCACGATGTACTTGGCCAGCGCACTCACACCCAGCAAACGCAGGATGTCGTGTGGATCGCTCGGGCCGTCGGAGATAACTTCGCCGCGGTTTACCTGTTCGCCTTCGAAGACGTTCAGGTGACGCCACTTCGGAATCAGCTCTTCGTACGGATCGCTACCGTCGTTCGGAGTGATGACCAGACGGCGCTTGCCCTTGGTCTCTTTACCGAACGCGATGGTGCCGCTGACTTCAGCCAGAATCGAGGCTTCTTTCGGACGACGAGCTTCGAAAAGGTCGGCAACACGCGGCAGACCACCGGTGATGTCACGGGTTTTCGAAGTTTCCTGCGGGATACGAGCGATAACATCACCGATCGCGATCCGCGCACCGTCCGCAACACCGACCAGGGCGTTGGCTGGCAGGAAGTACTGAGCGATTACGTCAGTGCCTGGCAGCAACAGATCCTTGCCGTTGTCATCGACCATCTTCACGGCCGGACGGATGTCCTTGCCAGCCGCTGGACGATCTTTCGCGTCGAGTACTTCAATGTTGGTCATACCGGTCAATTCGTCGGTCTGACGCTTGATCGTGATGCCTTCTTCCATGCCCACGTAGGTCACGGTACCTTTCATTTCGGTCACGATCGGGTGGGTGTGCGGATCCCACTTGGCGACGATGGCGCCAGCGTCGACCTTGTCACCTTCCTTGACCGAAATCACAGCACCGTACGGCAGCTTGTAACGCTCGCGCTCACGACCGAAGTCATCAGCGATTGCCAGCTCACCGGAACGCGATACAGCCACCAGGTGACCGTCCACGCGCTCTACGTGCTTGAGGTTATGCAGACGGACAGTACCGCCATTTTTCACCTGAACACTGTCGGCTGCGGAGGTCCGGCTGGCCGCACCACCGATGTGGAACGTACGCATCGTCAGCTGGGTACCCGGCTCACCGATGGACTGGGCAGCGATAACGCCGACCGCTTCACCGATGTTCACCTGGTGACCACGAGCCAGGTCGCGACCGTAGCACTTGGCGCAGATGCCATAGCGGGTTTCGCAGCTGATCGGCGAACGCACGATCACTTCGTCGATGCTGTTGAGTTCGATGAACTCGACCCACTTCTCGTCAACCAGAGTGCCGGCAGGAACGATAACGTCCTCGGTACCAGGCTTGAATACGTCACGGGCAATGACACGACCCAATACGCGTTCACCCAACGGCTCTACAACGTCACCGCCTTCAATGTGCGGTGTCATTACCAAGCCGTGTTCGGTGCCGCAATCGATCTCGGTCACAACCAGATCCTGCGCAACGTCTACCAGACGACGGGTCAGGTAACCGGAGTTCGCAGTTTTCAACGCGGTATCCGCAAGACCCTTACGAGCACCGTGCGTAGAGATGAAGTACTGAAGTACGCTCAAACCCTCACGGAAGTTTGCTGTAATCGGGGTCTCGATGATGGAGCCGTCCGGCTTGGCCATCAGGCCACGCATACCGGCGAGCTGACGGATCTGCGCAGCAGAACCCCGTGCACCCGAGTCGGCCATCATGTACATCGAGTTGAAGGACTCCTGATCGACTTCGTTGCCATGACGGTCGATGACTTTCTCTTTCGAGAGGTTGGCCATCATCGCCTTGGAAACTTCGTCGTTCGCCTTGGACCAGAGGTCGATTACCTTGTTGTACTTCTCGCCCTGGGTGACCAGGCCGGAGGCGTACTGACTTTCGATCTCTTTCACTTCCTCGGTGGCAGCACCGATGATGCGGGCCTTCTCATCCGGGATAACGAAGTCGTTAACACCGATGGAAACACCGGAAATGGTCGAATAGGCAAAACCGGTGTACATCAACTGGTCAGCGAAGATCACGGTCTCTTTCAAACCAACCACGCGGTAGCACTGGTTGATCAGCTTGGAGATCGCCTTTTTCTTCATCGGCAGGTTGACGACGTCGAAGGACAGGCCTTTTGGCACAACCTGGAACAACAGCGCACGGCCGACAGTGGTGTCGACGATACGAGTGTTGGTCACGCTGCCGCCATCACGATCGTTCACGGTTTCGTTGATCCGCACTTTGACCTTGGCGTGCAGTGCGGCTTCGCCGGCACGGAACACACGGTCAACTTCCTGCAGATCCGCGAACACACGACCTTCGCCCTTGGCGTTGATCGCTTCACGAGTCATGTAGTACAGACCCAATACAACGTCCTGCGACGGAACGATGATTGGCTCACCGTTGGCTGGCGACAGGATGTTGTTGGTAGACATCATCAACGCGCGCGCTTCGAGCTGGGCTTCCAGCGTCAGCGGCACGTGCACGGCCATTTGGTCGCCGTCGAAGTCGGCGTTGTACGCAGCACAGACCAGCGGGTGCAGCTGGATAGCCTTACCTTCGATCAGTACCGGTTCAAACGCCTGGATACCCAGACGGTGAAGGGTCGGTGCACGGTTGAGCAGCACTGGGTGTTCGCGAATCACTTCAGCGAGAACGTCCCAGACTTCTGGCAGTTCGCGCTCGACCATCTTCTTGGCCGCTTTAATGGTGGTAGCGAGACCACGCATTTCCAGCTTGCCGAAAATGAACGGCTTGAACAGCTCCAGAGCCATTTTCTTAGGCAGACCGCACTGGTGCAGACGCAGGGTCGGGCCTACGGTAATAACCGAACGACCGGAGTAGTCAACACGCTTACCGAGCAAGTTCTGACGGAAACGACCCTGCTTACCCTTGATCATGTCAGCCAGGGATTTCAGAGGACGCTTGTTCGAACCGGTGATAGCGCGGCCACGACGACCGTTGTCGAGCAGCGCATCGACAGCTTCCTGCAACATACGCTTTTCGTTGCGCACGATGATGTCCGGAGCGGACAGATCAAGCAGGCGCTTCAAGCGGTTGTTACGGTTGATCACTCGACGATACAGATCGTTGAGGTCGGAAGTCGCGAAACGACCGCCATCGAGCGGAACCAGCGGACGCAGGTCTGGCGGCAGAACCGGCAGAACGGTCAGCACCATCCACTCTGGCAGGTTGCCGGAACCCTGGAAGGCTTCCATCAACTTCAGACGCTTGGACAGCTTCTTGATCTTGGTTTCGGAGTTGGTTTGCGGAATTTCTTCGCGCAGACGGCCAATCTCGTGTTCCAGGTCGATAGCGTGCAGCAGTTCGCGGACAGCTTCGGCACCCATGCGGGCATCGAAGTCGTCGCCGAACTCTTCCAGCGCTTCGAAGTACTGCTCGTCATTCAGCAGCTGACCTTTTTCAAGGGTGGTCATGCCTGGATCGATAACGACATAGCTCTCGAAGTAGAGAACGCGTTCGATATCACGCAGGGTCATGTCCATCAGCAAGCCGATACGGGACGGCAGCGATTTCAGGAACCAGATGTGGGCAACCGGCGAGGCCAGTTCGATGTGCGCCATGCGCTCACGACGAACTTTTGCCAGCGCGACTTCAACGCCGCACTTCTCGCAGATCACACCACGGTGCTTCAAGCGCTTGTACTTACCGCACAGGCACTCGTAATCCTTTACCGGGCCAAAGATCTTGGCGCAGAACAGGCCGTCACGCTCAGGTTTGAACGTACGGTAGTTGATGGTTTCCGGCTTTTTAACTTCACCGAACGACCACGAACGGATCATCTCAGGCGAGGCCAATCCGATACGGATGGCGTCGAACTCTTCGACTTGACCCTGGTTTTTCAGCAAATTCAGTAGGTCTTTCAAGGCCTTTCCTCCTGGCGGAGCAGAGAGCGGGCAAAACAGCCCCGCTCTCGATTCGCGTCACGTGTTATTCGGTTTCCAGATCGATATCGATGCCGAGGGAACGAATTTCCTTGATCAACACGTTGAAAGACTCGGGCATGCCCGGCTCCATACGGTGATCGCCGTCCACGATGTTTTTGTACATCTTGGTCCGGCCGTTCACATCGTCCGACTTCACTGTGAGCATTTCTTGCAGAGTGTATGCAGCACCGTACGCTTCCAGTGCCCAGACCTCCATCTCCCCGAAACGCTGACCACCGAACTGCGCCTTACCACCCAGCGGCTGCTGGGTAACCAGGCTGTAAGAACCGGTAGAACGAGCGTGCATCTTGTCGTCTACCAAGTGGTTCAGCTTCAGCATGTACATGTAGCCAACGGTAACCGGGCGCTCGAACTTGTTGCCGGTACGGCCGTCGAACAGCTGCATCTGGCCGCTTTCCGGCAGGTCTGCCAGTTTCAGCATGGCCTTGATTTCGCTTTCCTTGGCACCGTCGAACACCGGAGTTGCCATTGGAACGCCGCCGCGCAGGTTCTTCGCCAGATCCAGGATTTCCTGGTCGGAGAAGGTATCCAGCTCTTCGTTGCGTCCGCCGATCTCGTTGTAGATCTCGTGCAGGAACTTACGCAGGTCAGCGACCTTGCGCTGCTCTTCGATCATACGGTTGATCTTCTCGCCCAAGCCCTTGGCCGCGAGGCCCAGGTGGGTTTCAAGGATCTGACCAACGTTCATACGCGAAGGTACGCCCAACGGGTTGAGGACGACGTCGACCGGGGTGCCATTGGCATCGTGCGGCATGTCTTCAACCGGCATGATCACGGAGACCACACCTTTGTTACCGTGACGACCGGCCATCTTGTCGCCCGGCTGGATGCGACGACGGATTGCCAGGTAAACCTTGACGATTTTCAGCACGCCTGGAGCCAGGTCATCGCCTTGCTGCAGTTTGCGCTTCTTGTCTTCGAACTTGTCGTCCAGCAGACGGCGGCGATCAACGATATAGGCCTGGGCCTTCTCGAGCTGCTCGTTCAGAGCATCTTCAGCCATGCGCAGTTTGAACCACTGACCATGCTCAAGACCGTCGAGAACTTCGTCGGTGATTTCCTGACCTTTCTTCAGACCGGCACCGCCTTCGGCTTTGTGGCCGACCAGAGCGGAGCGCAGACGCTCGAAAGTTGCGCCTTCAACGATACGGAACTCTTCGTTCAGGTCCTTGCGGATCTCGTCGAGTTGAGTCTTCTCGATAGACAGTGCACGAGCGTCACGCTCTACACCGTCGCGGGTGAAGACTTGTACGTCGATGACGGTACCCTTGGTGCCGGTAGGCACACGCAGGGAGGTGTCTTTAACGTCGCTGGCTTTTTCACCGAAGATGGCACGCAGCAGTTTTTCTTCCGGAGTCAGTTGAGTCTCGCCTTTCGGAGTGACCTTACCAACCAGGATGTCGCCTGCGCCTACTTCAGCACCTACGTAAACGATACCGGCTTCGTCCAGCTTGTTCAGTGCAGCTTCACCCACGTTAGGGATGTCCGCAGTGATTTCCTCTGGGCCAAGCTTGGTGTCACGAGCCACACAGGTCAGTTCCTGAATGTGGATCGTGGTGAAGCGGTCTTCCTGAACAACACGCTCGGACAGGCAGATGGAGTCTTCGAAGTTGAAGCCGTTCCATGCCATGAACGCGATGCGCATGTTCTGGCCCAATGCCAGTTCACCCATATCGGTGGACGGGCCGTCGGCCATGATGTCGCTACGCTGAACCCGATCACCCTTGCTCACCAGCGGACGCTGGTTAATGCAGGTGTTCTGGTTGGAGCGGGTGTATTTGGTCAGGTTGTAGATGTCGACACCGGCTTCGCCAGTTTCAACTTCGTCATCGGCAACACGAACCACGATACGGCTGGCATCGACGGAATCGATCACGCCACCACGACGAGCCACGACACAAACGCCGGAGTCACGGGCAACGTTACGCTCCATGCCAGTACCTACCAGCGGCTTGTCGGCACGCAGGGTCGGCACAGCTTGACGCTGCATGTTCGAACCCATCAACGCACGGTTGGCGTCGTCGTGCTCGAGGAACGGAATCAACGACGCTGCCACCGAAACAACCTGCTTGGGCGAAACGTCCATCAAGGTGACGTCTTCTGGCGCCTTGACGGTGAACTCGTTCAGGTGACGAACAGCTACCAGCTCGTCGATCAACTGACCTTTTTCGTTCATGGTCGCCGAAGCCTGAGCGATCACATGATCGGCCTCTTCGATTGCGGACAGGAACACGATCTCGTCGGTCACCAGACCTTCTTTCACCACACGGTACGGGCTCTCGAGGAAGCCATACTGGTTGGTGCGAGCATAGGCTGCCAGCGAGTTGATCAGACCGATGTTCGGACCTTCCGGCGTTTCAATCGGGCACACGCGACCGTAGTGAGTCGGGTGTACGTCACGAACTTCGAAGCCTGCGCGCTCACGGGTCAGACCGCCCGGGCCGAGTGCAGATACACGACGCTTGTGGGTAATCTCCGATAGCGGGTTATTCTGGTCCATGAACTGAGACAGCTGGCTCGAACCGAAGAACTCTTTCACCGCGGCAGCCACTGGCTTGGCGTTGATCAGATCCTGCGGCATCAGGCCTTCGCTTTCAGCCATCGACAGACGTTCCTTGACCGCACGCTCTACGCGCACCAGGCCAACACGGAACTGGTTCTCGGCCATCTCGCCTACGCAGCGGACACGACGGTTACCCAGGTGGTCGATGTCATCGACGATGCCCTTGCCGTTCCGGATGTCGACCAGAGTCTTGAGCACCGCAACGATGTCGTCCTTGTTCAGCACGCCCGAACCTTCGATTTCGGTACGACCGATACGACGGTTGAACTTCATCCGGCCGACCGCAGACAGGTCATAACGCTCAGGGCTGAAGAACAGGTTGTTGAACAGGGTCTCGGCTGCGTCTTTGGTTGGCGGCTCGCCAGGACGCATCATGCGATAGATCTCGACCAGGGCTTCCAGCTGGTTGCCGGTGGAGTCGATCTTCAGCGTATCGGAGATGAACGGACCGCAGTCGATATCGTTGGTGTACAGAGTCTCGATGCGAACAACCTGGGCCTTGGCGATTTTTGCCAGGATCTCGGTGTTCAGCTCGGTGTTGCACTCTGCCAGGATTTCGCCAGTGGCCGGATGCACGATGACCTTGGCGGTGGTGCGACCCAGGACGTAGTCGATCGGCACCTGCAGCTCTTTGATCCCGGCTTTTTCCAGCTGGTTGATGTGGCGAGCGGTGATACGACGACCCTGCTCGACAATAACCTTGCCTTTATCATCCTGGATATCGAGGACAGCGATTTCACCGCGCAGGCGCTGAGGCACCAGCTCCAGGCTGAGATTCTCACCCTGCACATGGAAAACGTTGGTGGTGTAGAACGCGTCCAGCACTTCCTCGGTGGTATAGCCGAGCGCGCGCAGCAGTACCGATGCAGGCAGCTTGCGGCGACGGTCGATACGCACGAATACGCAGTCTTTAGGGTCGAACTCAAAGTCCAACCACGAACCGCGGTAAGGAATGATGCGCGCGGAATAAAGCAGTTTGCCGGAGCTGTGCGTCTTGCCACGGTCGTGGTCGAAGAACACGCCCGGAGAACGGTGCAGCTGGGAAACGATTACACGCTCGGTACCGTTGATTACGAAGGTACCGTTCTCAGTCATCAGGGGGATTTCACCCATGTAGACTTCTTGCTCTTTGATGTCCTTGATCGCTTTGTTCGACGATTCTTTGTCGAAAATGATCAGGCGCACTTTTACCCGCAAAGGTACGGCGTAAGTCACACCGCGCAATACGCATTCTTTGACATCAAATGCCGGTTCGCCCAGGCGATAACCGACGTACTCCAGCGCAGCATTGCCGGAGTAGCTGATGATCGGGAAAACGGATTTGAAGGCCGCATGCAGGCCCACGTCGCGGAACTGATCTTTAGTCGCTCCCGCTTGCAAGAATTCACGATACGAATCCAGCTGGATGGCCAGGAGGTACGGCACATCCATGACGTCCGGCAACTTGCTAAAGTCCTTGCGGATACGTTTTTTCTCAGTATATGAGTAAGCCATCAGCGTTCCCCAGCTTGGTCACCTGCTTGTTTGGCCCCTCCCGACGGGAGCAGCCAGAAAATCGTGCAAACCCCATGGTTTGCGCCACCACATCGGGTGGATACAGCTCGCTATAGGCACCGACCCAGTCGGCTGCCAATAACGGAAAAAGGCCGGTGGCAAGAGCCACCAGCCATCAGCCTGTCGCTTAACGCTCGGGCTGGAGACGCAAAGTCGATGCTTACTTCAGCTCGACTTTAGCGCCTGCTTCTTCCAGAGCGGCCTTGGCTTTTTCAGCTGCGTCTTTGGCAACAGCTTCCAGAACCATGGCAGGAGCGCCGTCAACTACAGCCTTGGCTTCTTTCAGGCCCAGACCGGTCAGTTCACGTACTGCCTTGATCACGTTTACTTTCTTCTCGCCAGCTTCGGTCAGCATGACGTTGAATTCGGTTTGCTCTTCAGCAACGGCAGCAGCAACAGCTGGACCAGCGGAAGCAGCAGCAGCGGTAACACCGAATTTTTCTTCGAAAGCTTTGATCAGCTCAACAACTTCCATTACGGACATGTTGGCTACGGCTTCGAGGATGTCGTTTTGAGAGATAGTCATGAAACTAAATTCCTGAATTGGGGGACGGCCTACGCGACCATCGAAATAAACAAAAAACGCGGAAAGGAGTGTCGAGCCTTAGGCTGCGGCAGCTTCTTTCTGGTCGCGCAGTGCCGCCAGGGTACGAGCCAATTTGCTGGTTGCGCCTTGCATCACGCTCATCAGCTGAGAAATTGCTTCGTCACGGGTCGGCAGAGTTGCCAGTACGTCGATCTGGTTAGCTGCGAGGAACTTGCCCTCGAACGCAGCTGCCTTAATCTCGAACTTGTCCTGACCTTTTGCGAACTCTTTGAAGATGCGAGCAGCAGCGCCCGGATGTTCTTTCGAGAATGCAATCAAGGTCGGGCCGGTGAACACGTCGTTGAGGACACTGTATTCAGTGTCAGCAACAGCGCGCTTGAGCAGGGTGTTACGTACAACGCGTACGTAAACGCCAGCTTCACGAGCCTCTTTACGGAGTCCGGTCATAGCGCCTACTGTTACGCCACGGGCATCAGCCACGACAGCGGACAGGGCAGCTTTGGCAGCCTCGTTGACTTCAGCGACGATGGCCTTCTTGTCTTCGAGTTTAATTGCCACGGGTTTAACTCCTGCTTGTTACCGTTTCATCCGGCCGAAACCGAATGTCGTTTTGGTGTCTGATTCGGTAAGGAACCGGGAGCACCATCTGCGTAGGCTTGTGGTTTAAGACTTTCGTCGCCTACGGTCTTGGACAGCCCCCGCCAGGCAGGGACCCCAATTTTTTGATTGGCGCAATCGCTTGCGCCAATCTGAGTCTTACGCGTCGAGCGAGCTCTGATCGATGACCAGACCTGGGCCCATAGTGGTGCTCAGGGTAACGCGCTTGACGTAGATACCTTTCGAAGAAGCTGGCTTGATACGCTTCAGATCAGCGATCAGGGCTTCTACGTTTTCCTTCAGCTTGACGGCGTCGAAGCCGATCTTGCCAACGGAGGTGTGAATGATGCCGTTCTTGTCGGTGCGATAACGAACCTGACCAGCCTTGGCGTTTTTAACCGCGGTGGCTACGTCTGGCGTTACGGTGCCGACTTTAGGGTTAGGCATCAGACCACGTGGACCGAGGATCTGACCCAATTGACCCACAACGCGCATGGCATCCGGGGATGCGATAACTACGTCATAGTTCAGATCGCCGCCTTTCATTTCAGCAGCCAGATCGTCCATGCCTACGCGATCAGCGCCAGCAGCCAAAGCAGCTTCAGCTGCTGGGCCCTGGGTGAAAACAGCTACACGAACGGTCTTGCCAGTGCCGTGTGGCAGCACGGTAGCGCTACGAACGACCTGGTCGGATTTACGCGGGTCAACACCCAGGTTTACAGCAACGTCGAACGACTCGCTGAACTTGACAGTCGACAGCTCGGCCAGCAGTGCGGCGGCGTCTACAAAGTTGTAGGCCTTGCCTGCTTCGATTTTGCCGGCGATAGCCTTTTGACGCTTGGTCAGCTTAGCCATTACACACCCTCCACGTTAAGGCCCATGCTACGAGCAGAACCGGCGATAGTACGCACGGCTGCATCCATATCAGCTGCAGTCAGATCCGCGTTTTTGGTTTTCGCGATTTCTTCCAGCTGAGCACGGGTAACGGTGCCAACCTTAACGGTGTTTGGACGAGCGGAACCGCTGGTCAAACCTGCAGCCTTCTTCAGCAGAACCGAAGCAGGGGTGCTTTTAGTTTCGAAGGTGAAGCTACGGTCGCTGTAGACAGTGATGATCACTGGAGTTGGCAGACCTGGCTCAAGACCCTGAGTACGGGCGTTAAAGGCCTTGCAGAATTCCATGATGTTCACGCCGTGCTGACCCAGGGCAGGACCAACAGGTGGGCTTGGGTTAGCCTGAGCGGCCTTCACTTGCAGCTTGATGTAAGCGGTAATTTTCTTGGCCATGAGGCACTCCAATTACGGGTTCTAGCGCCTCGAAAGGCTCCCCGGTTACTTGCGCGTTTATCCCAGTGACGACAAAACCCCACAGCCTAGGGCTGCGGGGTTGGGATGCCTGCTCAATCAGACCTTTTCGACCTGACTGAACTCTAGCTCTACCGGAGTAGAGCGACCGAAAATGAGCACAGCCACTTGGATCCGGCTCTTTTCGTAGTTAACTTCTTCAACCGTGCCATTAAAGTCAGCGAATGGACCATCAGTGACCCGAACAACTTCACCTGGCTCAAACAGCGTTTTTGGCTTCGGCTTATCGCTACCATCAGCGACGCGGCGCAGAATCGCTTCTGCCTCTTTATCTGTAATCGGTGCAGGCTTGTCAGCGGTACCGCCGATAAAGCCCATCACCCGAGGGGTATCCTTGACCAAGTGCCAAGTCCCTTCGTTCATATCCATCTGCACCAGCACGTAGCCTGGAAAGAACTTGCGTTCACTTTTGCGCTTCTGGCCATTACGCATCTCAACCACTTCTTCAGTGGGGACCAGAATCTCGCCAAAGCCATCTTCCATGCCAGCCAGCTTTACGCGCTCTACCAGCGAGCGCATGACATGCTTCTCGTAACCCGAGTAAGCATGCACAACGTACCAACGCTTAGCCACGGGACACCCTTAGCCAACAATCAAGGAAACAAGCCAGCCGAGCAGGGAATCGAGCCCCCACAACAGCAACGCCATTACCAGAACAACAGCCACAACGATCAACGTGGTCTGCGTGGTTTCTTGGCGAGTCGGCCATACGACTTTACGAATCTCGGTGCGAGCTTCCTTAGCGAGTACGAAGAAAGACTTGCCCTTAGCCGTTTGCAGCCCCACAAAAGCAGCAACAGCGGCGATAGCAAGCAATGCAAGTACACGGTACAGGATCGGCGAAGCAGAGTAATACTGATTGCCAACAACGCCAACAACCACCAAAGCGACTACCACTAGCCACTTGAGCAGATCGAAGCGAGAGCCTTGAGCTTCAGCTTTAGGAGTCATCTATGA
Organism: Pseudomonas sp. NFACC45; assembly: GCF_900113505.1. Lineage (NCBI taxonomy): Bacteria > Pseudomonadati > Pseudomonadota > Gammaproteobacteria > Pseudomonadales > Pseudomonadaceae > Pseudomonas > Pseudomonas sp. NFACC45. Next base: position 16,152 of record NZ_FOPO01000024.1, read on the forward strand.
AGATCCTGTGAAAAGAAAGCCAGACACACCAAGTGAATCTGGCAGGTCAGGAGGGAATCGAACCCCCAACCTACGGTTTTGGAGACCGTCGCTCTGCCAATTGAGCTACTGACCTAAAACAAAATCAGGCCGACCATTATGCCGGCCTGAAAAAGACATTACAACCGTTTACTCGATGACTTTAGCTACGACGCCAGCGCCGACGGTACGACCGCCTTCACGGATAGCGAAACGCAGACCGTCTTCCATCGCGATGGTCTTGATCAGAGTGACAGTCAT
>NZ_FOPO01000023.1:0-23244 GCF_900113505.1 Pseudomonas sp. NFACC45
ATCGCGAGCAGGCTCGCTTGTATGGTAGGACTTGAAGGGAGGAGGAGGGACAAGGCTCGATTCTGACTGTTAGGCGCAGTACAGACCGTGGGAGATTTCGCCCCTCCTCCTTTCACCCAAGCGCCGATAAAGAATGCATCTGGCCTAAACCGACGATAGGAACAAGCCTGCGCCTCTGGGTGAACCCTTCAAGTGTTCAAACCTTAGCCCGGAGAATTTTCAATGGCAATGCCGGTTTCTGTCACAAAGCCGATTGTGGGCGTGGATGTCGCCAAGAACGAGTTGGTGATCTATCACGCCGAACTTGATGTACTGGAGGCGATTCCCAACAACAAAGCGGCCATCAAAAAGTGGTTGAAAGCATTGCCGGGCCCCGTCGCTGTAGCCATTGAGTCGACCAATATCTATCACCTGGAATTCGCTGATCTGGCCTATGAGGCTGGCTGCGAGATCTACATGGTGGGCGGTTATGAACTGCATCATTACCGCGAAGGCGTAAAAATCCGCGCCAAAACCGACGCGCTGGACGCCAAGTTGCTGGCTCGTTACCTGAAGAACGAAGGGCATGAGCTTCACCCCTGGACCCCGCCATCCCCGCTGTATCGCCAGCTGCTGAGCCTTTTCCGCCGTCGTGCAGCCTTGGTTCAGGCTCGAGTGGCCCTGGTACAAAGCTGGGCTAACGAGCCGCTGCTGAAGACCGCTTTCGCCGAACAAATTGCAGCCATGCAAAGGCTTGAGACATTGATTGAGAAGACGATCAAGGATCATCTGAAGAATGCCGGTTTGCTGGGTCAGTTGAACCGTTGCCTGCAAGTTGAGGGCATTGGATTTCTAACCGGAGCCCGCCTGCTTACGGCATTTCAGCGGGGCGACTTCAGAAACGCAGATGCTTTCATTGCCTTCTTGGGAATGGATTTGCGAGTGTCGAAATCAGGACAAAAAGACGGTCGCCGCAGCTTGAGTAAACGAGGCGACCCGGAAGTACGCCGGCTTTTGCACAATGCCGCCATGTCGGCTAGTCGCACATCTGCTTGGAAAGGCTTCTATGAAAAGCAAAGAGCTCGCGGTTTCACTACCACTCAGGCGTTGGTAATGCTGGCTCGCAAGCTTGCCCGGATCGTATTCGCTCTGCTGAAAGGGCAAAGCGAATACCAACCAAAAGCGGCTTGAGGGCTTCCCCTCAACCATAGAATCTCCCACAGGGGGGGTTGCCTAAGGACTCAGTCAGCCAGACGCCAGGTCGTCCCGCCCTTGCCGTCTTCCAGCACCACGCCCATGGCGGTGAGCTGGTCGCGGATGCGGTCCGATTCGGCCCAGTCCTTGTTGGCACGCGCCGTCAGGCGTGCCTGGATCAACGCTTCGACCTCGGCGGCGTCCACGCGACCTTCGGCACCGGCCTGAAGGAAGTCATCCGCCTCGAGCTGCAACACACCCAGTACGCCGGCCAGTTCTTTCAGACGCGCCGCCAGGCCCGCCGCCGCATTGAGATCGCTCTCACGCAGACGATTGATCTCGCGCACCATCTCGAACAGCACCGCGCAGGCTTCCGGCGTGCCGAAGTCGTCGTTCATCACTTCGGTGAAGCGCGCAACAAAGGCTTCGCCACCGGCGGCCGGGACCTTCGGCAGGCCCTTCAACGCATGGTAGAACCGCTCCAGGGCGCCCTTGGCGTCCTTGAGGTTATCTTCCGAATAGTTGATGGCGCTGCGGTAATGGCTCGACACCAACAGATAACGCACGACTTCGGGGTGGTACTTGTCGAGCACATCGCGAATGGTGAAGAAGTTGTTCAAGGACTTGGACATCTTCTCGCCATTGATCCGGATCATGCCGCAATGCATCCACGCGTTGGCGTAGGTCTTGCCGGTGGCCGCCTCGCTCTGGGCGATTTCGTTTTCGTGGTGCGGGAATTCCAGGTCGCTGCCGCCGCCATGAATGTCGAAGGTCTCGCCCAGGCAGCAGGTGGACATCACCGAGCACTCGATGTGCCAGCCCGGACGCCCGGCGCCCCACGGCGACTCCCAGCTCGGTTCACCCGGCTTGGCGGCTTTCCACAGCACGAAGTCCAGCGGGTCCTGTTTCGACTCGTCGACTTCGATGCGCGCGCCGATGCGCAGGTCTTCGATCTTCTTGCGCGACAGCTTGCCGTAGCCCATGAACTTGGCGACGCGGTAGTACACGTCGCCATTGCCCGGGGCGTAGGCGTAGCCCTTGTCGATCAGGGTCTGGATCATGGCCTGCATGCCAGGGATATAGTCCGTGGCACGGGGCTCAAGGTCCGGCTTGAGGATATTGAGGCGCGCCTCGTCCTCGTGCATGGCCTTGATCATGCGTTCGGTCAGCGCATCGTACGGCTCGCCATTTTCGCGGGCGCGATTGATGATCTTGTCTTCGATGTCGGTGATGTTGCGCACGTAGGTCAGGTCATAACCGCTGAAACGCAACCAGCGGGTCACCAGGTCGAAAGCGACCATGCTGCGACCATGGCCGATGTGGCAGTAGTCGTACACGGTCATCCCGCAGACGTACATGCGGACCTTGTTACCGTCCAGCGGCTTGAAGACTTCTTTGCTCTTGGTGAGCGTGTTGTAGATCGTAAGCACAGGGTTTCCCTTAAGACTTGATCACTGACCCCAGGAATCGCGCAAGGTCACGGTACGGTTGAACACCGGAGCACCGGGTTTCGAGTCCTTGATATCCGCGCAGAAGTAACCTTCGCGCTCGAACTGGAAACGGTCTTCCGGCTGTGCGTTGCCCAGCGAAGGCTCGGCACGACAACCAGTGAGTACTTGCAGGGAGTCAGGGTTGATGTTGTCCAGGAAGCTGGCGCTGTCCTCGGCCTTTTCAGGGTTCGGCGAACGGAACAGGCGATCGTACAAGCGCACTTCGCACTCGACGCTGGCAGCGGCCGGCACCCAGTGGATCACGCCCTTGACCTTGCGACCCTCCGGGTTCTTGCCCAGGGTCTCGGGATCGTACGAGCAATGCAGTTCGACGATGTTGCCATCGGCGTCCTTGATCGCTTCGTCGGCCCGAATCACGTAGCTGCCGCGCAGGCGCACTTCACCGGCAGGCTCCAGGCGCTTGTAGCCTTTTGGCGGCTCTTCCATGAAGTCTTCACGGTCGATGTAGATTTCCCGGGCGAACGGCAGGACGCGCACGCCCATGTCTTCTTTCGGGTGACAAGGCAGCTCGAGGTTTTCGACTTTGTCTTGCGGGTAGTTGGTGATCACCACTTTCAACGGGCGCAGCACGCACATGGCGCGTGGAGCGCTGTGGTCCAGGTCGTCGCGGATGCTGAATTCCAGCATGCCGAAGTCCACCACGCCGTCGGAACGGTTGGTGCCGACCATCTCGCAGAAGTTGCGGATCGATTTTGGCGTGTAGCCACGACGACGGAAGCCCGACAGCGTCGACATGCGTGGGTCGTCCCAGCCGTTGACGTGTTTTTCATCCACCAGTTGCTTGAGCTTGCGCTTGCTGGTGATGGTGTAGTTCAGGTTCAGGCGGCTGAATTCGTACTGGCGCGGCTGAGCCGGCACCGGCAGGTGCTCCAGGAACCACTCGTACAAAGGACGATGGCTTTCAAACTCCAGGGTGCAGATCGAGTGGGTGATGCCTTCAATGGCGTCCGACTGACCGTGGGTGAAGTCATAGTTGGGGTAGATGCACCATTTGTCGCCGGTCTGGTGGTGATGGGCGTGACGGATGCGGTACATGATCGGGTCGCGCAGGTTCATGTTCGGCGAGGCCATGTCGATCTTGGCGCGCAACACCCGTGCACCGTCCGGGAATTCGCCGCCGCGCATGCGGGCGAACAGGTCCAGGTTCTCCTCGACGCTGCGATCACGGAACGGGCTGTTCTTGCCCGGCTCGGTCAGGCTGCCACGGTACTCCTTGGCCTGTTCAGGGGTCAGGTCGCACACGTAGGCCTTGCCGGCCTTGATCAGCTCCACCGCCCAGTCGTGCAACTGGTCGAAATACTGCGAGGCATAGCGCACCTCACCGGCCCATTCAAAACCCAGCCACTTGACGTCGCTTTCGATCGCGTCGATGTATTCCTGGTCTTCCTTGGCCGGGTTGGTGTCGTCAAAACGCAAGTGCGTGACGCCGCCGAACTCCTGGGCCAGGCCGAAGTTCACGCAAATCGACTTGGCGTGACCGATGTGCAGGTAGCCGTTGGGCTCCGGCGGAAAACGGGTGACGATCTGCGTGTGCTTACCCGAATCCAGGTCCGCCTGGATGATCGGGCGCAGGAAATTGACCGGCACGGCCGGGCCGGTCTTGGAATTCGAGGTAGGGTCGACAGTGGGCTTGCTCATAGGATCCTTGAACGTACAAGTGCGCGGCCGGGTGCGGCCTGATAAATCAAAGCCCGTATCATAGCCGATGCTGTCAAGCACCTGACAGGCCAGGCCGGCAAACGATTGAATTTAATCGACCATCAGATGAAAAACCGCCTCGAAAAACCCGCTCGGCGCGCTAAACTGCCCAGCCTGGCCCAATTGCAGCCAGACCGGTTGCGGGCACTACAGCCCCGAAACCCACGAATTCCTTGAAAGAGTACCGATCATGATCAAAGTCAAACTGACCACCAACCACGGCGACATCGTGCTGGAACTGAATGAAGAAAAGGCACCGACCACCGTTGCCAACTTTAAGGAATATGTCACCGACGGCCACTACACCAACACCATTTTTCACCGTGTCATCGGTAACTTCATGATCCAGGGCGGCGGTTTCGAGCCAGGCATGAAAGAAAAGAAAGACAAGCGCCCAAGCATCCAGAACGAAGCCGACAACGGCCTGGCGAACGAGAAGTACAGCGTCGCCATGGCCCGCACCATGGAGCCGCATTCGGCTTCCGCGCAGTTCTTCATCAACGTGGCCGACAACAGCTTCCTGAACCACAGCAGCAAGACCACCCAGGGCTGGGGTTATGCGGTGTTCGGCAAAGTGGTTGAAGGCACCGACGTGGTCGACAAGATCAAGGGCGTTTCCACCACGTCCAAGGCCGGCCATCAAGACGTGCCAGCAGACGACGTGATCATCGAGAAAGCCGAGATCATTGAGTGATACTGCTGATTTCAGATTTGCATCTGGAAGAGGAGCGCCCGGACATTACCCGGGCGTTTCTGGATTTGATCGCCACACGCGCCCGCTCGGCGCAAGCGTTGTACATTCTGGGCGACTTTTTTGAAGCCTGGATCGGCGACGATGCCATGACGCCGTTCCAGCGTTCCATCTGCCAGGCCCTGCGCGAACTGAGCGACAGCGGCACGGCCATTTTCCTGATGCACGGCAATCGCGACTTCATGCTCGGGCAGGCCTTCTGCAAAGCGGCCGGCTGCACCCTGCTCAAGGACCCCAGTGTCGTGCAGTTCAACGGCGAACCGGTGCTGCTGATGCACGGCGACAGCCTCTGCACCCGCGACGAAGGCTACATGAAGTTGCGGCGCTGGCTGCGCAACCCGGTCACGCTGTTCATCCTGCGTCACCTGCCATTGGCCAGCCGCCACAAACTGTCGCGCAAACTGCGCAGCGAAAGCCGTACGCAAACGCGAATGAAAGCCAATGACATCGTCGACGTCACGCCAGAAGAGATCCCGCGGATCATGCAAGCGTACGGCGTGAAGACCCTGATCCACGGCCACACCCATCGCCCCGCCATCCACAAACTGCAACTGGGCGAACACGCCGCCCGACGCATTGTGCTGGGGGATTGGGACAAGCAAGGCTGGGCGTTGCAGGTGGATGAGCAGGGGTTTGCGTTGGCGCCGTTTGGTTTTGCCTCGCCCCCGCAACTCCCGGCGCCCGACACGATCTCCAGCCACACATAGCCCCCTTGTGGGAGCGAGCCTGCTCGCGATGACGGCGCGTCAGTCCCCATCTGTACCGGCTGATCCACCGCCATCGCGAGCAGGCTCGCTCCCACAAGGAGATACTTGACTCAATGGCCGCTGGCGGCAGGCCCCGCCTTCGCCGCAAACGGCGGCTTCGCCAGCCACACCAGCACGATCAGCCCCATGAACGCCCAGCCCATCAGCGTGAAGTAATCCACGGTGGAGAGCATGTACGCCTGGCTGTTGAGGATCTGCTCGAGCCGGGCATAAGCGGGTGCGCTCGCGCCGCCGAGATGGTTAAGCGCCTCGCGGGTGGCGGGTTCGAAGGTGCTGATGCTTTCACTCAGGTACGCATGGTGCTGGTCCGCCCGGCGGATCCAGATCCAGGTGGTCAGGGACGCGGCGAAGCTGCCGCCCAAGGTACGCAGAAACGTCGCCAGCCCCGCGCCATCGGCGATCTGGTGCGGAGGCAGGTCCGACATCAGGATGCTCAAGGTCGGCATGAAGAACAGCGCCACGCCGATCCCCATGAACAACTGCACCAGGGCGATGTGCTGGAAGTCCACTTCGTTGGTGAACCCGGCGCGCATGAAGCAACTCAGGCCGATGGCCAGGAACGCCAGCCCGGCCAGCAGGCGCAGGTCGAACTTGTGGGCGTATTTGCCGACGAAGGGCGACATCAAAACCGGCAGGATGCCAATGGGCGCCACCGCCAACCCGGCCCAGGTGGCGGTGTAGCCCATCTGGGTCTGTAACCACTGCGGCAGGATCAGGTTGATGCCGAAGAACCCGGCATAGCCCCCCACCAGCACAATGGTGCCGATGCGAAAGTTGCGGTAGGCGAACAGCCGCAGATTGACCACCGGATGGCGGTCGGTCATTTCCCAGATCACAAACACCGCCAGGGCAATCACCGAGATCACCGCCCCGATAATGATGAAGTTCGACTCGAACCAGTCCAGGTCGTTGCCCTTGTCGAGGATCACCTGAAGCGCACCGACGCCGATGATCAGCGTGATCAACCCGACGTAATCCATTGGCTGGTAGCTGGTGATCACCGGCCGCGCCTTCAGTTGCTGGCGCACCACCATCACGGCGAAGATCCCAATGGGCACGTTAATGAAGAAAATCCACGGCCAGCTGTAGCTGTCGGTGATCCAGCCGCCGAGGATCGGCCCGGCAATCGGCGCGACCACCGTGACCATCGCCAGTAACGCCAGGGCCATGCCGCGTCTGGCCGGCGGATACACGGCAATCAGCAAGGTCTGGGTCATGGGGTACAACGGTCCGGCCACCAGCCCTTGAAGGACACGAAAGCCAATCAGCTCCGGCATCGAAGTGGAGATACCGCACAGAAACGAGGCGAGCACGAACAGCAGGGTTGCCCACAAAAACAGCTTCACCTCGCCAAAGCGGCGACTCAGCCAACCGGTCAACGGCAAGGCGATGGCGTTGCTCACCGCGAACGAGGTGATCACCCAAGTGCCCTGCTCCGAACTGACGCCCAGGTTGCCGGAAATGGTCGGCAAGGCGACGTTGGCAATGGTGGTGTCGAGCACTTGCATGAACGTCGCCAACGACAGCCCGATGGTGCTGAGCAACAGGCTGGGCGGCGTGAAGGACGCGTTATTGCTCATTGCGAGATCCTATGAAGCGAAACGGACATGAGAAAGTCGCGCAAAAGTCCCGGTTGAAATGGGGACAAAAACTGTGGGAGCGAGCCTGCTCGCGATGGCGGTTTGTCAGTCGCCATGCACGCTGGCTGATCCGCCGCTATCGCGAGCAGGCTCGCTCCCACAGGTTCAGGTAATGACCCAAGTAGCCATGCATTGCGACCTCAGCGCTGGGCGGTCTTGCTGGCAGCGGCACTGTTGTCGTGGATCAAGCGAGTAATCATCGCGTCGGCGTCGACCAGTTGCCGGTCGTAGACCTGGGTGCTGAAAGAGGCTTTTTTCGGTGGCTGCTGGGCTAACACCGGACCACTCTGGTCCCGCAGATTGACGTCGACCTGGGTCGACAGGCCGACCCGCAAGGGATGCTTGGCCAGTTCCTGGGCATTGATATGAATGCGCACCGGCACCCGCTGCACGATCTTGATCCAGTTGCCGGTGGCGTTCTGTGCCGGCAGCAGGGCAAACGCGCTGCCGGTGCCGGCACCGAGACTGTCGACGGTGCCGCTGTACTTCACATCGCTGCCATAAAGGTCGGTTTCGATGTCCACCGGTTGGCCGATGCGCATGTCGCGCAGTTGGGTTTCCTTGAAGTTGGCGTCAATCCATAACTGATCCAGCGGAATCACCGCCATCAGCGCCGTGCCCGGCTGCACCCGCTGGCCCAACTGCACCGTGCGCTTGGCAACGTACCCGGTGACCGGCGCGATCAAGGTGCTGCGAGCGTTGGTCAGGTAGGCCTGACGCAATTGCGCGGCGGCCGATTGCACGTCTGGATGGGAAGCCACCACGGTGTCATCCACCAAGGCACTGGACGTCTTGAGTTGCTGCCTGGCGTTGGCCAACGCATTCTGCGCCGAGGTCAAGTCGTCGCGGGCGTGGGACAGTTCCTCCCGGGAAATCGCCCCGCCGGCCGCCAGGTTCTTGCGTCGGTTGTAGTTCTCCTGGGCCTTCTGTACCTCGGCCTCCTGGGCTTTGACCTGGGCGCGCATGCCATCGACGTTGCTGTACAAGCCACGCACCTGGCGCACGGTACGGGCCAGGTTGGCCTGGGCACTTTGCAGCCCGACCTCGGCGTCGTTCGGATCAAACTGCACCAGCACCTGACCTTCGCGAACCAGGTCCCCGTCGTCGGCACCGATACTCACCACGGTGCCGGTGACTTGCGGCGTGATCTCCACCACGTTGCCGTTCACATAGGCGTCGTCGGTGCTCTCGCTCCAGCGACCATACAGTTCGTGCCAGGCCAAGACGCCCAGGCCACCCAGGACGACAATCAGTGCCAGCCCCAGCAGCATCAGCTTGCGCTTGCGCGGGTTGCTGCTGTCCTGGGCAATTTCAGAGGGTTGGGGTGTTTCGGCAGTCGCCATGACAAGTACCTCGAATCAGTTGTTCGGCGTGGTGGAGGCCGGTGCGGCCGAAGCCAGGGTGTCGGCCTCGAAGCCACCGCCCAGGGCCTGCATCAGTTGGATCGACAGGTCGATCTGCTCGGCATTCAGGTTCGCCAGTCGGCGCTGGGCCTGGAGCAATTGCTGCTCGATGCTCAGCACATCGAGGTAATTTCCGATGCCGGAGCCATAGCGCTGGACCACGGTGTCGTAAGAGTTCTGCGCGATATCGGTGGCGTGTTGCTGCGCGGCGATCTGCCGTTCGATGTCGCGCAACTGGTTGATGGTGTCGCTGACATCCCCAAGGGCCTTGACCAGACTCTTGTTGTACTGCGCCACCGCCATGTCGTAATCGGCATCCCGGGCATCCAGGTCCGCCCGCAATCGCCCGCCGTCGAAGATCGGCAGCGACACCGTCGGTGCCACGTTGAAGAAACGGCTGGCCGAACCGAACATCGCGTCGCCCAACAACGACTGCACCCCCGCCGCCGCGCTCAGGTTGAGGTTGGGGTAGAAATTCGTCTTGCCGGCCTCAATGTTCTTGCCCGCCGCCTCGACGCGCCAACGACCGGCGACCAAGTCCGGACGCCGGCCCAGCAGTTCGGCCGGCAGGTTCGATGGCAAGGCGACGGCACTGGCTTGCAGCACGTGGGGGCGAGCAATTTCATTGCCGCGGTCCGGCCCCTTGCCCAACAGCACCGCCAAGGCGATTTTTGCGCTTTGCAGGCGTTTTTCCGCGTCGATCCGGCTCGCATCGGCGCTGGCTTCCAGGCTTTCGGTCTGCTGGAACTGGTATTCGCTGTCGATCCCGGCACTGAGGCGACGCTTGCCCAGGTCGAGCATTTGCCGGGTGCGCTTAAGGTCCTCGGACGCTAGGTCATAAATGATATGAGCCTGCCCCAGATCGCTGTAGGCCCGGGCCACGTCAGCGGCGAGCGTCAGCCGGGCGGCCTGCCGGTCGATCTCGGCGGCGCGGGCCTGTCCCAGGGCCGCTTCCCAGGCCGCGCGCTGGCCACCCCAGAGGTCGAAGTTGTAATTGAAATCCACGCCCAGCGAACGCAGGTTGCTGTAGGCCCCGCCCTGCCCTTGCGGGTCCTGGTCACGGGCCAGGCGCGAACGGCTGACACTGGCGCTGGCATCCAGGGTCGGCATACGCGCCGCATTGGCGGCGTAGGCAGCGGCGCTGGCCTGATGCACCCGGGCGCTGGCGATCTGCATGTCCGGGCTGTCGCGCAGAGCTTCGCGAATCAGACCGTCGAGTTGTGGGTCGCCGAGGCTTTTCCACCAATCGTTTTTCGGCCAGGCAGCGGGCGACAGCGTGACGCCGTTAAGAGATTGCCCGGCCTTGAGGTGTTGTGCTTCAAGGCTGACCCCTTCGGTGTTCAGGCCGCTGTAGCTGGCACAACCGGCCAGGCTCATGGCCAGCAACACCAGGCTGATGCGGGTACGCAAGGTTTTACGACTCATTTGCCCCCCAACCGCAACACGGTGATGGGATCACCGGCGGCGAGCAGAATTTTCTTGAGGATTTGTTCGAGGATTTGCAGCTCCTCGCGGCTGATGGCGGCCGCCAATTGGTTCATGGCAGCGGCGCCGATAACCGGCAAGCGATCGGCCAAGGCCTGGCCGGCTTCGGTCAACACCAGTCGCACCTGCCGACGGTCATCGGCCGAGCGTTGGCGAATCAGAAAACCTTTCTGCTCCAGACGATCGACCATTCGCGTCATCGAACCGCTGTCCAGGGACAGGTACCGACACAGCTCGACCGGCGTATCGATGCCGTGCTGGGCCATGATGATCAACACCTTGAACTGCGCGGCGGTGATGCCGACGGGTTCCATGTGGGTATCGATGATCCGGTCTTTGAGCAGCGCGGCACGACCGAGCAGCATGCCGAGGTGGCAATTGTGGAAATCGTCCGGGGTGAAATGTTTCATCTGACCACCTTTTACTGCCTAGGCAGTGAATGTATGTCGAGATGTTACTGCCTAGGCAGCAAATGTCAAACAAATAGTTAGCGTGCTATGCATAACCCGACAAACGCAGATAAAAATGTGGGAGCGGGCTTGCTCGCGAAAGCGGTGTGTCAGTCAAATCAAAGTCGTCTGACACACCGCTTTCGCGAGCAAGCCCGCTCCCACAGATGATGGGGGGGAGGCTTAGAAATCGCGCTTGTAGAAGATATCCAGGGAGCTGGCGACGCCGCTGGCGGCTTCCAGGTAAACCCGTTTGCTGAGCTTGTAGCGCAGGGCGATGGTGTTGGCCGGTTCGAACACGCCAACGCCGTAACGCAGGCTGAGTTTTTCCGTCAGATTGCCGCTGGCCACGACGCTGGTGGCATCGCCGCTGCCCTGGGTGTCGAGCTGGAAATCTTCAATCCCCAAAGTGTTGGCAAGACTGGTGGTAACTCCCGCACTGCCCATCAACCCCAAGCCCAGTGCCGCCTGGGCGAGCATGTTGTTGTCCTCGCCGGTGGTGCTCAGCGGCCGGCCGAGTACCAGATAAGACAACGCCTGCTCCTGGCTCATGGCCGGCTCAGAGAAGATTTGCGTGGTCGGCTGCTCGGCGCTGCCGCTCAAACGAATACCGGCGATCACATCATCGGTCTGGCGAATCGCTTCGATATCCAGGTAAGGCTGGTCGATGGGCCCGGCGAACAGCAGCCGCGCCCGACGCACCGTCAGCCGTTGCCCATAGGCCCGGTAGCGACCGTCGTTGAGCCAGAGCTCGCCCCGGGTGTCCATGTTGTCGCCGATGTGCACCTGGCCTTGTACGTTGGCCGTCAGGCCAAAGCCTGAAAACGCGAGCTTTTCCTGGCCCACGATCACATCGATGTCCATCGCCATGGCCATCGGTGCCTTGCCCTCCTCGGTCTGGTGGCCGACGATCACCGTGTCATCCGACACCTTGACGGTAGACGGCGGCAGTTCGCGCACGGTGATTTCGCCTTTGGGCACCAGGACCTTACCGGCGATGGAAAGCCGCTCGCCCTGCATCGTGATGGTCAGGTCCGGCGCCACCTCCAGCACCGCGTAAGGTTCGACGGTGACCGGCAATTGCGAACCCTTGAGCGCCAGGTTCAGGCTCAGGGCTTCGCCCCAGCCAATGTCCCCGGTCAGGCTGCCCCGTCCGTCCTTGCCGCTTTTCCAGTCACCGTTCAGACGCACCGTGTCACCGGCAATCGTGGCGCGCATCTGCAAGTCTTCGAGGCTGACCGGCAGTTCCGGGCCGGACACTTCGCCATCGCTGATCAACAGGTTGCCGTTGACCTGAGGCGCCAACAAACCACCCGAGAGCGTGCCGCTGCCATTCAGGTGCCCGGTAAAGGTTTCCACCATCGGCAGAAATGGGCGGGCCACGGACAAGTCCAGGCCGCTCAGGCGGAACGAGCCGCTCAGCGGTTTGCTGGCCGGCAACGGGTTGATCTGCGCCTGGAGCATCAATTCGCCCAGCTTGGCCCCGACGAAATTCAGGTGGGTGTCGATCCGCTTGGGCGTCAGGCGACTGTCTAGGGTCAAGGTCTGGTAAGGGAAGTCCAGCCATTGCCCATCGTCGCGGTCTTTGTCCCGGATCCGCAAAGTACCGCCGCTGGCGTCCACCAGGATGCGTCCGTTCGGGCCGCTGGCCGGCAGGTCCAGTTGCAGGTCGGCATTGAGCCGGCCCTGCCAGGCAAAATCCTTGGGCATCCACTGGGCCAGGCTTTCGATGGGGAATTGCTTGAGGTGATAACGCAGCTTCGGCTCCGGCATCAGGCGCTGATCCTCACCACACAGGCTGGCCTGACCGGAACGCCAGCAATGGGCCCCCAGGTTGAGCGTGCCGTTGGCCAGGCGCTCCAGCTTCGCCGGGGCTTGCAGGCGCCAGGCTTGGCCGCCGGCCTGCACATTGCCAGTGCTGAGACGCCCGCGCCAGTTGCCTTGGTCGAGCATGCCATCGAGCGCCAGGGTCGTTTCAAGCTGTGGCCCTTGCAGGTCGAGGGTGAGTTTTTGCTGCCTGATGTCGCCCTGCCCGCTCACCGTCAGGACACCGAGCGAGGTGTCACTCGCCCGAATACCGCTGGCCTTGAGGTCAACCTTGCCCCGCTGCGCGCTGTCGAGGGTCGCGTCCAGGTTCAGGCTTTGCAGGCGGTTATCCTGCAACGCCAGTTGCGTGCCTTGCAGGTCGAGCTTGCCTTGGGGGGCCTTGAGTGTCCCGGCCACATTGAAGCGACCGCTCACCTGGCCGCGCAGTTGCGGCCAGAGCTGGGCTAGGCGCGAGAGTTTGATATCGATCTGACCGCTGAGTTTTTCTTGCAGGCTGCCCGTACCGTTGATGCGGTTGTCACCCAGGCGAATGTCCAGCGCGCTGAGGTTCCACTGCTCGCCAGCACCGTTGGCCTTGGCCTGGAACAGTGCCGGTTGGCCGCGCAATTTGCCTTTGAGGTCCAGGTCCGCATCAAGCTCAAGGCGGTCGTTTTTCATCGAGCCTGTGCTGCGCAACGGCCCGGCCAGAGTGCCAGGCAGCTCGCCCAGCCAGTACGCCGGGTTGATGGCCGACAGATCCAGCGCCGTGTCCCAGGCGATGCCGTCGGCAAACTCCAGGGTCAGATGGCCTTCGGCTTTGCCCTGCCCGGCGGCGAGTTTGAGTTGCGGCAAATGGAGGGTCGTCAGGTCGCCGCTGAACGGGCTGTCCAGGCTGAACGCTCCGGCGGGACCGTCCAGCGCTGCCTGGAAATTGCCCAGGTATCTGCCATCGGTATACGACACTTCACCGTTGAAACTGCGCAGCGCCACTTGCGGCTCGTCGATCAGCGGATAGAGGCGATGCCAGGGGAAGTCCAGCCAGGCGATTTTCGCCTCGGCGCTCAGGCCTTCGCGCCAGTCCAACTGGCCGGTGAGCTTGAGGTATTGCTGATCACTGGCGTTGAGGTCCAAGCCGGCGATCTGCGCACCGTTGGCGTCCACTTTGCCTTGCAGCAGCAATGCCACCGGGCCTTTTTCGGCGGGCAATGTGGCCTTGCCAAGCAACTGGTAGCCGCTGCTCAGATCGCCCTCGCCGGTCAACTCCAGCTGATTGAGCATCAGGGTATCCGGCAGATCGGCGCTGGCCCTGAAGCCGTCGGCGGTGATGCGTACCTTGGCCGGCAGGTTGTCCGCCAGCGGTTGCAGCTCACCGACCAATCGGCCTTGCAGATAACCGCTGCTGTCGGCATTGAAGCTGAGGGTTTTCAGCAGATTGCCATCGATCTTCAGGTCCAGCGCCCACGGTGTAGCGCCCGGCGCCGGCAAGGTCAGCCGGCCCTCGGCCTTCAGCGGCCAGTCGCCACCGGGTTGCAGCACCCCGGACAACTTCAGGCTCAGCTCGTCGCGCTGCAACTGCACCGAGTCGATCTGCAGACCCTGGGCGGTCCAATGCGCGGCCAGTTGCAAGCCCTTGAGCTGTTCGCTGCCATTGAACGACAGGCTGCCGACCTGCACGTCGCCCAGTTCGAGGGCCAGCGGCAAGTTCAGGTCCGGCAAGGTGATCGGACCGCTGCTCGGCTCGTCAGCGGACGGAGGAAATTGCAGGCTGACCTTATCGGCCTTGAGCTGATCGATGCACAGGGTCATGCGCGCCAGGCACAGCGGCGACCAGGCGAAGATCACCTGATCGAGTTCCACTCGGCTGCTGTCCTGCTGCCACACCAGGTGGTCGGCACTCCACTGGCCGCCCAACCGTCCCTGGAAATTATCCGTACTCAAACCCGGCACAACGCCCAGCGCCCAACGGCTGCCCCATGGTGTGCCGAGCACGACGCTCAGGGTCAGCAAGGCCACCAGCAGTAACGTGCTGAACGCCAGCAGGGCTATT
Source organism: Pseudomonas sp. NFACC45 (assembly GCF_900113505.1). Lineage (NCBI taxonomy): Bacteria > Pseudomonadati > Pseudomonadota > Gammaproteobacteria > Pseudomonadales > Pseudomonadaceae > Pseudomonas > Pseudomonas sp. NFACC45. Next base: position 14,731 of record NZ_FOPO01000023.1, read on the forward strand.
TTCAAACCACGATTCACAACTCGGGCCCCATGGAAAAGTGCAAGCGAATGCCGCCGTCGTCGTCCAGCGCGTGGGCGAGGTCGAGGCGGATCGGCCCCACCGGCGACACCCAGCGCACACCGACGCCAACGCCCGTCTTGAGGCTCGGCAGCTCAAGGCTATTGAAGGAGTTGCCCTGGTCGACGAAGGTCGCCAACCGCCATTTTTGCGCAATCGAATACTGATACTCGAGACTGCCGGCGACCATGTAGCGCCCACCGATGCGATCACCTTCGGAGTTTTCCGGTGACAGGCTCTGATAATCGTAACCGCGCACGCTCTGGTCGCCACCGGCGAAGAAGCGCAGCGATGGCGGAATGGATTTGTAGCCGTTGGTGGCGCTGCCACCGACCTGGGCACGGGCCAGCAGGCGATGCTTGTCGAACACGGTGGTCAGGCCCTTGACCATGGCCGTGCCATATAAAAGGTTGTTGTCCGAGCCAAGCCCTTCCTTGGCGACCTTGGTGTCGAACTGAATGCGATAGCCGTTGCGCGGATCGATGCGGTTGTCACTGCGCAGGTAGGAATAGCTCACGCCCGGCATCAGCAAGGTGCTCAGTCCCGAGTCGTCGCCGAGCCGATACTCCTCTCGCTGCCACTTGAGCGACACCACCCGCTGCCAGCCACTGGGCAACTTGCTGTGCCATTCGGGGCCCACGGTCAGCAGCTTGCTGAGGCTATCGGTGCCGGACAGCTCTTCATATTGATAACCACCGGCGTAGCGCATCTTGTCGGTCAAGGGCGGGTCCAGGGGGACGTCGTACCACAGGCCAACGTTCTGCCGGGGCGCCGACACTTCGGCTTCCCAGCCATAACTGTGGCCCTGGGGATTGACCCAGTGGCGCGTCCAGTTGGCCTTGGCCCGTGGGCCGACGTCGGTGGAGAACCCCAGGCCCAGGCCCATGGTGCGCGGCTTGCGGGTGTCGAGCTTGACCGCCACCGGGATCACATTATCGGTGGCGGCAGTGGGTGCCGCGTCCACCCGAACGCCTTCGAAATAGCCGCTCGATTGCAGGGCCTGATTGAGTTCTGCGATGAGTTCCGAGTCGTACGCCTCGCCCGCCTTGAACGGCACCATGCGTTGCAGCAGGTCTTCGTCCAGTGGGGTGTCGCCTTCGAAGTGCACGAGGCCCAGGGCATAGCGCGGGCCGCTGTCGTAGACCAGCTCGATGTCGGCGACGCCGGCCTGGGGGTCCACCAACAGCTTCTGGCTGACAAATCGTCCGCTGAAAAATCCGTAGCGCGAGGCCTGGTTCTGGATCATCCGCTTGGCGTCTTCATAGCGCCCATGATTAAGCACCGCGCCGGGTTTGAGCGCGGCGTTGTCGGGTACGCGAAAAGCCTTGAGGGAAGCGGCCGGGCCATCGATGCGCACGGTGACATTGCGCAGGTGCACGGGCTCGCCGGGATCGATGGTCAGGATCAGGCGCGGGGTCTTGCCGCCCTCGACCTCGCTGTCGATCTGCGGTTGGTAGTAGCCCAACGCCTGGGCGGCTTTACGCGCCTGCTCCTCGGCACCCCGACTGAAGCGCAGCAAGGCCTCTTCGTCACGATCGCCCACGCCGCCAATATAGCCTTCTACGTTAGCCTTGAGCTGGTCGTTGGACGGCTTGACCCGTACAGCCAATTCACTTTGTGCCAGCGCCGCGCAGCTGATCGACAGCAAGAGCGCACCACTGGTCATTCGTCCTGGGAAATTCATGGCGCGGATGCTATCACGGGCTTGGAAGCCTGATAGAGCCGGACATGTCTCAAAAGTTTCCGCGGATTACGCCGTTGCGCTGTGCAATACCTGCGGGTTGGCGTGAAAGAACACATGTTCGCGGACAGGTCCTACCGCAATCTCGCCAATTTCCTCGTAACCCTGACGTTTATAGAACTCCAGGTAACGGGGGTTGCCGGTGTCTAGCACCACGCCTTGGGAGTTTTCGTCCACCGCACACCAGTTATGCACCGCCGCCAGTAACTGTTCGCCGAAATGTTGGCCTTGAAACTGCGGATGCACCCCCAGCAGTGGCAATACATGGACAGAATCCGACGGCAGGCAGGCCGTCACTGCGGCGTGGTAGTCCAGGTAACGCCGGGTGCAGCGAAAGCCGGTGCTCAACACCATGCGCAGGCGCCAGGCCCAGCTTTCAGTGATACCCAGGCGGCGCTGCGGTGGAGCAATCAGGGCGATGCCGATCAGGCGGTCGTTGACCAGCAGGCCGATGGCCGGCAAATCCTGGAGAAAATGCTGTTTGACCAACTCGCGCACCGTGGCCCGTACCCGATGTTCATAACCGGGACGCTCGGACTCAAAGAGAAAGCTGAAAGTCGGTTCATGCCGGTAAGCCTGGTAGAGCAATGAACGGGCTTCGCGCGAATAACCGCGGTCGAGCATATGAATGTCGGCGATGGCGGTGGAGGTTTCTGGCATGACGGTCAATCTCCTGGGCGAGGCTCGGTGAGGCCCCGCTCTTATTGAGTACGAACCCGATTAGGCTGTGATCGTTCCTACATGCACAGGACATTAGCAGCGCATTTGTCCTACTGCCACGCTGGCCGTGCTCCTACATGTCAGCTAGCATCGCAGTTTTGCCAGGACAGCCGACCATGAAGATCGTCTCCTTCAACATCAACGGGCTGCGCGCCCGCCCCCATCAGCTGGCGGCGCTGATCGAGAAGCATCAGCCGGACGTGATCGGCCTGCAGGAAACCAAGGTCCACGACGAGCAATTCCCCCTGGCCGAGGTGCAGGCCCTGGGTTATCACGTGCATTACCATGGGCAGAAGGGTCACTACGGCGTCGCCCTCCTCTCGCGCCAGGCCCCGCTGACGCTGCACAAAGGCTTCGAGGGCGACGATGAAGACGCCCAGCGGCGTTTCATCTGGGGCACCTTCGCCGATGCCAACGGCGTGCCGGTCACGATCATGAACGGTTATTTCCCCCAAGGCGAAAGCCGCGATCACCCCACCAAGTTCCCGGCCAAGGAGCGTTTCTACAACGACCTGCAGCAACTGCTGGAAAGCCGCTTCAGCAATGACCAGCCCGTGGTGGTCATGGGCGACGTGAATATTTCCCCGGAAGACTGCGACATCGGCATCGGCCCGGACAACATGAAGCGCTGGCTGAAAACCGGCAAATGCAGCTTCCTGCCGGAAGAACGCGAGTGGATGGCACGCCTGAAAAACTGGGGCCTGGTGGACAGCTTCCGCCACCTGAACCCGGACGTCACCGACCGCTTCAGCTGGTTCGACTACCGCAGCCGCGGTTTCGAAGACGAGCCCAAGCGTGGCCTGCGCATCGACCTGATCCTCACCTCCCATGGCCTGCTGCCACGGGTGAAAGATGCCGGCGTGGATTATGAGCTGCGCGGCATGGAAAAACCTTCAGACCATGCGCCGATCTGGCTGCAGTTGAGCTAAATCCAGGGCATACCCACAAACCCTGTGGGAGCGAGCCTGCTCGCGATGACGGCGGCACATTCAAAATCAATGTGGCAGATTCACCGCCATCGCGAGCAGGCTCGCTCCCACAAGGGATCTGCGGCGAACTGCGGCTAACAAGTCGCACGCCTGTCACTTTTCAGTAACCTGACTGACTTAATCTTCCGGCACGTCCTCAGGTTCAGAAGGTGTCGGCATGCGGCTGCGCGTTGTTTTTTTCATGGCCCTCTGGCTGCCGCTCGCGGCATGGGCCAGCGGCCTGCCGATTCCCGAACACGGCCCCGCGCTGCGCCTGCAAGGCTCGAACACCATCGGCGCTACGCTGGGGCCGGCGCTGGTCAAGGCGCTAATGGCGGATCAAGGGCTGCTCAAAGTCCGCACCGAAATCACCGACCGCGAGAACGAGCAGCGTATCGTCGGCCAGGCCGCCGATGGTCGGCGGGTGGAAATCGACATTGCCGCCCATGGTTCCAGCACCGGATTTTCCGCCCTCAAGCGCGCCAGCGCCGAACTGGCGGCCTCTTCGCGACCGATCAAGGACAGCGAACTCAAGGAACTGGCCCATCTGGGCGACCTGAAACATCCCAACGCCGAACAAGTCATCGCCATCGATGGCCTGGCGATCATTCTTCATCCACAAAACCCGCTGCGCCAGCTCGACACCCGGCAACTGGCGAAGATCTTCAGCGGCGAAGTCAACACCTGGGAAGCGCTGGGCGGCGCCGGCGGCCCGATTCATCTCTACGCGCGGGATGAGCAGTCCGGCACCTACGACACCTTCAAGGAGCTGGTACTCAACCGACAGGGCAAACGCCTGGCCGCTTCCGCCCGGCGCTTCGAATCCAGCGAGCAGCTTTCCGACGCGGTCAGCCAGGACCGGCAAGGCATCGGTTTCATCGGTTTGCCCTACGTGCGCCAGGCCAAGGCGCTGGCGATTGTCGACGGCGACTCCCAGCCCATGTTGCCGCTGACCCACCTGATCGCCACCGAAGACTACCCGTTGTCCCGCCGGCTGTTCTTTTACCTGCCACCGCAAGAAACCAACCCGTGGGCCAAGGCCCTGGCTGATTTCACCCAAAGCGAAAAGGGCCAGGCCATCGTCGCGGCCAACGGCTTCATCGCCCAAACCGTGCAGGCGATGGCCGTCACCCCCAATGCCCTGATGCCTGAGGGTTATCAAGCCCTGAGCCGCCACGCCCAACGGTTGTCGGTCAACTTCCGCTTCGAAGAAGGCAGCGCCAGCCTCGACAACAAGGCCCAGCAGGACCTGGGGCGCGTGCTCGCCTATATAAAGCAGCACGACAAGCTCGACCGCCGAGTAACGCTGGTGGGGTTTGGCGACGCCAAGGACGACCCGGCGCGCGCCGACCTGCTGTCGCGGTTGCGGGCCATGGCGGTGCGGCGCGAATTGGTCAAACACGGCGTGGCGCTACGCGAAGTACGCGGCTTCGGCGCGCTGATGCCGGTGGCGGCCAACAACGAGGATGAAGGCCGGGTCAGGAATCGGCGGGTGGAGGTTTGGGTTTACTGACACCGAAAAGCCAAATGTTTATCCCGCCAGCCTCGGCGTAGGACCTGCCTGCCTCGTCTTGCGCCGTTGCCTACAACTACGCCAGAATCCGCCGGCTTGTGCGCCTTGGGGTCGGGCTTTATCGTTTTCCGGTCGCTGATGAATCAGCGATCGGGTTTGGTAGCCCGGTTTTCCTGGTGCACGTGCAACCTGATGCAGGGGATTTCTACACCCCCTGTTTTATGGTGGTCATGCGCAGGGCGTCTTCGGACGCGCCGGGTTGCCAGGTAACCGGTCTACCAACCTTCGTATGGCCACCACCCTTCGTTTGGTAGCGAGGGTGATGGCTCCAACTTTATTATCTGGAGTTTCATCTATGTTCAAACCAACACCTAATCCGCCAGACACCGATCCGACGTCCGTCAACTCCAAAAAATTCGACCAAGCCGCCGACCGCGCCCTCGACTTCTACCTGAAACCCAAATCAACCAAGTCCGAGCCTGCTCCAAACCAAGTCTTCACCGTCGTCAACGACATCGACACCGAAGCCCTGCTCGCCAACCTCAGCGAAACCCTGGCCTCGGCCAATGCCATGGTCAGCGACCTGGCCTTCGATCTGGAAGGCTCCCGGCGCCACGTCGCCCTGGGCATTCAGCAACTGATCGAACTGGGCGGTTTGCTGGCGAACCGAGCGCTGGATAACGTCGATCCGCGCTAACCGACTCACCTAATGAAACTGGCCTCTGGATAACACTCCAGAGGCCAATGCGAAACGAGCTTCTGTGGCGAGGGGATTTATCCCCGCTCGGCTGCGCAGCAGTCGTAATCCGGCTGACGCGGCTCATCTGTTTTTCCGTGGTGTCTGGTGTGGGGCTGCTGCGCAGCCCAACGGGGATAAATCCCCTCGCCACAGGGTTGTGTTCTTGCCACAGGTTGTGTGCAGGGCTGACTGCTATCGATTAGCCAACTCCATGATCATCCGCGACAACAGATAAATCCTTGGCACCACACTCTCAACCTCCGCGTATTCCTCAGGCGTATGAATGTTGCCGCCGACAATGCCGAAGCCATCCAGCGTCGGCGTGCCCACCCCCGCCGACAGGCTGGCATCCGCCGCGCCACCGCTGCCCTCTTCGGTGAGTTTGCGCCCCAATTCGCCATAGATGCCCTGGGCCATGGCCATCAAACGGTCCGACTCCGCCGTCTGCGGCATCGGCGGCAGACCGCGCTTGAGGCTAGTGGTGACTTCAGTGTCGGCGATCAGTTTGTCTTGCGACACGCGCGCCAGGTCTTTTTCGATGCGGTCGAACTCTTCCGGTATCGCTGCCCGCACATCGGCCTTGGCTCTGGCCTGGTCGGGAATCACGTTGGTCCGGTCGCCGGCCTGGAGCACCGTGAAGTTGATGGTGGTTTTCTTTTCCGCGTCGCCCAGCTTGCCCAGTTGCAGGATCTGGTGCGCAGCTTCCATCGCCGCATTGCGCCCCAGCTCCGGCGCGACACCGGCATGGGACGCCTTGCCCTTGACCTCCACCAGCGCCGTGGCACTGCCCTTGCGCCAGACCACCAAACCATCGGCCGGACGACCCGGTTCAAGGTTGAGAGTCACGTCATGGGCCTTGGCGGTTTTCTTGATCAGGTCGGTGGCAACGTCCGAGCCGGTTTCTTCGCTGGCGTCGAGCAGGAAGGTGATTTGCGCGTAGTTCTTGAAGTCCAGGTTCTTGAGCACCTTCAACGCATAGATCCCAGCGACGATCCCACCCTTGTCATCCATCACCCCCGGCCCGTAGGCCCGGCCGTCCTTGATATGGAACGGACGCTCGGCGGCCGAGCCTTCCTTGAACACCGTGTCCATGTGGGCCATCAGCAGAATCTTCGCCTTACCGGAGCCCTTGAAGGTCGCCAGGATGTGCTGGGTGCCGTCCGAGTTGGGCACCTTTTCGATGGTGGCGCCCAACTTCTGCAATTCATCGATGGTAATGTCACCGACCTGGTTCAACCCCGGCACATACCCAGAGCCTGAGTCGATGTTGACCAGCCGTTCCAGTAGTTTCAGGGCTTCGCCCTTGTACTGTTCGGCGTCGCTCAGGACTTGTTGATGGGGCTGCGCGAAAGCAACAGGGGCGAAGGCACCGAGGGCCAGGCTCAGGCCGAGACTGACGGCCAAACGAGAGCGAAGAGCGGTCATCGTCATGATTTCATCCTTGTTTCGTATCGGGAGAGGGCTCAAGCAACCCTACCCGACTATGGGGCGAGGCTCTAGCCAGACAGCCACCAAACAGAGGGGATAGGTTTATTTAACTTGGGTCCAACCGATTGACGCATACGATCCTCGCCATGCAGATGGCTACGCTGTAATGCTTGTCGCTCCAATCCATCGATGACGCCGTGCTCGGTATCGATCAGATAATTCGTGGAATAAGAGTAAAGACATTCGTGAGTGGCCGCTTTTGCCGAGGAACGGATGACCAAGCAAGAAAGGACATCAATCTGACCGGCCAAAGACACCCCGCTCCACCGAGCAGGGGCGTCTCCACTGTTAATCCTTGTCAGCTTGCCGGATTGCGTGCCATGACGATCCACGCCGCGCCGTCGATCATCACCGACCGCTCGCCGGGGAGGCTCGCGAAGGCGGCACGAACCGCGGCCCAGGCGCGGGCGCGGATGTCGTCGGGCTGACTAGCGAGCACAAGCGACAATGGGCCGCCTTCGAACGCCATCTTCATCGCGTCGTCGATCGCCGCGTCCTGCGTCCCGCCCTCGCCGAACGGGATGGAAGCATCGAAGGGCGCGATAGCGATATCGCTGAAGCCGGCCGCTGTCAGGATACGTGTCACGCGTCCCCGGTCGCCGAACGAGAATGGGCCGGGCGCTTCGGGATCGGGCGGTGCGGTCGGCGGGACAATGCCCTTGATCGCGCCCATCGGCAGGCGCACCCAATCGTTCTCGGCCACGCCGCGCCAGCAGACGAAAGCGACCCGCCCGCCCGGCCGGAGCGCGCGACGCATATGGGCGAACGCCCCTGTCGGATCGTCGAAGAACATCACCCCGAAACGGGAGAACAGGATGTCGAATGCGCCCTCTGGCAGCTCGGCGCTGCTGGCGTCCGCTACCCGGAACTGGGCCGGCGTATCCTGTGGCGCAAGGGCTCGCGCTCGACCGATCAGCGGTTCGGATATGTCCACGCCCAGTATATGGCCGCCCGCGCCGACGCGGGCGGCCAGGGCCAGACTCGACGCACCCGCGCCGCAGCCGACGTCCAGCACGCGCTCCCCCGTCGCGGGTGCGGCGGCTTCTATCGCGGCCTGGCCGAACACCGCAAACATGGCGTCGAGCCGGGCCTGGTTGGCGGCCCAGTACTCTCCGCTTTGGCCATTCCAGTCGGCGACCTGATAGGCATTTTGCTCTGTCATGACATCTCCTCGTTTTGATTCGCTCTTCAGGCCGTGCAAAAGCCGGGGACGGCGACCTTCTGGAACAGGTGCGGGCTGCCTACGACGGATGATGGATAGGCCGAAAGCTTCGCGACGAACTCAGGA
>NZ_FOPO01000009.1:0-154249 GCF_900113505.1 Pseudomonas sp. NFACC45
CAGAAAAAACTCGCGCCGCCGGCCAGTTGCCGCTGGAGGATGACGTGCTGGTCGTCGTAGTCGTAGCGTTCGCTTTCGCCGGCGGCGTTGGTCGCTTCGATCAGCCGGAAACGGCCGTCATAGCGGTAGGAAACCAGCGTTTGTTCGGTGCGCCAGGCTTCGTCCAGGGTCAGGGCCGGGTGAAAGCTCTGGTAGTCGATGCCGATCAGGTGGCGCTGTTCGTAACGCAAGCGCAGGGAGCGCCCGGCACCGTTGTCCAGGCGGCTGATGTCGCCATGGATGTTGCGCTGCAGCGTCAGGCGGTTGGCGTAGCGGTCGCTGAGGGCGGTCAGATGGCCGTCGCGAAAGTGTAGGAAAGGTGCACCTTCGCCGGGTTGGGCGATGATCAGTTCGTCCGGCTCGGCCCCGAGGTAAATGGCTGCACGGGCCAGGCTGTTGTGGATCGCTGGGCGCTGGGCGTTGGGCAGGGGAAACGCGGTGCGTCGGTTTTCCTGATCGATCCAGATGACCTGCTCGCCCTCAAGCAACAAGCGGTGCGCCAGGGCATGGCTCCAGCCACGGCCCAGGCCGACGTCCAGGTCCACCGCGCTGGTGCGGTACAAGCGGGTGAAGACAAACGGCAAGCAGCCATCGAGGGTGCCGTCGTCCAGGGTCAGCAGCTCCTCGCCGGTGACCATCGACACCGGGCAGCCGCTGGTTTGGGTCAGGGCTGCGGTGTCGGCGCTGTCGCCGTTGGGGTTTTTCGATTGCGCCGGGGCGTCGTCGTGGGGTGCGTCTTTTTTCAGTGTGGTATTGCGCTGCGCGTCCCAGCGCAGTTGCATCCGGCCTTTCTTTATTCCCGCCGCTACACCCCGCACCGCCACGGTTTTGTAGCGATCTACGTAGGCCATGAAACCGTTGACCACCGCAAAGATAGCGCTGACGAACCGCTGGGCAGCACTCAGCAAACCCGCGCCAAGCTTGCCCAGACGCAGCGACAAGTAAGCAATACCAGCTCCCGCCCCGGCGAAGGTCAGCACTACACCGATCAACAAATCGATCAGCAGCGTCACCACCGCCGCCGACAGAGCTTCGGCGGATTCGCCCGCCATCTCACTGGGTGGCAGCATCTCCAGCCAGAGGCTGGCGGTGCGCAATAGCAAGCACAAGGCGGCTTCGTCACTGGCCAGCAGTTGCAGCTTGGCCATGAGCAATGGCGCTTCTTCCGCCAGTTTTTTTAGCTGATCCGCGCTCTCGCCCAACCGATCAGCAAACGCGCCGGGATCCTTGAGAATGTCCGACAGCAGACTGATGCTGTCCCACACTCCCTCGATCGCCTTCCAACTGCCAGCGAGCAAACCGTTGCCCACCGCAGCCGCCGAGGTCGCCAAGGATTGTTGCGTCCATTGCGGCTTGAACCCCTGCCACTCGCCGCGTAACCAGTCCGTCAGATCCTTGCTCAAGCCATCGTAGGAAGAAAACAGATCGGCGATTTGCTTGGGGGACACTTCGCCCTGGACATGAACCCGATAGGTCTTACCCGCCGTCCCTTTGAAGATCCCCAGGCCCTGGGCATCCAGGGTGACCGGTTTGACCTCGCCGCTGTCCACGTCCACCACATCCACCACGATGTCGCCCAGCGGAATGTCGTACACCGACTCGAACTTACTCTCGATGGTCATCACCCCGCCCTGAGGGCACTGGACGACGGTGGAGAGGAAATCATCGTCGCCAGCGCTGACGACGGTGGTGCTATCGCCGAAGCGAATCAGCCGCTCCATGCCCATCAGCGAAGGCAAATCGGCCACATGACTGGCCCGGTCCGCCGTCTGGCTATACAAGCGGTCTAGCTGCTCGCGGTAGAGCGTCAGGGTGTCTTTGAGGCTGTCGAGTTCCTGCTCGATACGGCTCACCTGATCCATCAGGACACGGCTCGATCAAGAATCAGCAGGAAAAAACGGTCGAACATGGGCAAACGTCTCGCAGCACTCAGGGAGCGCGAGACTTTGCCGGGGATGGCTGGGGAAATAAGTCAGGGAAGGAGGCGGTGAACGTAGGGCGATTCGCTAAATAGCCCTACACGACAAACGAACAACCGACCGAAAGGAAAAATGTTTCCAAAAATGCCTGTGGATAAAACTACTGGTCGTGACCTTCGAGCGCCTGGAGCTTGATCTCAGCCAACGGATGCCCGGCTTTCGCCGCCAACCCCCACCAGCGCGCCGCCTCTATCGGGTCCGGCGCCTTGCTGGCGGAACCGGCGAGGCTGATCACTCCGACCTGATAGGCGGCCTTGCCGTCACCCGCCAGCGCCGCCAACCGCAACAGGCGAACGCCCTCTTCCCGGGCACCCAGCCCCTGGCCGCGAAATGTCAGAATATGCCCGTAGAAACTTTGCGCACCGACATCGCCCAGATTTGCCATGCGCGAGAACTGCCCCTCGAGCCAAGACCAGCCACGGGGCTGGCGAACGAACCAGGACCAATGAAACAACCGCCGCGCCAGCCAGTAGCCGGCCCGCGCCTTGATACGCCAGAGCATTCAGGCCTCCGCTGATTCGGGGTACTCGTATTCGAATACCCGGACCACTTCCGAGGCGTGCCAGGAAGCGGCGGCCACGCCATCGGAAGGCCCGGAAAAGCGCCCGAGACGCTCAACGCACTCGAAGAAGCCGGTACGCGGCAACCGGCTGGCCCCCTGACTGATGACCAGCGAACTTCGCAGCGGCTGTTCAGCCCGGGCATCCAGCGCCGCTAAGTGTTCAAGGGCCGCAGTCAAGGTCTGCATGGCCGGACTGGGAAGCTGCAAGCGCTCCAGCAAGGCCCGATACGTCAACAAATGGCGCTGGCGGCGCGCCTGATCCAACTCACCCAACAACCCATCCCAATGCTGCCGACTGATACGAACGCTCACAATTGATCCCTCCAACCCGGCACCGCCAACTCCCAGGCCAGACTGCGCCGAATCGCGGCATCGGGCTGACGCTCGCCACTTTCGATCATGGCCAGATAAGACGGGCTTATACCTACTGTGCGGGCCAACGCCTCAATGGCGATGCCCTTCCCTTCGCGCAAACTGCGGAGTTGATCCAGACCAGGAAGAACCTGACCGGGTGCCGCCGCATCACGGACTGTGGCGTCCTGCGGCGGTGCTTGATTGATGCCGGCTGCCTTCAATAGCGACTGGTACTGCTCCCACGGTAAAACCGCGTATTCGGGCTCTCCGTCGCGTGTGATTATTTGAATATCCATGTCTACCCCGTAGGACAACAACACTTAGCGAGTCAGCTTTTTCCTTGGAAGTGTAATCCTAATAGCGGCTAAGGTCGCGGGGCGATCAATCTCAGAAGGCAAACAGAACCGGATCAGTGTTTTTTCTGGCCTTGGAGCTGGAGCTGCTCCGGGGTGTCGGGAAGCCGCTCGACTCGAGCGAGCTTTTCGGGGGATTGCCGATAGCGCCAGGCGCGGAAGGCTTCGAGTTCACCGTCGAGGGTCTTCATGATCCACGCCAGCACGGCGATATCGTCAAACATGCCGAACATGGGCAGAAAATCCGGAATCGCGTCCAGGGGGCTGAGGAAGTACATCAGTCCGGCGACGATAGAAAGCAGCGATTTGGCGCTGACGGCCCGATACTCGCCACGCCAATAGGCCAGGCACAGGGCCTGCAGCAAACGCAGATCCTCCTTTAGCTTGCCTAACCGTCCGCCTTCCCGGGCGCCTTTGCTGGCGACGGCAAACAACAACGTCGGCAATCGACCGCGGGCCAGCAGTCGTCCTGCCAAGGGCAGAAAACGTGCAAAATTCCACGGAGCCTTCATGTTTTCTCCCACTGAAATGTTATCCACACAAATTGTGGATAACCTTGTGAACAGAGCTGCATTTGCGCGCTGAAGCCCCCGTTAAATAAGGCTCTCAGTCAAATCGGGCGTTTTTTACTCACATAAAAAAACCCAATATTTCATTGACTTGACGGCCCGACTGGGTCTAGCACAGCGTCTGTATTGCCTATGACTATAACCCGTGCCGAGCGTTCGGTTTTTTGCTGTTTACCAAAGCCCGGATGCGACAACGCCCCGCATAAGCGAGGCGTTGTCGTTATAACAGCCGCGGTTACTTGGCTGCTTCTTCTTTTGCCGGATCCTTGATCGCCAGCAGTTCCAGGTCAAATACCAGAACCGAGTTGGCGGGGATGGCCGGGCTCGGGCTTTGGGCGCCGTAGGCCAGGTCGCTTGGGATGTACAGCTTGTACTTCTCGCCGACATGCATCAGTTGCAGGCCTTCGACCCAACCCGGGATCACACCGCTGACCGGCAGATCAATCGGGCTGCCACGCTCGACGGAGCTGTCGAATACCTTACCGTCGGTCAGCTTACCGGTGTAGTGAACAGTCACGACGTCGGTCGGCTTAGGCTGCGGGCCGTCGGCTTTCTTGATCACTTCGTACTGCAAACCGGAAGCGGTGGTAGTAACCCCTTCCTTCTTGCCGTTTTCCTCGAGGAATTTCTTGCCGGCGGCTGCCGACTCTTCACTCATTTTGGCCATGCGCTCTTCGGCACGTTTTTGCAGTGCGGCAAAGGCTTCGACCAGTTCTTCGTCTTTCAGCTTCTGTTCTTTCTTGCCGACGGCATCTTCGATGCCCTGGGCGACTGCTTTGGAGTCCAGGTCATCCATACCTTCCTGAGCGAGGCTTTTGCCCATGTTCAGGCCAATACCGTAGGAAGCTTTCTGCGCCGGGGTTTTCAGCTCTACGCTGGTCTGCGAGTCGCAACCCGCGAGTACCAGGCCAACCAGGGCCACCGCCGCCGCCAACCGATGCTGTTTCATGCTATTTCCTTGTTCATGCGCCATAAGGGCAATCGAGTAAAGCCGCGAGCTTATCAGGCGGCCACGACCAATGGCTACCGGCATGTGAGCAGCAAAGCACTGATAAGTTCACGACCACAAACGCTTTTTAATGCAGGGCGGATGAAGCATCTGTCACCTATTACCTACAGGGACAAATGGCCACTCCCCGTAGCGCCGCCGGTAATGGCCACTTGCCGGCCACGCGGCACTGAGGCATAAGGGCATATCAAAAAAACAAGGACGTTACCGTGCGCCTGCTATCTCGCCTTCTCTTGTTGCTCCTCGTGCTGCTCGTCGTCGCCGTGGCCGTGGTGCTTTATTACGTGGCTAACCCTCGCCTGCCGGTCTATACCCCGGTCGAAAAGGTGCATTATCTGGATCAATGGAGCGCCGCCGAACGCCAGACGTACTATTTCACGCCCCAGGGTACTCAAGTCAAAGGCCTGCGCTATGACTGGTTCACCGCCCTCGAATTGCCGTTCTCGCAGCAGCGCTTTGCTTCGCCTGAATACCTGGCCCGATTCGGCTTTCTGGTGGACCCGGCGCAGAAACCGTCGGCGGACAATCCTGGCAATCTGCCCGTAGGTTTCACCCGCCACCAGAATCCGGGCAGCGCCGACCAGTTCCTGGATATCACCTGCGCCGCCTGTCATACCGGTGAGTTGCACTTCAAGGGCCAGGCGATACGGATCGATGGTGGCTCGGCCCAGCACGTCCTGCCTTCCAGCGTTCCCACATTACGCGGTGGCAGTTTCGGACAGGCCTTGGTCGCCAGTCTGGCCTCGACCTACTACAACCCCTGGAAATTCGAACGCTTTGCCCGCCAAGTCCTGGGGCAGGACTACGACGCCCGCCATGAACAGCTGCGCCAATCATTCAAAGCCTCCCTGGACATCTTCTTGCGCGTGGCCTGGAACGACACTCACCGCGGCCTCTACCCCACTGAAGAAGGGCCTGGCCGTACAGATGCCTTTGGGCGTATTGCCAATGCCAGCTTCGGCGATGCTATCTCGGCCGAGAATTACCGCGTCGCCAACGCACCTGTGGATTACCCGCAGTTGTGGGACATTTGGACATTCGACTGGGTACAGTGGAACGGTTCGGCCCAGCAACCGATGGCGCGCAACGTCGGCGAAGCGTTGGGTGTCGGCGCCACCTTGAATTTCTTCGACGCCCAGGGCAAACCATTGCAAGGTGATGCGCGATACCCCTCCAGCGTGCGCGTTCGCGATCTGCACAAGATTGAAGAAACCCTGCAGTTGCTCAAGGCCCCGCAGTGGCCTCAGGAGCTGCTTGGGCCTATCGATAGGCCGTTGGCCGCACAGGGCCGGGCGCTGTTCGCCGAAAACTGTGCCGGCTGCCACGTGCCTAAAGTTGTTCAAGGTCCTGACAGGCCCGTCCAGCAGCTGAAGATGTTGCCGGTGAAGGTGATCGGCACCGACCCAGGCACCGCCAACAACATTGCCGACCACCGCTTCGACCTGACCAGCCTGCAATGGGACCCGGCCGAACTGGCAAAGCTGGACGTGCAACTGCATCCGACCCCGACGACGCCGCTGGATTTGAGCCAGGTTTCAGTCGCTAAAGGCCTGGCCTACGTGACCGCGTTCGTGGAAGAACGGGCTTACCGTGACGCAGGCGTCACACCACTGGAGCGCCCGGCGCTGGATGGTTTTGGCCTGCCCATCGGCGTACGCGAACTGCGCGCCTACAAAGCCCGGCCCCTGGCTGGCGTCTGGGCCACGCCGCCCTTCCTGCATAACGGCTCGGTGCCGACGATCTATCAGTTGCTGTCTCCTCAGGACGAACGGGCGATCACCTTCTACAAAGGCAGCTTCGAATACGACCCACGGCACCTGGGCTATCGCACAGAAGCCTTCACGAATGGCTTTTTGTTCGACACCCGCATCACCGGCAACCACAACAGTGGCCATGAGTTTCGCGCCGGTGAGCGGGGCAATGGCGTGATTGGTCGGCTGCTGCAGCCACAGGAGCGCTGGGCGTTGCTGGAGTACCTCAAGGTGCTGGGCGGGCCATTGGAATCGCAACTGTGATGATGAAACCTTCAAGCAAAAGGATTGACCCATGCTGATTACGCTCTGGCTGCGCCTCGGCGCCTTTTTGGGCAAGACGCTCCTGTGGTTGCTGGGCATCGGTCTACTCGGTTGGGCGCTGGCCACGGCCTGGTTCGCCTGGCAACACAGCGGACCGGTCTCGGATAAAGAGCAGATTCCACCCGGCGAAGCGGCCATGACCCAGGACATCATCCAGACCGCCATCCGTATCGTCGATCAGCACCGCGAAGGCACGCGCTACCTGCGCGATGCCCATGCCAAGGCCCACGGCTGCGTCATGGCGCAAGTGCAGGTGCCGGACGATCTGCCAGCACCGTTGCGCCAGGGTGTATTTGCCGAGCCGGGGAAGGTCTGGCAAGCGACGATGCGCTTGTCCAACGGCAACGCCTACCCGCAGTTCGACAGCCTGCGCGATGCGCGAGGAATGGCGATCAAACTGCTGGACGTGCCGGGCAAACAACTGCTGGGGGACCGCCAGTCACAAGGTGAACAGGATTTTGTGATGTTCAATCATCCGAACTTCTTCGTCAGCGATGTCGCCGAATATCGTCAGAATGTGGCCGCCCAGGCCGATGGAAAAAAAGCGATGGCGTTCTTCCCAAGCCTGGATCCGCGCAGCTGGCAAATCCGTCACCTGTTCATCGCTCTGGAAACACTTTCACCAGCCCCACCCAGCCCCACCCAGACCACGTATTTTTCGGTATCGCCCTATAAGTTTGGCGAGGCCAACGCGAAATTTCGCGTAGCGCCCGACCCGGATAGCTGCCCGAGCTACACCCTGCCCGCACAAAACCAGGCACTGCCGAATTTCTTGCGAAGCGCACTGACGCAACAGTTATCCACAGACCGGATACCGGCGTGTTTTGTCCTGCAGATCCAGCGCCAGGACCCGAGCAAATACATGCCGATCGAAGACACCAGTATTGAATGGCGAGAAAGTGACGCACCGTTCGAGACGGTGGCGCGCATCACCGTGCCGGCCCAGGATTTCGATACGCCCAAGCTGAACCTGGCCTGCGACAACCAGTCCTTCAACCCGTGGTTCGGCATCGAAGCCCACCGCCCCATCGGCGGCATCAACCGCTTGCGCAAAGCCGTGTACGAGGCGGTCAGCGATTACCGTCATCGGCGTAATGCCGAACAGTAGCTAACCGGTAAACACCAGACAGCAAAAAGCCCGCTCAATGAGCGGGCTTTTTAATGGCAACCTGGCGTTCAGTGTTCCAGGTTGCCGAAGATGGCGCAGCGGACGGGACTCGAACCCGCGACCCCCGGCGTGACAGGCCGGTATTCTAACCGACTGAACTACCGCTGCGCGTAGCGTTGAAAGCTTGGTGGGTGATGACGGGATCGAACCGCCGACATTCTGCTTGTAAGGCAGACGCTCTCCCAGCTGAGCTAATCACCCTTCACTTTCGATGCGGGGCGCATTCTCTCACAAATTTTCGTAACGTGCTGATTTAATTAACTATTCAGCAAAAAAAATGTGATTGGCGCGCACCGCAGGAACTGCAAACAGCAAAAAGCCCGCGTTAGCGGGCTTTCTGTGGTGATCTGGCGTTCAGTGTTCCAGATTACCGAATATGGCGCAGCGGACGGGACTCGAACCCGCGACCCCCGGCGTGACAGGCCGGTATTCTAACCGACTGAACTACCGCTGCGCGTAACACTTGGAGCGAATGGTGGGTGATGACGGGATCGAACCGCCGACATTCTGCTTGTAAGGCAGACGCTCTCCCAGCTGAGCTAATCACCCTTCGCTTTCGGTGTGGCGCGCATTCTACGGAGCGTCCTCAAAGCTGGCAAGCACTTTTTACTTTAATTTTTTCAGGCCTTCCAAAGGCTTAGCGAAGGGTTGGCCTATGGCCCCGCGAAGAGAATAATGCCCCCCTTTGTATAAAGGAGAGACTCACCCCATGTGGTTCAAAAACCTGCTTATCTATCGCCTGACCCAAGATCTGCCTTTTGATGCCGAGGCGTTGGAAACTGCACTGGCCAGTAAACTGGCGCGTCCATGTGCAAGCCAGGAGTTGACCACTTACGGTTTCGTAGCGCCGTTCGGCAAAGGCGAAGACGCGCCTCTGGTGCACATCAGCCAGGATTTCCTGCTGATCGCCGCGCGCAAGGAAGAACGCATCCTGCCGGGCAGTGTCGTACGCGATGCCCTGAAAGAAAAGGTCGAAGAAATCGAAGCCGAGCAAATGCGCAAGGTCTATAAAAAGGAACGGGACCAGCTCAAGGATGAAATCATCCAGGCGTTTCTGCCTCGTGCGTTCATTCGTCGCTCGTCCACCTTCGCTGCCATCGCACCGAAACAGGGTCTGATCCTGGTCAACTCCGCCAGCCCGAAACGCGCCGAAGACCTGCTCTCTACCTTGCGTGAAGTCCTCGGCTCGCTGCCGGTGCGGCCACTGACAGTGAAGACGGCCCCCACCGCCATCATGACCGACTGGGTCAAGACTCAGAAAGCCGCCGACGATTTCTTCGTGCTGGATGAATGCGAGCTGCGCGACACCCACGAAGATGGCGGCATTGTGCGTTGCAAGCGCCAGGACCTGACCAGCGACGAAATCCAGCTGCACTTGAACACTGGCAAGGTGGTGACCCAACTGTCGCTGGCCTGGCAAGACAAGTTGTCTTTCGTGCTCGACGACAAAATGGTGGTCAAGCGCCTGAAGTTCGAAGACTTGTTGCAGGACCAGGCGGAACAGGACGGCGGCGACGAGGCCCTCGGCCAACTGGACGCCAGCTTCACGCTGATGATGTTGACGTTTGGCGAGTTCCTGCCGGCGCTGGTCGAGGCCCTGGGTGGTGAAGAGATGCCTCAGGGGATCTAACAGCCCAATGATTACCCTTGTGGGAGCGAGCCTGCTCGCGATAGCGGAGTGACAGTCACCGACAGGTTGCCTGATACTCCGCTATCGCGAGCAGGCTCGCTCCCACATTGTTTTTGTGGTGCTACTTACATAATAAGGATCAGGTCATGCGCGCACTGGCTGCATTGAGTCGTTTTGTCGGCAATACCTTCGCTTACTGGGTGCTGTTTTTTGCCGTGCTGGCATTCTTGCTGCCGCAGTGGTTCGTCGACCTGAAAGTCGCCATCGTCCCCTTGCTCGGGCTGGTGATGTTCGGCATGGGCCTGGCGCTCAAGCTGGAAGATTTTGCCGAAGTGGGCCGGCATCCAGGGCGGGTGGTTCTGGGCGTGATTGCACAATTTGTAATCATGCCCGGCGTGGCCTGGTTGCTTTGCCAAGTATTCAGCCTGCCACCGGAGATTGCCGTCGGGGTGATTCTGGTGGGTTGCTGCCCGAGCGGCACCTCCTCCAACGTCATGACCTGGTTGGCCCGCGGAGACCTGGCTTTGGCCGTGTCGCTTTCAGCCATCACCACCCTGCTCGCGCCTTTGCTGACGCCTGCGCTGATCTGGCTGCTGGCGTCGGCCTGGTTGCCGGTGTCGTTCTCGGCGCTTTTCTGGTCGATCCTGCAGATCGTACTGCTGCCTATCGTGCTGGGCATCGTTGCTCAGCGCCTGTTGGGTGATCGGGTTCGTCACGCGGTGGAAGTGCTGCCGCTGATCTCGGTAGTGAGCATCGTGATCATTGTTGCGGCGGTCGTGGCGGCCAGTCAGGCGAAGATCGCCGAATCCGGCCTGCTGATCATGGCCATCGTGATGCTGCATAACAGCTTCGGTTACCTGCTGGGTTACTTCACCGGTCGCCTGTTCGGTTTGCCCCTGGCCCAGCGCAAGACTTTGTCGCTGGAGGTGGGCATGCAGAATTCCGGCTTGGGCGCGGCCTTGGCCAGTGCGCATTTCTCGCCGCTGGCGGCGGTACCCAGCGCGCTGTTCAGCGTCTGGCACAATATTTCCGGGGCACTGCTCTCGACGTATTTCCGCCGTATGAGTGAAAAGCAGGACCGTGAACTGCTCGCCCGCCAAGCGGCGGACTGAAAGGCAGACTTGATCGAGTGGTCAATAATGGGCAATCTATACGCCCATCGCGGGGACGACCCCGCCACTCGATCAATCTTAATCCGGGGACGACCCCATCCATTGATGGAGGTGTGTGATGTCCTGGATCATTCTGTTTTTTGCCGGCCTGTTCGAAGTCGGTTGGGCTGTCGGCCTGAAGTACACCGACGGCTTCAGCCGCCCGCTCCCTACTGCATTGACCGTTGCGGCCATGGCCATCAGCCTTGGCCTGCTGGGCCTTGCGATGAAGGAACTGCCCCTGGGCACGGCCTATGCCATCTGGACCGGTGTCGGGGCCGTGGGCACGGTGATTGCCGGGATCATTCTGTTTGGTGAATCCATGGCGCTGGTTCGGCTGGCCAGTGTGGCATTGATCGTTGCCGGGTTGATCGGACTTAAGGTCAGCACCTGAGTTCGTCAGCAGGACTGGAAGACCTGTGGGAGCAAGCTTTGCTCTCACAGGTGCTGCTCCCCACAAGGTTTTTGAGCCTACCTGACAGCCCCGCGCAAATCCCCCACCAACGCCTGCAACTTCGCCGGTTCCGCCACCTCAACGGCGACCGCCGGCCCCGCCACCAACGTCACCCGCGACCACAACCGGCGAAACAGTCCCTTGTTCGGGTCACGACTGAAGAAACTGCCCCACAATCCCTGCAACGCCAGGGGAATCACCGGCACCGGTGTTTCCTGAAGAATGCGCGTCAGTCCGCCCTTGAACTCATTGATCTCACCATCGGCCGTCAACTTTCCTTCGGGGAAGATGCACACCAACTCGCCGTTCTGGAGGTATTGAGCGATGCGTGTAAAGGCGCTTTCGTAGATATGGATATCTTCCTGGCGCCCGGCAATCGGAATCGTCCCGGCGGTGCGAAAGATGAAGTTGAGCACCGGCAGGTTGTAGATCTTGTAGTACATCACGAAGCGAATCGGCCGACGCACCGCGCCGCCGATCAGCAAGGCATCGACGAAGGACACGTGGTTGCAGACCAGCAACGCGGCGCCTTCATCGGGAATCGCATCCAGGTTGCGATGTTCCACGCGGTACATGGAATGGCTCAGCAGCCAGATCATGAAACGCATGCTGAATTCAGGGACGATTTTGAAGATGTAGGTGTTCACGCCAATGTTCAGCAGCGACACCACCAGGAACAGCTGGGGAATCGACAGTTCCAGCAGGCCCAGCAGGACAATGGAGACAATCGCCGAAACCACCATGAATAACGCGTTGAGGATGTTGTTGGCGGCGATCACCCGCGCCCGCTCATTCTCGGCGGTGCGCGACTGGATCAGTGCGTACAGCGGCACGATGTAGAAACCACCAAAGACACCGAGCCCGAGGATGTCGATCAGCACCAGCCAGGCGTGGCCGAAACCGAGCACTTCGAGCCAGCCGTAGCCCTCGGCGCTGCCGGGAATTCCACCGGAATGCCACCACAACAGCAGCCCGAACACGGTCAGGCCGAACGAGCCGAAGGGCACAAGGCCGATTTCGACTTTACGCCCGGATAACTTCTCGCACAGCATCGAACCCAGGGCGATCCCCACCGAGAACACCGTCAGGATCAAGGTCACCACGGTTTCGTCACCGTGCATCCAGTCCTTGGCGTAGGCCGGGATCTGTGTCAGATAAATCGCCCCGACAAACCAGAACCACGAGTTGCCGACAATGGAGCGGGACACCGCGGGGGTTTGTCCCAGGCCCAATTTAAGCGTGGCCCAGGACTGGCTGAAAATGTTCCAGTTCAGGCGCATCTGCGGCGAGGCCGCCGCCGCCCGCGGAATGCCGCGACTCGCCAGGTAACCAAGCACGGCGATAACGACAATCGAAGTCGCCACCACCGGCGCGTAATGCGCCGAGGACATCATGATCCCGGCGCCGATGGTGCCGATGAGGATCGCCAGGAAGGTGCCCATCTCCACCAGGCCATTGCCGCCGACCAATTCGTCTTCGCGCAGGGCTTGCGGCAGGATCGAATATTTCACCGGCCCGAACAGCGCCGACTGAGTGCCCATGGCGAACAGCGCCGCCAGCATCAACCACAAATGATCGAACAGAAAACCCACCGCGCCGATCGCCATGATGACGATTTCGCCAAGTTTGATCAGACGTATCAACGCATCCTTGGCGAATTTTTCCCCAAACTGCCCCGCCAGTGCCGAGAACAGGAAGAACGGCAAGATAAACAGCAGCGCACACAGATTGACCCAGATCGAACGGTCGCCCTCGATGGTCAGCCGATAGAGAATCGCCAGGATCAGCGATTGCTTGAACACGTTGTCGTTGAACGCGCCCAGGGACTGCGTGATGAAAAACGGCAAGAAACGCCGCGTGCGGAGCAAGGTGAACTGCGAGGGGTGACTCATCTTCCATGTTCCTGAGTGGCGTGGTCGCTTATTGGAATGAGGTTTTCCGATCCAGGCCACACATTACCTGTCTTTAACGATTATTTCGCCAGCCCCGCAATGCACGGCGACACGAACAGCTCACCGTGCCAGGCGCCGAGCACCGTGCGCCGGCCGACGATCAGCCACATCACCGCCAGCATCGCCACCAGTACACAACCGAAGACGGTAAAAAACCCCAGGCTCAGCAAGCTCGCCAGCTTCAGCGTTGCCAGCGCATACACGCCCAAGGGGAAGGTAAATCCCCACCATCCGAGATTGAACGGGATGCCCGTGCGCAAATACCGTGCGGTGATCAACAGCGCCATCAACATCCACCAGAACCCGACCCCCCACAGGGTGATACCGGCCACCAACCCCAAGCCAGCGGCGACTTCGCCCAGGCCAGGCAAGCCATTGGCGGCAAAAATCAGCGGCGCATCGCCTCCCAGCAACAACATGCCCAGGGCACCGGTCCCGATCGGACCAAGGGCCAGCCAGCTCGAGGCGGCCATGTTTTCGTGGGGCAGTTTGTGCAAGGCCATGCGCAGCAGCAGAATCGTCAGGATGCTGAACGCAACAGGTAGGGAAAATGCCCAGAGAATGTAGCTGGTGACCAGCATGACCAGTTGCGAATGGGCGTCTGCCAAGTGCGGTGCCAACAAGCCGCCACTGGCGGCAGCGACTTCGGCCGCCACCACCGGCAATAGCCACACGGCGGTCATCTGGTCGATCCGGTGTTCCTGACGGGTGAACATCAAAAACGGAATCAGCACGCCACAGGCCAGGGACATCGCCACGTCGATCCACCACAACGTTTCTGCCAACGGCACCACGCCCTCGCCCCAACGCGGCAGACCGAATACCAACAAACCATTGATGAGGGTCGCCAACCCCATGGGAATGGTGCCGAAAAACATCGAAACCGTTGAATGAGCAAAAATCCGCCGCGCCTCGTCGAAGAACAACACCCAACGCGCGGTGTACAGCCCCGTGAACAACACGAACAACAGGACATCGAACCACCACACCCCTTCGGCCAGGACGCGCAGGCCCGGGACATCCCCCGGCCATTGCGCCAGGGCCAGGGCCAATACGCCGGTGCCCATGACGACAGCAAACCAGTTAGGCGTGAACTGGCGAACAGCTTCCAATGGCCTGGGCAAATGACTGAGTGGACGCAAACGGTTTGTGGCAGCACAGCATGGCATGGCGAACTCCTACTCTCGGACGAGATAAAGCCATGCTAGAGCCAGATCGAATATCTATATAACGGGTAATATCTGTATACATTATCGATTCTACAAATATTACTCAAACGCTGCCCTCGGCCTCGATCACCAGAATTCTCGCTTCTCCCAATGGCTTGGCCACATGTTCGGTGCCCACCGAGGCATAGAAAATATCCCCCGCACTCAGCAAGGTATCTTTCTCGATACCCTCTTGCCGATAGCACATCTGCACTTGCCCATCGAGCACCACGAACACTTCCTGTCCATCGTTGATGTGCCATTTATAGGGCTGATCGGTCCAGTGCAGGCGCGTGGTGATGCCGTTCATGTTGGCGATATCCAGCGCTGCCCAGGCGCGGTCGCCGGTAAAGGATTTGCTGCGGATGATGTTCAACAGAGATCGCCCCAAAGAAACACAGAGGTGCCAAGACTAACCCAAACCAGGCGATGGCCGCGCCTGACGCGACAGCCCGAGCAAGGCAACAGTCGCCAGCACAATCAACACCGCGCCAAAGCCATCGGTGGTCGGGATCAACCCGAACACCCGGGTCAGGCTCCCCGCCAGCAGCGACGGCAGGCTGAAAGCCAGGTAACTGAGGACATAAAACGCTGACATCAACCCAGCCCGCTCATGGGGCAAGGCCAACGGCATAATGCTGCGCAATGCCCCCAGAAAGCCTGCGCCAAAACCGCTGCCGGTGACCAGCGTGCCGACGAAGAACAACGGCAAGCTAGCAGCGTGCACTGCGATCAATACCAGCGCCAGACCGACCAGCAACAGGCTGGCGGCCAGGCGCAGCATTTTGTCCGCCACCTGGTTGCGCAGCGTGTAGATGCTCAACGCTCCGGTGAGCGTCAACACCGCCACCAGCGCGCCGCCAATCAAGTTGGACGTGGTTCCGGTTGCGGCCCGCACCAATGACGGCGCCAGTGACAAGTAGAAGCCGCCCACCGCCCAGGCCACCAGGTTCAAGGGCAGTATCAGCCACAAGGCGCGCCGTGCCTGGATCGGCACATGCAAGGTGGGGCGCAAGGATTGCCAGGCACCCGGCTGCGGACTGACGCTCTCGGCCAAAAACCAGAGGTAAATGGCCTGGATCAGGAACAATCCCAGCAAAATCCAGTACGTCAGTTGCAGGGGCAACGGCGCGAACTCGGCCAACATGCCACAGCCAAATGCACCGCAAGCCATGCCCAGCAAGGGCGCTACGCTAGTGATCAGCGGACCTTGCCGACGATCGAAGTCCAGCAAGGCCGCGCCAAGCACACTGGTGGCCATGCCGGTGGCGAAGCCCTGAATCAACCGTGCACCGATCAACCAGGCAATACTGTTGGCGTTGATAAACAGCAGCATCGCCAGCATGTTGAGCACCAGCGCGACGAAAATCACCGGTTTGCGTCCCAGATAATCCGACAACGAACCCACGGTCAGCAAAGCTGCTAATAGACTGAACGCATACACGCCGAAAATCAGCGTCAGGACCCCAGGGGAAAACTGCAGTTGTTCCTGATAGAGGTGATACAACGGGGTTGGCGCGCTGGACGCAGCGAGGAAACCGAGCAGGGTGATCGCCAGGAATATCAGACTGGCACGGGTCGAAGCTGGACGGGACATGGGCACACTCCACAAAAGCTAATTTTTTGCTTTTGCAGAGTGTGCTATCGATGTGCGCTTAAAGCAAATTCTTTGTGTTAAGGTCCGATCCATGGCTATTAAAGAAGGTTTACGCCCCGGCGGCAGAAGCGCCCGGGTACAAGAGTCGATTCATTCGGCGGTTCGCAGCCTGCTCCAGGAGCAGGACCGCGCCAGCCTGACCGTGCCGCAAATCGCGGCCCGCGCAGGCGTCACCCCGTCCACCATTTACCGGCGTTGGGGCGACCTGCCGGCATTGCTGGGCGACGTCGCGATTGCCCGCATGCGCCCGGACAGCGCACCGCTGGACACCGGCAGCCTGCGTGGGGATCTTCGCGCCTGGGCCGAACAGTACCTGGACGAAATGAGCTCCGAACCCGGTCGCGACATGATGCGCGACATCCAGGCCTGCGCCACGCCGGGCTATTGCGTGGCAATCCTCAGCGGCCAGTTGCAGACCATCCTGGATCGCTATCCCAACGAGCCAAACCCAGGGGTCGAGCGACTGATCAATGTAGTGGTCGCGCCGACGGTGTTTCGTATCCTCTTTGCCACCGAGCCGTTGGCGGTTGAGGAGTTGTATCGGTTGGTGGATATCGCGTTGACCCAGTAATACCGCCATCGCGAGCAGGCTCGCTCCCACATTGGGTCGGTGGTGAACCAACATTTGTGTTCAGCGAGGATCCAGTGTGGGAGCGAGCCTGCTCGCGATGGCGGCCAGCCAGAACACTCCATGACCCAACGCTGGGCGCAAATCGCGACACCTCGGCACGTCTCGACCTTGGTCGACACTGACGAACCCGAGCGGGCATGCGAGACTGTTCTGCCGGGCCCTGCCCCCGGGGTCTTTCGTTCAGGAGCTTCCATGTCGTTGTCCAGCGGGCTGATTGCCGTTGTTGCCCTGGCCTATATGGCCATCCTGTTCGCCATCGCCTTCTACGGCGACCGGCGCAGCACACCGTTGCCCCCTCGGGTGCGGGCGTGGGTCTACAGCCTGTCGCTGGCGGTGTACTGCACCAGCTGGACATTTTTTGGCGCGGTAGGCCAGGCTGCCGAACAACTCTGGTCATTCCTGCCGATTTACCTCGGGCCGATCCTGTTGCTGGTGCTGGCACCGTGGGTCCTGCAGAAGATGGTGATGATCAGCAAGCAGGAAAACATCACCTCCATCGCCGACTTCATCGCCGCACGCTACGGCAAATCCCAGTCCCTTGCGGTGGTGGTCGCCCTGATCTGCCTGGTGGGGGTGCTGCCGTACATTGCCTTGCAGCTCAAAGGCATCGTGCTCGGGGTCAACCTGTTGATCGGCGCTGGTGCCGACGCCATGGGCACTCGCGCCCAGGACACTGCGTTGATCGTTTCGCTGATCCTGGCACTGTTCACCATCGTGTTCGGCACGCGCAACCTGGACGCCACCGAACACCACCGGGGCATGGTGCTGGCCATTGCCTTTGAATCGCTGGTCAAGCTGTTCGCCTTCCTTGCCGTAGGCGCCTTTGTCACGTTCGGCCTTTACGACGGATTCGATGATCTGTTCAACCAGGCGATGCTCGCGCCGCGACTGGAACAATACTGGAAAGAAACCATCAACTGGCCGTCCATGGTGGTGCAGACCGGGGTGGCGATGATGGCGATCATCTGCTTGCCGCGGCAGTTCCACGTGACCGTGGTCGAGAACATCGAGCCCCAGGATCTGCGCCTGGCCAAATGGGTGTTCCCCGCCTACCTGGCCCTGGCTGCGTTGTTCGTAGTGCCTATCGCCCTGGCCGGGCAGATGCTGCTGCCCGACTCGGTGTTACCTGATTCGTTCGTCATCAGCCTGCCTTTGGCCCAGGCCCACCCGGCGCTAGCGGTGCTGGCGTTCATTGGCGGCGCCTCGGCGGCCACCGGCATGGTCATCGTGGCGAGTGTCGCGTTGTCCACCATGGTTTCCAACGACATGCTGCTGCCCTGGCTGTTGCGCCGCAACAACGCCGAGCGGCCCTTCGAAGTGTTTCGTCAGTGGATGCTGTCGGTTCGCCGGGTGAGCATCGTGGTGATCCTGTTGCTGGCCTATGTCAGCTACCGCCTGCTGGGGTCGACGGCGAGTCTGGCGACCATCGGCCAGATCGCCTTCGCTGCCGTAACCCAACTGGCACCCGCCATGCTCGGCGCGCTGTACTGGAAACAGGCCAATCGCCGCGGGGTGTTCGCCGGCCTCGCCATGGGGATTTTCCTGTGGTTCTACACCTTGGTGTTGCCGATCGCGGCCCACAGTCTGGGCTGGTCGCTGAATAGTTTCCCGGGACTTGCGTGGCTGCATGGCAACCCCTTGAACCTGCCGATTTCACCGCTGACCCAAGGGGTCGTGTTATCCCTGGCCGGTAACTTCACCCTGTTTGCCTGGATCTCCGTGCTGTCGCGCACCCGGGTGTCGGAACACTGGCAGGCCGGACGCTTCATCGGCCAGGAAATCAGCGCCCGCCCCAACCCGCGCTCGATGCTGGCGGTGCACATAGATGACCTGTTGCAACTGGCCGCGCGATTCGTTGGCGAAGAACGGGCGCGCCAGAGTTTCATTCGCTTCGCCTACCGCCAGGGCAAAGGCTTCAACCCGAACCAGAATGCCGACAGCGAATGGATCGCCCACACCGAACGACTACTGGCGGGTGTGCTGGGGGCTTCGTCGACGCGGGCGGTGGTAAAAGCCGCGATTGAAGGTCGGGAGATGCAGCTGGAGGATGTGGTCCGAATCGCGGATGAAGCCTCGGAAGTGCTGCAATTCAACCGCGCACTGCTGCAAGGTGCCATCGAAAACATCACCCAGGGTATCAGCGTGGTCGATCAGTCCCTCAGGCTGGTGGCCTGGAACCGCCGATACCTGGAGCTGTTCAACTACCCGGACGGCTTGATCAGTGTTGGTCGACCCATCGCCGACATTATCCGCTACAACGCCGAACGCGGCCTTTGTGGCCCAGGCGAAGCAGAGGTCCATGTCGCTCGACGTCTGCACTGGATGCGCCAGGGCCGCGCGCACACCTCTGAACGGCTGTTTCCCAATGGCCGGGTGATCGAGCTGATCGGCAACCCCATGCCCGGCGGCGGTTTTGTCATGAGTTTTACCGACATCACCGCTTTCCGCGAAGCCGAACAGGCCCTGACCGAAGCCAACGAAGGGCTGGAACAACGGGTGGCAGAACGCACCCGGGAACTGTCGCAACTGAACATGGCCCTGACCGAAGCCAAGGGCACCGCCGAGTCGGCCTACCAATCCAAGACCCGGTTCCTGGCAGCAGTCAGTCATGACCTGATGCAGCCGCTCAACGCCGCGCGCCTGTTCTCCGCAGCGCTCTCGCATCAGCACGACGCCTTGCCGAGCGAGGCCCGGCAACTGGTGCACCACCTGGACAGTTCGCTGCGCTCGGCCGAAGACCTGATCACCGACCTGCTGGACATTTCTCGCCTGGAAAACGGCAAGATCAACCCTGACCGCAATCCATTTGCCCTCAACGAACTGTTCGACACCCTGGGCGCCGAGTTCAAGGTACTGGCCCAGGAACAAGGCCTCAAATTCCGGGTGCGGGGCTCACGACTGCGGGTCGACAGCGACATCAAGTTGCTGCGGCGGGTGCTGCAGAACTTCCTTACCAACGCCTTCCGTTACGCCAAGGGCCCCGTCCTGCTGGGCGTTCGCCGTCGCAATGGCGAATTGTGCCTGGAGGTGTGGGATCGCGGCCCGGGCATCGCCGAAGATAAACTGGAGATCATTTTCGAAGAGTTCAAACGCCTCGACAGCCATCAGACCCGTGCGGAAAAAGGCCTGGGCCTGGGCCTGGCGATCGCCGACGGGCTGTGCCGCGTGCTGGGTCACACTTTGCGGGTGCGTTCCTGGCCTGGGCGCGGCAGTGTATTCAGCGTCAGCGTACCGCTGGCCCACGCGCAGACGGCCTTGCCCAAGCCCGTTGCCGAACCCAATGGTCATTTGCCAAAGGGCGCTCAGGTGCTGTGTATCGATAACGAAGACAGCATTCTGATCGGCATGAACAGCCTGCTCACTCGCTGGGGCTGTCAGGTGTCGACGGCGCGTAACCGCCAGGAGTGCGAACGTTTGCTCACCGAGGGTAGCCGACCGCAACTGGCCCTGGTGGATTTTCATCTGGACGATGGCGAGACCGGAACCGAGCTGATGGCCTGGCTACGCACCCGCATGGGTGAACCGATACCTGGCGTGGTGATCAGCGCCGATGGCCGCCCCGAGACGGTGGCGCAAGTGCATGCGGCGGGTCTGGATTACTTGGCCAAACCGGTGAAGCCGGCTGCGTTGAGGGCATTGTTGAGTCGGCATTTGCCGTTGTGATAAGCACGCGCCCTGCCACCGGTGTTGCATCGAGCCAGGGCGTGCGTCACTCCTGGCTTTTTGCAGTTTCTTCGGGCAACTCTGGCAACCCATCGACATCCGTCATGGCCCGTTCGAGCAGTTCGGCTGGCAGGCTTTTGCTGGCCCGGGCGCCAAGCAATTTGAGTTGTTCGCTGCGGCTGATCAGGTTGCCGCGCCCTTCTGTCAGTTTGTTGCGCGCAGCACTGTAGGCTTTGTCCAGTTGCTGCAAACGGCTGCCAATTTCGTCCAGGTCCTGGATGAACAGTACGAACTTGTCGTACAGCCACCCTGCCCGCTCGGCGATTTCCCGGGCGTTCTGACTTTGACGTTCCTGTTTCCACAAACTGTCGATCACCCGCAACGTCGCCAATAGCGTCGTTGGGCTGACGATCACGATGTTGCGGTCGAAGGCTTCCTGGAACAGCGTCGGTTCGGCTTGCAGCGCGGCAGAAAATGCGGCCTCGATCGGTACGAACAACAACACGAAATCCAGGCTGTGCAAACCATCCAGGCGCTTGTAATCCTTGCCGGCCAGACCTTTGACGTGGGCCCGCAAGGACACCACGTGCTGCTTGAGAGCAAGTTGGCCGATGCTGTCGTCTTCGGCGGCCACGTATTGTTGATAGGCCGTGAGACTGACCTTGGAATCCACCACCACCTGCTTGTCGCCGGGCAGGTAAATCAGCACGTCCGGCTGGAACCGTTCGCCGTCCGGGCCCTTGAGGCTGACCTGGGTCTGATACTCGCGGCCCTTCTCCAGGCCGGCGTGCTCGAGCACCCGCTCCAGAATCAGTTCGCCCCAGTTACCCTGGGTCTTCTGGCCTTTGAGGGCACGAGTCAGGTTGGTCGCTTCATCGCTCAGGCGCAGGTTCAGCTGTTGCAGCCGCTCCAACTCCTTGCCCAGGGAGAAGCGTTCCCGCGCCTCGGCTTGATAGCTTTCCTCGACACGTTTTTCAAAGGATTGGATGCGCTCCTTGAGCGGGTCGAGCAACTGCCCCAGCCGCTGCTGGCTGGTTTCCGCGAAGCGTTGCTCACGTTCATCGAAGATTTTTCCTGCAAGCTCGGCGAACTGTGCCCGCAACTCGTCTCGCGAACCTTGCAGATCGTCCAGACGTTGCTGATGACTTTCCTGTTGCTCACGCAGTTCGGCATGCAACGAAGCCGCCTGGGCATCAAGACGCCGCAGTTCCGCTTCTTTTGCGGCGCGCTCCAGGTTCCAGGCGTGGGCCGCGTCTCGGGCATTATCGCGTTCGATCTGCAGCAACTCGACTTCGCGACAAGCGGCGGCAAGCTCGGCTTGCCGGGCGGCGTTGGCCTGGCCCAGGTCGCTGATTTCATCGCGGCACGCATCGAGCTGAGCGTTCAAGCCGTCGTGGGCCATGTGGGCGGTGGCCAGACGCTCCTCCAGTAACGCGAGTTCGGTTTGCGCGGCGCTGGCCTGGCGTTGCAGGTGCCAGGCCAGGGCGAGCAGCGGCACCGCAGCACCCGCCAGGCCAAACAACAGGCTGGTCAAATCCATAGCCATGACAATTCCCGCCGATGAAATAAAACCCGCAGGTTAACCAAGCGGCCAGGGGATGCCCAGCTCAGTCTTCGATTTCACCCAGCGCCTGGCGCGCACGATGATCCCCGGCCCTGGCAGCCTGACGCAGCAGATCCTGGCCGATACGACGATCGCGCGCGTTCCCGCATTCACGGCACATCAACTGACCGAGGCGACTTTGCGCAGCCACCACGCCTTCCCGGGCGGGTTGCTTGAGTAAACGGCCGGCCAAGTGTTTGACACTGGTGTTTTCCCCAAGGCGCGGACTGTCGAGCAGCCATTCGGCCACGCGCATGGAAATGCGTTTGGGTGGGGTAACACCGGAGGGTGCGGAGGTAACAGGATTTGATACTGAGCGAAACTTCATAAAGCACTGTGGGACAGATCAGGAAGGCGCGCCACTCTACTCCTTTTTTCGCACGGGTAAAGTCGAAAAAATCCGGCACGCCCGTGCTAGAGCAAGCGCTTGGGACAATCCACAGAAGCTGTGGATAACTCAGTGGACAACCCCCCCTGAAGTCGCCGTAAGCCCTGTGGAACGGGGCCTGCGCTCAAACTGACGATTTTTTCACCAGTAAAA
Source organism: Pseudomonas sp. NFACC45 (assembly GCF_900113505.1). Taxonomy (NCBI): domain Bacteria; kingdom Pseudomonadati; phylum Pseudomonadota; class Gammaproteobacteria; order Pseudomonadales; family Pseudomonadaceae; genus Pseudomonas; species Pseudomonas sp. NFACC45. The sequence goes on from NZ_FOPO01000009.1 coordinate 22,599, forward strand.
AAAAGCGATGTTTTTCATTGACTTAAATTTTGGATACAGGCACCCACCCCAGATTGTTTCCACATGACAATACGGTGACAACCACCGGATCGAGTGTGCACAAGTAACACGCCAACCGGTTATATCGCTGCGCCGTTTTGGCGCATTTGTGCGGTAAAACCTGGGGATAACCTGACGACGTGCGGGTCGTTGTCCATTGGCTGAGCGCAAAACCATTGATCGGTTCCTGTGCTATGGCCGCCCCCCCTATGGGCAGACAAACGATCAGGCAGCGGCCAGGAAGATCTTTTTTGCCCATCGTCCTTCCCTTCGACCACTCGATCCGTTACTATCCGCGGCGTTAGTACCAAGCTGAAAGTCAATTCCGGGTCGAATACATCTCCACGGTCAGCCTTCTTCAAGAGAAGCCTCACCGAGAAAAAGAGACCGACCCCCTCGATGGTTTCCAGGTAATTCTTGCGTCAACACTGCCTTTGATCGATTGCAAAGGGTGTTGCCAGACTCGTTACTCTGACCGAACCAGCCTGCAAAATTGATCAGGATCTTCACCCCGGGCCCAGAACCTTTGCCCTTGATGTGCTGCCTGCCCTCCTAAGTACCTACCTGCCAGCCCAAGCGCGCACTTTATATAGCGCTCAAACTGGCTGCTTTGTTCCAGTCGGGTTCTTCGTTCGACCAATGGTGGTCGACGTTACTGGAACGTTTTAACGTTGCACGGTTCTTAACCGTGTCATTTGTAGGAACACCCATAACATGTCTACTCAAATCCATACACAGGATGCCATCCGCACCCTAACCAACGCTTTTGCCCCAATGAACTGCCTGATCATGGCCGCTCGCAAAGGCTGCTTCAGCTTCACGCTGGTCAACGAACATGGCATCGCCCGTCACAGCGAACGCCTGTACCCCGATCAGTACTCCAGCGCCGAACCGCTGCAGGCCGTGATCGAGCGTACCCGTCAGGCACTGGTTGCCTGATACGCCGCAAAGGCTGAAACCCTAAGGCCCCGCCCCAAAAGCGGGGTTTTTTATTGCCCAAATTTTCTCGATAAAGCGCAACGGCTTAAGCACTGGGGGATATAACGGTTATAACCGTTCGGCGAAGATGTTTTAAAAACAGTCCTTTACAGCGGGAATATGACACTACACTTCAAGTCAAGCGGCATGATCCGCTTCCGGCGGAGCCTGAACCGAACCACTGCTGCCAAGCCCACACCTATTCAGGCTCTGCCCATTTCACGTTTCGAGGGTTTTATGGGTATCGCTGCCAGCGAACTGTGTCGATATGTGATCCGCCCGACGCTCCTGTACCTGGAGCGCCACAGTGCAACGGCGGAATCCTTGTTGCTGGGGATTGCCGCCAGCCAGTCCGCCCTGGGATCAGCCCTGCATGACCGTCGCGGGCACGGCTTGTACCGCATTCCCGAACCTCGCCACCGGGCGCTCTGGGACCATTACCTGGCGCTCGACCCGGAACGAGCCAGCCTGGTGCGAGGCCTGGCCAGCCAGCACGCTTTTCTCAGCGGCCCGCACCTGGAATTGACCGTCAATCTGCGTTACGCCACCGCCATTGCCTGGCTTTTGGTGGAGGAACAGAACCTCGCGCTTCCTGAAGCCGATGACCTGGTAGGCATGGCCCGAATCTGGCGCCAGACATTTCATCCTCAAGGGCGCCTGCGGGATTTCACCTGCGCCTGGCAAAGTTGTGTTTCGCCGCTGAATCAGGTCGCCTGCTAAGGTGAGATCTGGAAAGTTCCTGCAACAGTCGCGAATCTGGTCTGATTGTCCTACAAAACCGCTCTAAATCAAGCCATACAGCCTATAGCGCTTACACGAAAATGTTGGTAATTTTCGCCCCGGTGATCACCTGGAGTTCTAACAATGAAAAAAATGATGCTCAAAACCACCCTTGGCCTTGCCGTTACCTTGGCATCCACGCAGATTTTCGCCAGTGGCTTTGCCTTGAACGAACAAAGCATCAGTGGCATGGGCACCGGTTTCGCTGGGCGTTCTTCCTCTGCCGATGATGCAAGCACTGTGTTTGGCAACCCGGCCGGCATGTCGCGCCTCAAGCGCCAGCAAGTGACGGGCGGTTTGGCCGCTATCGACGCGTCCACCGACATCAACGACGCCAGCGGTAGCCAATCGGGCACCAACAAGGGCGACATGGTGCCGCTCACTGCCGTTCCGATGGGCTACTACGTCAAGCCTATCGATGATCAATGGGCTTTCGGCCTGGGTGTATACGCACCGTTCGGCCTGATCACCGATTACGAAAGCAGCTTCCAGGGTCGCAACTTCGGCAGCAAGAGCGAAGTGAAAGTCGTCGCCTTCCAGCCAACCGTCAGCTACGCCTTCAACGACAAGGTGTCGATCGGTTTCGGCCCGACCATCAACCATATTTCCGGTGCACTGGAATCGACTCTGACCACGCCGCTTTCACCGAACGATGGCGACGTGAAGATCAAGGGCGACGACATTGGCTATGGCTACAATATCGGCGTGCTGGTCCAGGCGACAGACACCACTCGTGTTGGCCTGACCTACCATTCCAAGGTCAAGTACAAGCTTGAAGGCCACACCAAGGTGAGCCCAGGGGCCGGTACTCCCGCCGGATTCCTGAATGGCGCGCGCTATGACGCTTCGCTGGACATCACGACACCAGAATCGGTGGACTTTTCGGTCACCCAGCAACTCAACGATGCCTGGACCCTTTATGCCGGCAGCACCTGGACTCGCTGGAGCCGCCTGAAAGAAATCACCGTGAACAACGAAGGCGTCACGCCTGCAAACGGTGGCGCGTTGGCCCCTGCGTTCCTTGGCACCATTACCGAGGAACAGAACTGGCACGACACCTGGGCCTACGCCATCGGCACGTCCTACCAGTTGAACAAGCAGTGGGTGCTGCGTACTGGCCTGACCTTCGACCAGTCGCCTACCAACAACATCGACCGCTCGCCACGCATTCCTACCGGCGACCGGACCATCTTCAGCGTGGGTGCCGGTTGGAGCCCGACCGAAGACCTGACCATCGACGTGGCGTATTCCTACCTCAAGGAAGAGAAAGTCAGCGTCAATCACAGCAACGCTCTGGGCCAGTCCTACAACGCTGAATACGAAAACAGTGCAAACGGCTTCGGTGTTGGTGCAACCTACCGCTTCTGATGATTCACGGCGGGCCTGAATCCCTCGCCATCTGAAGCGAAAAAAGCCCCGCGCTCTGCAAAGAGGCGGGGCTTTTTCGTGACTGGTGATCAGGGTCGGGAGGCGATAGCCGCTTCTACCGCCTTGATGAAGTCGGGATCATCAGGCTTGGTCCGACTGGAAAAACTGGCGACAACCTTGCCCTGGCGGTCCACGACGTATTTATAGAAATTCCATTTTGGCGCACCGGACTGTTCGGCCAGATGCCTGAACAGCGGGATGGCGTCCGCGCCGCGTACCGGCTGGGGCTCGGTCATGGTGAAGGTCACGCCGTAATTGACGTAGCAGACCTTGGCCGTCTCTTCGCCGTCCTTGGACTCCTGTTTGAAATCATTGGACGGCACTCCCAGCACTTGCAGACCGTCGCCCTTATAGCGCTGGTTAAGTGCCTCAAGACCTTTGAACTGAGGGGCGAAACCGCAGAAGCTGGCAGTGTTGACCACCACCAGCGGCTGGCCGGCGAAACGCTGGCACAGATCGATGTTTTCCTTGGCCCGCAACTTGGGCAGCGAGCCCTCCAGCATGGGTGGGCAGTCAGCGGCCCATGCGTGCCCGGTCAAAGCCAGCAGCAGTGCGGGTACAGCAAGCCTGCGCATCAGCATGTCGCAATCTCCTTGAAAGCACGTCAGACCACGACGTTACTCCCCCGTACCCGGCGCCGTCCACCGCTCAGCAGGTGCCCATGCCCAGTTGCATCAACGCCAGCCCGCCCTGATGCCACCCCCACCAGGCGATCACCAGCAGCAGGCCGGCACCGGCCGCAATCAACCATGGGCCTACGCGGCTCATGCCGCACCTGCCTGAACTTGCAGCCGTGCCACCGGACGCTCACGCACGGGCCAGTTCAACGCCGCCGCCAGCAGACTGAGCAGGATCGACACCTGCCAGATCAAGTCATAACTGCCAGTTCGGTCGTACACCACACCACCCAGCCAGCCCCCCAGGAACGAACCCAACTGGTGAAACAGGAACACGATCCCACCCAACATCGAGAGATTTCGTACACCAAACAAGGTCGCTACCGTGCCGTTGGTCAAAGGCACCGTCGACAGCCACAAAAAGCCCATCGCCATCCCGAACAGATAAGCCGTGGTCGTCGTCACCGGCAACCACAGGAACAAGCCAATCACCACCGCCCGCAACAGGTATAACCCGGTCAGCAAGCGCGGCTTGGACATCCGACCGCCCAACCAGCCTGCGGTGTAAGTGCCGAAGATATTGAACAGGCCAACCAAGGCCAGCACGGTCGTGCCGACGCTGGCCGCCAGGTGCTGGTCCACCAGATAGGCCGGCAAATGCACACCAATGAATACCACTTGGAAGCCACAGACAAAAAAGCCCACCGCCAGCAACCAGAATCCGGAGTGGCTGCACGCCTCGCGCAGCGCTTCGGACAAGGTTTGCTCATGACCGGTCAGCGGTGCAGGGGCGTCCTTGAGCATGCCCACCAGCGGCACGATCAGCGCCACCAGCAGCCCTAGCGCCAACAGCGCGGCAGACCAGCCGAGCCAGCCAATCAGCCCCAGTGTGCCCGGCAACATGGCGAACTGGCCAAAGGAGCCGGCAGCACTGGCGATGCCCATGCCCATGCTGCGTTTTTCCGGCGGCACGGCACGCCCGACCACGCCGAGGATCACCGAAAACGATGTGCCGGACAGGCCGATACCAATCAACAGACCCGCGCTCAATGAGAGCGACCATGGCGAGTCGGCCATGCCCATGAAGACCAGGCCTAGGGCGTAGAGCACACCACCGATGAGCACGACTTTCGCGGCACCGAAGCGGTCGGCCAGGGCCCCGGTAAAAGGTTGCGCCAGGCCCCAGATCAAGTTCTGCAAGGCGATGGCGAAGGCGAACACCTCGCGGCCCCAGCCAAACTCGGCACTCATGGGCGCCAGAAACAGCCCGAAGCCGTGCCGCACCCCCAGGGACAACGCCAGGATCAGCGCACCGCCCACCAGAACCCAACCACAGGTACGCCACATCGATGTCATTTTATTCTCCACTCGCGGGTATATACCCGCTTATCATCGAACGAACCGGCTTCACGCCAGTTCATCCAGCAAGGCCAGCAGTGTTGCGCGCTTTTCGGCGCCCAGCTTATCGATCAATCGTTGTTGCGCCGCTTCCCAGGCCGGCAACGCCGCCGCCAGCCGGGCATGCCCGGCTTCAGTGAGTTCGACAATGCGATTACGCAAGTCTTCACCTTCGGCCAGCGCCACCAGCCCCTCACCTTGCAGTACCCGCAGGTTGCGTCCCAGGGTGCTGCGGTCGAGGCCCATGGCCTCGGCCAGGGAAGAGATACTCGGTTGGTCCAGGCGCGCCAGGTTACTCAGCAAGGAATACTGGGCGACGTTGATCCCGAAGCCGTCGAGGGCGCCGTCGTAATACCTGCTGACGCCCCGAGCGGCGCGACGCAGGTTGATGCACAAACATTGGGAGGCAAGCATAGTGCGTGTATATACCCGCGATTAAATGAATGCAAATTTTAATTCAGGAAATTTCAAGCTGAATCCCCCCGCCAGACAGGTAGCGCTCAATTCAAGATCAGCACCAGCCCAACCAATACCCCCATTTCAAGCAGCTCCAGCAAGGCGCCTGCCGTATCCCCGGTACAACCTCCCAGCCTGCGCAACATCATCTGGCGCAAGCCGATAAATATCGCCAGGGCGATCAGCAGCGACGCTACCCCGCTCCAGCCCGCCACCAGCACGCATCCCACCGCGCAGGCCAGCAATACCTGCCAGCCCGCGTGGCGCGGCAGATGGTCGGCGAGCGCCTGCCCCAACCCGCCGGCCCGTACATAGGGCGTGGTCAGGAACAACCCCAGCAATGCGCCACGGCCCAACACCGGCACCAGGATCAATGCCAGGGTTTGCCGTTGCTCGATCAGCGCCAGCAATGCGGCGAATTTGAGCAACAGCACCAACACCAGCGTAATCACCGCGATCGGCCCGCTGCGGGGGTCTTTCATGATCAGCAGCGTGCGCTCGCGATCGCCAAAGCCGCCGAGCCAGGCATCCGCGCTGTCGGCCAGGCCATCCAGGTGTAGGCCGCCGCTAAGCAGCACCCACGCGGTCAGCAACAGGGCGCCATGGAGCAGCAGCGGCGTGCCAAGCAACATGGCATCAAGCCCCCACAACAAGCCACCGAACAACAGCCCTACCAGCGGATAGCACAGCAACGAACGCCCCAACTGCGCCGGCTCCGGCATGCCCGACAAGCGAACCGGCAGGCTGCTCAGGAACTGCAAGGCGATCCAGAACGGCAACATGGTCAGACCGCCTCTTTGAGCACTGGACCAGATTGGACGCGAAGTGAAAACAACGCGCCATGGCCGACTTCGACATTGAGCAACTGTTCGCGCGGCAAACCCCGGGCCTGGGCCAGCAGCAAGCGCATAACGCCGCCATGACTGACCAGCAACACGCGCTCCCCAGCATACGCAACTGTCAGGCGTTCAACCGCCGCCAGGACCCGCTTCGAAAACTCCAGCACCGGCTCGCCGCCCGGTGGAGTGAATGCGTAGGGATCGGCCCAAAAGCGGCCCAGCGCCTCGGCGTCGGTGTCCATCAACGCCGCCGCGCTGCAGCCTTCCCAGGCGCCGAAATGCAGCTCCTGCAGATCCTTGTCCAGGTGCACCGGTAAATCGAGCCGGACGCCAAGTTGCTCAGTGAAACGGGCGCAACGCTGCAACGGTGAACTCACCAGCCGATCCCAGGGCCCGCCCGCCGCGACCGCCTCGCGCATCTGCTCCCAGCCCTTGTCCGTCAAGGCATCGTCGAGGCTGCCACGCAGCCCGCCGCCCAGTTCGGTCTCGCCGTGGCGCAGCAGGTCCAGGTGCAAAGTCATGCTGGGCGATCCGCCACAGCCGCTTCGGCAAAGGTCGCCATCTGCCCGTGAAGATCACACGCCAGGCGCAACAGCGGCACCGCCAACGCCGCACCACTGCCCTCACCCAGGCGCAGGCCCAGGTCAAGGAGCGGCTCAGCGCCGAGGGTTTCCAGAACGTGCCGATGCCCAGGCTCAGCACCGCGATGGCCGAACAACAGCCATTGCCTGCATTGAGGATTGAGACGCACCGCCACCAGTGCTGCGACGCTGCAGATGAAACCATCCACCAGCACCGCAACGCCCTGCTGGGCGCAGGCCAGATACGCGCCAGCCAACGCTGCGATTTCAAACCCGCCCAGGTTGAACAGTGTTTGCAGTGGATCGTTGCGCTGTGCGCCGTGCAACGCCAGGGCGCGTTCGATGACTTGAGCCTTGCGGCTGACACCCGCGGCGTCCAGCCCGGTGCCCGGCCCGACCAGGTGAGTCACCGGGCAGTCAAGCAAGGCACAGGCCAGGGCACTGGCCGCCGTGGTGTTGCCGATACCCATTTCTCCGCCGATAAACAGCTGCGTTCCGGCGGCGACAGCGCGCAGCGCACTGTCACGCCCGGCCAGCAATGCCTGCTCGCCTTGGGTCACGGTCATCGCCGGCCCCTGCACGAAATTCGCGGTACCCGGCCCCACGTTCAGATGCCGCACACCGGGTAGCGCCAGAGAAGGCGTCACAGTGCCCAGGTCAACCACTTCCAACGAGGCGCCCAGTTGCCGCGCCAATACACTGATCGCCGCGCCGCCGCTGACGAAGTTGAGGAGCATCTGCCCGGTGACCTCCTGGGGATAGGCCGATACGCCTTCGGCCACCACACCATGATCGCCGGCAAAGATCGCAATCCACAGTTGATCCAGTCCAGGTTTGACCTGCCCTTGCAAACCCGCCAGCTGCACCGCCACGGCTTCGAGCCGCCCCAGGGAGCCGGCCGGCTTGGTCAGTTGTTGCTGACGGACCGCGGCCTGCTCCAGGGCCTGGCTGTCGAGGGGCTTGCACGGGTCCAGCCACCAGCGATGATTCATAACGCAGTACCTTTGAGAGTCAGGGGCAGCCCGGCAACGGTCAGTACGACGCGCTGGCAACGTTCGGCCAAAGCTTGATGCAGCCAACCGGCTTCATCGACATAACGGCGAGTCAACTCGCCCAGCGGCACGACACCCATTCCGGTCTCGTTGCTGACAAAAATGATTTCGCCCGGCAGAGCCCCAACACACTCCAGTAGAGCATCACGCTCGGCGTGCAACTGCTCGGGGTTGTCGAGCATGAGCAGATTGGTCAGCCACAGGGTCAGGCAATCCACCAACAGGCATTGCCCTGAACCTGCGTTATCGCGCAGCACCCGCGCCAGGGCCAACGGTTCCTCCACCAGCGCCCATTCGGCCGGACGGCGAGCGCGGTGTTGGGTGACCCGTTCGTTCATCTCGCCATCCAGGGGTTGGCTGGTGGCGATGTAGGTGACGGGCAAGCGGGTGTCCGTGGCGAGCTTTTCGGCTAGGCGACTCTTGCCGGAGCGGGCGCCGCCGAGGATCAGTTGCAACATGTTTTTACCTTTCAAATAGGCGGTGTTGCTGCCGGCCTCATCGCGAGCAGGCTCGCTCCCACAGGGATTTATGTACACCGCAGATCCAGTGTGGGAGCGAGCCTGCTCGCGATGAGGTCAGTGCAGCCACCCTAGATTCCACAGAGTTCACGCAACAACCCCGTATCCAAATGCCGCTCCACCAGATCCGCCAACCGCTCGATGTCCCGCTCGCGCAAGCCGTGGTAGTCCACCGCCTGCACATTCTGCAACCCGGCCCAACGCAACAAGGCGCTACTGGCCGCCGGTGACTCGAACAGCCCATGCAGATAGGTGCCGAAAATCTGCCCATCCAGACTCTGGGCGCCGTCACAGCGACCGTCATCCAACTGCACCGCCGGGTTTTCCAATGCCGGGCCTGAGGTTACACCGGCATGGATTTCATACCCGCTGACCTCGGCCTCTTCCAAGGCCAGTCGTCCGCGCACATTGCGCAACTGTTTCTCGTGTTCCAGGGTCGTCTCGAAGGCCAGCAAGCCCAGCCCGGTGCTGGAACCCGCGGCCCCTTCCAGCCCCAGCGGATCGTGGACCTGCAGGCCGAGCATCTGCAAACCACCGCAGATTCCCAGCAATTTGCCGCCATAACGCAGGTGACGCTGGATGGCCGTCTCCCAACCGTTGGCACGCAGGTAGGCCAGGTCACTGCGCACGCTCTTTGAACCCGGCAGGATGATCAAGTCAGCCGCAGGAATCGGCTGGCCCGGGCCGATGAATTGCAGGTCGACCTGCGGATGCAGGCGCAGCGGATCGAAATCGGTGTGGTTGCTGATGCGCGGCAATACCGGCACCACCACCTTGAGCACCTGCTCGGCCTTGTCGGCCTGGCGTTGATCGAGACCGTCCTCGGCTTCCAGATGCAGGTCCATCACGTAGGGCAACACGCCAACCACCGGTTTGCCGGTGCGCGCCTCAAGCCAGTCCAGGCCCGGTTGCAGCAAGGCGATGTCGCCGCGAAAACGGTTGATGATGAAGCCCTTGACCCGCGCCTGTTCGCTGGGCGAAAGCAGCTCCAGGGTACCCACAAGGTGGGCGAATACGCCGCCGCGATTGATATCGGCAATCAGCAGCACCGGACAGTCCACCGCCTCGGCAAAGCCCATGTTGGCAATGTCACCGGCGCGCAGATTGATCTCCGCCGGGGACCCCGCGCCCTCCACCATCACCACCGGATACGCCGCGCTCAAACGTTCGTGGGAGGCCAGCACCGCTTGCATCGCGATGGCTTTGTAATCGTGATAGGCCACCGCATTCATGGTGGTGACGGCGCGGCCATGGATGATGACCTGGGCGCCGGTGTCGCTGTTGGGCTTGAGCAGCACCGGGTTCATGTCGGTATGCGGTTCCAGACCAGCCGCCTGGGCCTGCACGGCCTGGGCACGGCCGATTTCGCCGCCATCGGCCGTTACCGCGCTGTTGAGTGCCATGTTCTGTGGTTTGAACGGAACCACGCTCACACCCTGACGCCTGACCCAGCGGCACAACGCCGTGACGAGAGTGCTTTTGCCGGCATCGGACGTGGTGCCCTGCACCATTACAGTGGTCATTGAATGTCCTTGGCGTAGGCCTCGAAAGCTTGTTCGAGGCGCAGGAACTCACCGTCATCGGCCGGCAACCCAAAGCGCAGGCTGCTGTTATGGGTAAACAACCGCAGAAGAATGCCGCGCAGGGCCATGAAATCGTAAAGTGCCTGGGCGTGTTCAGTGACCAGCCATTGAAACAACCCGCAGCCGCCCTGAGGCTTGAAGCCGTGGCGTTCGAGCGTCAGCGCCAGGCGCTGACTGGTGTCCTCGCAGCGTTGGCGCTGGCGGGCGTGGGCGTCGGTATCCAGCAGGCACGCCTGGCCCACCACTCGGGTCGGCCCGCTGACGGCCCACGGCCCGACTTGTTCGGCGAGCAACTTGAGCAAGTGGCGCTCGGCCAATACAAATCCCAGGCGAACCCCGGCCAGGCCAAAAAACTTGCCAAACGAACGCAGCACGATCAACCCGACCTGATGAGCATGGGCGGCCAGGCTCAGTTGTGGCGTGACATCCATGAACGCTTCATCCACCACCAGCCAGCCACCGCGCTGGGCCAGTCGGGCATGCCAGTCCAGCAAGCGCTCGGGGCTCAACTGCAAGCCCGTGGGGTTGTTCGGGTTAACCACCACCAGCACGTCAAGACTGTCGAGGAAGAAGTCCACTTCCGGCTCCAGCACTTCGCGCACGATGTAGCCACTGCGGCGCCAGGCTTCGGCGTGTTCGGCGTAACAGGGTGAGAGGACGCCGACCTTGCCAGCACGGCGCAGGCGCGGTAACAGTTGGATGGCCATCTGCGAACCCGCCACCGGCAGCACATGCATGGCGCCGTAATAATCGCAGGCGGCCTGTTCCAACCCGTCATCGGTCTCGGGCAGGCGTGCCCAGGCCCGTGGTGCAATCGCCGGCACGTCGAACGGCCAGGGCGCCAGGCCGCTGGACAGATCCAGCCAGTGCGCCTCGGCAATCCCGTATTGCCTGGCCGCGTTGCGCAGGCGTCCACCGTGCTCAAGCATAAAACTCAGCTCCCAGGCAGAGAATCAGCAACCACAACCATACGCCACGCTGGACCAGTTGCCAGCCGCGATCAATGGCCTCGGCGTTCGCCGGGGCGCCTTCACCCAAGGGCGGACGTTGATGCAATTGGCCGTGATACACCGCCGCGCCACCCAGTTCGACCCCCAGTGCGCCCGCGCCGGCGGCCATCACGGGCCCAGCATTGGGACTGTCCCAGGTCGGGCCCTGGGTGCGCCAACACTTGAGCGCCAGACGGGTTTTCCCAAGCACGGCGTAAGTCAGCGCCACCAGGCGCGCCGGAATATAGTTGAGCCCATCATCGATCTTGGCCGCCGCCCAACCGAAACGCTCAAAGCGCTCGTTGCGGTAGCCCCACATGGCGTCGAGGGTATTGCTCAGGCGATACAACACCACACCCGGCGCGCCCGCGACGGCGAACCAGAACAGCGCGGCGAACACCGCGTCACTGCCGTTCTCCAGCACCGACTCAGTGGCGGCACGAGCGACGGCCGTCTCATCCAGTTCGGCGGTTTCGCGACTGACCAGGTAGCCGACCCGCCGACGCGCTTCGTCCAGATCCCCACCACGCAGTGCCCGGGCCACCGGCTCGACATGCTCCCCGAGGCTGCGCAGGCCGAGGGCGAGGTAGAGCGCCAGGATTTCCACCAGCCAGCCCACCAACGGCGCCCAGGACAGCGCCGTCACGAACAAGGTCAGCGGCACCACGGCGATGATCCACGCCGTCACGCCATGACTGCGCCAGCCACGCCCGCCGGAGTTGAAACGTTGTTCGATACGATCGGCAAAGCGACCGAAGGCCACCAGCGGATGCCCGCGTCGGGGTTCGCCCAACAGCGCATCCAGCGCCACTGCGGCGGCACTGAGCAACGCCACACTCATGGGCTGACTCCCCAATGGTTTTCGTAGAGCAATTCATCCAGCGCACGCGGCTGCGCCCAGCCTTCCAGGACGAGCATCGGTGCCGGGTAAAAACCCTCGACCGGCCCCAGGCACAATATTGCCAGCGGTTTGGCGCCGGCGGGCAGGCCCAACAGTTCGGCCAGGGCCTGGGGCTCGAACAGAGAAACCCAGCCCATCCCCAGCCCTTCGGCACGGGAGGCCAGCCACAGATTCTGGATCGCGCAGGACAACGAGGCCAGGTCCATTTCCGGCAGGGTTCGTCGACCGAAGACATAACGCTCGCGATCATCCATCAACGCCGCCACCAGCACTTCGGCACAGTCGTTGAGGCCTTCAACCTTGAGCTTCATGAACTCATCGCTGCGCTCACCCAGGGCCTCGGCGGTGCGGATGCGTTCCTGCTCCACCAGTTGACGGATTTGCCCACGCAAGGCGCGGTCGCTGATGCGAATGAACCGCCACGGCTGCATCAGCCCCACACTGGGGGCTTGATGCGCAGCTTCCAGCAGGCGGCGCAGCAACGCTGGCTCAACGGTGCCGCCGGTGAAGTGGCGCATGTCGCGGCGTTCGGCGATGGCCCGGTAGACGGCATCGCGTTCGGCCTGGGGGAAGGCGTTGTCGGTCATGGTCGCTTCGCGAGCAGGCTCGCTCCCACATCGGCGGGTGCTGTACTTGAGATCACGCGATCCCCTGTGGGAGCGGGCTTGCTCGCGAAGACGGTTTCAGGGTCAGGCGCAAACAGCCCGGCAATCGCCCTCGGATTCGACGGAAAATAGAAATGCACGTAGGAAGCCGTCATCCGTCCCTGCCGGAAAACCGCCTCCGCCCCGCGTCCGCCGTTAGGGCTATGGCCTCGGGCAATGGGCGCAAGCTCGGTGCTGGTCAGGGAATGATGATAGGTATGCCCGCGCAGGGTGCCTTCGGGTAACTCCACCGATTGCAGCGCCAGGGCCGCCAGACGCTTTTGCATCTGCGCGTCACCGGCCAGCAACCCAAGCAGCTCGGCGCGGGTGCCGTCCACATCCGTCAACGAGTCCAACAGATAAAGCATGCCGCCGCATTCAGCGAGCAAGGGTTTGCCTGCTTGATGGTGCGCGCGGATCGCTGCCAGCATCGGCGCGTTTTGCGCCAGCGCAACATGGTGCAGTTCCGGGTAACCACCGGGCAGATACAGGCTGTCCGCCTCCGGCAGTTCGCTGTCATGAATAGGTGAAAAGAAGCTCAGTTGCGCCCCCATGGCTCGCAGCAGATCCAGGCTCGCGCCATAGGTGAAGGCAAACGCTTCGTCCCGGGCCACAGCGATGCGCACACCTTCCAGCCACGGATGCGCGGCAATCACCGCTGGCGCGACGAATTCCACGGCGGGCGGCAACGCCACTTCACAACTGCCAGCCAAGGCATCGGCGGCGGCGTCGAGGCGCAGATCCAGATCATTCAACTCACTGGCCTGGACCAACCCAAGATGGCGGCTTGGCAGTTCGATGCCGGTTTCCCGCGACAAGGCGCCGTACCAGCGCAGGCCTTCGGTCAGGCTGCCTTCGAGCAACTGCGCATGACGCAAGGTGCCGACCCGATTGGCCAGCACCCCGGCGAAGGGCAAGTCCGGCTGATACCGCGCCAGCCCCAGGGCCAGGGCGCCGAAGGTCTGGGCCATGGCCGTGCCATCGATCACTGCCAGCACCGGCACGCCGAAGTGCCGGGCCAGATCGGCACTCGATGGCGTGCCATCGAACAACCCCATCACCCCTTCGATCAGAATCAAGTCGGCTTCGGCGGCGGCTTCCCACAACAAACGACGACTTTCCTGCTCGCCGACCATCCACATGTCCAGTTGGTAGACCGGTGCGCCGCTGGCCCGCTCAAGGATCATCGGGTCGAGAAAATCAGGCCCGCACTTGAAGACCCGCACCCTGCGCCCCTGCTTGCGGTGCAAGCGCGCCAGGGCCGCGGTGACGGTGGTTTTGCCTTGCCCGGAAGCAGGGGCGGCGATCAGCACCGCCGGGCAGTGACGACTTGCTAAAGAAACATCACTCACAGTTCGACGCCTTTCTGCGCCTTGATGCCGGCCTGGAACGCATGCTTGATCATGCCCATCTCGGTGACGGTGTCGGCCAGTTCGATCATCTCCGGCTTCGCGCCGCGACCGGTCACCACCACGTGCTGCATCGGCGGGCGGGCCTGCAGGTCGCTCAGGACCTGATCAAGGTCGAGGTAACCGTGCTTGAGGGCGATGTTGAGTTCATCGAGCACCACCAGGCCTATGGACGGATCGCTCAGCAATTGACGCGAGACCGCCCAGGCCGCCTCGGCAGCGGCGATGTCACGTTGGCGATCCTGGGTTTCCCAGGTGAAACCTTCGCCCATGACATGAAAGCGCACCTGTTCCGGGAAGCGGCGGAAAAACAGCTCCTCACCGGTACTGTTTCGGCCTTTGATGAATTGCACCACGCCGCATTGCATGCCATGCCCCATGGACCTGGCCAGCATGCCGAACGCCGAACTGCTCTTGCCCTTGCCGTTGCCGGTCAGCACCAGCAGCAAGCCGCATTCGTTGGGCGAGTTGGCAATGCGCTCGTCGATCACGGCTTTCTTGCGCAGCATGCGCGCCAGGTGGCGTTCGTCGCGATCGGGGGTCTGGGTCATGGGAGCTCTCCGTTGGGATTGGATAACGGCGGGCGGGCACAAAAAAGACGGCAACAAGCCTGGCATCGCCCACCGTGATGCCGTTGGATGAATCAGGCCGGTCTCCGGGCTCATGAGCGGCGTGATGCCGGGCTGCGCGCCTTCCCATGTCATATGGACACAGTGGCTGGTGACCCTGTGCAGGGCCAGGCGCAGCGTTGACTCATTTACCGTTGCGGGGGCAGCGCCGGGTTCGTATGCACTCACCGGCTTCCCTGTTTCACTCTGTCGACCCGACGATCGCCCGGTCACAGAGCACCTGAAACAAGCCGCGAAGGTTAGAGGGTTGGGGGTGGAGCGTCAATTAAAGCCGCCACAGGTTCAACAACGAACATTGGCCCTGATCAATAAAATGACGCCAATCTTGTGCCATGCTGCGGCAAGTGATATCAAATAGGCATCACGACCCGATATCACAATAACAAGGGGGCAAAAGCATGCAAGGCATGATCATCAGCAATCCAAAACTGGAATTCCTGCGCCCGGTGCTGGAACGCTGGTTTGACTGTATCGACCGTTACAACGCCGTGCGCGGCGATAACGACACACCTTACTGGTTCGATGAAAAAGCCAATCTTGGCTTGATGTCGGCCGCAGCCTGGATGGCCGAAATGGTCACGCTGCAGCACACCCCCACCCGCAAACAGAATGAAGAAGGCGAACGCAACGTCAGCGCCGACCTGTTCATCGCCAGCACCGAGGAGCGCGCTTTCATCCAGGCCACTCAACGCTGGCCGAAGGTCAAGAGTCTCAACCTCACTCAGCCGCTGCTCGACATCACCAGCGACGCCAAACGTATCAGTTACTCCAGTGACCTGCGATTGGGTTGCCTGTTCGTCGCACCGCAAAAGGCTCAGCAAAGCACCACGCCAGAAGAGCTGCAGGACATGATCGATGAACTGCAGAAGGAAAATACCTGCGCCGTGGCCTGGTACTTCCCTTATGCCTATCGCAAATTGCGCAATGAGGCCGGGCAGTATCATCCGGGCATCGCCGTGCTGCTCAAGCAGGCCAACGGCTGAACGGTTGAACCATCACGGGTCTAAGCTTCTCTATGAGTAACTACCATGCACTCATAGGGAAGCCCGCATGCTCAAGCCACCCCACCTTCTGATCGTCGCATTGGCCGCAGGGCTTGTTGCTTGCGGCGAGTCTTCCACGCTGCAGGTTTCCGACGGCACTGGCCCCTCGCCAAAACTGCCGGAACCGAACAAGACCCTGATCCCCACCGTCAACATTGCTGAAGCGGTCGGCTGGCCGGATGGCGCCAAGCCCACCCCCGCGCAGGGACTGCAAGTGGGCGCATTCGCCGAGGGGCTGGATCATCCGCGCTGGCTCTACGTGCTCCCCAACGGTGACGTGCTGGTGGCAGAAACCAACGCGCCGCCCAAACCGGACGACGCCAAAGGCATTCGTGGCTGGGTCATGGAGAAAGTCATGGGCCGCGCCGGCGCGGGAGTGCCCAGCCCCAATCGCATTACCCTGTTGCGTGATGCCAATCATGACGGCATCGCCGAAACCCGCACGGTCTTTCTGGAAAACCTCAATTCGCCGTTCGGCATGACGCTGGTGGGCAACGATCTCTACGTGGCCGACACCGACCGACTGATTCGCTTTCCCTATAAAGAGGGCGATACGCAAATCAAGGCGCAGCCGACCAAGGTCGTCGACCTGCCGGGTGGCACGCTCAACCACCACTGGACCAAAAACGTGATCGCCAGCCAGGACGGCAGCAAGCTGTACGTCACTACCGGTTCGAACAGCAATGTCGGGGAAAACGGCATGGAGGCCGAAGAAGGCCGCGCGGCCATCTGGGAAGTGGACCGCGCCAGCGGCAATCACCGCATCTTCGCCTCGGGCCTGCGCAACCCCAACGGCTTGGCCTGGGAGCCGCGCAGTGGCGCGCTATGGACCGCGGTGAATGAGCGCGATGAGATCGGCAGCGACCTGGTCCCGGACTACATCACCTCAGTCAAGGACGGCGCCTTCTATGGTTGGCCCTACAGCTATTACGGGCAGCACGTCGATAAGCGGGTCGAGCCACAAAAACCGGAACTGGTGGCCAAGGCCATCGCCCCGGATTACGCCGTCGGCCCCCACACCGCGTCACTGGGCCTGACGTTCGCCGAAGGCAGCACCTTGCCAGCGCCGTTTACCGAAGGGGCATTCATCGGGCAGCACGGCTCATGGAACCGTAAACCCCACAGCGGCTATAAAGTGATTTTCGTCCCCTTCAATGCCGGCAAGCCGGTGGGGCAACCGGTGGATGTGCTGACCGGTTTCCTGAATGCCGATGAAAAAGCCCAAGGCCGACCAGTGGGCGTGGTGATCGACAAGCAAGGCGGGCTGTTGGTGGCTGATGATGTGGGGAACAAGATTTGGCGGGTTTGGGCTAAATAACCGCTGAAGAAGCTGACCTGAACACTGGAACCTGTGGCGAGGGAGCTTGCTCCCGCTGGGTCGCGTAGCGGCCCCCTGCTGCTGGCGGTTGCTGCGCAACCGAACGGGTGCAAGCTCCCTCGCCACAAGAGTTCTGCTGATCGGCGCAAAAAGCGAACTTGAATCGTCAGGGATTACGCGCCAGATGCGCCGGTTGCAGCACCCGCTTGGCGCTCAGATAGGCTTTCTGCCAATAAGCCTTGGACAGGCTGTCGAGCTTGACCGTACCGCCGGTCGCTGGCGCGTGGACGAAGCGCCCTTCCCCGACATAGATCCCGGCATGGCTGACCTGAGAACCGCCGTTAGTGGCGAAGAAAATCAGGTCCCCGGTTTGCAACGCCTCCTTGCCCACACTGGGGGCGCGCATGCCAATCATCTCGCGGGTGGAACGCGGCAGGGAGATACCGGCCGCATCGCGATACACATAGCCAATCAGGCCACTGCAATCAAAGCCTGAATCCGGCGTGTTACCGCCCCAACGATAGGGTGTTCCCACCAACCCCAGCGCCCGGAACAGCACGTCTTCGGCAACCGGGGAAAAGCTTTGCGCGGGAGCGAATACCACCGGAGCCCGCACTGGCGCAGGTGGCGGAGTACGGCTGGCGCAAGCGCTGAGCAGCGCGACAAAGAACATGATAGCGAGGCGGGCCGACGTCGACATATGCAGAACAATCCTGATCTGGATGCGGCTTTTCTGCCGTGGGCTTGAAAACAAAGCCGCCTGCGGAATACGCAGGCGGATTGCCATCAATCAATGATCATGGATTCTAGCGGCTATGAGGCAAACTTCAAGTAAGACTTTAAGTTTGCCTTACAAACTGTGGGCTTACTTGCGAGCAGTGACCACGGTTGGTGCCATAGCGAGGGCCCGCTTGGCTTCGATGAAGGTCTTGCTCCAGTAACTATCGCCCAAGCTGTCGATGCGCACGCCACCGCTGCGACGGCTGCTGGAATGGATGAACTGGTTATCACCCAGGTAGATACCGGCGTGACTGACGCGACCACGACGACCGTTGGTAGCGAAGAACAGCAGATCGCCCGGCTCAAGCTCGTTGCGAGCAACCAGCGGGGCCTTCACGTTGATCATTTCGCGAGTGGAGCGCGGCAGGCTCATGCCAGCCTCTTCGCGAAACAGATACCCAATGAAACCGCTGCAATCGAAGCCAGCCTCGGAGGAACCGCCAAAACGATAGCGGGTACCGATCAAGGACATGCCCCGCTCCAGGATGCTGTCAGCCAGCACCGGAAGCTGATAAGGCTTGCTGCCGGCGAAGTCTGCCAGCTCTTTGTCGGTGGCCATTTCTTCCTGAAGTGCAACAGAGGAAGACTGGGCAGTAACGGAATTTTGAACCTGTGGTTGTTGCGCTTGCTGGGACACTGGAGAGTGGGCAGCGCAACCGAACAACAGGGTAACGAGTGCGAGAGGCACCAGGGGTGCGAAGCGACTTAGCATGGGCACGACCGTGGCTGAAGTTGTAAAGATGGCGAGACTATGCCCACTATCAAGCTCATTTGCAAATTCAATCGATGCAAATGTGACTTCTCGGTTTTAGGTTTACATCTAAGCGCCGAAACCGTTACCAGGCCCCATGCAGCCTGCAGCCCAGAAGGGGCGCGGGCTCTGACGTGGCAGAAGCAGGCTATAAGCCACTATTGCTGCGACTTCTACCAGCCAAGGGTTTCTTTCAAAAAAGGGATGGTCAGTTTGCGCTGGGCCTGAAGCGACGCCTGGTCGAGGCGTTCGAGCAGTTCGAACAACGCGCTCATGCTGCGGGTGCCGCGGGTAAGGATAAAGTGCCCGACCTCATCGGTCAGGTGCAGGCCACGCCGGGAAGCGCGCAGCTGCAATGCACGGAGCTTGTCTTCATCGGAGAGCGGACGCATCTGGAAAATCAGCGCCAGGGTGAGACGGGACTTGAGATCGGCCAGCTTCACCGGCAGTTCCCGCGGCGACGTCGAGGCTGCAATCAGCAAACGCCGGCCGCTGTCGCGTAACCGGTTGAACAGATGAAACAGCGCTTCTTCCCAATCAGCCTTGCCGGCCACCGCCTGAAGATCATCCAGGCAAACCAGTTCGTACTGTTCAAGGTTGTCGAGGATCTCAACACCGCGATCCAGCAACTCGGCCAATGGCAGATACACCGCCGGCTCGCCCAATTGCTCGAACCGCAGGCAAGCGGCCTGCAACAGATGCGTGCGCCCTACCCCGTCCTTGCCCCACAGATAGATCAGGCTCTCGGTCCAGCCGGCGTCGGCTTCGCAAAGCCGCTCGACATAGCCGAGTGCAGCGGCATTGGCGCCTGGGTAGTAGTTGATAAAGGTGGCGTCATCACGCAGACGCACACCTAGGGGCAGCTGAATCGGTTTCATGCTGACTGAACAGTTCCAAAAGAACCGTTAGTGGCCTCTGTGTAAAGTGCGCAAAGTTTATACCCGTGACGCGGACCGCACAATGCGCCGGACCACGAGCAAAATCAAAGGTTTGCAGCGACAGAACGGTGGAGCGACGGTTTCCCTGACGCCGGGACAACCGCCGCGCCCGCCATTGGCGTTATAGCTCGGGGTCTTCGACGCCACTGTAGATGTCTGAATCCTTGTACAGATCGTGCATATGACGCACCAGCACCATGATCACCGCCGCCACCGGCAGCGCCAGCAGAACCCCGGTAAAACCGAACAACTCCCCCCCTGCCAGGATCGCAAAGATCACCGCTACTGGATGCAAACCGATGCGATCACCCACCAGCAACGGTGTCAGCACCATGCCTTCCAGAGCCTGCCCGACCATGAACACCGCCACGATGCCGACCATCGGGTACAGATCACCGCCAAACTGGAACAAGCCGGCAATCAACGCCGCGCCGATACCGATGACGAAGCCCATGTACGGCACGATGGCGGCAAGCCCGGCGATCAAGCCGATCAATAGCCCCAGCTCCAGGCCCACCAGCATCAATCCCGCCGCATAGATGAAGCCCAGCGCCACCATCACCAACAATTGTCCACGCACAAACGCCCCCAACACTTCATGGCATTCGCCGGTCAGGGTCATGATGCGTTCTTCACGATGGCGTGGCAGCAAGCTGCGGATCTTGGCCATCATCAAGTCCCAGTCGCGCAGCAGATAAAAGGCCACCACCGGAATCAACACCAGGTTCGCCAGCCAGCCAATCAACGCCAGTCCCGAGGCCGTGGCCTGGCTCAATACCACACCGACGATGTCAGAGGTCTGCCCCATATGCTCGCTGATGGCCGCCTTGACCTTGTCGAACTTCCAGAACCCTTCAGCCAACCCCAGCCTCGACTGAACCCACGGCACGGCGGTGTGCTGCAACCAGTCGAGCATCTGCGGCGCCAGCTCGTACAGACGCATCAGTTGCTTGGCCAGCATCGGGATCAGCACCAGCATCAGGGCGATGACAATCAAGATGATCAGCCCAAACACCGACACCACGCCCCAGGTCCTGGACAGGCCGAGTTTTTCCAGGCGATCTACCAATGGGTCGAACAGATAGGCCAGGAGCAACGCAACCAGGAACGGCGTGAGGATCGGATGCAGCAAATAGATGAACACACACAGCAGGGCGACCCCACCCAACCAGAACCAACGCCGCGTATCGCCCATGAACCACTCCTAGCTATATAAGAAAGAAAAACTACCAGCGAAACCGCAGGTTGGCCGTCGGTTCAGGCGATGGCGCGGCGGCCGGAATTGAGCCATCAGCGGCTGGCTGGGCCACAGGCACTGGCGCGACGGCTTCGTCGGCAGGAATTTCCTGCAGTTTCGCCAGGGCCAATTGCGCTTTTAACTGTTCGGCGCTGCCGTTGACCCGATAAATGATCCGGTCCCCTTCAACCCGCTGTAACTGCCCACCGAACGGCTCGAGCAAACGCCCAAGCGCCGCATAACGTTCCAGGTTCATGCCCTGCACTTCCAGCAGTTGCTCGGTGGCCACGCCCGGCTTGGTAACGAAACGCGGCGCCAGGCGTTGGCTCACCGCCAGCATCACCGCATCAGCCAGGGCGGCAGGGTCGGCGCCCTGGGCATTGCCCTGCTCGCGCTGGTCACCCTGCCACAAGCGCCAGGTCGCCTGCCATTGGCCGCCCTCTTCCTTGGCATGGACCGCCAACAAGGCGTCTGCGCCATAACGCTGCGATGCTTCGCGCAGCGGGGCCGGGTCACTGCCTTCCAGGTTTGGCGCGGTAGCAACGATCTGCTCGCTCAAATCCGCCAGGGGCAGGTGCAGCGGCAGGCCACGGTGCTGGGCGGCGCGGCGCAGTGGCTCGGCACTGCCCTGGCCATCGCCCACCAGGTTGGAACCTTCAGCCGAGTCGTTCAGCCACCAGCCCAGAATCGCAGGCCGATTCGCGCCCCACAGCGACAAGCCCGCCGAGCGCAAGGCCCGGTCAGTGCTCGCTGGATCGAAATCCACCTTGAGGCTTTCCGGCGGCCCGGCATCGTAACCATATTGAAGAATGATCTGCTGAGGGTCCTTGCGGATCGCCGCCAGACCGGGATTCTGGGCGGCCTTGGCATCGCCGGTCAGGCGCAGCACCAGCGTGTCGAGGGCGCGCAGAGTCGCCTGGTCACGCTCTTGCGGGGCCTGGCTGCTGACCGGCTCGAGCACCTGATAGAGGTTATTGAGGTTTTCGGCATGGCTCGCCACGCTGATCAACGACAGGCAACCCACAGACAAGAGTTTGAAAAAACGCATGGAAGATTCCCGGACATAACGGCTGGAACAGGCCGTGTGAAGAAAATGAGCATGGCTGTGACCACAGCACCTGGCAAAACATTCACACGCCCGCTGGAAGTTTCGCACTGTCATCACCATAGCCGGTTACCGCTACACCTTATACAGACGCATGGCGCAGCACCAATAGGAGAAATATCGGTTTTTTTCCAAGGATATGTCCCTGCCCGTCGGCGCGAGGATGGCCGCTGCCCCTCAAGCCTGATAAAATCGCGCGCCTTCGCAGACCGGCAATGGCTGGGCACCCGGAATAATTCGTACAACGGTTATTCAATGGCCCCGGCGGTCGGTCGTTACCCAGAAATCCCCCCTAAAGGCCTGGATCATGAGCAAGCAACCCTCCCTGAGCTACAAGGACGCCGGTGTAGACATCGACGCCGGTGAAGCATTGGTCGAACGCATCAAGAGCGTCGCCAAGCGCACTGCGCGCCCGGAAGTCATGGGCGGCCTGGGCGGTTTCGGCGCCCTCTGCGAGATCCCGGCCGGCTACAAGCAACCAGTGCTGGTTTCGGGCACTGACGGCGTCGGCACCAAGCTGCGTCTGGCCCTGAACCTGAACAAGCACGACAGCATCGGCATCGACCTGGTGGCCATGTGCGTGAACGACCTGGTGGTTTGCGGCGCCGAGCCGCTGTTCTTTCTCGACTACTACGCCACCGGCAAACTGAACGTCGACACCGCCGCCCAGGTGGTCACCGGCATTGGCGCCGGCTGCGAGCTGTCCGGCTGCTCCCTGGTCGGCGGCGAAACCGCTGAAATGCCAGGCATGTACGAAGGCGAAGACTACGACCTGGCCGGTTTCTGCGTCGGTGTCGTGGAAAAATCCGAAATCATCGACGGTTCGAAAGTCGCCACTGGCGATGCCCTGCTCGCCCTGCCATCGTCCGGCCCGCACTCCAACGGTTATTCGCTGATCCGCAAGATCATCGAAGTCTCGGGTGCCGACATCGAAAACACCCAGCTCGACGGCAAGCCACTGGCCGACCTGCTGATGGCCCCGACCCGCATCTACGTCAAGCCGCTGCTCAAGCTGATCAAGGACACCGGCGCCGTCAAGGCCATGGCCCACATCACCGGCGGTGGCCTGCTGGACAACATCCCGCGCGTATTGCCAAAAGGCGCCCAGGCGGTGGTTGACGTGGCGAGCTGGACCCGTCCGGCCGTGTTCGACTGGCTGCAAGAGAAAGGCAACGTCGATGAAACCGAAATGCACCGCGTGCTGAACTGCGGCGTGGGCATGGTGATCTGCGTAGCCCAGGAGCACGTTGAAACGGCCCTGAATGTACTGCGTGAAGCCGGCGAGCAACCTTGGGTCATCGGCCAGATCAGTACCGCCGCCGAAGGCGCTGCCCAGGTCGAGCTGAAAAACCTTAAGGCTCACTGATGCAAGAACAGAAGCCTGCAACCTGTGATGTCGTGGTGCTGTTGTCCGGCACCGGCAGCAACTTGCAGGCCCTGATCGACAGCACGCGGACCGGCGATAGCCCGGTCCGCATCCGCGCGGTGATTTCCAACCGCGCCGATGCCTACGGCCTGCAACGCGCCAGGGACGCGGGGATCGACACCCGCGTCCTGGATCACAAAGCGTTCGATGGCCGCGAAGCCTTCGATGCCGCGCTGATCGAACAGATCGACACGTTCAATCCGCAACTGGTGGTTCTGGCCGGCTTCATGCGCATCCTCAGCGCCGGCTTCGTGCGTCACTACCAGGGCCGCCTGTTCAATATCCATCCATCGCTGCTGCCCAAATACAAAGGGTTACACACTCACCAGCGCGCGCTGGAGGCCGGAGACACGGAGCATGGCTGCTCGGTGCACTTCGTCACCGAGGAACTCGATGGCGGACCACTGGTCGTACAGGCAGTAATACCGGTAGAGTTGCACGATACGCCGCAAAGCCTGGCCCAACGGGTTCACGCCCGGGAACACCAGATCTACCCGATGGCCGTGCGTTGGTTTGCCGAAGGCCGGCTGACCCTCGACGATCGCGGTGCCTCACTGGACGGCCAGTTGCTCGCCGCCAGCGGCCATTTGATTCGATACTAGGAGATTTTATGCGTCGCGCCCTGCTCTTCGCTTGCGCTCTGCTTGCCCTGCCCCTGGCACAGGCCGCAGACCTTCAACCGTTCTCCGCCAGCTACACCGCCGACTGGAAACAGCTGCCCATGAGCGGCACCGCCGAGCGCAGCCTGACCAAAGAGGCCAACGGCACCTGGAAGCTGAGCTTCAAGGCTTCGATGATGATCGCCAGCCTGACGGAAGAAAGCACCCTGACCCTGGACAAGGACACGCTGCTGCCACAGTCCTACCACTTTGAACGTGGCGGCTTGGGCAAGGCCAAGAAAGCCGACCTGGATTTCGACTGGAACACCAAGATGGTCACCGGCACCGATCGCGGCGATCCGGTCAAACTGCCACTCAACCGTGGCATGGTCGATAAATCCACGTATCAGTTGGCCCTGCAGCACGATGTAGCGGCCGGCAAGAAAAGCATGAGCTATCAGGTTGTCGATGATGGCGAGATCGACACCTACGACTTCCGCGTACTGGGCCCAGAGAAGGTCGACACCAAGGCCGGCCAGATCGACGCGATCAAGGTCGAGCGCGTGCGCGACCCGACAAAAAGCAAACGCATCACGGTGCTTTGGTTCGCCAAGGATTGGGATTACCTGCTGGTACGCCTGCAACAGGTCGAGACCGACGGCAAGGAGTACAACATCATGCTCCAGGACGGTACGGTTAACGGCAAGGCTGTCAAAGGCAGCTGACCGACGCCGACACCAAGGAAAGCCCCGCCCAGTGCGGGGCTTTTTTATGCCCGGATTTCCTGAACACTAAAACTGCACCTGCAGAAGATAAACCTGTGGGAGCGAGTCTGCTCGCGATAGCGGTGTATCAGTCATACCGCTATCGCGAGCAGGCTCGCTCCCACAAGGTGACGCCTCACATTTCGCCCCCGAAACATGAAACCTTCTTCATGAAAAACACCTGCGACCGAATGCCGCGCATTGCCTGGCCTGCGGGATCGCTGAGCTTTTCATGAAATTTTCTTAACAGACCCAGGCATTTACTTAGCCGGCTACCCAAATCTATAACAAAGTCCTGCACACGCCTTGCTGCAGATAACAGAGATTGGAGCTTGCAAGATGACTGTGAAAGTAACTGAACGCGATGACGCTCACATGTCCCATGAAGGTATTGCCGCCGGGATCCGCATCTGGGATGTACATCAACAGGACCTGCTGGTGGGGATGTTCCACTCCGAGACGGATGCCAATAGCTATAAGGCCGAGCTGGAATGCCAGGAAAGGCAGCGCTCGCGGGAAATGGCAGAATCCTGAACGATAACAATCCCTGTGGGAGCGAGCCTGCTCGCGATAGCGGTAGATCAGCAACATCAATGTTGGCTGACAGATCGCCATCGCGAGCAGGCTCGCTCCCACAGTTTAGTGTTCAGTTCATCCTTACCACATCAAATCATCAGGGATCTGATACGCCGCATACGGATCATCCGCGTCCACTTCTTCGGTCTGGGTATTGAGCTGCACGATGCGCTTGGGATCGCGCTCCTGGATTTTCAGGGCCGCTTCGCGCGGGATCACTTCGTAGCCGCCGGCATGATGGACGATCGCCAGCGAGCCGCTGCTCAACTTGTTGCGCATTAGCGTGTTGACCGAGATGCGCTTGACCTTCTTGTCGTCAACAAAGTTGTAATAGTCCTCAGTGGTCAGCTTCGGCAAACGCGAGACTTCGATCAGTTGCTTGATCTGCGCGGCCCGGGCTTTCTGCTCGGCTTTTTCCTGCTGCTGACGGTTGAGTTCCTGATCGCGCTTGACCTTCTCGGCCATCGCCTCCTGGGCGGCACGCTGCTGGGAGTCATCCAGTTCGATCTGACCCTTATGGGCCAGACGCTGCTGTTTCTGTTTCTCTTTGCCGACCTGCTTGGCCTGCTTTTGGTTGACCAGCCCTGCTTTGAGCAACTGGTCGCGAAGGGAAAGGCTCATGGTGCTTACTCACTTAGGCAACAGCCTCAGCCACAGCTGGGCAAATTCTTTTCCTGACGTTTGGCTTCGCCCCATAAGGCGTCCAACTCTTCGAGGGTGCAATCTTCCATGGGACGGTGGGTGTCGCGCAATGCCTGTTCGATAAATCGGAAACGTCGCTCAAATTTCCCATTGGCGTCACGCAGGGCCGTTTCCGGGTCGATTTTCAGGTGCCGGGCCAGGTTCACTACGCTGAACAGCAGGTCGCCGATCTCATCGCTGATGGCCACCGAATCGTTGTCAGCCATCGCTTCGAGGACTTCGTCCAACTCCTCCCGGACCTTGTCGAGCACCGGCAACGGGCCCGGCCAGTCGAAACCGACCTGCCCCGCACGTTTTTGCAGCTTCGCCGCACGGGACAGCGCCGGCAACGCCACCGGTATATCGTCGAGCAGCGACAACTGCTCGGGCGCGGCGGCCTTCTCGGCCCGTTCCTCGGCCTTGATCTCTTCCCAGCGTTGCTTGACCTGCTCTTCGCTCAATCGCGGCAAGTCCATGGGCGCATACAGATCACCGGTAGGGAACACATGAGGGTGTCGACGAATCAGCTTGCGGGTGATGCTGTCGACCACTCCGGCGAATTCGAAGCGGTTTTCCTCTCGCGCCAGCTGGCTGTAATACACCACCTGAAACAACAGGTCACCCAGTTCACCCTGCAAGTGATCGAAGTCGCCGCGCTCGATGGCATCGGCCACTTCATAGGCTTCTTCCAGGGTATGGGGAACGATGGTTTCGTAGGTTTGCTTGATGTCCCACGGGCAGCCGTACTGCGGGTCGCGCAGACGGTTCATCAGGTGCAGCAGGTCTTCGAGGCTATACATCAATCCATCTCATTACATGAGTCACTGTGGGAGCGAGCCTGCTCGCGATGAGGGAGGCACATCCAACTTCAATGTGCGCTGACACACCGCGATCGCGAGCAGGCTCGCTCCCACACTGGACAGGGTTTAACAGTGCCTCATCACCCCGGCGTACGATTACGCCGGGTCTCGATGATGTTCGGCAGTTGGGAAATCCGCCCCAGCAACCGCCCCAGCGCATCCAGCCCCGGAATCTCGATGGTCAGGGACATCAGCGCCGTGTTGTCTTCCTTGTTCGAACGGGTGTTGACCGCCAACACGTTGATCCGCTCGTTCAGCAACACCTGGGACACGTCACGCAGCAGGCCGGAACGGTCGTAGGCGCGAATGATGATGTCCACCGGGTAGGTGAGCACCGGCACCGGGCCCCAACTGACCTGGATGATCCGCTCCGGCTCACGGCCGGCCAGTTGCAGCACCGAAGCACAGTCCTGGCGGTGAATGCTCACCCCACGGCCCTGGGTGATGTAGCCGACGATCGCATCCCCAGGCAACGGCTGGCAGCAGCCGGCCATCTGGGTCATCAGGTTGCCCACGCCTTGGATCTGGATGTCGCCGCGCTTGCCGGGCTTGTAGCCGGTGGCCTTGCGCGGGATCAGTTCCAACTGCTCGTTGCCGCGCTCCGGCTCCACCAGTTGCTGAGCCAGGTTGACCAGTTGCGCAAGGCGCAAGTCGCCGGCACCGAGAGCGGCGAACATGTCTTCGGCGGTTTTCATGTTGGCCTTTTCGGCCAGCTTGTCGAAATCCACCTGCGGCAGACCCAGGCGACTGAGTTCGCGCTCGAGCAGGGTCTTGCCGGCGGCGACGTTCTGGTCGCGAGCCTGCAACTTGAACCAGTGAACGATTTTCGCCCGCGCTCGCGATGTGGTGATGTAGCCCAGGTTCGGGTTCAGCCAGTCGCGGCTCGGTGTGCCGTGTTTACTGGTGATGATCTCGACCTGCTCACCGGTTTGCAGGCTGTAGTTGAGCGGCACGATCCGCCCGTTGATCTTGGCGCCACGGCAGTTGTGGCCGATCTCGGTGTGGACCCGATAGGCAAAGTCCAGCGGCGTGGCGCCCTTGGGCAGGTCGATGGCATGGCCGTCGGGGGTGAAGATATAGACCCGATCCGGTTCGATATCGACCCGCAGTTGTTCGGCCAGACCGCCAATGTCACCGAGTTCTTCATGCCACTCGAGCACCTGACGCAGCCAGGAGATTTTCTCTTCGTAGTGGTTGGAGCCCGACTTGACGTCGGTGCCCTTGTATTTCCAATGGGCGCAAACCCCAAGCTCGGCTTCCTCGTGCATGGCGTGGGTGCGAATCTGCACTTCCAGCACCTTGCCCTCCGGGCCGATCACCGCCGTGTGCAGCGAGCGATAGCCGTTTTCCTTCGGGTTGGCGATGTAGTCGTCGAACTCCTTGGGAATGTGCCGCCACAAGGTGTGCACGATACCCAGCGCGGTGTAGCAGTCGCGCATTTCCGGGACCAGTACGCGAACAGCGCGGACGTCGTAGATCTGGCTGAACTCCAGGCCTTTGCGCTGCATTTTGCGCCAGATCGAATAGATGTGCTTGGCCCGGCCGCTGATGTCGGCCTCCACGCCGGTGGCCTGCAATTCTTCCCGCAACTGGGTCATCACATCCGTGATGAAACGCTCGCGATCCAGGCGCCGCTCATGCAGCAACTTGGCGATCTGCTTGTACTGGTCGGGCTCCAGGTAGCGGAAGGACAGGTCCTCCAGCTCCCACTTGATATGGCCGATGCCAAGGCGATGGGCCAGTGGCGCGTAGATATCGAACACTTCCCGGGCGACGCGGTTGCGCTTTTCGTCGTCGGCGGACTTCACCGCGCGGATCGCGCAGGTTCGTTCGGCCAGTTTGATCAGTGCGACGCGCACGTCGTCGACCATGGCCACCAGCATCTTGCGCAGGTTCTCCACTTGGCCTTGGGTGCCCAGGACCATGGACTGGCGCGGACTGAGACTGGCACTGATCGCCGCCATGCGCAGCACGCCGTCAATCAGCTTGGCGACCACCGTGCCGAAGCGCTGGCTGACCACCGGCAATTGGATCTGCCCTTCGCGCACACCACGGTAAAGCACCGCAGCCACCAGGGAATCCTGGTCGAGCTTGAGGTCGGCAAGGATTTCGGCGATCTCAAGGCCCGTCTGAAAACTCGAGGTGCCTTCGGACCAGAGGTTCTTCGCCGCGTTGTGTTGCTGTTCCGCTTCACGCGCGAACTCACAGGCTTCTTTCAAGGCTTCGCGATCCAGTGCCGTGTCGATACTGACCGCGTGATCGAGCCAAGCCTCGAGATTGATACTGCCGTCGGTGTTGATCGGCTGGTGTGCTCTCACCTGTACCATCTTTACATACCTTCCCTATGACGCAGATTCAATGCGTCAATAACGCTGACCTTCGTTGCCCGTGCCCCCGCCCAGGGCTGTGGTGGTTGGCACGAACGGGTCAGTCGGACAAGCCATCCTGGCTCGCTTCAAATAACGCCATGGCCTCGACATGTGCCGTCTGAGGAAACATATCGAGAATCCCGGCACGTTTTAACCGGTAGCCCTGCTTGATCAATTCGACCGTGTCCCGGGCCAAAGTTGCCGGGTTGCACGATACATATACCAACCGCCTGGCGCCCAGGGATGCCAGTTTGCGCACCACCTCGAAAGCACCGTCGCGGGGTGGGTCCAAGAGTACCGCAGAAAAGCCTTCGCCGACCCACTCGGCACCCGACAACGGCTGGGATAAATCGGCCTGAAAAAAGGCAGTGTTATTCAAATTGTTGCTGACGGCATTGGCTGCCGCGCGGTCAACCATGGCCTGTACACCTTCCACCGCCACCACTTGGCGCACAACCTTGGCCAGGGGCAAGGCAAAGTTGCCCAGACCACAGAACAAGTCCAGCACCCGCTCCTCGGGTTTGGGCGCCAGCCAATCCAGTGCCTGGGCCACCATCGCCGCGTTGACCCCGGCGTTGACCTGGATGAAATCACCCGGCCGGTAAGCCAGCTCCAGGTCCCAGGCGTCAAGGCGATAACCCAGCGTCTGTCCCGGTTCGACCGGTTGCGGCTCGCCCTCACCCTGCAGCCACAACTGGGCTTGGTGGGTGGCGCAGAAATCCTTGAGAATCGTCAGGTCAGGTGCCGACAGTGGCGACATGTGCCGCAGCAACACTGCCAGGGACGAGCCGGCGAACAATTCCACATGGCCCAGCGCCTGGGGTTTACTCAAACGACGGAGCATCTGCGGCAAGCCGCTCATGATCGGTTGCAAGGGCTGTACCAGCACCGGGCAATCGCCGATGGCAACGATGTCCTGGCTGCCCACGGCACGGAATCCGACGTCGAGCTTTTTCGCCTTTTGGTCCCAGCGCACCGCCACGCGGGCGCGACGCCGGTAACCCAGTTCCGGCCCGTTCAATGGCGCGGCCCATTCATCCGGCTGCACGCCGGCGACCCGCGACAACTGCTCAGCGAGCATGCGCTGTTTCAGGGCGAGCTGTTCGTTGTGGGGCAAATGCTGGACGCTGCAACCGCCGCAGCGACCGGCATGGACGCACGGCGCCGCACGGCGCAGTTCACTGGACAGAAACACTCGCTCGGTGCGGGCCTCGACCACCTTGCCATGGGCCCCCAGCACCCGCGCCTCGACCTCTTCGCCGGCCAGGGCGCCGATCACGAACCAGGTGCGCCCGTCCACAAAGGCAATCCCGCGCCCATCGTTGGCCAAGCGTTCGATGGTCAAGCGCTGCTTCTTTCCGGCAGGCACCTGCGGGGCCCGGCTTCCGCCGCTGGGCTGGAAGCGCAGACCTCTTTCTTGCTTGGCCATCAGTTGGGCGCGTCGAAAATGCCGGTCGACAGGTAGCGGTCGCCTCGGTCGCAAATGATCGCGACAATGACCGCGTTTTCGACTTCCTGGGACAAGCGCAGCATGCCCGCCACGGCACCGCCCGAAGAGACGCCGCAAAAGATGCCTTCTTCACGGGCCAGACGACGGGTGATGTCCTCCGCCTCGCTCTGGGCCATGTCGATAATGCGGTCCACGCGGTCGGCCTGGTAGATCTTCGGCAGATATTCCTCGGGCCAGCGACGGATACCGGGGATGGCCGCGCCTTCCATCGGTTGCAGGCCGATGATCTGCACGTTCGGGTTCTGTTCTTTCAAATAGCGCGAGGTGCCCATGATGGTGCCGGTGGTGCCCATCGAGCTGACGAAATGGGTGATGGTGCCATCGGTCTGGCGCCAGATCTCGGGGCCGGTGGTGGTGTAGTGGGCTTCGGGATTGTCGCCATTGGCGAACTGGTCGAGCACCTTGCCGCGCCCCTCGGCTTGCATGCGCTCAGCCAGGTCCCGGGCGCCTTCCATGCCTTCGTCTTTGCTCACCAGGATCAATTCGGCGCCATAGGCGGTCATCGCGGCCTTGCGCTCGGCACTGGAGTTGTCGGGCATGATCAGGATCATCTTGTAGCCCTTGATCGCCGCCGCCATGGCCAGGGCGATGCCGGTGTTCCCGGAAGTCGCCTCGATCAGCGTATCGCCGGGCCGGATCTGCCCGCGCAATTCGCCACGGGTGAGCATCGACAGCGCCGGCCGGTCCTTGACCGAACCCGCCGGGTTATTCCCTTCGAGCTTGAGCAAAAGCGTGTTGCTGGTCACGCCGGGCAGGCGCTGCAAACGAACCAGCGGAGTGTTGCCGACGCAATCGGCGATAGTGGGGTACTGCACGGTCATGGCGTATTCGCAATCCGGACTGCGGGGGCGCCTATCATACCGGCAAACCCGGCGCGGCCATATCACGCAAAGTGTGGTGGTTATGGCTTATGGGAATAAGCCACGAAATGGGGCTGCAAGCTGCAGCTCAGCAATCATGCGCATTTAGGGCGAATTGATTGAATTGACGGTATCGCCGAGGCACGGTAACCCGCGAGACCGATGCACGGCGACATGAATTTTACGAAGATTGCCCGCCCGCAAGTCGCTACACTGCGCAGGTATTGCGTGCCGGATGCGCGCAAAGCTCAAACAGACCGCTGGATGCAGGAGAAAAGTGTGCTCAAGAAACTGGGAATCAAAGGCCGCGTGCTGTTGCTGACCCTTTTGCCGACCAGCCTGATGGCGCTGGTCCTGGGCGGCTACTTCACCTGGATGCAGCAATCGGACCTGCACGCCCAGTTGTTGCAACGAGGCGAAATGATCGCCGAACAGCTGGCACCGCTGGTCGCCCCAGCCATGAGCCACCAGGACACCGATCTGCTGGAGCGGATCGCCACCCAGTCCCTCGAGCAAGCGGACGTGCGCGCCGTGACCTTCCTGGCCCCCGATCGCACATCGCTGGCCCACGCCGGCCCGACCATGCTCAACCGCGCCCCGGAGGGCAACAGTGCCCAATTACTGCAACGCACCGGCAACGATGCCACGCGTTACCTGCTGCCAGTATTCGGCAAGCACCGCAACCTGGCCGGCGAGCTGATTCCCGAAGAAGCCGATCGGCTGCTGGGTTGGGTCGAACTGGAGTTGTCCCACAGTGGCATGTTACTGCGCGGCTATCGCAGCCTGTTCGCCAGCCTGCTGTTGATCAGCGCCGGCCTGTGCCTGACCGCACTGCTGGCGTTGCGCATGGGTCGCACGATCAATCGTCCCCTGAGCCAGATCAAGCAAGCCGTGGCGCAACTCAAGGATGGTCACCTGGAAACCCGTCTGCCACCACTGGGCAGCCAGGAACTGGATGAGCTGGCGTCAGGCATCAATCGCATGGCCAGCACCTTGCAGAACGCCCAGGAAGAGTTGCAGCACAGCATCGACCAGGCCACTGAAGACGTGCGCCAGAATCTGGAAACCATCGAGATCCAGAACATCGAACTGGACCTGGCCCGCAAGGAAGCCCTGGAAGCGAGCCGGATCAAATCCGAATTCCTGGCGAACATGAGCCACGAAATCCGTACGCCGCTCAACGGCATCCTCGGTTTCACCCATTTGCTGCAGAAAAGCGAATTGACCCCGCGTCAGCTCGATTACCTGGGCACCATTGAAAAATCCGCTGACAGCCTGCTGGGCATCATCAACGAGATCCTCGACTTCTCGAAGATCGAGGCCGGCAAACTGGTGCTCGACAACATTCCGTTCAACCTGCGGGACTTGTTGCAAGACACTTTGACTATCCTCGCCCCCGCCGCCCACGCCAAACAACTGGAGCTGGTGAGCCTGGTCTACAGGGACACGCCCCTGTCGCTGGTGGGCGATCCGCTGCGCCTCAAGCAGATCCTGACCAACCTGGTGAGCAATGCCATCAAGTTCACCCGCGAAGGCACTATCATCGCCCGCGCCATGATGGAAGACGAACACGAAGACAGCGTGCAACTGCGCATCAGCATTCAGGACACCGGTATCGGCCTGTCGAACCAGGACGTGCGGGCCCTGTTCCAGGCGTTCAGCCAGGCCGACAATTCCTTGTCCCGGCAACCGGGCGGCACCGGTCTGGGCCTGGTGATTTCCAAGCGCTTGGTGGAGCAGATGGGTGGCGAAATCGGCGTTGACAGCACGCCGGGCGAAGGCTCGGAGTTCTGGATCAGCCTGCGCCTGCCCAAGACCCGTGACGACGCCGAGGATTTGCCTGGCCCGCCGTTACTGGGTCGGCGCGTAGCAGTGCTGGAAAACCATGAACTGGCCCGTCAGGCCCTGCAACACTAGCTCGAGGACTGCGGTCTGGTAGTGACACCGTTCAACACCCTGGAAAACCTGACCAACGGTGTGACCGTCGCCCACCAGACCGACCAGGCGATCGACCTGGCCGTGCTGGGCATCACCAGCAACGACATGCCGCCGGAACGCCTCAGCCAGCACATCTGGGATCTTGAGCATCTGGGCTGCAAGGTACTCGTGCTGTGTCCCACCACTGAACAGACGCTGTACCACCTCTCCGTGCCCAACCCCCACAGCCAATTGCAGGCCAAGCCGGCCTGCACCCGCAAGCTGCGCCGCTCGCTTTCCGACCTGGTCAACCCGCGCCCACCTCGCAACGAGCCCAACGAGCCGGTGGGCAGCCGCGCGCCCAAAGTGCTTTG
The DNA here is from genome assembly GCF_900113505.1 of Pseudomonas sp. NFACC45. Taxonomy (NCBI): domain Bacteria; kingdom Pseudomonadati; phylum Pseudomonadota; class Gammaproteobacteria; order Pseudomonadales; family Pseudomonadaceae; genus Pseudomonas; species Pseudomonas sp. NFACC45. The sequence goes on from NZ_FOPO01000009.1 coordinate 56,548, forward strand.
CGTGGACGACAACCCGGCCAACCTGCTGCTGGTGCAAACGTTGCTCGAAGACATGGGCGCCAAGGTGCTGGCGGTGGAAAGCGGTTATGCGGCGGTCAAGGCGGTGCAAAAGGAAACCTTCGACCTGGTGCTGATGGACGTTCAGATGCCTGGTATGGACGGCCGCCAGAGCACCGAGGCGATTCGCCAATGGGAAAGCGAGCGTCATTGTACGCCGCTGCCGATCGTCGCCCTCACCGCCCACGCCATGGCCAACGAAAAACGCGCCCTGCTGCAAAGCGGCATGGATGACTACCTGACCAAGCCCATCAGCGAACGGCAACTGGCCCAGGTGGTGCTTAAGTGGACCGGCCTGGCCCTGCGCAACCAGGCGCCGGACCGGAGCACCGACGCTCAGGGCGGCAGCGACCTGTTGGTGCTCGATCACGAAGAAGGCCTGCGCCTGGCCGCCGGCAAGGCCGATCTGGCGGCGGACATGCTGGCGATGCTGCTGGCTTCGCTGGAAGCCGACCGCGAAGCGATTCGCCAGGCCAACGAAGCCAATGATCACAACGCCCTGATCGAACGGGTCCACCGCCTGCATGGCGCCACTCGTTACTGTGGCGTGCCGCAATTGCGCGCCGCCTGCCAGCGCAGCGAGACCCTGCTCAAACAACAGGACCCCAAGGCCGAGGCCGCTCTGCAGGAACTGGAGCGTGCCATCGACCGCCTGGCCAACGAGGCACGCATCAGCGCCTGATCCAGGGCAACAGCCCAAAACCCAGGATCAAGGAAAATCCAGGCTCCTACCCCGACCGTACGGGTTTATTTTTATGCCAGGAGGCCGCCATGCGCGTGATTCTTTTCAGCAGCCAAACCTACGACCGCGACAGTTTCAGTAAAGCCCCGGCACCCGCAGGCCTTGAACTGCAGTTTCAGCCAGCACGCCTGAACCTCGACACCGTGGCCCTGGCCGAACGACATGAAGTGGTGTGCGCCTTCATCAACGACGACCTGAGCGCCCCGGTGCTGGAACGGCTGGCACAGGGTGGCACGCGGCTGATCGCCCTGCGCTCGGCCGGCTATAACCATGTGGACCTGGCCGCTGCCAAACGGCTGGGGTTGAGCATCGTCCGGGTGCCGGCGTATTCGCCCCATGCCGTGGCCGAACACGCCGTGGCGCTGATCATGGCCCTCAATCGCTGCCTGCACCGCGCCTACAACCGCACCCGGGACGGCAATTTCAGCCTCCATGGGCTGACCGGTTTCGATCTGGTGGGCAAGACAGTCGGCGTGATCGGCACCGGGCAGATCGGCGCGACGTTCGCGCGGATCATGGCCGGCTTCGGCTGCCAGTTGCTGGCCTATGACCCGTATCCCAACCCGCAGGTCGAAGCCTTGGGGGCGCGCTATTTGCCCCTGGCCGACCTGCTGGCACAAGCGCAGATCATCAGCCTGCATTGCCCGCTCAACGAGCAGAGCCGACATTTGATCAACGCCGATTCATTGGCTGCCATGCAACGAGGCGCGATGCTGATCAACACCGGACGCGGCGGTCTGGTGGACACACCCGCCTTGATCGAGGCATTGAAAAGCGGTCAGTTGGGCTATTTGGGGCTGGATGTCTATGAGGAAGAAGCACAACTGTTCTTCGAGGACCGCTCCGACCTGCCCTTGCAGGATGATGTGCTGGCTCGGCTGCTGACCTTCCCCAACGTGGTGGTCACCGCGCATCAGGCCTTCCTGACCCATGAAGCGTTGGCCGCCATCGCCGCGACGACCCTGGACAACATCGGCGCCTGGGCCGCCGGCACCCCACAGAACCTGGTGGACAGCTGAGCACTCGGCCCATACCCCCCTTGTGGGAGCGAGCCTGCTCGCGATAGCGGAGGATCGTCTTACATTTATGTCAACTGACACACCGCTATCGCGAGCAGGCTCGCTCCCACAGTGGATTTCGTCACCTGACCAGCATCCGGATCATTCCATGCCATGCCCCGTGCTAGCATATCGCGCCTATCTGGAGGACCCATGGCCGAACACGATTTCCGCTACACCCTGATGAACCCGCAACACACCCTGACCGAGGTCCGCGCCCTGGCGCCGGGCCGTTATCAGGTCACCGGCAACGGCGGTTCGATTCAGGCCAACGATGTGCTGCTCGTCACCCTCAAAGGCAGCAAGGACTTGTCCATGCGCCTGACCGTGGACACCGTTCGGCACTTGCTCAAGCCCATGGGCCAATGGACTGCCATGACCACCGGCCCGGTGTTCGGGGAGCTGGCGATCCACACCTGGCAGGTCAACTGCGACCGCTGCGCCAAGCAACTGAGCTTTGAATTTGCCGTCGACGCCAAGCTCGGCGTCAAGGCGCAGAAGCCGGCCGCCACCGCGCGCATTGCCGAGCTGGGCTGGACCACCGTCGGTGAAAAACACCTGTGCCCGACATGCCAGGAAGCCGCCTGATGAAACGCCTGGCCCTGACCGCGCTGATCGGCGCCGGCCTGATGGGTTGCGCCGCCGAGCCGGTGCAACTGCAGCAAAACCGCAGCTACATCCTGGAATGGATTGGCGAACGGCCATTGATGGACTACAGCAACCTGACCATTACCCTGGGGGACGACGGCCGGGCCTACGGCAACGGCGGCTGTAACCACTGGTTCGCGCCCTACACCCTGGAAGGCCACCGTTTGAGCTTCGGCAAGATCGGCAGCACCCGCAAACTCTGCGCCCCGGCGCTGATGGAGCAGGAGACGCGCTTTTTGCAGGCGCTGGAAAAGGTCGAACGCTGGGACATCTCGCCCATCGAGCAAATGCGCTTCTGGCCGGCTCAGGGCAAGCCACTGCGGTGGTGGTTGGAGGAAGGTTGATACTATTCCAAGCTTGATAAAGCACTTTGTGGCGAGGGGATTTATCCCCGCTGGGCTGCGCAGCAGCCCCTCTGCTTTCCGTCTGACACACCACGGTGGCATATAGATCTTGGGGCTGCTTCGCACCCCAGCGGGGATAAATCCCCTCGCCACAGGGATCTCACCTGTCAAAACAGGTGTTATTTGAACGCCTGCAACGCCTCAAGCTTGGCCATCACCCCCGCCGCCGTCTGTTCCCCCAGCATCTGCTCGCGCACCTTGCCCTGGTTATCGATGATGTAGGTTACCGGCAGTCCTTCGCTGCGCGGCAGATCGAAGATCTCGGCAGGATCGCGGGCCAGTACAGTGAAACCAATCCCCATCTTGTCGCTGGCGCTCTTGAGCTCCTCACCTTGCACCTGATCGAAGTTGACCCCGAACACCCCCACGTTACGGCCCTTGAGCTGTTCGGCCAGGGCGTTGAACTCGGGGATTTCGGTGCGGCACGGCGCGCACCACTCGGCCCAGTAATTGATCACCACCCACTGATTGTCCAGCCGTTTTGAGGCGATAGCCTGGCCGTTCTGGTCAACTCCGTAGTCATTCCCGCAGCCGGCGAGCAACAAAATTCCCATGAATGCCAGTGCCGTCGTCAATCGCCTTGCCATGTGCCAATCCTTGTATTGAATGTGAACGTCGGCGCGGCCCACCGTATTCGAACGCGCCTGTCTCAGGTGCCGGGTACCTCGCGACACAGTAGAATAGCCGCCACCTTACGCAAGATGCGACCCGCTCATGACCGATCTGACGCTTTATCACAACCCGCGCTGCTCCAAATCCCGCGGTGCGCTGGAACTGTTGGAGACCCGTGGCCTGACGCCCACCGTGGTCCGCTACCTGGAAACCCCGCTCGACGCAGCGCAGTTGGAACGCCTGTTGGCCAAGCTCGGTATCACCGCCCGGCAACTGCTGCGCACCGGCGAGGACGAATACAAGACCCTGAACCTGGCTGATGAAAACCTGAGCCAGTCCCAATTGATCGCCGCCATCGTCGCCCACCCCAAACTCATGGAACGACCGATTCTGGAAACCGCTGACAAGGCCGTGATCGGTCGCCCGCCAGAGAAGATCCTGGAGATCCTGCCGTGAGCACACCGTACATTCTGGTGTTGTATTACAGCCGCAGTGGCTCGACCAACGAAATGGCCCGGCAGATCGCCCGCGGCATTGAGCAGGCCGGGCTGGAAGCCCGGTTGCGTACGGTGCCGGCAATTTCCGCCGAGTGCGAAGCGGTATCGCCGGACATCCCCGAGCAAGGCCCGCTGTACGCCAGCCTCGATGACCTGAAAAACTGCGCCGGCCTGGCCCTGGGCAGTCCGACCCGTTTCGGCAACATGGCCGCGCCGCTGAAATACTTTCTCGATGGCACCAGCAACCTGTGGCTGACCGGCGCACTGGTGGGCAAACCGGCCGGTGTATTCACGTCCACCGCGAGCCTGCATGGCGGCCAGGAAACCACCTTGCTGTCGATGATGCTGCCGCTGTTGCACCACGGCATGCTGATCACCGGCCTGCCCTACAGCGAGTCAGCCTTGATCGAAACCGAGGGCGGAGGCACGCCTTACGGCCCGAGCCATCACGCCGGGGCCGACGGTAAAAGCGGCTTGAACGAACATGAAGTCGCGCTGTGCCGGGCACTGGGTTTGCGCCTGGCAAAAACCGCCCTACTGCTGGAGAACGGCCGTGGCTAAGAAGCCGAAAATACTGCCGCCCATTCAGTGGCTGGAACCGCGGGTACGCATCGCCCGGGTCCTGAGCCTGCTGTGTTTTTTCGGGCTGGCGGGGTTGCTCTGTGTGTATTACCTGCTGATCGCCGACCTGCACGGCGCGCGCCCCTGGGTGATTCTGCTGATCGAGCTGGTGCCGCTGCTGATACTGGCGCCAGGCATGATCAGCGGCAGCCCCCGCGGGCATTCGTGGATGTGCTTTGTGGTGAACCTGTACTTCATCAAAGGCGCACTGGCGGCCTATGACCCGAACCGACAGGTGTTCGGCGTGCTGGAAATGGCCGCGAGCGTGGCGGTGTTCTGCTCAGCCCTGCTGTATGTGCGCTGGCGGTTTCAGTTGAACCGGCGGTTGGCTGGAGAAGGCGAGCCTTCTGTCGCCTGATAGATGGCTATCGCGAGCAGGCTCGCTCCCACAAGGGATTTTGGGTGTAGGGAATCCGCAAGAAACCACCAGACCACTGTGGGAGCAAAGCTTGCTCGCGATGACTGAGGCAGATTCAACATTGATGTAAGTTGACTCACCGCTATCGCGAGCAAGCTTTGCTCCCACATGAGATGTGTGGCGTTCACTATCCCTGTGGGAGCGAGCCTGCTCGCGATGCGGTCTCAATGATTGACGGTATACGCCAGCATCATCGAAAGCTGGCTCATCGGCCTTCCACCACTCTCTTCATGCCACTGGTTGAAGGCCTGTTGCACCGTCGCCAGATCCCGCAAGCTGGTGGGGACTTTGTCGATGATGTCCTGCGCATTGAGCGCGGCTACCACGTCATAACTGGGCACGAAGGTGTCCTTGCCCATCATCCGCAAAAAACGCGGCGCCGACAGACCGCCCAGTTGATGGCCGTGCTTTTTCAGGTAGGTCCACAGGCCCACGATATCGGTCACCGGCCAGTCGGCGATCAGCGCGCCGAAGCTGCCCTTTTCATGGGCCACGTCCAGTATCAACTGCGCGTTGCGCGGCACGCTTTTGAGCTTGCCCAAATGGCGGATGATCCGCGCGTCCTGCATCAGCCGTTCCAGGTGCTCGGCGCTCATCAGTACGACTTTTTCCGGGTCGAACTTGAAAAAAACCTCTTCGAAGGCCGGCCACTTGGCGTCCACCAGGCTGTGCTTAAGCCCGGCGCGGAACACTCGCAACGCCATGGTCGAGAGGTAGCGGTCATCGCTGATTTTGCGCAGTTGGGCCGGGGTCTTGGGAACAGGCAGGTGGGCTTCCAGTTCAGCCGCCGAACCGAAGCGGTTCAGACAATACTCGTGCAGCCACTTGTAATCGCGCATGCCCTCTCCTGGGATCGGAAATGAAAACGGCGCTCTAAGTGGCATGGCCACGAGCGCCGTGAATAGGAGCCGTTGAGCTCCTCAGAGGTTCACCACGTTGACGAATCGCGGCGTGGCACTTTCGTCGATGCGCAGGTTGGTGAAGTCGAACAGGTTGCGGTCCGCCAGCTGCGACGGAACGACGTTCTGCAGACCGCGGAAAATGCTCTCGGTGCGGCCCGGGGTCTTGCGCTCCCACTCCTGCAGCATCTCCTTGACCACCTGGCGTTGCAGGTTTTCCTGGGAGCCACACAGGTTGCAAGGGATGATCGGGAATTGCTTGAAGTCCGAATAGGCCTGGATGTCTTTCTCGCTGCAGTAGGCCAGCGGGCGGATCACCACGTTGCGCCCGTCATCGGCGCGCAGCTTGGGCGGCATGGCTTTGAGCGAGCCGTTGTAGAACATGTTCAGGAAAAAGGTCTCGACGATATCGTCGCGGTGGTGCCCCAGGGCCATCTTGGTGGCGCCGATCTGGTCGGCAAAGGTGTAGAGCGTGCCGCGACGCAGGCGTGAGCACAGCGAGCAGGTGGTCTTGCCTTCCGGGATCAGTTCCTTGACCACCGAATAGGTGTCCTTCTCGACGATGTGATATTCCACGCCCAACGATTGAAGGTAGGCCGGCAACACATGCTCGGGGAAACCGGGCTGCTTCTGGTCCATGTTCACCGCGACAATATCGAACTTGATCGGCGCAACCTTCTGCAAATGCATCAGCACATCGAGCAAGGTGTAGCTGTCCTTGCCGCCGGACAGGCAGACCATGACCTTGTCGCCGTCTTCAATCATATTGAAATCAGCGACCGCCTCACCGGCCTGGCGGCGCAGGCGCTTTTGCAGTTTGTTCTGGTTGACCGTAAGAGTGCCCATGACGCGAAATCCGTGAGGTGTGACGAAAGGCCGGCATTTTACGCAAAAAATCCCCTTTCGGCGAAAGCTCATGACGGACGCTATTGTGGCGAGGGGATTTATCCCCGTTGGGCTGCGCAGCAGCCCCCCTTATCAGGGCTGACCTACTGAGGAATCAATGGATTGGGAGCGCTTCGCACCCCAACGGGGATAAATCCCCTCGCCACAGGAGAGTTCCTGCCAGCCGGAGCGGTGCACAGACTCATCGGCGATTAACACACCTTCCTACAGCGCGATTTGCTCTAAGCCCCCCATCCCCCTGGCGAGAACTCCTTTCTATACTGCGACATAAGGTCGCACACACTTACAGACCTGTACTTACTCGGCCGTTTGGCCCGTAGGCGCTCCGTTGGGGGGCGATGGCAATAACAAAGGAGTGACTGACTATGATCCATCATGTCGTGGGGCTCTTTACCCACCCTGATCAAGAATGGAAAGAAATCCGTGGCGATCAGGAGGAAAGCATCAGCCACATGTACCTCACCCACACGCTGATCCTGGCGGCCATTCCGGCTGTTTCGGCGTTTATCGGCACCACGCAGGTGGGATGGGTCATCGGCAACCGGCCACCGGTGATGCTGACCATGGAAAGCGCACTGTGGATGACCATCATGTCGTACCTCGCCATGTTGGGCGGTGTGGCCGTGATGGGCGCCTTCGTGCACTGGATGGCCCGCACCTATGACGCCAACCCGAGCCTGGCGCGCTGCGTCGCGTTCGCCACCTACACCGCGACACCTTTGTTCATCGGCGGCCTGGCGGCGCTCTATCCGCACATGTGGCTGGGGATGATCGTCGGTACGGCGGCCATCTGCTACACCGTCTACCTGCTGTATGTGGGCCTGCCCACCTTCATGAATATTCCTCAGGACGAGGGTTTTCTGTTTTCCAGTTCGGTGCTCGCCGTGGGCCTGGTGGTGCTGGTGGCTATCATGGCGTTCACGGTGATCGTCTGGGGTTTGGGCGTCGGTCCGGTGTATACCAGCTGAAGTGTTCTAACCCGCTCAGGGTTCCCTCCTGAAAACAAAGCAATATCTGCCAACACAGGCCGCCGCAAGGCGGCCTTCCTGTGTTTGGCGCTGGCGAAACGACCACTGGGCGTCTGGGCGATTCGCAACGGCCGGCGCTTGCGGCATACTCGAGCCTCTGGAGACCCGTACAGCATGCTTGAGCAACTCAATACCCGCGTCGAAGAGTGTTACCAACAAGCCGAAACCTTTTTCAAACGTCCTTTCAAACGTCCCGTGGTCAGCTTCAAGTTGCGTGGCCAGAAGGCCGGCGTCGCGCACTTGCATGAAAATCTGCTGCGCTTCAATCCACAGTTGTACCGGGAAAACGCCGAAGACTTTCTCAAGCAGACCGTCGCCCACGAGGTTGCGCACCTGATTGCCCATCAGCTGTTTGGCGAACGCATTCAGCCCCACGGCGAAGAATGGCAACTGATCATGCGCGGCGTTTACGAACTGCCGCCCAACCGCTGCCATACCTACGAGATCAAACGCCGCAGCGTGACCCGCTACATCTACACATGCCCCTGCGACGGCAGCGACTTCCCCTTCTCGGCCCAGCGTCACAGCCTGGTGGGCCAGGGGCGCCGTTACTTGTGCCGCAGTTGTCGCAATACCTTGGTGTTCAGTGGGGAGACGCGGGTGGAGTAGCTGGTTCTTGTGGTGTCTGGGCCGGCCTCATCGCGAGCAGGCTCGCTCCCACAAGGGTTTGTGAACGCCATAGATCCAATGTGGGAGCGAGCCTGCTCGCGATGAGGCCAAAAAGAGCACTACACAACCACTCCGCCAGCACGTAAGTGAGCAATCCGCTCAACACTGAACCCCAACTCCCCCAACACCTGATCCGTGTGCGCTCCCAGTTCCGCGCCGATATGCCGAGGCTCGGGCAAGCCTTCCGAGAATTTCAACGGACAGGCCATCTGCGCCTGACTCGAGCCATCGCCACGAGGCACCTGGATCACGACGTCCCGGGCCGCTAACTGGGGATGCCTGAGTGTTTCTTCCAGGCTCAGCACCGGTTCGACGCAAGCATCAACCCCCGCAAATAAACTGCAAAGCTCAGCGAAATCATGCTTCTCGAATTCGGCCTGCAGTTGCTGCTTTAGCCGCTGTTGCTGATCTGGACTGGGCGACAGCCCCTGGGCCGCCAGTTCCGGTCGTCCAAGGGTCTCGCACAACGCCTGCATGAAGGCCGGCTCCAGGCTGCCCACCGACATCCAACGGCCATCCCGGGTGCGGTAATAGTCATAGAAGCTGCCACCGTTGAGCATCTGGTTCTCCCACTCAGGTTCCACGCCGCAGGCCAGATAACCGGCACCGGCCAAAGCGTTGAGGCTGAACACACAGTCGGTCATGCTCACGTCCAGATGCTGGCCCTGCCCGGTCTGCTGCCGGGCGATCACCGCCGCCAATAGCCCGATCACCCCGTGCAGTGAGCCACCGGCGATGTCCGCCGCCTGGATGCCCAGCGGCAATGGCCCGGCGTCGGCACGCCCAGTGTGGCTGGCCAGCCCCGCCAGGGCCAGGTAGTTGATGTCGTGGCCGGCGCGGTCCTTGTAGGGCCCGGTCTGGCCGTAGCCGGTGATGGACACGTAGATCAACCGGGGATTGATCGCCTTCAAGGCTTCGTACCCCAGGCCCAGTCGCTCCATCACGCCGGGGCGGAACTGTTCCAGCAGGATGTCGTGATCGCCCAGCAACTGCTTGATCACCTCCAACGCCGCGGGCTGCTTGAGGTCCAGGGCCAGGCTGCGCTTGTTGCGGTTGAGGTAGGCATGGCTGGCCGAGACGCCCTGATCATGGGGCGGCAGTATCCGTAACAGGTCCGGGCGGGTCGGCGACTCGATGCGCAACACTTCGGCCCCCATGTCCGCCAGCAACAGCGAGGCGAACGGGCCGGGCAGCAGGGTCGAGAAGTCCAGAACCTTGAGCGATGCCAGTGGGCCTTGCATGGGCGATCTCCGAGGGATGATGGACTCAAGACTAGGCAGGGGTTGGCGGTGGGGCAATTACCGCAGGGGTCAGTCTGGCTGACCATTGCGCTCAAGGCTGGCGCAGATCCTTTGTGGCGAGGGGATTTATCCCCGCTGGGGCGCGAAGCGGCCCTCTGGCATTTGCCCGATACACCTGCGTGCATTTGTAGGGGCTGCTGCGCAGCCCAGCGGGGATAAATCCCCTCGCCACAAAAGTGTTCGCGCCTTGAGAACCCGGGCCCAATAAAAAACCCGCCGAAGCGGGTTTTTTATTGCAGCGAAAGGTTACTTCACGCCAGCAGGAGTTGGGCCTTCGGCCACGCCCAGATCGTCTTCTTCACGGGTGTCGGAGATGCCGCGACCGCCGGAAGCCAGTTCGCTCTGCAACTGGTCTACGTCCAGTTCCTTGACCCACTTGGCAACCACGATGGTGGCGACAGCATTGCCCACCAGGTTGGTCAGGGCGCGGGCTTCGGACATGAAGCGGTCGATACCCAGGATCAGCGCCAGGCCGGCCACCGGCAGATGACCCACGGCCGACAGGGTGGCCGCCAGCACGATGAAGCCGCTACCGGTCACGCCGGCCGCACCTTTGGACGACAGCAACAGCACCAGCAACAGGGTGATCTGGTGAGTCAGGTCCATCGGCGTGTCGGTGGCCTGGGCAATGAACACCGCCGCCATGGTCAGGTAGATCGAAGTGCCGTCGAGGTTGAACGAGTAGCCGGTCGGGATCACCAGACCCACCACGGATTTCTGCGCGCCCAGACGCTCCATCTTGATCAGCATGCGTGGCAGGGCCGATTCCGACGAGGACGTGCCCAGTACGATCAACAGCTCTTCACGGATGTAACGGATCAGCTTGACGACGCTGAAGCCGTGGGCCCGGCAGATGGCGCCCAACACCACCAGTACAAACACCACACAGGTGATGTAGAAGCAGATCATCAACTGACCCAATTGCACCAGCGAACCGACACCGTAGGCGCCGATGGTGAACGCCATGGCACCAAACGCACCGACGGGCGCCAGCTTCATGATCATGTTGATGATGTTGAACATCACGTGGGCGAAGCGATCGATGAAGTCCAGTACCGGCTTGCCGTAGGCACCCAGGCGATGCAGGGCGAAACCGAAGATCACCGAGAACATCAGCACTTGCAGGATATCGCCATTGGCGAACGCGCCGACGATGGTGTTCGGGATCACGTTGAGGATGAAGGCCACGATGCTCTGGTCTTTACCGGCCGAGATGTAACCGGCGATCTTGCTGGTATCCAGGGTCGTCACATCAATGTGCATGCCGGCGCCCGGTTGCACGACGTTGACCACGACCAGGCCGATCAACAGGGCGATCGTGGAGACGATTTCGAAGTACAGCAGCGCGTAGCCACCAGTCTTGCCCACCGACTTCATGTTCTGCATGCCGGCAATACCGCTGACAACGGTACAGAAGATGATCGGGGCGATGACCATTTTGATCAGTTTGATGAATCCGTCACCCAGCGGTTTGAGGGCAACGCCGGTCTGCGGATAGAAGTGGCCAAGCAAAATGCCGATGGCAATGGCTACGATCACCTGGAAATACAGGGATTTGTACAGTGGCTGACGAGTCGTCATGGCAAACCTTCCTCAAGCGTCCCGTGTGACAACATCCACCTGTCGTCCACGAAACCTCAATTTCGAACCCTCCTGCATTGGAGGGATTTGTTTTGGCGGCTGCACGGTGGCAGACCTGCGGATGCCTATCGCAAGGCCCATGCCATTTTCGGGAAAATGCCTACAACCCTTTAGCCACAAGGGCTACACATCGTTAAACACGCCTAGTCACCCACACACAGATGGCGGATTCCCGCCCACACGGCAGTTCTCGCTCCGGAATTTGGCGGATATCCGCCTTGTCGCGCCGAAGCCCCCTGCTACCATCGCCGCTCAATAAACGGATTCCTGCCATGCGCCAACGCACCATCGCCAGCCACTTCGCCCGCGCCGCCCTGGGTGGCGCGCGCCGGCAAGGTTTCGATTACGTTCCCTTGCTGCAAGAGCTGGGCATCAGCCCCGAGCTGTTGGACGAGCCGCGAGCACGCCTGGCGCCCGCGCAGTTCGCCAGCCTGTTGCAGGCCTTGCGGCTGGCACTGGGGGACGAATATTTGGGGTTTGGTCGGGCCCCGAGTAAACCCGGGACGTTTGCCATGATGTGCCACGCGTTGATCCATTGCCGGACCCTGGGCAAGGCGCTTCAGCGCGGGTTGTTGTTCTACAGCCTGTTCCCCGACGCACCGAGCCTGACACTGGAGGCCGAAGGGGAGCGGGTGCGCTTGAACCTGGATGAATCGACACTGCGCGACCCCGACCATTTCCTGGCCGAAAGCCTGCTGGTGATCTGGCATCGCCTCGGCAGTTGGCTGATCGGCCAGCGGATCGGCCTGGAACAGGCGACCTTCAGTTATGCCAAGCCGGCCCATGGGGCCGAGTACGATTTGTTATTCCCCTGCCCGCTGGTGTTCCAGGCGCAACGGTGCAGCCTGTTATTTCACAGTCGCTACCTGGATATGCCGTTGTTGCAGGACGAACGAACCCTCAAACACTTCCTCGAACACTCCCCCGCCGACCTGCTGTCACGCCCTGACGATGGCAACAGCCTGACCAGCCAGTTACGCCGCCTGCTCAGCCGCGACGCCGCACGCTGGCCGGATCTGGACACCGTCGCCGCGCATTTGCACATCAGTCCGCAAACGCTGCGTCGGCATCTGCGGGAGGAAGGCACCAGCTTCCAGGAACTCAAGGATCAGTTGCGGCGGGATATCGCCATCTACCATCTGGGCCGCGCCGACCTGTCGTTGCAACAGATTGCCGAACAGTTGGGGTTCTCCGAGCCGTCGGCTTTTCACCGGGCTTTCAAGAAATGGACAGGGGTGACGCCGGGGGCTTATCGGGAGCAGGAGAATTGAGTGATGACATCCAACTTCTGTGGTGCGCCTGCCGGCCCCTTCGCGAGCAAGCCCGCTCCCACAGTTGATCCGCGGTGAACACAGATTTGTGACTACTGAAGATCCAGTGTGGGAGCGGGCTTGCTCGCGAAGGGGCCCGCCGGCACAGCGAAACATTCCAGTCAAACCACCGAAAAAAGAATCCTGAAAGCCGCCCCGCCCAGCTCGGAATCTCCCAGGGTCAACCGGGCGCCGTAGCTTTCGATGATGTCTTTGACCACCGCCAGTCCGATGCCCTGCCCCGGATGCTGGCGATCCAGGCGCTCGCCACGCTGCAGAATCCGTGCGCGTTGATCCGGCGGCACACCCGGCCCGTCATCCTCGACACACAATTCAATGCCGCCGAGGGTCTGATGCACGCTGATGCGCACCTCGCCCAGGCACAGCCGATAGGCGTTTTCCAACAGATTGCCGAGCATTTCCAGCAAGGCGCCCTGCTCGATTGGCACATGGCACTGCTCCGGCAGATCGAAGCTGACGTTGACACGTTTGTCGCGATAGACCTTGTCCAGCGTATCGCACAGGCTTTGCAGCACCGGGCGCAAGCGCACCTGATGGCGCACCAGACCGCTTTTGCGCAGGCTGGCGCGCTGCAACTGATAGCCGATCTGCTGGCTCATGCGCTCGATCTGGCTTTGCAGCACCCAGGCCTGCCCACGGTCCTCGGCGCGCCGGGCCATGTCTTCACTGACGCCTTGCAGCACCGCCAGCGGGGTTTTCAGGCTGTGGGCCAAATCATCAAGGGAGTCACGATAGCGGCTGCGCTGTTCCCGCTCGCCCTGCAACAGGCGGTTGAGAGAGCCGGTCAGGCGCAACAGCTCCCGCGGGTGCTCGGTGCTGAGACTTTCCCGGCTCCCGCTTTCGATTTCGTCCAGTTCCTGGCTCAGGCGCCTCAACGCGCGAAGCCCCCAGCTCAGGCCAATCCACAACAGGGCCAACAACACTGCCAGGGCGGCACCAAAGCCCAGGTAGAGATTTTCCCGCAGGCCGTCGAGCGTCACTTCGTAATCGCGCACCGGTTGCAGGGTGACGAAACTGAACGCCGCGCTCTGCCCGCCGAGCAGTTTGACTTCGACGTCGTAGACGAAAAATTCCTGGCCGTTGTCTTCGCGGATACGCGCGAACTGATTGCCCTGCCCGTCGTAGCGCGGCGCGTAGTTGATGTTCTCTTCCCGAGTGGCCTTGGACCGCCACACCAGACGCCCGTCACGATCATAGATGTAGCCCAGCAGACGGGCGTCGGCGAGGTTAAAGCGCTCATCGGGCAATTGCGCCGGCATCTTCAAGCGGTTGTTTTCCACGCGGGCAGCGGAAATGAGCGTGGTCACGTCCGACGCCAGGCGTTGTTCGATGGACTCCTGCAGAGCCAGGCTGAACGCGCCTTGCATGGCCGGCAGCAGTGCGAGCATGAACAACACCGCCAGGGTCATGGCGGCCAGCATCAACCGCAGCCGTAGCGAACGAATCACTGGCAACGCTCGTTGAACAGGTAACCCAGGCCCCGTACGGTTTCGATGGGCTTGAAGCCGGCCGGGGCTTCCAGTTTGCGCCGCAGGCGCCCCACCAGCACTTCGATGACATTAGGATCACGCTCGTCGTCATCCGGATACAGCTGCTCCATCAAGCGGTCCTTGGCGACCACCTGCTGATGATGGCGCATCAGGTATTCCAGGATCCGGTATTCATAAGCCGTCAACGCCAACGGTTCATCGCCAAGCGACGCCTGCTTGCGATTGAGGTCCAGCAGCAACGGACCGGCGACGATGGTCGATTGGGTGAAACCACTGGAGCGGCGCAACAGCGCATTCAGGCGGGCCTCCAGTTCCTCGAACTGGAACGGCTTGACCACGTAGTCGTCGGCACCGGCCGCCAGGCCTTCGACCTTGTCCTGCCAGTTGCCGCGGGCAGTCAGGATCAGGATCGGGAAGGTCTTGTCTTGGGAGCGCAACCGGCGGATCAGCTCCAGCCCGCTGATGCCCGGCAGGCCCAGGTCGATCACCGCCAGGTCGTGATTGAACTGCGCGACCTGATACAAGGCCTCTTCGGCATTGGCCACGGCCTGCACCACATGGCCGCTGTCGGTGAGACGGGTTTGCAGGTGATGACGCAGCAAGGCTTCGTCTTCGACGACCAGTAGTTTCATGGGCTCTCCCAGGCAAATCGAACAATCCAGTGATGCACATCGGTTCTCGTAAAGGGCGCCGGATCGTCTTGGGCCGATCCGGCTGACCACGCTCGCCCGCCAAGCTTAGAACGTGTAGTTGGCGGAGAGATAGGTTTGGGCACTGCTGGTCAGGTCCAGCGACCCGACCTTGGCGCCACCGTGGGGACTCATTTCGGTGCTGGCGTTGCTGCGCAGGTAACGGTAACCCAGTTCCAGCGAGGTGTTCTGCGAGACTTTCTGCACGACGCCGGCCTGCAAGCCCACCGCATAACCGATGTCACTGTCGCGGCTGAAGCCAGGGGAGTCCTGGGTCAGTTTGGTCAGGCCCGCCGTACCACCCCCGAACAGTTTGGTGGTGCCGGTGACCGGATAGAACACATCGTAGCTGCCCAGCAGATTTTCCTGACGCAATTTGATGCCATTGTGAGTGCCCGAAACGTTGTCGTACGTGGCGTAGTAGCGACCCTGGTCGTTTTGCCGGCCCAGTCGGACGCCATAGGTGGTGTCCTTGCCGATGATACCGTCGGCGTTCGGGTGATTGAGGTTAGCGTTCAGCGCGTCGGACTTCTTGACCTTGTCGCTGGTCTGGCCGAGGGTCAGGCTGGCGAAGTTGTCATCGGCGTGGGCCATGGCGCTGGCGCCCAGCACCGTGAAAGCCAACAGCAGAGTTTTCATGTGAGTCATGTTCAAGCTCCTGTGCAACGTGGGTGGTTTGTGAAGTCGCAGCCACGTTAACCAACCGTCCCTGAATGGCCCTTGAACGTTCTCTGAACCTGCGCTGAATGAATCGGCTAGAGTGTTCTGTCTCACCCCTGCATTTATCAAGGAGATCCGTCATGCACAGGTTGCTTGCTGTTGTACTTCTGGCCTTTAGCGCTGTGAGCCACGCCGCCATCCAGACCCAGGAGATCCCCTACACCAGTGCCGACGGCACCAAACTGATTGGTTACTACGCATACGACGACGCGGTCAAAGGCCCGCGCCCGGGCGTGGTGGTTGTGCATGAATGGTGGGGGCTGAACGATTATTCCAAGCGCCGCGCCCGTGACCTCGCGGGCCTGGGCTACAGCGCCCTGGCCATCGACATGTACGGCGACGGCAAGAACACCGAGCATCCCAAGGACGCCATGGCGTTCATGCAGGCCGCCCTCAAGGACGGCAAGGCCGCCAGTGCGCGGTTCCAGGCCGGGCTCGACCTGCTGAAGAAACACCCCCACACCGACCCGGACAAAATCGCCGCCATCGGCTACTGCTTCGGAGGCAAGGTGGTGCTGGATGCGGCGCGCCAGGGTGTTGCGCTGGCCGGTGTGGTGAGCTTCCACGGCGCGCTGGTCACCAATACCCCGGCGACACCGGGCAGCGTCAAGGCCAGGATCCTGGTCGAACATGGCGCGCTGGACAGCATGGTCACCCCGGACAACGTCACCGCGTTCAAGAGCGAAATGGACAAGGCCGGTGCCGACTACAAATTCGTCAACCTTGAAGGCGCCAAACATGGCTTCAGCAACCCGGATGCCGACCGCCTGAGTCACGGTGAACATGGCGGGCCGGACATTGGCTATAACAAAGAGGCCGACGAAAAATCCTGGGCGGACATGCAGAAGTTCTTCAAGAAGATTTTTGGCTGACGCATCACCCGTAGCAGAGAACTTTGTGTCCCCCGGTAGGAGCTGACGAGTGCAACGAGGCTGCGATCTTGTCCCAGGCCATTGAGTCGCGATCAAGGATCAAAAGATCGCCCGAACGCGGCCCGAGCCTTCGGCAGCTCCTACGGGGCCAATTGCGTCGCCACTATCCAGTTCCAAGGCAACCCGGCAAAATGCCGGGCATGAACGCACTCCCCAACCTGCCCGCCTGCTGCACGCCTCTGGATGATCAATGGCTGTTGCCCGAAGCCTTGTCCGATACAGTGCTGCTGAGCACCTGCTTTGATCCACTGCTGCTGACCGGCAATGACTTCCCCAACAGCGCTATCGAACCACCGGCGAGCATTCAGCGTTCGGTGGCCAAGCGTCAGGCGGAATTCCTGGCCGGGCGGATCTGCGCCCGGGCGGCTCTCCATCAGTTGGACGGGCAGATCTGCGTGCCGGCCATCGCTGACGACCGCGCCCCGGTATGGCCGGCCCATGTCAGTGGCTCGATCACCCACAGCACTGGCCGGGCAGCGGCCATCGTCGCCAGAAAAGACCATTGGCATGGACTGGGCATGGACCTGGAAAACCTGCTCGACCCCGAGCGCGCCGAGCGTCTGGCCGGTGAAATCCTCACGCCGCCGGAACTGCTGCGCATGGCCGCGACCCCGCAAGATGACCGGGCATTGCTGGTGACCCTGACCTTTTCCGTAAAGGAAAGCCTGTTCAAGGCGTTGTACCCGATCGTCAGGCAGCGCTTTTATTTCGAGCATGCCGAAATACTGGAGTGGACGCACGACGGACAGGTCCAGCTGCGGTTGCTCACCGACCTGTCGGCCGAGTGGGGTCATGGCCGTGAGCTGTCGGCGCAGTTTGGTGTGAAGGATGGGCAGTTGTTGAGTCTGGTGGGGATCAAGGCCTGAGCATTGTGGCGCTTTTCAGGCCCTCATCGCGAGCAGGCTCGCTCCCACATTGAAATGCAGTCTCCTGTGGGAGCGAGCCTGCTCGCGATGAGGCCACACAAGCGCCGCACCTCTCAGGACCTATCCTGATGCCTCGGCCAGCTCAAGCTGAAGCAGGCCCCGCCCAGACTCTTGCTCTTGCCGATCAACGCCCGGCCATCGTGCCAATGGATGATCCGCCGCACGATCGACAGCCCCAATCCATGGCCACCTGAAGCACGGGCCCGGCTGTCGTCCAGGCGCAGGAAGGGCTTGAAGATCCGCTCCCACGCCGCCTCCGGCACGCCGGGCCCGTCGTCCTCGACGTCGACCCGACAACGTAACTGACCCACTTGGTAACTGACCGTCACCCGGGCGCTGGCGTGACGCATCGCATTGCTCACCAGGTTCTGCAGGGCCCGATGCAGGAAGCGCGGCTCGGCCTCGACCCAGGCGCCATCGCAATCAGCGGCAGACAGGCACAGGCCACGCTCGACCGTAATCCCGGCCCGAAGCGGCCCCAATTCTTCAATCACCTGATTGACCAGCGCATCCAGATCCACCCGCTGGAAGTTCAAGGCCGGCGATCCCTGCTCCAGTCGCGCATAGGTCAGCATCTCGTCCACCAGCCGATCCAGGTCTTCGATGTCGTGATCCATACCCGCCAGGTATTTGTCCCGGGCCTGGGGTGTGGTGGCGCTGCCGATCATCTCCAGACCAAAACGCAGGCGCGCCACCGGGGTGCGCAACTCATGGGACACCGCGCGCACCAGCTCCCGCTGGATCGCCAATAACTGCTGCAAGTGCTCGGCCATGCCGTTGAACGCGGCGGCCAGTCGTCCTACCGAGTCGGCACCGCGGGCCGGCACTCGGGTTTCCAGGCTGCCCTGGGCGATCTGAGTAGCGGCCGATTCCAGACCACGCAGGCGCCGCTCCAACTGGCGCACCAACAGGTAAACGATCAGCCCGATCAGGCTCAACCCCAGCGCCGCGATCAGCACCAGCCACTCAGGCGGATAAGGATTCATCTGGTACAACGGGCCGATTTCCAGCACCCACGGCGTACCGACCATGCCGGCGAACACCCGGATCGAGTCACCGCCCTTGCCCAGCGCCATGACCGTATCACCCTCGGCCACGCGACGACGCTGGTCTTCGTCCATGTCCGCCTGCGCGATGGTCATCAGCTGCAGGTCAAACCCGAAGCCTTTTTCCTGCTTGAGTTGCGCCAGGCGTTCAGGCTGCTCGGCCACCGGGTAGCGCACCAACTCATCGGCCAGCAGGTAGATAGTTGCCCGAGCCAGTTGCTCGCTGATCTGGCGGACTTCCCCGACCAGCATCAGTTTTTCGCCGTCGCTGACCAGCCGATAGACTTTTGCCGCATGGGGCCCGGTCTGCTCCACCAGAGCCTGGCCGCGCATGACACGGGTGCGCTGGCCGAGATCCAGATCGGTCTGGGCGTAAGTCTGCAACGCCAGGGGAATGCCCAGCAGGCGCTCCCACACCGCCAGGGCCCGGCGTCGCTCGGTGTCGTTCATGGGCCGCAGATTATCGGCCATCAAGGAAAACGTGCCGTGGGCCAGACGCTCGCGGTACTGCTCACTGCGAGTCTGGTTGAGTAAATGCAGGGCCAGCACGCCGAGCACCGCCACCAGCACCAGGGCCGCGCACATGCCGCCGTAAATGCGCAGGAAGATCGAGTTCACGGCGTCGGGTCTACGCAAGCTTCGGGAACGAACAGGTAACCCTTGCTGCGGATGGTCTTGATCAGCCGTGGATGGTCCGGGTCGTCGCCGATTTTGGGGCGGATGCGCGAGATGCGCACGTCGATGGAGCGGTCCTGGCCGTCGTAACCGATGCCACGCAGGGCAGTGAAGATTTCTTCCCGGGAGAGGATGCGTCCGGCATTGGACACCAGCAGCCACAGCAGATCGAACTCGGCACTGGTCAGCTCGATACCGTGGTCTTGCAGCCAGGCTTCGCGCAAGGCGTTGTCCACCACCAGCGGACCGAATTGCAGGCGCCGTGGTTTTTGCGGCGTGGCCGGTTCCGGTTCGCTGCGTCGCAACAGGGCCTGGACCCGGGCCAAGAGCAGGCGTGGCCGTACCGGTTTGCAAACGTAATCGTCGGCGCCCAGGTCCAGGCCCTGGATCTGATCGGTGTCATCGGTGCGGGCGGTGAGCATCAGGATCGGCCCGTCGTAATGCTCGCGCACCTTGCGGCAGATGCTCAAGCCGTCCTCGCCGGGCAGCATCAGGTCGAGGATTACCAGGTCCGGCTGCTCGGCAATGATCCGTGCTGCCGCCACCGCACCGTTGCCTTCAATGGCCACGCGCAGGCCGTTGCTTTCCAGGTACTCGCGCGTCAGCTCGGCCAGCCGCTGGTCATCCTCGACGATCAATACCTGCCAGGCTTCTTGTTCCACGGGGGGACCTCTTACGGTGAATACCTAATAAGGAAAGGCGTACCACTCTCCTTGTGGGAGCGAGCCTGCTCGCGATGGCGGTGTATCAGTCAGAGCCGATGTTGAACGCACCGCCGTCATCGCGAGCAGGCTCGCTCCCACAGGTAGGGTTCTGCGCTGCTCCTCTTTTTGTCATGTTAAAGGAGGATAAGCATGCTCATGCACGGGCCGATTGTATAAACGTCGGCCCTGCATAAAACAAGCGGACAAATGCGTTCGGTCGCGCGGGATTTGTGTGGTAACGTCCGCGCCCGCAAAAAACACTGGGCTGTTTTCGGATCGTCAAAACGATGAAAAAAGGTCCACTCCAGCAAGGTCGCGGCCTACAGAGCGGTTCCACGTTTCGCACACAAATTACGCACAGGCTTATCCACAGGTAGCACGTTGCATTCATCCCCCAAAACGCATTATCTTGTAGCCCGTCGCGCAAAAAACCCTACATGTAGGGTTTTCAGCTAAAAACCAAACACAAGTCGGACAGAGAATTCAAGCGCTTTTCTTGCCTTTGTCCGACTGAAACACCGCATTCCCCCACGACCAGACCGCCCCCTGCGGATGGTCATCGTTTCAAGGTCAAAACGACCAGAACGGTACGGGTGTTGCAGTCCATTGCAGGCACCTCTGCAATCCGGTTTCGAGCCCTGGCTCGAAGCCCAGAACTTCGGAAGGACGCGGTATTCAGGCCTGCTTCCTACTGTCCCGAAGTTGTTATACCCGGCGCCAGTCGGTTGTAGTGCTTCAGGACGGAACGGTGGGCACCGTGATGGTGCCCAAACAAACATAGAGAATGTGGAGACACCCATGCACACCGACACAACTCGCGAGAACCCGCAGGGCACCGCGCCGCTGGCCGCTGATTCGAACTCGGATCTGGCCGCTACCGCGCCTGGCCAGCTGCGTGTGATCAAGCGTAACGGCACTGTCGTTCCTTACACCGATGACAAGATCACCGTCGCCATCACCAAAGCATTTCTCGCAGTTGAGGGCGGCACCGCCGCCGCTTCGTCGCGCATCCACGACACCGTGGCCCGCCTGACCGAACAGGTCACCGCGACCTTCAAGCGTCGCATGCCGTCGGGCGGCACCATCCACATCGAAGAAATCCAGGACCAGGTCGAACTGGCCCTGATGCGTGCCGGCGAGCAGAAAGTGGCGCGTGACTATGTGATCTACCGTGATTCTCGCGCCAAGGAACGCGCCATCCGCACCCCGGCCGACGCCCCGGTACTGGCTCACCCGTCGATCCGCATTGCACGCGCCGACGGTAGCCTGGCGCCGCTGGACATGGGCCGCCTGAACACCATCGTCACCGAGGCCTGCGAAGGCCTGGAAGAAGTCGACGGCGACCTGATCCAGCGCGAAACCCTGAAAAACCTCTATGACGGCGTCGCCCTCAAGGACGTCAACACCGCCCTGGTGATGACCGCGCGGACCCTGGTAGAACGCGAGCCGAACTACTCCTTCGTGACCGCGCGCCTGCTGATGGACACCCTGCGTGCCGAAGGCCTGAGCTTCCTGGAAGTCGCCGAGAGCGCGACCCACCACGAGATGGTCGACCTGTACGCCAAGGCCCTGCCGGCCTACGTCGCCAAAGGTATCGAATTCGAATTGCTGAACCCGGTACTGGCCGAGTTCGACCTGGAAAAGCTCGGCAAGGCGATCAACCACGAGCGTGACCAGCAGTTCACTTACCTGGGCCTGCAAACCCTGTACGACCGTTACTTCATCCACAAGGACGGTATCCGTTTCGAACTGCCGCAGATTTTCTTCATGCGCGTGGCCATGGGCCTGGCGATCGAAGAGAAGCAGCGTGAAGACCGCGCCATCGAGTTCTACAACCTGTTGTCGTCCTTCGACTACATGGCCTCGACCCCGACGCTGTTCAACGCCGGCACCCTGCGTCCACAACTGTCGAGCTGCTACCTGACCACCGTGCCGGATGACCTGTCGGGCATCTACGGCGCCATCCACGACAACGCCATGCTGTCCAAATTTGCCGGCGGCCTGGGCAACGACTGGACCCCGGTTCGCGCATTGGGCTCCTACATCAAGGGCACCAACGGCAAATCCCAGGGCGTGGTGCCGTTCCTCAAAGTGGTCAACGACACCGCGGTCGCGGTCAACCAGGGCGGCAAGCGCAAGGGCGCGGTGTGTGCCTACCTGGAAACCTGGCACATGGACATCGAAGAGTTCATCGAGCTGCGCAAGAACACCGGTGATGACCGTCGTCGTACCCACGACATGAACACCGCCAACTGGATCCCTGACCTGTTCATGAAGCGCGTCTTCGACGACGGCAAGTGGACCCTGTTCTCGCCGTCCGAAGTGCCAGACCTGCACGACCTGACCGGCAAGGCTTTCGAAGAGCGCTACGAGTATTACGAAGCCCTGACCGAGTACAACAAGATCAAGCTGTTCAAAGTCGTCCAGGCCAAAGACCTGTGGCGCAAGATGCTGTCGATGCTGTTCGAAACCGGCCACCCATGGCTGACCTTCAAGGACCCGTGCAACCTGCGCAGCCCGCAGCAGCACGTGGGCGTGGTCCACAGCTCGAACCTGTGCACCGAGATCACCCTGAACACCAACAAGGACGAGATCGCGGTCTGCAACCTGGGCTCGATCAACCTGCCAAACCACATCGTCGATGGCAAGCTGGACACCGCCAAACTGCAACGCACCGTGAACACCGCCGTGCGCATGCTCGACAACGTGATCGACATCAACTACTACTCGGTGCCGCAAGCGAAGAACTCCAACTTCAAGCACCGTCCGGTCGGACTGGGCATCATGGGCTTCCAGGACGCCCTGTACCTGCAGCACATCCCGTACGGTTCGGACGCTGCGGTGGAGTTCGCCGACAAGTCCATGGAAGCGGTCAGCTACTACGCTATCCAGGCTTCCTGCGACCTGGCCGACGAGCGCGGCGCCTACGAGACGTTCCAGGGTTCGCTGTGGTCCAAAGGCATCCTGCCGCTGGACTCGCAACAGATTCTGATCGAGCAACGCGGCCAGAAATACATCGACGTTGACCTGAACGAATCCCTGGACTGGGCACCGGTTCGCGCCCGTGTACAGAAAGGCATCCGTAACTCCAACATCATGGCCATCGCACCGACCGCCACCATCGCCAACATCACTGGCGTGTCGCAGTCGATCGAACCGACCTACCAGAACCTGTATGTGAAATCGAACCTGTCGGGCGAATTCACCGTGATCAACCCGTACCTGGTTCGCGACCTCAAGGCTCGCGGTCTGTGGGACTCGGTCATGATCAACGACCTGAAGTACTACGACGGTTCGGTGCAGCAGATCGAACGCATTCCGCAGGAGCTCAAGGAGCTCTACGCCACCGCGTTCGAAGTGGACACCAAGTGGATCGTCGACGCCGCCAGCCGTCGCCAGAAGTGGATCGACCAGGCTCAGTCGCTGAACCTGTACATCGCCGGCGCTTCGGGCAAGAAGCTGGACGTGACCTACCGCATGGCTTGGTACCGTGGCCTGAAAACCACCTACTACCTCCGTGCCCTGGCTGCCACCAGCACCGAGAAGTCGACCATCAACACCGGCAAGCTGAACGCAGTTTCCAGCGGCGGCAACCACGGTGACGATTCGGTCCTGGCAGCTCCTGCCGGCCCGGCCCCCGTGCCAAAGGCGTGCGCGATTGACGAGCCGGATTGCGAAGCTTGCCAATAAGCTGAGTGGGCGGGCGCTGCAAGGCGCTTGCTAATAAAAGGAACCCCCGATGAGTTCGCTGGACTGATCGGGGGTTTTCTTTTGCCTTGAGAAAAGTAGCGACTGGGCTGACTCCATCGCGAGCAGGCTCGCTCCCACATTTGTTCCGGTTCGTTCGCAAGAGTTGCGCTCACTGAAAATCCCTGTGTGCGGGATTGCTTGCGAAAGCGGGGGTTCAGCCAGTGACCCTATTGAATGTGCCGACGCCTTCGCGAGCAAGCCCGCTCCCACATTGGAATGCGTCCTCCTGTGGGAGCGAGCCTGCTCGCGAAAGCGGTGGTTCAGCCAGTGACCCTATTGAATGTGCCGACGCCTTCGCGAGCAGGCTCGCTCCCACATTGGAATGCGTCCCCCTGTGGGAGCGGGCTTGCTCGCGAAGAGGCCGGAACAGGCACCACAAAAACCTGCGCTCAAGAAAAAGCCCCTCGTGCGAGGGGCTCCTTGTGCAACGTTCAAGCATCCATCGATATCACGCCATCTGAATGATGGTCTGCATGATGGTGCTCTGGGTGGAGATGGTCTTGGCGTTCGCCTGGTAGTTGCTCTGGGCCTTGATCAGCTCGACCAGTTCGTTGGTCAGGTTGACGTTGGACTCTTCCAGGGAGTTGGAGACGATCGAACCCAGGGTACCGGTTTCCGGGGCATCGTAGCCCGGGATGCCCGACGCGAAGGTTTCTTTCCAGCTGCTGCCGCCTACCGGCTGCAGGCCTTGCTCGTTGGTGAAGCTGGCGAGGGCAAGCTGACCGATCGGCTTGGTCTGGTTGTTGCTGAAGTTGGCCAACAGTACACCGCTACCGTCGATGGTCAGGTTGGTGATCTGGCCAGTGGCGTAGCCGTTCTGGGCAGGAATCGAACGCGCGGTGTCGGCGTTGAACTGGGTGGTGTTGGCCATGGAGACGGTGATAGTCGACGAGCCGGCGCCGTTGGCGGCCCACACACCGTTGGTCACGGTGCCAGGCACCCAGCCAGTGAGTACCAGATCGTTGTTGATGGTCGCAGGCGGGGTGCTGACCTGGACCAACTTACCACTCGAATCAAAGGTCATCGTTGAAGGAACGGGAGCGTTTGGAGCGACCGGCGCGCTGCCATTCAGGTTACGACCATCGATCAGGGTGTAGACATCCCACGTGTTGGCCCCAGTCTTGACCATGTACTGGTCCATGGAGTGCTGGTTACCCTGGGTATCGTAGACAGGGGTGGTGAATTGCTTGGTGAACGTGGCGGTATCGGTTGGATCGAATACGTAGGGCGCCGCCTGTGAAATCGGCGTTGCTGTCGAATTCAGGTTGATCGTCGACGAAACCAGGCTGGTCGCTTGTGGCGGCAGGTTGGAGGTGTCGATGCGCAGGTCGGTCAGAATACCGTTGAGGATGTTGCCATTGGCATCCACGCCATAGCCCTGCAAACGCGCAGTGCCATCGCTGTTGGTGATGTAGCCTTCCTTGTCGGTCTTGAACGTACCGGCACGGGTGTAGCTCAGGGAACCGTCGTTGCTCAGGACAAAGAAGCCGGAGCCCTGGATACCCATGTCCAATACGTTGCCGGTGTTGTTGACGTCACCCTGGCTGAACTGCTGGGAGACGTTGGCCAAGCGCACGCCGTTGCCGACGGTCTTGGTGCCGCTGCCCAGTCTGGTAGCCGAGTAGACGTCTTCGAATTCCGCACGGGACGATTTGAAACCGGTGGTCGCCACGTTGGCGATGTTGTTGCCGGTTACGTCCAGGTGCTTGTTGGCTGCATAGAGACCGCTAAGGCCGATGTTGAAAGACATGTTGCACTCCTTTTGCCGGTTTAGTCGGCTCTACATACCAATAGTTTGTACTTTGGACAGGGCAATGCTGCCCAGCCCGGCGAGGTTGAGCATCAGCTCACCGCCCGTCTGGCTGATCGTCACGCTGCTGACAGTGGCCGGCAGGTGGGTGATCAGCGACACAGGCTTGTCGTCGATAGTGGTCGAAGCAGTGAAGGTGTAAGTGCCCGACTCAAGGGTGGTGCCCGCATCGTTCTTGCCATCCCAAATGAAGGCCGAGTTACCGGCATTCTGGCTGCCCAGCTCGATCGTACGGACGGTCTTGCCGTCCTTGTCAGCGATCTTGATCGCGAGCGAGGACACCGAGGCCGGTACCACCACCGTGCCGTTAAGGCTCTTGGAGGTATCGACCACCGCCTTGTCACCCGGAGCGATGACCGAACGGCCCACCAGGGAGGAGGCTTGCAGAGCCTGGGACGAGTTGTAGTTGCCGGCAATACCACTCACGGTTTCGTTGAGCGTGGTGATGCCTTCCAGGCTGCTGAACTGCGCCAACTGGGCAACGAACTCGCCGTTATCCTGCGGCTCCAGCGGGTTCTGGTTTTTCAGCTGGGTGACCAGCAGTTGCAGGAACGCATCCTTGCCCAGCTCCTTGGAGCCGGTAGCTGCGTTCGTTGCCGCCCCCAGCCCATCGGTGGTGGTGTTGGTCTTGACCGAGGAGTTGGCCAGAATCTCGTTTAGGCTCAAACCACTGGTAGTGTTGGTGACGCTCATGTGACTCGCCCCTTATCACTGACCGAGGGTCAGGACCTTCTGCATCATGGTTTTGGCGGTGTTCATCATTTCGACGTTGGTCTGGAACGAACGACTGGCGGAAATCATGTCGGCCATTTCTTCGACGACGTTGACGTTCGGGTAATAGACGTAGCCCTTGGCGTCGGCGGCCGGATGGTTCGGCTCGTAGCGTGCGTCGAGGTTGCTCTGGTCTTCGACCACACCGAGCACCTGCACACCCTGCCCTGCGGCGTCCTGCTCCTGGAACAGCGAGTCGCTGCCGCCGGATTGGCCGCCCTGGAACATGGTGGCGAACACCGGGTGACGGGCGCGGTAGGTCTGGTCGATGCTCGACGAAACGGTCTCGGCGTTGGCGATGTTACTGGCGACGGTGTTCAGACGCGTGGTCTGGGCACTCATGGCGCTGCCGGCAATGTTGAATACGCTCGCAATCGACATGACTTACTCTCCGCGCAGGGCCGATACCAGCCCTTTGAATTTACTATTGAGCAGGGTGAAGCTGGCCTGGAAGTTCACGGAGTTCTCCGTGTAGTTGGACTGTTCCAGTTGAGCATCCACAGTGTTCTGGTCGATCGAAGGCTGCATTGGCGTGCGGTACATCAGCGATTCATCGCCATTGCCCAGGCCTTCGGCTTCGATATGACGGCTGTTGGTCATGTTCAGGGCGAAGTGGCCGTTCTTGGTCTTCTCGTTCTGCTCGGCGAGCACTTTGGAGAAGTCCAGGTCCCGAGCCTTGAAGTTCGGGGTGTCGGCGTTGGCGATGTTGTTGGCCAGGACTTCGGCACGCTGGGCGCGGAAGCTCAAAGCCTTTTCGTGGATGCCGAGCGCTTTATCGAAACTGATGCTCATGTTGGAAACCTTCGGGTGACCAGAATTTACGTACGATGGACATAGCAAGCGTCGTGCCACTTTCAAAAACCCCATAAACCGGGGCTTTGCGGGCATCGGCAAGGCGGCAATGCCAGAAAAGCGGCAATCGGTTTCCGCTGGCTGCCGCTTTTCTGCCGCTTCTCAAGCGCAATGACACTCAACTTGTGGGAGCGGGCTTGCTCGCGAATGCGGTGTGTCAGTCGAAATAAATGTCACTGTCACACCGCATTCGCGAGCAAGCCCGCTCCCACAGGGATAGTGGTGGTGGGGAGGAAATTGGCAGGTATAAAAAAGGGAGCCCCTGAGGACTCCCGTTTTTTGACAACCCAAGCAAATCACTTCGCCTGATAGATGATCCCTGGGCTGCACTGCACCATTTGGTAATGGTCCGGCAAACCGTTCAGTGCCTCGGAGGCGCCGAGGAACAGGTAGCCGCCCGGTTTGAGCGTGCTGTGGATGCGCAGCAGGATGTCTTTTTTCACTTCGGCAGAGAAGTAGATCAGCACGTTGCGGCAGAACACGATGTCGAACTTGCCCAGGCTGGCGTAGCTGTCCAGCAGGTTGAACGAGCGGAATTCCACCCGGTTCTTGATCGGTGCCTTGACCACCCAGCGCCCCGGCCCTTTGGGGTCGAAGTAGCGTTGCAGGCGATCAGGCGACAGGCCACGACCGATGGCCAGGCTGTCGTACTCACCGGTCTTGCAGTTATTGAGCATCGTCCCGGACAAATCGGTGGCGACGATCTGCACGCCCATTTTCAGTTGGCCGATATTGGTCCGCTCGAACTCATCGATGGACATCGACAGCGAATAGGGTTCCTGTCCCGACGAACAGGCCGCCGACCAGATCCGCAAGCGTTGCCCCGGACTGGCCTTGATAGCCGCCGGCAGCACCCTGTTCTTCAACACCTCGAACGGATAGGTGTCGCGAAACCACAGGGTTTCGTTGGTGGTCATGGCATCCACCACCATCTCGCGCAACCCACTGCGTGGCTGTGTCTGGATGCGCTGGACCAGTTCGCCCAACGATTTCAGGCCCTGCTGTTCCATCAATTTATTGAGACGGCTCGACACCAGGTATTGCTTGTTTTCACCAAGCAAAATGCCACAGGCTTTTTCCAGGAAGACCCGGAACTGTTCGAAATCCAAATTACCCGTAGACAAAATACCGCCTCTTTCATCGTGTTGATTTGCCGGGCGCACAACGCGCCCGACCTTTATTCTGCTGCCTTGATGCGCTCGACCACCCGGGAAGCCAGGTCATCGGGCCGGAACTTGGCCAGGAAATCATCGGCCCCCACCTTCTTGACCATTGCCTGGTTGAAAACACCGGACAACGAAGTGTGCAAGACAATATGCAGCTTTTGCATGCGCGGGTCGTTGCGGATTTCCGACGTCAGGGTGTACCCGTCCATCTCCGGCATTTCAATGTCGGAGATCATCATCAGAAACTCCTCTTCCGGCTTCTTGCCCTCTTCCACCAGCTTGCGCAGGTAATCCAGGGCCTGGCGTCCGTCGTTCAACGCTACCACTTCGACACCGACCGTTTGTAGACAACGGGTCACCTGCTTACGTGCCACCGAAGAATCATCGACCGTCAGGACACGCAGTGAAATCGCCTTGTGCTGGGTTTCGGCGTCGACCACCCCCACGGAAATCGTTTCCGGGGTCGGTGCCACTTCGGCGAGGATTTTCTCCACGTCGATGATTTCCACCAACTGGTTATCGACCCGGGTCACCGCCGTGAGGTAGTGATCGCGACCGGTGCCCTTGGGCGGCGGATGGATCTCCTCCCAGTTCATGTTGACGATGCGCTCCACCGAGCGCACCAGGAAACCCTGGGTCTTGGTGTTGTACTCGGTGATGATCACGAACGGATTGCTCTGATCCAGCAACCGCCCCGAACCGGTGGCCATCGCCAGATCAAGAATCGGGATGGTTGCTCCGCGAATATTGGCCACACCGCACACGACGGGGCTGGACTTGGGCATCAGGGTCAGCTTCGGGCATTGAAGCACCTCGCGAACCTTGAACACGTTGATCCCGTACATCTGTTGGCCGTCGAGACGGAACAACAACAGCTCCAGGCGATTCTGACCGACCAGTTGAGTGCGCTGGTTTACCGAATCCATTACTCCCGCCATGCCCTGACTCCTACCTAACGCTAATGTGTCCGACGCGCATTCATCACTAAACGGCACGGGGCTTGCTATTGAACCGGCATGAACGCACAAACGACATTTTTTCGACGCCTGACCACTCACTGCCGCCACTGGCTCGGTGCACTGTTGGCTGCCTGCCTGCTCGCTTTGGGCGGCCCTGCCGTTGGTGCTGTTCCGGTTACCTTGCCTGATCTCCTTATCGGCGTCACTCAGGGCTTTCTTGAATTCACCGTAGAAGACTACCTGGCAACCAGTCAAACCGAAGGTCGCTACGAAATCGAAGTCAACCAGCTCGATCCGCGCCTGCGCATGCCCATGTGTGACAAGGAATTGACTGCTTCTCTGGAGAGCCCGGCCAGACCATTGGGTCGGGTCACGGTGAAGCTGCGTTGCGACAGCGCCGCGCCCTGGACGGTGTTCGTGCCCGCTCAAGTGCGCCTGTTTCGCGAAATCGTCACCACCACCCGTCCGCTCAAACGGGCCGGGATCGTCGAGCCTCAGGATGTGACGCTGCGGGAACGGGATGTCAGCCAGATCAACCAGGGTTTCCTCACCTCCGTCGATCAGGCCATCGGCCAGAAACTTGTCCGACCAATGGTCGCCGACCAGATTATTACCCTGGTCCACCTGGAACAGGCCGAAGTGGTCCGCAAGGGCGATCAGGTGGTCATCACCGCCCGCAGCGGCACCCTGGCCGTGCGGATGCCGGGCGAGGCGTTATCCAACGGTGGCATGCGAGAACAGATTCGGGTGAAAAACCTTAATTCCCAACGCGTTATCAAGGCGCAGGTAATGGCCCCCGGCCATGTGGAAGTGGCTATGTAGCAATCGGCTGGAAATGGGTAGAGAGCTGGCGCTTGCCCACGGTGTTCCCTAGACTGTGCCTTACGCAAAGGCAAGCGCAGACGTGCGCACGTTCATTGAATAAATGAGCCTAAAGTTTTTTTGGGGATGGCCGAAAACATGGCAAGCGTCCAAATACCCAGAGGTTTTTTACCATGGTCATCGATTTCAATCGTTTAAACAGCTCCTCACCGCTAACAGGCACCACGCGTCCTAACGCCAGCAAGGAAACCGTCGAAACCGACAAATCCGCGCCGGCCGAAAAAGCCGCCACTGTCAGCAACGGGGAGTCGGTACACCTCAGCAATGAGGCTCAGCAGTTGCAGAAGGTCACTGACAAGCTGCGCGATCAACCTGTCGTCGACAACGCCCGCGTGGCCGAGTTGAAAGCAGCAATCGCCGATGGCAGCTATAAAGTCGACAGCAACCGTGTAGCCAGCAAACTGCTCAACTTCGAAGCCCAGCGCTAGGCCACCGCCAGCGCCAGGCTTTTGGACGCTTAAGAACCAAGGCCAGCCATGCACGACACGAATTTATTGCAACTGATCACCGACGACTTTGCCCCGGCGCAACAATTGCTGGAGCTATTGCAGGCCGAGTCCCTGGCATTGCACGGTCGCGACATGCCGTCGCTGGAGAATATCCTGGCGCAGAAACAGGCATTGATCATTCTGCTTGATCAGCATGGCCGCAAGCGCAGCGAGATCCTCGCCAGCCTCAACCTGCCCGCCAATCGCGATGGCCTCGAGCAACTGGCCCGCCAGTCGTCGGTGGGCGATCAACTGTTGGCCCAAAGCGAAGTGCTCAACGACCTGCTCGCTCAATGCCAGGCTGCCAACACTCGCAACGGACAGTCGATCCAGGTTCAGCAGGCCGCCACCGCCAACCAGTTGCGCATCCTCAACGGCGGTGAAATCCCGACGCTCTATGACGCTCGCGGTTCGACCGCCAAGATGGTCAAGCACCGCCCGCTCAGCCAGGCATGAAACGAACAGTGCCGGCGCTCTATCAACGCGCGACACATGCTGGCAAAATGCTGGCTACTCGTCGTATTTTGCCTGGAGATTGACCCACCGTGTTCAATGCCTCAAACGCGGATGATGCTCCGCAGCCCCCCAAGGTCCTTACCACGCCCCTGGAAATTTCCGGCAACCTGCGGATGCTGCAAGAGAGCCACGACCCGCTGATCATCACCTTTCACGAACGCAGCCAGCGCTTTCAGAGCTATCTGGTCGACGTCGACCGAGAGCGTAACGTCATCGCCCTGGACGAAATGATCCCCCGGGACGGTGAGCGCTTCCTGCTAGCGGGCGAACCGTTTCGTGTCGAGGGTTTTCATGATGGCGTGCGCATCGCGTGGGACGGCAACGGCCCTTTGACCATCGATGAGTCCAGCGATGGTCGCTGCTATCGCGGCGCCTTGCCTGACGAAGTGGTTTACCACCAACGCCGCAACGCCTTCCGTGCCGCCCTGAAGCTGGCGCAACTGGTGAACGTCGAGCTGGGCGGCGACAAACTCAAGTCACCGGTGGACGGCAAGCTGCTGGACATTTCCGCCACAGGCTGCAAGTTGCGTTTCGAAGGTGACATTACTGCGCGCCTGCAACTGGGCCAGGTCTACGAGCGCTTTATCGCGGCATTGCCCTTCGGCAACATGACCGCACCGGTCGAACTGCGCTATCTGCATTTCGAAGAAAGGATCAACACCACCTTCGCCGGCGTGCGCTTCCACAACATCAGCGGCCTGGTGCAACGGCAGGTTGAGCGTTTTGTGTATCAACTGCAGCGCGAAGCCCGTCGTTTCGACAAAGACGACCTCTGATTTTCGACACGTAAAAAAACGGGCAGTCCCTAGCGGTGACTGCCCGTTTTTTTGCCTGATTTGCACACCTCTGACCTGAGAGTTGCCGTGTCTGGGCTGACCTCCTCGCGAGCAGGCTCGCTCCCACAGTTGATCTGCGGTGGATACAACACTGGAGTTCGCAGCAGATCCAATGTGGGAGCGAGCCTGCTCGCGATTGGCGAGCGCCTCGACCCACCTGTCCAGCGCAATCATCCACACAGCCGGCGCTCCGCCCCCCTCTGCCTCAAGCCTTGATCCCCGCCCCACTCAAGGCCTGGCCTGAGTGAAATCGGGGCTCGGCGGCTCGTCGTTCGCCTCTGCGGCGGCAGCTTCCTCCATGACGGGTTCTTCGTCGACCGGTTCTTCCGTCGGCACAGGATCGACGTGCATCTGCTCCTGCACCACTTGTTCGTCCACCCGGGGATCGAGGCACGCCACCAGGGGCGAACTGGACATGCTGTCCGGCATTGCCACGTGATGCAACGGTGCGTCGTCGACCTGATGCAGGTTGGTCACCGCCTTCGGCCGGATTCGCCACACCAGCACCAGAGCGAAGAAGGCAAAAAAGGCATAGAGCATCTGGCTGCCGAACATCTTCATCAGCACCCCTGCTACCAGCGGTCCGATACTGGCGCCAACCCCATAGGTCACCAGCAGCATCGCGGTCAGGGATACCCGTCGGTCAGCTTCGACGTGGTCGTTGGAAAATGCCACCGCCAGCGGATACAGGCAGAACTGCACCAGCGAACAGAAGAACCCCGCAACGAACAGCACCTCCAACGGCACCGTCGGCAGGATCGCCAGCGGCAGCGCACACACCGTCAGGACCAGTGCAAAACAACGGATCAGCAGCGCCCGGTCATATCGATCGGACAGCCAGCCCAGGGGCCACTGAACCAGCAAACCGGCAAAGATGCAGCTCCCCATGAACAACCCCACCTGCTCGGTCGACAGCCCCTGCTGAGAGGCGTACAGCGGCGCCAGGCCATAGAACGAGCCGACGATCAGCCCCGAGCCCAGCACCGTACTCAACGACTGCGGCACACGCTTGATGAAAAAGCGTGGCTCCATCGGCGCCGGATGCAGCGCCGCCGGGTGAATTCGCCGGGTCAATGTCACTGGCACCAGGCACAAGGCAAAGCACAGCGCCACCAGCATCAGCAGCTCAAGCCCCAGGGACGGGTGCATGACCAGAATCAACTGGCCCAGCACCAGACCCAGGTAGGAGGCGATCATGTAACCACTGAACACCACACCACGCTGCTTGGCATCGGCCTGCTCGTTGAGCCAGCTCTCGATCACCATGTACTGACACATCATGCCCAGGCCGACGATCACCCGCAGCACGATCCAGGCCGGCAGCCAATCCACCAAACCGTGGCCCAGCACCGCCGCACCGACGATCCCGGCGCAGGCCGAATAAGCCCGGATGTGCCCGACGCGGGCGATCAGCCGGTGGCCGATCTTGCCGCCCAGCACCAGGCCGAAATAGTTGGCGGCCATCAGTGCACCGACCCACAGGCTGTCGACATTGTCGGCAGCCAGGCGCAAGGCCAGGTAGGTACTCAGCAGGCCCGAGCCGATCAACATCATCAGCGAGGCGAAATACAGCGCTCGAAAAGGTTTCCAGATTTGGCGCATCGGCGTTCCGAGCGGCTCCTTGAGATGAGTATGGGCTATTTTGAAGATAGCCCGAATGCGACGTTTGGTTATGCCTGGGCCGCTAGAACACGCCGCTCCCAGGGAGTAATTTCATCAAAGAAGCTGGTCAGTTCCATAGTCTTCGAAGCGATGTAGCCTTCGATGAACTCCGTACCGAACAGTTCCTTCGCCAGATGACTACGCTTCAGACGTTCCAGGGCGGCATGCAAGGTACATGGCAGCGAAAGATTGTCCGGCACCTGGAATTCGCCCTGGATCGCGGCGCTTGGCTCGAGGCGGTTTTCAATGCCATAAAGCCCCGCGGCAAGGCTCGCGGCAATCGCCAGGTACGGGTTGGCATCGGCCCCCGGCAAGCGATTCTCGACCCGACGGGCCGCTGGCGAACTGGCGGGAATGCGCAACCCGGCCGAACGATTGTCATGGGACCAACAGGCATTGTTCGGTGACGCAAACGGGTGACACAGGCGCTGGTAGGAGTTCACGTTCGGCGCAAACAGCGCCGTGAAATCCGCCATGCCGGCCTGTTGCCCGCCGATGAAATGCCGGAATGCCGCCGTCGGCTCGCCCGCTTCGTCGCTGAACACATTACGGCCGCTGTCCAGCTCGACGACGCTCTGGTGAATATGCATCGAACTGCCCGGTGTATGGGCCAGGGGCTTGGCCATGCAGACCACGGTCAGGCCGTGCTTGAGCGCCACTTCCTTGAGCAAGTGCTTGAACAGGAACGTCTGGTCGGCCAGTAACAAAGGGTCGCCGTGCAGCAGGTTGATCTCGAACTGGCTCACGCCCATTTCATGCATGAAGGTGTCGCGGGGCAAGCCCAGCGCCGCCATGCAGGCATAGACCTCTTTGAAGAACGGGCGCAGGCCATTATTGGAACTGATGCTGAACGCCGAATGACCGTCTTCACGCCGTCCGTCCAGGCCCACGGGCGGCTGGAACGGTTGGGTCGGGTCCGGGTTGGGCGCAAACACAAAAAATTCCAGCTCGGTCGCCACCACGGGGGCCAGGCCAAGGGCTGCATAACGGGCAACAACGCGCTTGAGCTGGCCGCGCGTGGAGAGCCGCGAGCTTTCCCCGGTCAGCTCATCGGCGTCGCAAATCGCCAAGGCTCGCGGCTGTTCGCTCCAGGGCAGGCGGTGGATCTGTTTCGGGTCGGCCACCAGCGCCAGATCGCCGTCGTCGCTGCCATAAAAACGCGCCGGCGGATAACCGCCCATGATGCATTGCAACAGCACACCCCGCGCCATCTGCAACCGTCGGCCCTCGAGGAAGCCCTCGGCGGTCATCACCTTGCCTCGTGGCACGCCATTCAAATCCGGGGTGACACACTCAATCTCATCAATGCCCGTCAGTCGCTGCGCGAGTGAACACTGGCCATCGGTCGTCATGACGCAATCCTTGTAATGTGCGAGCCGCGAACGGCAACCCGTACAAAATAGGCTTCGGGTGTTCGGAATATCAAGCGGCCCAAGACAATAAACAACAAGCCCTGGAATACTGGGTGGGAGCGAGCCTGCTCGCGATGGCGTCGGGTCAGCCAATGCTGAGTTGACTGATACACCGCTATCGCGAGCAGGCTCGCTCCCACAGGGGGTTGTGTCGACAGATTTATGAGTGCCGAGCAGGCTCAGGGCAGATAAATCCGGAACACGCCCCCGCCCAACGTGCCGCCATTGGCAATCTCGGTACGTCCGCACTGGCCGCCACGCTGATGCAACCCGGCAATCCGCGCGGCGAAGTACAAGCCCAGCCCGGTGCTGCCGCTGCTGTGATTGATGCCCTGCACATACTCGGCCTGACGCTCGATCATCTCGGCCGGGTAGCCTTCGCCGTCGTCATTGATGGTCAGCACCAGTTGCCCGGCCTCGTCGCTCGCACTGATCAGCAACGCCTGACGCGCGTGGCGGATGGCATTGTTGATGCTGTTATCGAGCACTGAGGCAATCAGCTCACGATCGAAAAAACCCAAGGGGCTGAGGGGGTCGACGTCGTAAGTGACCATGATCCCGCGACTGCGGAACACGTCCTGATGGCCGGCCAGTTGCGCCTCGATAAAGTCATCCAGCTCGTGATAGGCCGGGTGCAGCGGCAGCTGGTTGACCCCCAGCTTGTACAACCCCAGCAACTGCACCAGCAGGCCATTGAGGTGAGCGAACTCGAACTCCATGACGCCCTGCTCCGACGTCTGCCGCTCAGTGTCGGGCAAACGCTCAAGCCATTGGGTATGAGCCTGCATGAGCAAGGTCAGGGAGTTTTTCATGTCGTGCACGGTAGATGCGATCACCGTGGAAAAATCGAGAGCCTGTTCGCTGTCATTCATCGCCAAATGCCTTGCTTCGCAGTTTCTGATAACGCGCAAAACGCGCATCGGTGTCGGGCATCATGCCCACCAGTTTCAGGCAGGCGCGGCATTCCTGCAGCAGTTCCGACTCCACGCTGGTATCGGTGCCATGCAACAGTGACTGCGCCATGTTCAAAGCAATACTGATGTTCTTCGGTTGCATCTTCAGGGCTCGCCGGAACAGCTCTCGCGCCTCCGGCAACGCACCAGTCTTGTACACGCGCACACCTTCGCGGTTCAGCTCGGCGGCGGCATTGCCTTGATTGAGGATGTTCGGGTCGTCGGTCAGCTTGGCGATGCCTTGCATCACCGTCGGATCATCGCCATAGATCTCCGCACAGTTCTTGAGCATCGACTCGCCAGCGCTGGTCTGACCGAGCATTTGCAACTGCTTGGCCACCAGCAACGCGGCCTCGGCGCTCATGAACTGCTCCATGCCGTCCAGACGCTGCAAGGCCTGCTCGGTGAGCTTTTCGGCGGTTTCGGCATCGTTGAGCAACAGGCTGGTGGCCTTCATCAACCGCGCACGCACCTGCAACCCAGGGTCGTTGATATTTTCCTTCGCCACCGCGCTGAGGGTGGTGTTGATTTCCAGCCGGGTGCGGGTATCCAGGCCTTTCTCGCTGCCCTTGCTGATCAGCGCATGGGCCAGGCCCAGGTTGCTTTCCGGGTCCTTGAAGCGCGACTGCGCGCCCTGCCCGACCGCCTGCCGATAGGCCTTGGACGCCGTCTCGAAATCTTCGTTGGTCATCGCCAGCTTGCCCAGCAGCGACTGCCGGCGCACCGCCAGCGGCGACAGGCGAACCGCCTCTTCCAGCACCTGCTGAGCCTGCTTCGTATCGCCTTCGGCCACCAACACTTCAGCCATGCCGTCATACAACGCCGGCATCATCGGGAATACTTTCAGGGCCTTTTCATAAACCTCTTTGGCCTGCCTGACCTGGCCACGCTTGAACAACAACTTCCCCAGCCCGGCATAGGCCCACGGCAAAGGACGGTCAGCCAGGATGGTGTTGTACAGGCGCTCAAGGGCTTCATTCTGATTCAGGTCGCGCAGCGCATCGGCCCGATAACGCAGGCACAGCGGGCCATAGCGCGGATCCTGCTTGCACAGGGCGATACAGGCGTTAAGCACCTCCATCGGCTTGCCACGATCCAGGGCTTGCAGGATCGGTTTGAGCAGGGTCTTGCGCTGCTCCAGCCGTTCCAGCCGCTGAGCCAGCCCCGAGCGATTGAACGGCTTGGTCAGGTACGCATCGGGCTCATGCTCCAGGGCACTGAGCACCATCGCCTGACTGCTTTCAGCCGTCACCATGAGAAACACACTTTCATGGCTGATCAGCTTCTCGACCATCAGGTCTTCCAGCACCTGCTGACCGTTCTTGCGGCCGTCGCCCAGGTGATAGTCCTGCAAAATAAAGTCATAGCGCTTCTGCGAGCACATGCGCAGCGCCACTTCACCGGTGTCAGCGGTGTCCACGTCCTTGACGCCCAACTCACGCAACATGGACCGGACGGAACTGCGGAAATCCGAGAAATCATCGACGATCAGAAAACTTTTTTGGTGGTACGCCAGCATCGAGGATGTCCAGGCAAGTAAAAAGATGCACCCAATGGCAAAACAACGAAACGCCGTGTCACCGCCCGGTGTGGCGCGCAGATGATAGCCAGCAGCACCTCACGATCAAGGGGTTTTCCGAACCGCTTGGTGTGGCTGTGTCGTGGCGCACATTGCGAGCCATTTCTGCGCGCCGAAACGCCGGAGAAAACGGGCTCATCAGGATATCGGCAGGAAAGGGCGTTCCGTTAAGGGATTGTGCGGACAGGTTCCGGGACCTATCGGCTACCTGCCGGGCACAGAACCTGTGGCGAGGGGATTTATCCCCGCTGGACTGCGCAGCAGCCCTGAAATCTGCGATTGCGCTGCATCCGTTCGCGCACATTCGCGGCTTCGAGTCCGGACTTACAGGCGCTGTCACAAATTCCTACTCAAACCTCGGAAACCAGTGTCTAGGTGTATTGAGGGGTGGGACTTATAGTCCGCTTGTCGCCCAGATGGCGACTCGGGTTTGGCGACTCGGCAACGAGGTGCGAGAGCGATCTGCTTATTTGCAGGCGTCCCTGCATCAGCGATACTGCCACCACAATGGCAGTTGTACGCGGGAGATCTCCGGGTCTGCCGGTACCTCGTTCCGGTTCGCCAACCTGCGTACAGCTGCCACCATTCGTTTGGCGACGATTAGTTGGTAGCTCTCACTTAATAACGAGGTTACAACTCATGAATCGATACATGCCCATCACTGGCATCGACTGCATCCCCGCTACCCTGCTAATCGACACCGAAGCCCCGCTTGACGTCCTCTTCGAGACCGCCGATTACCGCATCCGCACCGTGACTCAACTGCTGGAAAACATCGCGTTTCGCTCGGAGGTCAGCTCTGACACGCTGGTGCTTTCCGACTTTTGCAAAATGCTGACGATATCGCTGCGCGATGGGTGTGATGTCATGGATGTGCTGGGGAGACGGTTGCGGGCCCAGGCGGGGGAATGAAGAAAACGGGCGACTTGTGGGTCGCCCGCTTCGGGGCAGCTAACGACGTCCCAACAACCTCGCCCAAAATCCAACTTTACTCTCCGCA
Organism: Pseudomonas sp. NFACC45; assembly: GCF_900113505.1. Classification (NCBI taxonomy): domain Bacteria; kingdom Pseudomonadati; phylum Pseudomonadota; class Gammaproteobacteria; order Pseudomonadales; family Pseudomonadaceae; genus Pseudomonas; species Pseudomonas sp. NFACC45. Next base: position 95,198 of record NZ_FOPO01000009.1, read on the forward strand.
ACCACTGTTGCAGACCGCTCGGCTTCTGGCCGCGTTACCGGGTGCGTACTCGGGCCGTTGGGCCTCAATAAGTCCCCTGGGTAATGCTCAAGCCCCAAACACTGTGAATCGTCCATATCAAAAGCCTTGACCGCCGCCACCGCCTCCACGCACCAACGACCGAAATAGGCGCCGCCGTCGAAGTTTTCATCGCCGTAGGTGTACCAATAGGGATGTCTGTAACTCACGGCCTGAGGATCAGAGCCGGACTTGGCACCGGTACGCGCCTCCATGTACCAATGTTTGACGAATGCATTCAACAGCGATGCTTGCGAATCCGCCGGAGCGTCTACCGCCGCCAGCAACCGAGCGTAGGGTTTTGGGTAAAGAAGCACCGAACCCGTTTTGCGTTCAGGGCTGCGACTCGCGATTATTCGGTCGAGCAGCACGTCCTCGCCTTCGTTGCCGATAAGGACTAGCAGCCTTTGCCATTGATCATCGGGTATTTCCAGCGCCAACCCCAAGCCGACCAACCAAAAACAGACAATGTAATGATCGTAGTTGACGCGCCAACTGTGGCGGGTGATTTGCTGCTCCGGAGTCCAGACTGACGCGCCGAGCCGCTCAGCCTTCTCCCAGGCATCGAGTAACCCAGGGAAATAACGCGACAGGTCGGCAATAGGACATCCGGCAGAGTAGCGACTTAGCATCTGGTGCCAGTGGTTCTGGGCGATGATAAAGACGTACTGTGGTGCATAGTCGGGATCGCCCGCAGGTGTACGCGCGGTCTCGGACGCTTTTACGATACGTTCATCACCATACTCCACCCATTCCGACCAATAACGGGAGTCTCCCAGTGGAGCCCGAATCATTTAACACCCCCCAACAACCTGGCAAAAAGAGGAAAAATATAATTAGAAACCAAGCAATTAAATACTTCCCTCTCTTTACCTAAACAATAAATTCAACTTTTCCTATTATGACCTACCCCTCCTAAAAACTTAAGACTCACAACTTTCCGTACAGAAGTCGTCTTCATTGCGGATATACAAACTCAATCCCAATTTCCCCCTCAACCAAGTCAATTGTCACTTCACAGCCACTCCAAACAGACATACCTGCCGTTAGCTTATTCTGAAAATACCAATGTCGGAGTTCCACCAACAGCTTCAAAATATCCGTATTTGCACGCCCTCCAGCAGTAAACCAGGACACGTTACCTTGCTCATCCACGAAGTCATATTCATACTCGCAGCTGTCCAACTCCTGCGCTAACTGCGCGCGCATCACAACCTTACACGCCCCCTTTGGAGCGACATCGAATAAAATCGCGACAATATCATTATAAATATCGCTATCGTTACGCATCAGATACCTCCCAGAAAAGAGAGACGAAGAGGACAGATTTATTTAAGACCAAAGCAATCAAATACATCTGCCCCCTTTTCCTGGTCCCTTTTCCCGCAGATAACAAAAATGGTATATGTAGAGCGCAGCAATACTGACAGTACCGAAACAAACGTGCGCCGGGTATCAGCCAAAGTAAAAACATCTACCAATTAAGACTCTGGCAAGACCGAAAGTACGGATTTAAAAATATTAGCCCCATCATCAACCGCTGATGATGCCTCATATATTGCTTCAGCCGCTGCCATAAGCGAATCATCTCCACCGGCTAAGGACAGCGCCGATACAGCGCGTGCCTGGCTAAATATCTGAAGGACTCTTACATCTAAGTTCTGCCCCTCTTCCATACTGTCTTGCAAGTCAAAATACCGCTCGTCTAACTGCGCAGCCAAATCATCTAGCCCAGAAACCTGTTCAGTCGTAAGCTTATTACCAAGACATAGTTCCCTAAGGGATTCAACAACAATAGGCACGTCTACTGGACAGGCCTGAAAAGCAAGCTCACAGGCTACTTTTACCGCATTTCGTCGCTGCTCTTCACTGGCGACTTTTAGCTTTTCGACAAGGTTTTTCTCAACCATCTCTAAACGCATAATCATTGCTTAACCTTTGGCGGTGGTTTTAATGGTGTTGACACATTGGCCCCTGTCGGCTCAATCACATTCTGACATGATACACAGACAGGCCGCGTGGCACCAATATCAACAACTTTTAGTCCGTTAGCGTTGGCATAATTGACAATATCTGCTTCTGCGTGACCAGTTCCAACAACTATTTTTTCACCTTCTTGCAAGCTCACTCCAGGACGAAGATAGCCACGAGGTTCACTTGTACTGATTAGAACAGAGCGAACACCATTCGCATCCTCTACCACAGCAACCCCCATAGTTATTCGACCTTGAGAGTTCGCAGGTATTTGTGACTGAATTTCACTTACACGATTTTGGATAAGGCTCGATGGGTTGTCATAGGCAAGACCTCGCTCTAGAGTTGGACCTGCGCCTTTTCCTCCAACACTGTACTCCCCAGGATTCTCAACAACCTTCCCATTAAAAGTGGTCGTGCCAGGGCCATACCCCCCCTCAAGCTTTCCGCTATACGCCCCCTCTACACTGCTCCAGTTCATCGGCTTACCAGCCGACGCTTCAGCTTTGGCAATTTTGGCCATATCGGCCATCTTTTCAAGCCCTTCGGCCCCCACCTTGATCCCGGCTTTCGCCAGGGTCACGCCGCCCTTGGCCGCCGTCCCCACGCCCGTGACGATGGTGCCGACTTGCCAGACCAATTCGCCAATATCCTGGCCCAGTTGCACGGCACGGTCGTCGCCGCCGTGTTCCAAGGCGTCTTGAATGCGCACGATTTTGGCGTTGGCGTCATTGATCAGGTTGTCGCCTAGTTTCTGGCGGGCCTCGGGGTCGTCGATCAATGCTTTGATACCTTTGATCCCTTCAACCGGATTAAGGAGGAATTGCGCCAACCCTTCAACGTCGCTCCAACCCGCCTGCGCCAGGCCCTTGCCGATGCCGAATCGGGTCAGGACTTCTTGTTTTTGGTAGATGTACGCCCACTTGGCAACCACCTTAGTTTTGCCCACCAGATCAGCCTCGCTGTACTCCTTCTCCGCCTGAACCAATTGCTGAGTCGCCAGCCAGTTGTTGTCCACCGCTGCGCCCGCTGCGGTGTTGGCGGTGGTGGCGTCCACTGAAGCGCTGTTGGCCGCCAGCCCAGTGACGATGCTGACAATCAGGTTACGCTTGGCTTCGCGCTGGGCTTCGCTTTCATCGGGGCTGGCTTCGGAGAACAGGCCGGTGAGCAGGCTCGACGCCGCCGCGCCTGCCGCACCGCTGCCGCAGCTCTGGCTGCTGGCGGCGGCACCTGCGCAGGCGACGATGCCGTGCAGGGCGGCGTGCAGTGGCGAGCCTTCGGTGAGTTTGCCGTCTGCGACGAGATCGCCGATGTAGCCGGCGCCCCGCTGTTGCACGTAATTGACCACCAGCCCCTGAACGAAGGCGCCGTTGCTGCCGCTGATGTTGCCGCTGGCCGCGCCCACCAGCGCGGTGGTGATCTGGCGGTAGGTACCGCCCGCGCCCCAGTTGTCGGCGATGTCTCGGGCTTGCGCCTTCAACTGCCGGGAGCTGTTGAGCAGCGCCAGGCGTTCGGTGTCGGTCAGTGGGGCCTTGGGATCCAGCGCCTTGGTCTCGGCCTCCTCGGCCTGTTGGCGCTTGCGGTCGACTTCCTTGGCCTTGTTGGCGAGCAAGGTGCTGGCTTCATTGGCGAACGCCCCTACGATCTCGAAACCGGCACGGATTTCGTCTTCGTCGAAAATCGGCTTGAGCGCGTTGCTGGTGTCACGGTCGCTGGACACGTCGCGGTTGAGGCTGGCGACGGTTTGTTCGCCATTCTGGCCGGTGCGTTTCTGTTGCTCGGCGTCGTTGCTGATGACAATCGTGCCACCACTGATGCCGCTGCGGGTGACGCTGCTGGCGTCATCGCTGGCGCTGATGGCGATCGGCATCGTGGCGCCGAACTCATTTTCATTCTTCGGCAGGTCGGTGCCTGGGGTTTGCTGAGCGCCGGTCTGGGCGTTGCCCTGCTGGTCCTTGCCGACTTCCCGATAACCGCCGCCGACGCTGACAGTGCTGGCGTCGTACTCGGCTTTGTTCTTGATGTCGCGGCTGGTGAGGCTGGCGGTGACCAGGCGATTTTTGCCGTCCTGCACGGCCTTGTCGCTGCTGGCGATGACGCCGCCGACCAGGTCGGTGTTGCCACCGACACGAATATCGAAACCATCGTCCCCGGCCTTGATGCCCGATTGCTCGGTGACGCTGGCGTAGTTGGAGTCGATATCCGTGGCGCCGAAGCTGCCGCTGGCGCCACTGATCGTACTCAGACCATAGCAGAACGGCGGAATGCACAGGCTGATGCCAACGCCCAGGCTCTGTTCATCGACCTCGTAGGTGTTGGTGTCTTGCAGGCTTTCGATGTTCAGGTCGCCGCCGATATCGGCCAACACTTGTTTTCCGCTGGCCACCGCGCCTTTGAGATTAGTGTCGCCGCCGGATGACAACAGCAACTGGTTACCCGCCTCGACGTGGGTGTTGGTGTGGGTGAGTCCATCGCCGTCCGCCTGGCCACGGCTGCCGGACGCGCCCAGGTCCAGCGTGAAGCCGTTACGAGCGCCAATGGAGAAGCCGATACCGATGCTGGCGCTGGTGCCTTTGCTGTCGGTGTCCTGTTTGTCCGTGTTGCGCGCCGCAAGCAGATTGATGTCACCGTCTGCCAGCAGGCTGGCGTTGCGTCCGGCCTTGATATCGCTGCCTTGTATGGTGATGTCACTGGCGGCGCCGGCCCCCGTGGCCCGCAGGCGGATGTCGTTACCGGCGAGCATGGTCGAACTGGCGGCGCTGTCGCTGACATAGGTGGTCGTGCTTTCGTTCTTCTTGGTGCCCAGCGACAGGCTGATGTTGATACCGCCCGCAGCGCCGGGATCCATCGCCACGGCGGTGGCGGCGTTGTGGGTTGCCAGCACGGCGGTGGCAGCGGCCAGCGCTTTCATGCGCCCGTCGTCGGTTTTTTCCGACGCCTGTTTCATCTGCTGGTTGGTCTGGATGGCGCTGATCACCGGGTTGGTCACGGTCAGGGTGAACCCGGTCTGTTTGAACAGCGTTTCACGTTCGCGCTGACTGGTGTTGCGCGCTTCGACGATGTCGAGGGTCTGCGCCGTGACGTCGATGTTGCCTTGCGGGGCCGATACCTGGCTGCCGACCTGACGATAGCCCTTGCCGGCTTCGATCAGTACATCGCCAGTGGTCGAGCCGACGGTGCTCGCCACCGCCGTGTGTTGCGTGGTGAGGTCTTTGACGCTTTGTTGCTGGCTGCCCATGGTGACGGCGATGCCACCGCCGCTGAACAGACCGCTTTTCTTCACCGACTTGTCGTGGCGTTCGTTGCTGCTGTCGGTGGCCGCTTCAATGTTGACGTTGTTGTCCGCCACCAGAACGGTCTGGCTGGTGGACACTACATTGCTGCCCTTCAGATTGATGTCGCGACCGGCCTGTACATAGGTCTGCTCGCCACTCAGGGTGGTGCCTTCGGCCTGGGTCTGACTGACAGTGTCGCGGGTCGTGGTGGTTTTGCTGGAGAGCCACCCGCTGCTGCCTTTGACCTTGTGCGCTTCGTCGGCAAATTGGTAGTTCTGGCCAGTGCTCAGGTTGACGTCACGCTTGGCCTCGGCAAACACCGCTCCTTGCTCGCTGGTCACGCGAGCAGCCCGCGTGTTGAGGTCCTGGCCCGCGCTCAGACGCACGTCGCCCTGCCCCTGTACCAGCGAACCCGCTTCGGTCCGGCTTTCGTCCTTGCGCCAGTTGCTGCTGTCCCAAGTCAACGACTGCTGATGGGCCTCGCCAACGGTGGCAAGATTGATGTTATTGCCCGCCTCCAGCGATGTGCTGCCGCCCTTGCCGGCGTTGACGACTTGGGCGCCGGTGAGGTTCAGGTCCTTGCCGGCACTGACGCCCATCGTGCCCTGGGCGCCGCTGACAAACAGCCCGGCCACCCGTGACAGGTTGGTGCGGGTGCCTTGATCACTGCTGCTGTCTCGAGTGCTGGAGACGACGTTGATGTCTTGCCCGGCCTTGAGCGACAGGCTGTCCACGGCACCGATCAGGCCGCCGAGGTTGTTGAGGTTTTCCCGTGCAGTGAGCGAGGCCTTGTCGGCCTGGATCCGGCCACCGAGGTTTTCGATGTTCTGCGCCGTGATCGCCATGACGCTGCGCCCGGCCAGGCTGCCGCTGTTGATCAGGTCGCCGGCGATGTTCAGGTTCAGTTGTTGCCCGGCAATCAGAGCACCGGAGCCATTGAGGTCGCCTTCCTGAACCCGTACGTACACTTGCGGCACCAGCACGTTGCGGGTTTCACCGTTGGCGAGGGTGACCTGCTTTTGCACCAGCCAGACGATGTCGCTGGTCAACTGCGCCATCTGCTCGGAGGTCAGGGCCACACCGGGGACCAATTGCCACTGGCTGGCGACGGTGACGGCGTTGTCGATCAGCGCCCGGTACTGCATTTCGTCATTGGCGTAGCCATCGAGGAAGCGGCGACCGGTGAGTTGCGCGATCTGTTCACGAATCAGCTTCTGCTCGTAGAACCCGTCCCCCAAACGTTGCTGGGTCAGTGCCGGGTCGACTTGCAGGCGTTGCAGCATGTAGTCCGAAGACAACCAGGTGCGATAGCTGGCGAAACGCGGGTCGGTTTCGATCAGGTAGCCGTTGCTGTTCTGAGGCGTGGTGTTGAACAGGCTGTTGTTCGGCAGTTCAAGGGACGGCCCACCGCTGCGAATCTGCTCGGCGACGCCTTTGGTGTTCAGTGTGGTTTGCGCGGCGACCTGAACGATGGGCGCCACTTGATGGGTTCTGCCGACCGGGGCGCTGACTGCCCCCGTGCCAGTGATTTGATCACTGACACTCTGAGTCGCGCGGGCGCTGATCTGGGTGCCGCTTCCGTTGCCGGCGGTATTCTGGGCAAACACGGTGGGCTGCAGGGAGATGTCCTGAATCAAAGGTGCTGGCGTGTAGGCCGTGACGGTGGTTCCCTGCCTGTCGCGGCCCTTGCGCTGCATGCGAAAGAAGTGGCTGGCGGTGCCGCTGTCGGAAGTGGTGCGCTGGCCGGACAATTCGGTGTTGGTCAGGCTGACGATGTCGGCCTGCAACAGTCCACCGGCAATGATCCGGCTCTTGTCGTTGAGCACATCATCTGCACTGATCTGCATCGTCCCGCCAGACAGGATCTGTGCCGGCGCCGAGGTGGCGATCTGGGTTTCGCGCACCACGCGGGTGTAGTCGTAGCGGTTCCAGTTGTCCCGCCGCCCCTCCGGGGTGTTCAGGTAAAGAACCTCGTCGTGGCTCAAGGAGATCTGATCGCCCTGATAGCGGTTCGACGAACCGGTGAGCTGGAACTCTTGCAGGGCGGTGCGGCTGACCTCCACCTCCTGGGTACTGAAGTGTTCGTTGGTGTTGCGCACACTCTGCACGTTCAGCGACAGGTCGCCGAGGGCCTCGATGGTCGCACTGGCGTTGGTCAGCAACTGAGCGCGATTCTGGGCTTTGTCGTTGGCGTCCAGCGCACCGCCGATGGCCAGGTTGCCGGCGCTGAAGATCAGCGCCTGTTCGCGGTTGTCCAGGGTGCCAGCGCCGATGTCGAGCGACTCGCGGGCGGCGATAGTCGCGGCGAGTCCGTTCTCATCGCGGTTGCTCAGTGCCGAGGTGGCGATCGCCAATCGATCACCGTACAGACGCCCGGTGCCCAGGTTGTTGAGCGACAGCGCTTGCACACGCACTTGCTGACCGTCGATCAGGCCTCGGTTGGTCAGGCTGTCGTTGACGATCAGGCGAACCTGACCGGCGTTGATCTCGCCGTTGGCGGCGTTGTCCAGCGTCTGCGAGCGCACCAGCAGGAGATTGCCTGCCAACAGTTTTCCGCTGTTGTTGAAAGCGCCCTCGGTGCTCAGGTCGATCTTGTTATTGGCCTGGATCTGTCCACTCAGGTCCAAGCCACTTTGCAGGCTGAACGTCAGGTCGCCAAGGCTCAGGGCGCGGCCGGAACCGCTGTAATAGGCCGCGTTGAGGGATAACAGACTGCCAGCAAGCAAGGTACCGTCGAGGTTGTGCACCGCCTGGCGCCGTTGCGTCGGGTCGCGATCAGTGATGGTCAGGCCGGCCCCTGACGAGATCAGTCCACTCTGGTTGTCCAGCGTCTGGCTGACGCCAATGGACAGGCCTTGGTCGGCGCGCACAGCACCGCTCTGGTTGCCGAAGGTGTCGACTGCCAGGCTGATGGCACGACCTTCAAGGCCCTGATTGACGCCTTGGGTGGCACTGTTATCAAGCACGTTGGCGCTCACCTTCAGTGTTCCCGCGCTGCGTATCAATCCGCCCTGATTATTGAGCGTATCAGCCAGTATCAGGTCGACATCGCCGAGGCCTTGGAGCTGGCCGCCACGGTTATCCAGCCGGGCGCCTTCGACGCTTACGGTTTTCTCACCAATGATCTGGCCACCGCTGCTGTTGCCCAGGTCGGTGGTCTTCAGAACCAGAGCGCCCTTGGCCCCGAGGAAGCCGCTACTGTTGTTGAAGTTGGCAGTGTGGATCTGCACGTCACCCTGCCCACTGATGCCTTGGGTGGTGCCCGATTGAATGTTGTTCAGCGCCTGGCTGCCGGTGTCGATGAACAGCTTGCCCTTGGCCTGGATCAGGCCCGCCGCGTTGCGCAGCTCACCACTGCGCAGGTCGAGTGTCGCACCGGCATTGAGCGTGCCCTGGCTGTTGTCCATCAGCAGACCGTGGCTGTCCAGGTCCAGGGCCTGGCCACTGATGACCCCGCCCTGGTTATTCAGGCCCTGGGCCGACAGCTCGATATCGCCCAGCGCTTCAAGGCGCCCGCCGCTGTTGTTCAATGCATCGGCCGAGACACTGACCAGCAAGCCGGACTTCACCGAGCCCAGCACGCCATTGGTGTTGTTCAACTGCCCAGCGATAATCTCCATGCGCTGGGTAGCAGCGAGCGTGCCGCCGATATTGTTCAAGCGGTCGAACTCGGCGTGCAGCTCACCGCCGGCACTCACCGTGCCTTGGGTGTTATCCAGCGCCTCGCCGCTGACCTTTGTCGCACCGCCGGCGGCCAGCGTCCCACCGCCGTTGTTGATCTCGTTGTCAGCCGTGACGGTCAAGGCACCGTTATTGGTGGCGAGGACTTTGCCGCCCTGGTTGTTCAACGTACCGACCTTCAGGACCACCGCCGCGGGAGCGCTGACTTGCCCGGCCTGATTGTCGAAACGTTCACGGGCAGTGACCTGTAAGGGCTGCGTGCCGGTCTGGATAATGCGTCCGCGTTGGTTGGACAAGGTCGTGGTGTCGAGCGTGATCTGTTGGCCTTGGGTCAGGCCATCATCGACCACCGCCTCGCGGGCCTTGACGCTCAGCTTGCCATTACTCGCTAAAGTGCCTTTGCTGCCGGCCAACTGGTCGGCCTGGATGTCCAGGATGCCTTTGCCGGCGTGCTCGACCTTGCCGTTGCTGTTGTCGAGGCGATTGGCTTCAAGCTTCAGGTTCCCGGCATTGGAAGCGATTCGCCCACGACTGTTGTCGAGCGTGGCGGCGGCCTTGATCGACGTGTCGGCGGTGCCGGTCTGCACCAGCTCACCGCCGACATTGGAAACATCGCGGGCGCTCAATTGCAGATTACCGGCGTTGACCTTGGCCGCATCGGTGCGCAGGGTCTTGGTCGCTTTGGCGGTCAACACCTGGCTCGCATCGACTTGACTGCCGCTGAGGTTGGCGTCGCCGCCGCTGGCGGTCAGGGTGACATTGCGACCTCGGGTCTGGCTGCTGCTCAGGTCCAGATCAGCAGCCTCGACGCTCACATCGCCAGCGGCGACGTTCTGACCTTGCGCCTTGATCGTGGAAGCCTTGAGCGTGAGGTTGCCGCTGCTGCCCAGCTTGCCGTCCGCATCGACGCCCGCTGCCAGGCTCGAGGCCGTGGTGCTGCGAATGTTCTTGGCGGTCAGCGTCGTGTGGGTCTGGCTGGCAACGGTGCCGCTGTTGTCGATGTCACCGACGCTATCGAGGCCCAAGTCGCCCTTGGCGTAGAGCGTGCCACTGTTTTCAACACTGCCGGCAGTGATTTGGGTCGCCGCTGCGCTGCTGATCGCGCCCTGGTTTTGCAACTTTCCGTCGGCGCTGATCACCACCTCGCCAGCCATGGCGCCGATCTGCCCGGCGTTGCGCACACCGACACCGGATTCGGTGCCCACCAGCATGATTTTCCCGGCGTACATGCCGCCGAGCTTGGCAACGTCGATGGCAACGGTGGGTTTGTCTTCCTCGGTGCCTGGCAGCGGCGTGGCCTGGGTGTTGTCGGCATTGACCTGATTACGTCCGGCGGTGACCTTCAAGTCGTTGGCCCACACCCCGGCGTTGACCTGCACCGAGCGAGCAATCAGGTCCGTGTAGTCGGTCTCGCGGGCATCCAGGCCTTTGCCTTCGATATTGATGGTGCCGCCCTGCACGGTGTAACCGGTGATGCGACCGTTCTCCAACTGCGCCCGACCGGTGCTGAGGGTGGCCCGGTCGGCGTTGATAAAGCCGCAACCGTTGCAGGTGATACCGGACGGGTTGGCGATCACCACTTCGGCGCGTTGGCCGGCGACTTCGACGTAGCCACGTAACTGACTGGGATTGCTGGCGTTGACCTCGTTGAGGATCACACGTGCACCACCATTGCCCAACATGGGATTGCCTTCAATCCAGCCGCCCAGCTTCGTCTGACTGTTGGCTGCAGCGTTGTTGAGGATCACGCCACGGTTGTCGACGTCGAACTGCTTGTAGGTGTTACGCGAAACACCGGCGGCGCTGGGCGCACGGATGTTCACCTGCGGGGTGCCGTTGGCGCTTTCGATCACCATAGGGCGTTGACCGGCCGGAGCACCGGGGTCGGCGACGATGGTGCCGGCCCAGACCGGCGCTACGCTCAAGGACACCAGCCCGATCGCTGCCATCAGCGCAAAGCGCAATGCCCCGAGCGTCGCCGTGCACTGCGGCGCACCGGCGATCTGGCCGGAACGGGTTCCCGGTGCCTTGACCTGGCCCGTGACATTTTCCGCCACCACCATCAGCAGTCCGCGGGCCCTGTTGAAAACGATTCGGTACAAATGTCTGTTCATTGCAATTCCATTTGCGGTGACTGTCCGCAAGTCCAGAGGTTGGGGTTACGGTGCAGTTGCCAGCGGATGAGCGGCAAACCAGGCCTTGGCCTGTTCAGGGATGACGCCGATCCCTTGGAATGTCTTGACCCGCAGGCCGCGCTCGTCGCCGCGGTGATAGAGGGCACGGGCGCAACGATTGGTGAACAGGTGGCGCTGTAGCAACCGGCTCAATGCCGCCGTGTGGCCAAAAGGCGCAACCCAGTCGTTGAACCAGAGGCGCTCGCCACAGTTCCAGTCGGCTTCAGTCAGGGCCAGCGGCGACTGCTGCAAATAACGTCGCTCGGCGGCCTCGTCGAAGTTGAGCCAGGACAGGTAGAACACGGGCTTACCGTGCTCACTGCCAAGCACGAACTGACGATGCTTGAGAGCGGGCAACAACAGCGTCGGCAGGCTATGCAGTGGTGCATCGCGATGGGCTTTGGAGTGCATCCACAGCCACGTGGCGGAGCCCAACACGGCGGCTTCATTCCAGGGTTCGTCGATCAGGCCGGGGGCAATAATGTCTAGCGTTTCGAACTGCATGGATTCACCTCAGAATGACCAGATAACACTGAAGGCACTGGTCACGTTTGCCGTTTCGAAGCCATCGGGTTTCTTCAGCGGCGTGCCCAGCGACCAGTCATAAGACAGGCCTTTGTAGCCGCCACGTATGCCCACCACGGCACCCGCCAGACGCTGGCCGATCAGGAACTCACTGGCCTGGCCGCTGACTTCGCCATAATCGATACCGGTGTAGAGCTCTTGGCCGGTCTGGCCCAAAGACAGGCCGACTTCATTGCGCAAGGTCCAGCCACGGTCGGCGGAAAGAATGTTTTCACCATCGAAACCGCGCACGCTGTAGCGCCCCCCGATCGAGAAACGGTCCTGGGGCACCAGGGGTGTACGATTCCACTGCGCACGCCAGCCGCCGATGTAGCGCAGACGCTGCTTGCCCACCACGAACGGCACCTGTAATTGCGCGTCGGCGGTGATGATCTGCGAGCGTGAAGTGCCGGCATCAAAATCTTCCTCGGGCGCTTTGAGCGAGTCATGAGCACCGGTGCCGCGACGATAGGCGGCGCCCAAATCGAGGATCGAAGCACCGATGAACTCGCGATGGTTCAGGCCGAACTGCCAACCGGCCATGCGTCGTTTCTGGTTGCCGATTTCGGTGTCGTCGATGAAGTTCTCCGACGAACGCGTCCACAGGCTGCCCCAGGCCGAGGTCTTGCGAACGGCATCGCGGTAAAGCAGACGTGAAAGGCGCACCTCGTTGTTGCGACTCTCGCCACGGTACTGATAGGTCTGGGTGGCGCCGGCGACAGACTGTTCGTAATCGTATTCACTGCTGGTAAAACCCAGCTGCCAATAACCGAACGGCAGCGAGTAATGCAGGGTGCTGCCATCGGAGCCGCGCTGACCGGACTCGCCACCGCCCAGGTCATGGTTGACGCTGGCGTAGAACAGGTCGTTAAGCGACAGCAGATTGTCGAGGGACAACGAGACGTTGCCTTGGTATTTACCGGTGGTCTTGCTGCCGGAGTTGTCCACCGACAAGCTCACGCGAGCCGGAAACCGTTGACTCCAAGCGATCACTACGTCGCTTTCACCGGGCTTGGCGTCGGCAGCGCGGGCAGGCGCAATCTGGATGTCGGCCTCGGCGGTGGGTACGCGTTTGAAGTTCTCCAGCGCCTGTTCGATATCGCGCAGGTTGAGCAGATCACCGGGATTGGCGGGCATCGCATTCCAGGCATTGGCGCGGGAGCTGGTGCCCTCGTCGAAACGAATCTCGCGAATGCGCCCCGGCACCAGAGTCAGTACCAGAATCCCACTGTTCAGATCCTGGGCTTCAGCAAGCACGCGAGTCGTGACGTAACCGGCTTCGATGATCGCATTCTGCATGCGTTTCATCGTCAGGTTGATCCCGGCGCCGCCCAGACAACGGCCTATGGCCGGGTCATGCTTGGGGTTGGCGGCGCGCAGCACCCACTGAAATTGCTCCGACGCCTCACCGATCAGGCGGATATCGTTGATGGCAAAACAAGGGCTTTCCTTGTCCGGCAACCGTTCGGCACCCTCGGTCACCGGCGCCGCCTGAAGGCGTACGTCCGGCCGAGACTCCAATTGGTCACGCAGAACGCGCTCGCGCTCACGCTGGCGCAGCAACTCCTCTTCAGGCCCGGCCGCCTGTGCAACGCCTCCAGCCGTCACCGTCCACGCGGCTACTAAAAGAAGCGCGAAGCGCATGGCGTTCTGTGGAAATGAACGGGTCCCGTCGACAAGAAGGCGAGCGCTGCTCGGTTTACGCGTTCGGCTGGGTGCGGCTGGGTGCATGTCACATCCTTGTGGCCTGAATCAAAGACACGGTGGGTCAGACCGCCAGGGATGGCAGTGGCACCGACTCAGATAAATAAAGAGGTACGTGTCCGCTCGTAGCGAAGGAAAAGTCCTACAACGTACCGAGACGCTCAGATAGCAAAGGGGGGGATAAGTTTCACGCGCCCGAATGAGTCGATACAGATTCGTAGAAAAATGGGGACGCAGTCACAGCTTTGAGGAAATGGAATTGATTGGAAGGTGGTGTCCCAGGGCAGGTTCGAACTGCCAACCTTCCCCTTAGGAGGGGGATGCTCTATCCAATTGAGCTACTGAGACACAAGTCGACCACGAGAAACGCGGTGCGTTGGACGGCGTGCATGTTAACGGTCAGCCTGGCGTTTGTCATGTCGTCCATGGCTTTTTAAGTGTAGACAGATGTACCGCTCACCAAGCCCCCATTGAAAATCCCGGACCGGGCTGCCGCTTATCTGGCCCACCCTGCTCATTCTAGTAAATCGGCAAATTGCCACTATCCTGTACAATACAAGGACAGCACACGCCTCTGCCCCCTTCTGCGCTTATCCGCCAGACGGTATGGCACATAGACACGATGCAGTGGTCACAAGATGCGAACCTGGGAATTTTTCAAACCAGTCCGCATTTTTGATGAAGGGTACTGGCATAACGCCTTTACGCGGATCAATATTTGTCACAGAATTGGCGCCAATGATCTGGCAATTTTGAGGCATGATGCGGGCCTCTTAACAATTCAGGTTGAACATTTGGCTAAGGGGCTTGTCCTATCGACATCCTGCGGCCAATCCCGAGAACCGCTCCCCTGAACTAACCGGTTAAATAAATATGCGCCCAATGAAACAGGCAATTTATTCCAGCCGTACGGCTGACAAGTTCGTCGTACGTCTGCCAGACGGAATGCGGGAACGCATTGCCGAGGTGGCTCGCAATCATCACCGCAGCATGAACTCCGAAATCATCGCGCGCCTTGAGCAAAGCCTTATTCAGGAAGGTGCGTTGGGTGAAGAGCTGAGCATGCGGCTGGACAGCCCAGAGCTGTCACTGCACGAACGCGAGCTGCTTCAACGCTTCCGACAACTCTCTCATCGCCAGCAAAACGCCCTCGTTTCGCTGATTGCCCATGACGCAGAAATGGCCGCAGACGCGTCCTGATCGCCCCCAAAATGTTAAAGCCAGCCTTGTGCTGGCTTTTTTTTGCCTGGAATTTGGTGACTGAGATTTCTGACGCCCACGAAAAAGCCCGCCAAATTGGCGGGCTTTATTGATGCGCGAATCAGAGCAGGAAAATCGTTGCCAACCCCAGGAAAATGAAGAACCCGCCACTGTCGGTCATGGCGGTAATCATCACGCTGGCCCCCATGGCGGGGTCACGCCCCAATCGAGCCAGGGTCATGGGAATCAATACCCCCATCAAGGCCGCCAACAACAAGTTGAGCGTCATCGCGGCGGTCATCACCACACCCAGCGACCAACTGCCATACAGCAGATACGCCACCACGCCGATCACCCCACCCCAAACCAGACCGTTGATCAAGCCCACGGCCAGTTCCTTGCGCATCAGTCGCGAGGTATTGCCGGTACTGACCTGGTCCAACGCCATGGCGCGGACGATCATGGTAATCGTCTGGTTGCCGGAGTTGCCGCCAATCCCCGCAACGATAGGCATCAACGCCGCAAGGGCCACCAGTTTTTCGATAGAGCCTTCGAACAGACCGATGACCCGGGAGGCGATAAAAGCCGTGATCAAATTGACCGCCAACCAGGCCCAACGGTTACGCAGGGACTTCCAGACCGAGGCGAAGATGTCTTCCTCTTCGCGTAGACCGGCCATGTTGAGGACTTCGCTTTCGCTCTCCTCACGAATCAGGTCGACCATTTCGTCGATAGTCAGACGGCCGATCAACTTGCCGTTCTTGTCGACAACGGGTGCAGAAATCAAATCGTAACGTTCGAACGCCTGGGCCGCATCGTAGGCATCTTCATCCGGATGAAAACTCACCGGATCGCTGGCCATGACCTCGGCCACCTGCTTTTCCGGATCATTGACGAGCAATCGCTTGATAGGCAGCACGCCCTTAAGCACACCGTCGTAATCGACTACAAAGAGCTTGTCGGTATGTCCCGGCAGCTCCTTGAGGCGGCGCAGGTAACGCAATACCACTTCAAGACTGACATCCTCACGGATGGTCACCATCTCGAAGTCCATCAGCGCACCGACCTGCTCCTCGTCATAGGACAACGCCGAACGCACGCGCTCGCGCTGTTGGCCGTCGAGGGTTTCCATCAGTTCGTGGATAACGTCCCGTGGCAATTCGGGCGCAAGGTCAGCGAGTTCGTCGGCGTCCATTTCCTTGGCCGCCGCCAGCAGTTCGTGATCATCCATGTCAGCGATCAGGGTTTCACGAACCGAGTCGGACACTTCAAGCAGGATGTCACCGTCACGATCCGCCTGGACCAACTGCCAGACCGTCAGACGCTCTTCCAGCGGCAAGGCTTCAAGGATGTAGGCGACGTCGGCGGAGTGCAGGTCATCGAGCTTGCGTTGCAGCTCGACGAGATTCTGCCGGTGGACCAGGTTCTCGACCAGGTCGTGATGCGGGCCTTCCTGGCGATGTGTCAGGTCTTCGACCACCCGCTGGCGATGCAGCAGCTCAACGACTTGAGCAAGGCGATCCTGAAGGCTTTCCTGCGTTTTCTTTACTTCTATTTCGGTCATAGGCGAACTCCACTCCCAGCAGTGGAGCACGCCGGAAGGATCAATCAGTCAGTTCATGATTGGTGAAACGGGATATTGAGTAACTACTGGGTAAGTCCATGGGATATTCCACAAGCCCCGGCGGGGCTGACGGGCGCAATCATACACCGCTTGACGCTTTAAAACGTTAAAAAATCATGGCAAGAACAAGCGCTTGCGAGACATACCTGAACGCAGATTGAACCTCTATGCCTACGACGACTTATCCTGAAAAGAAAACACACGCCCTGGTAAAAATGTAGCGACTACCCTTCTGTTCTTCACCGTCAAGGAGGACGTCAGGATGCCCGTCAGTCATTACCTGTTTTTACTCGCTGCCCTGCCCTGCCTGCCCTTGGGAGCTGCCGGGCAAAGCGTGCATCGCTGCGAAAGTACCGCTGGGCACGTAACCTTCACCACCCTGAGTTGCCGACCAGGAGAAACCTTGTCACTTCAGCAGGTCCATCCGACCAGCCCAGGGACGATCCAGCCGCTGACAGAAACCCTGCTGCCCGAAGCGGAGGTTCGGCAAACATCTGGCAACAAAACCAACCGCAAGGAACCGACTGTTGTCGGTCAGCTTGAAGACAACTGCACGAATCTGCTCAACCCTAGGCAACGCCGCGAAGCGATCATAAACAGGCGAATCGTGAGCGGCATGAGCCAGCAGGACGTGGAAAGCGCTCTGGGCAGACCCGACTCGGTCAAAATCAGGAACTCCAGCACCCGATATACCTACAAAGCGAAAAAAGGTCGCAGCGCAGAGATCGTGTTCGATGAGAAGGGGTGTGTAAAAGGCAAATCGTAGACAGCAAAAAGCCCGCGTTAAACGCGGGCTTTTTGGTGTTTGGTGCACTCGACAGGATTCGAACCTGTGACCGCTCGGTTCGTAGCCGAGTACTCTATCCAGCTGAGCTACGAGTGCAGATTGTGGTTTTATACCAGATCACAACTGGTTGAAGCCAAGTTATTTGCATCACTGCAAACAACTCTTAAATGGTGCACTCGACAGGATTCGAACCTGTGACCGCTCGGTTCGTAGCCGAGTACTCTATCCAGCTGAGCTACGAGTGCATTTGTTGCCGCGCATTATAGGTCGCCGAATCTTTTTGTAAAGCGCTTTTTTTCAGTAATTACAACAACTTACCGATAAAGCCAGATTACGTCGCACTAAATAAATAATGGCGGAGAACGGGGGATTCGAACCCCCGACACCCTTTTGAGGTGTACTCCCTTAGCAGGGGAGCGCCTTCGGCCACTCGGCCAGCTCTCCGCAACACGGGGCGTATATTAACCACCTTCATCCCCGTTTGCAAACATAAAAAACGATAAAAATTAATGGCTTGGTTCGTCGTCCTTCTCTTTCTTGATACGCAGGTAAATTTCCTCTCGGTGCACCGCGACCTCTTTCGGGGCGTTGACGCCAATACGCACTTGATTTCCTTTGACGCCGAGCACGGTCACGGTGATTTCGCCATCGCCAATAATCAGGCTCTCTGCGCACCGACGAGTCAGAATCAACATACCTTTCTCCTCACGCAATTCAGTTCAGGGACAACAGTCTGCAAAAAAAAGGCGTAGGCCCTACAACCGAAACGGTCGCAGCCTACAAGCCTAGTATTGACCAGCGCGAGCAAAAGAACAGTTTTGGAGCGCGCCTTTCAGAAAAACAAAGGGCGCGGTAAACCGCGCCCCCAAGACAACGCCTTACTCGCCCTGTCGGGCAGCAGCGTCGAGTTCGAAAGCCGTGTGCAGGGCGCGCACGGCCAGCTCCAGGTACTTCTCTTCGATGACCACGGAAACCTTGATTTCCGAAGTAGAGATCATCTGGATGTTGATGCTTTCCTTGGCCAGGGATTCGAACATACGGCTGGCCACGCCTGCGTGAGAACGCATGCCGACACCGACGATCGAGACCTTGGCGATCTTGGTATCACCCACCACTTCTCGGGCACCAATCTCGTCAGCCGTCTTTTTCAGCACAGCTTCCGCGGCCTGGTAGTCGTTGCGGTGCACGGTGAAGGTGAAGTCGGTGGTGTTATCGTGCGCGACGTTCTGCACGATCATGTCGACTTCGATGTTCGCGGCACTGATCGGGCCGAGAATCTTGAACGCCACGCCGGGGGTGTCTGGCACGCCACGGATGGTCAGCTTGGCTTCATCGCGGTTGAAAGCGATGCCGGAAATGATCGGCTGTTCCATGGATTCCTCTTCATCAATAGTAATGAGGGTGCCCGGACCCTCTTTGAAGCTGTGCAGAACGCGCAGCGGAACGTTGTACTTGCCGGCGAATTCGACGGCCCGGATCTGCAACACCTTGGAACCGAGACTGGCCATTTCCAGCATCTCTTCGAAGGTGATCTTGTCCAGGCGCTGAGCCACAGGCACCACCCGTGGGTCGGTGGTGTAGACACCATCCACATCGGTGTAGATCTGGCATTCGTCAGCCTTGAGTGCCGCCGCCAGCGCCACGCCCGTGGTATCGGAGCCGCCACGGCCAAGGGTGGTGATGTTGCCGTGCTCGTCCACACCCTGGAAACCGGCGACCACCACCACGCGACCGGCCTTCAGGTCACCGCGAATTTTCTGATCGTCGATCTGCAGAATACGCGCTTTATTGTGCGCACTGTCCGTCAGGATACGAACCTGATTGCCGGTATAGGACACTGCCGGCACACCCCGCTTGATCAGCGCCATCGCCAGCAAGGCAATGGTCACCTGCTCGCCGGTGGAAACGATCACGTCCAGTTCACGCGGAACCGGTTGCTGCTCGCCGCTTATTTGCTTGGCCAGATCGATCAGACGGTTGGTCTCGCCGCTCATTGCCGACAACACAACCACCAGGTCATCGCCCGCTTCACGGAATTTCTTAACCTTGTCGGCGACTTGTTCGATTCTCTCGACAGTGCCGACCGAGGTGCCTCCAAATTTCTGTACGATCAAAGCCATTTCAAAGCCGCCTCTGCCCATGAAGGGCGCCCAATAATCACTCAACAGCGGCCGGGCCCGCGACTAGACCACGCGCCCGGAACGCTGCCTTAAATACCCTGCTCTACAAATGCAACGGTCTGGGCCAGTGCCGCATCCAGGGCGCTGGCGTCGGTGCCGCCGCCTTGCGCCATGTCCGGACGACCACCGCCCTTGCCGCCCACTGCCGCAGCGGCCTGCTTCATCAAATCACCGGCTTTGAGTTGGCCAGTCAGGTCTTTGGTCACGCCTGCGACGAGAACGACCTTTTCCTCATGGACACTGCCGAGCAGGATCACTGCGCGGCCGAGTTTGTTTTTCAGTTGATCGACCAGCGCCAGCAGTGCTTTGCCATCCTGACCGTCAAGACGCACGGCCAGCACTTTCACGCCTTTGACGTCCACGGCCTGGGCCGACAGATCGTCGCCCGCGGCGCTGGCAGCCTTGGCCTGCAACTGCTCGAGTTGCTTTTCCAGCAGACGGTTGCGCTCCAGCACAGCCGAGAGCTTGTCGATCAGGTTGTCACGGCTGCCCTTGATCAGGCTCGCCGCTTCCTTGAGTTGTTCTTCGGCGGCGTTGAGGTACGCCAGGGCCGCCGCGCCGGTGACCGCTTCGATGCGGCGCACGCCGGAAGCCACGCCACCTTCGCTGATGATTTTCAGCAGACCGATATCGCCGGTCCGGTTGGCGTGGATACCACCGCACAGCTCCACGGAGAAATCGCCGCCCATGCTCAGCACGCGCACGCTGTCGCCGTACTTCTCGCCGAACAGCGCCATGGCACCCTTGCGCTTGGCGGTCTCGATGTCGGTTTCTTCGGTTTCAACCGGCGAGTTCTTGCGGATCTCGGCGTTAACGATGTCCTCCAGCGCCTTGAGCTGCTCAGGCTTGATGGCTTCGAAATGGCTGAAGTCAAAGCGCAAGCGCTGACTGTCGACCAAAGAGCCCTTCTGCTGAACATGCTCACCCAGTACCTGACGCAACGCGGCGTGCAGCAAGTGCGTAGCCGAGTGGTTCAGCGAGGTGGCGTGACGAACCTCAGCATCGACATGAGCCGCTACCGGAGCGGCAATCATCAGGCTGCCCGACGCCAATACGCCGTGGTGCAGGAACGCGCCACCGGTCTTGGTGGTGTCACGCACATCGAAACGCGAGTTGCCGGCCTGCAGGTAACCGCTGTCCCCGATCTGCCCGCCGGATTCGGCGTAGAACGGCGTCTGGTCCAGTACGATCACCCCTTCCTGACCTTCGCTCAGGATGTCGACCGACTGCCCGTCCTTATAGATAGCCACGATCTTGGCAGAGCCGGTAGTGGCGGCGTAGCCGGTGAATTCGGTGGCCACGTCTACCTTGACCAGGCTGTTGTAATCCATGCCGAAGGAGCTGGCGGAACGCGCACGCACTCGCTGGGCTTCCATCTCGCGCTCGAACCCTTCCTCGTCGAGGGTCAGGTTGCGTTCGCGGGCGATGTCGCCCGTCAGGTCCATCGGGAAACCGTAGGTGTCGTACAGCTTGAACACGACATCGCCCGGTACCACGTTGCCCTTGAGCTCGGCCAGATCCTGCTCGAGGATCTTCAAACCCTGCTCCAGGGTCTTGGCGAACTGCTCTTCTTCACCCTTGAGCACACGCTCGATGTGCGCCTGCTGGGATTTGAGTTCCGGGAAGGCCTCACCCATTTCGGCCACCAGGGCCGCAACGATCTGATAGAAGAAACTGCCCTTGGCGCCCAGCTTGTTGCCGTGACGGCAAGCGCGACGAATGATCCGGCGCAGCACATAGCCGCGGCCTTCGTTGGACGGCAACACGCCATCGGCAATCAGGAAGCCGCAGGACCGGATATGGTCGGCGACCACTTTGAGCGAAGCCTGATTGTCGTTGCTGCAACCGATGGCCTTGGCCGAAGCGCTTAGCAGGCTCTGGAACAGGTCGATTTCGTAGTTGGAGTGAACGTGCTGCAGCACCGCACTGATCCGCTCCAGGCCCATGCCGGTGTCGACCGACGGCGCTGGCAACGGATGCAACACACCATCGGCGGTGCGGTTGAACTGCATGAAGACGTTGTTCCAGATCTCGATATAGCGGTCGCCATCTTCTTCTGGCGAGCCGGGTGGGCCGCCCCAGATGTCGGCGCCGTGATCGTAGAAAATCTCGGTGCAAGGGCCGCATGGACCGGTGTCGCCCATGGTCCAGAAGTTATCGGAGGCGTAAGGCGCGCCTTTGTTGTCGCCGATACGCACCATGCGCTCGGCCGGAACACCGACCTCTTTGGTCCAGATGTCATAAGCCTCGTCATCGGTGGCGTAGACCGTTACCCAGAGCTTCTCCTTGGGCAGATTCAGCCACTTGTCGGAGGTCAGGAAGGTCCAGGCGAAGGTGATGGCGTCGCGCTTGAAATAATCACCGAAACTGAAGTTACCCAGCATTTCGAAGAAAGTGTGGTGACGAGCGGTATAGCCGACGTTTTCCAGGTCGTTGTGCTTGCCGCCGGCGCGCACGCATTTCTGGCTGCTGACGGCACGGGTGTAGGCACGTTTTTCCTGGCCCAGGAAGCAGTCCTTGAACTGGTTCATCCCCGCGTTGGTGAACAGCAGGGTCGGGTCGTTGCCCGGAATCAAAGAGCTGGAGGCTACTCGGGTGTGGCCTTGCTCTTCGAAGAAGCGAAGGAAGGCTTCACGGATTTCTGCGCTTTTCATTAGGTTCTTCCACGGAGGCTGCGGCCAAAGGCCTGTGCAAAACGTCAACAGACGAAGCAACGGCAAAGGGCCGCATTATATCGGCCCTTCGCCTGGGGTACAGCGTGTTTATGCGATAGAAACGGTCAATTGGACCGCTTGACGGGTCAGTTACGGGAAAAGTCGACGAAAGCGCAGATCACTTCGTCGATTTGCGCGCCGCTGACATCCATGTGAGTCACCATTCGCAGCCTTGGCGCTGCGCTGAGCGTGATGCCACGCTCAGCGGCAAACGCCTTGATGGCCTCGGCCCGCTCGCCCATTTGCACGTAGACCATGTTGGTCTGCACCGGCTCGACCTCGTAACCCGCCCCGCGCAAGCCCTCGGCAAGCCGCTGGGCATTGGCATGGTCATCGGCCAGGCGCTGGACTTGATGATCCAGGGCATACAGCCCCGCCGCCGCCAGGATCCCGGCCTGGCGCATGCCGCCGCCGACCATCTTGCGCAGCCGGCGCGCCTTGCCGATCAGTTCGACGCTGCCGCAGAGGACCGAGCCAATCGGTGCGCCAAGGCCTTTGGACAGGCACACCGACACCGAATCGAAATGCTGGGTGATCTCCCGGGCATCGACATTCAACTTGACTGCGGCGTTGTACAGACGCGCGCCGTCCAGGTGCAGGGCCAAGCCATGCTCCTGGGTAAAGCGCCGGGCCCGGGCCAGGTACTCCAGCGGCAGGACCTTGCCCTGCATGGTGTTTTCCAGCGCCAGCAGGCGAGTACGGGCAAAGTGGAAGTCATCGGGTTTGATGGCGGCCGCCACTTGCTCCAGGTCCAGAGAGCCGTCCGCTTGCAGCTCAAGGGGTTGCGGCTGGATTGAACCGAGCACCGCCGCGCCGCCGCCTTCGTATTTATAGGTGTGGGCCTGCTGGCCAACGATGTATTCGTCACCACGCTCACAATGCGCCATCAGCCCCAACAAGTTGCTCATCGTGCCGGTGGGTACGAACAGCGCCGCAGCGAACCCCAGGCGCCCGGCCAGTTCGGCTTCGAGGCGATTGACGGTCGGGTCTTCGCCATACACATCGTCGCCGGTAGGCGCGCTGGCCATAGCCTCCAGCATGGCGGCGGAGGGCTGGGTGACCGTGTCGCTGCGAAGATCGATAACACTCATGAATCTGGCCTCGGGTTCAGGTGAAGGGGAATCCTTTTCGAAGGGCAATTACTGCGGGCTTGGCAAGAAATAATCAAGGCTGATGGAAGGAAAAGACGACACGGGGCCGTAGATTATTCGAAACCCTTGTGGGAGCGAGCCTGCTCGCGATGGTGGTGGTTCAGCTTGCATGGATGCTGGATGCACTGACGCCATCGCGAGCAGGCTCGCTCCCACAGGGGGTTATGTGTTAAAAATCCTGCGCCGCCACACACCGTG
The DNA here is from genome assembly GCF_900113505.1 of Pseudomonas sp. NFACC45. Classification (NCBI taxonomy): domain Bacteria; kingdom Pseudomonadati; phylum Pseudomonadota; class Gammaproteobacteria; order Pseudomonadales; family Pseudomonadaceae; genus Pseudomonas; species Pseudomonas sp. NFACC45. The sequence continues at coordinate 118,481 of NZ_FOPO01000009.1, forward strand.
GCGGCGAAACGTTCTCAGGGCGGGGTGCAATTCCCCACCGGCGGTAATTGCACGCAAGGTGCATAGCCCGCGAGCGCTTGGCGATACACGGCTTTTGCGGTGTAGTACCAAGGTCAGCAGACCCGGTGTGATTCCGGGGCCGACGGTCATAGTCCGGATGAAGAGAGAACGGGATCGGCACCCAAGGGCCGTCTGCGACTGTCTGCGCGCGACGCACCCTCGAATCCCCTTCGATTCATGACGCCCTGTTTTTTACACAAACAGGAACCAGAACATGCAACCCACCGCAATCGACAGCAAAACCAAAAGTCATCCCGGCGAGCGCGTCGCGTTCATCCAGGCCTGCTGGCACAAGGAAATCGTCGACCAGAGCCGTAAAGGCTTCGTCGCCGAAATGATCAGCCAGGGTTACCAGGAAAGCGATATCGACTTCTTCGAAGTCGGCGGCGCCTTCGAGATCCCGCTGCATGCCAAACTGCTGGCCAAGTCTGGCCGCTACGCCGGCATCGTCGCCGCTGGCCTAGTGGTGGACGGCGGCATCTACCGTCACGAGTTCGTCGCTCAATCGGTCATCAGCGGCCTGATGCAGGTGCAGCTGGAAACCGAAGTACCGGTGTTTTCGGTCGTACTCACGCCGCATCACTTCCATGCTGGGGAAGAGCATCAGAAATTCTTCTTTGAGCATTTTGTGCACAAGGGCCAGGAAGCGGCGAAGACCTGCGCCGACACCCTGCACAAGACCCGGGCGTTACGGCGCAGTGAGCAGCGGGCGGTAGCGGTCTAAACATCACCCCAAAAAACTGTGGGAGCGGGCTTGCTCGCGAATGCGGTGTGTCAGTCAAAATATTGATTAACTGACACACCGCATTCGCGAGCAAGCCCGCTCCCACATTTGAACGATGTTGGCTTCAGGCCAGGTTTTCATCCGTGGCCGGCACGATCAGGATCCCCGCCCGCAAGCCATTCTTGACCTTGGGGTTCGGGAAGATGATCCGCGCACCTTCCTCTTCGATGACCCAACGGGTCTGGGCGATGTCTTCAGCCAGGACATAGCCTTTGCCCAACTCCGAGAAGTTCTCAATGTCCGCCGGAAGGTTCAGGCGAAAACTGTCGCTGTGCTTGATGATTTCCCGCGCGACGCTGAACAGTTGCAGGCCGTCCAGACTTTCGTCCGATTCGGGCTCGGTGCCTTCGATGATCTGTTGCAGACGGGTTTCCAGCAGACTGACGTTGACGCCATCGTTTTCCCCGAACGGCCGGGCCTTACCCAGTTCCAGGGTGAAAGACTCGGCACCCAACTGGTCATAGGTGTAGGCGCTGAACACAATGGACGGTTTGTTCTGCAGCAGCACCGCTTCCATGCCGGCGGCGCGCAGCCGCGCCAGTTCACGGCGTGAATGCTGACGACCTTCCTTCCACGGATACAGGGCGAATTGCTCGATCTTCGAACCCCGGATGGCGGTGTGCAGGTCGTAATGCAAGCGACTGCGGTCCGGCACGCTGAAGAAACTGGCGGCCAACCGCTCCAATTCACAAGCCCGCAACGCCTCGGCGCCGCCGCTCAGCTCATGACGACCGTTGAACAACCGGTTGACGTCCTGCTCGACAAAACGCTCTCCGCGGCGGATGGCCTCGGGATTGCCGAACAGAAACAGAATGCGTGCCCGTGGCTTGAGATCCCCACGGGCGATGTCGTGCAGCAACCGATCAAGCAATTCGATCGGTGCGGTTTCGTTGCCGTGGATACCGGCTGACAGCAACAGGTCCTGGCCATTGTCCCGGGCCTGGGGCGGCTTGACCTCCAGCGCGCCCTCGCTCAGCCAGCGCATCCGTACGCCTTCGACAGTCAGTTGAGTCTTCTCCGCCGGTTCGCGGCCGGCGAGGGTCAGTTCAAGCAATTTGCCGAGGGCGAGCATAGCGCGGCTCCTTAATGGTCGTGGCCGCAATCCGGGCCATGGACATGATCATCGTCGCCCATGTCGGCCGGTTCCATTTCCAGTTGCAGGCTCACCAGGTTGGTGGCCAATGGGCGCAGCAACAGGTTGGCGTATTCCTCATCCCCTTCCTCGACGTCGACGCCGATCAGCAACTGACCGCGGCCGTCCTGCTGGATCCACACCTCTTTGCCCTGCCACATGACCGCAACGCGGGTGCAGGAGGTTTCCAGTTGGGTGCCGTCGGTGTCTTCAAGGATCAGTTGCAAGGTATCGCTCATGTTTTTACGTTCTCGTCGGGGGAAAAGGCAACGCGCCCTGCTTTGACTGTAGTCAGGTCGCGCGCGCTTTCAATTGATCTGGAAAGGATAAACCGCGCCAAGTTTAAGGATTTGTGTCAGCTCATCCAGTGCCGCCCGGCATTCGAGCAGTAGCTGCGGGTCCGCCAGGTCGTTTTCGGTCATGCGATCGCGGTAGTGACGCTCGACCCATTGGGTCAGCGAATCGTACAACGGCGCGGTCATGATAACCCCTGGGTTGACGGCGGCCAGTTCGGTTTGATTGAGGGCCACGCGCAGCCTCAGGCAAGCCGGCCCCCCGCCGTTCTGCATGCTTTGCTTGAGATCGAAGACTTTCACTTCGCCAATCACCCCGCCAGAGCCCGTCAGGCCTTGCAGGTACTGCCAGACGCGCTCGTTGCCGCGACACTCTTCCGGCACGATCAACAGCATCGAGCCGTCGGGACGCGACAGCAACTGGCTATTGAACAGGTAGGAACGTACCGCGTCATCGACGGTAACCGCCGAACGCGGCACGCACACCGACTGAAATTTCCCACCGACCTTGGCGAGTTTGCTGCTCAGTTCGGCCAGCATCCGGTCGGTCTCGAGAAACGCATCCTCGTGATAGAACAACACTTCGCCGTTGCCCACCGCGATCACATCATTGTGGAACACACCCTGGTCGATCACTGACGGGTTCTGTTGGGCGTACACAACGCCCTCCTCCCTCAGACCATGCAGACGAGCGACCGCCTGAGAAGCTTCCAGGGTCTGGCGTGCCGGGTATTTCTGCGGTGCGGGATAACGGGTGTCGAAGGCGCTGCGGCCGAACACGAAAAATTCAACACCCGCCTCGCCGTAAGCCCGACAGAAACGCGTGTGGTTGGCCGCGCCTTCGTCACCGAACTGCGCCACCGCCGGCAGCGCGGCGTGGTGGGCAAAGTGCTGCTGATCGGCAAACATCGCCCCCAGCACGCGACTGGTGGTCGGGTGTTCAATGCTGCGGTGGTATTTGCAGTTCAGGTTGGCAGCGGTGAAATGCACGCGGCCATCAGCCGTGTCGGCGCTCGGGCTGACCGTAGCGGCATTGGCCACCCACATGCTGGAGGCCGAGCAACTGGCGACCAGCAGCGGCATCGCTTCTTTGGCAGCCTGCTGGATGACCTGGGCATCGCTGCCAGCAAAACCCAACCGACGCAGGACCGCCACATCAGGACGCTCCTGGGGCGCCAACACGCCTTGCTGGAAGCCCATGTCCATCAACGCTTTCATTTTCGCCAGGCCCTGCAACGCCGCTTCCTTGGGGTTGGAGGACTGCTGGCTATTGCTCTGGGACGCGACGTTGCCGTACGAGAGCCCGCCGTAGTTGTGGGTCGGCCCCACTAGACCGTCAAAGTTGACTTCATAGGATTTCATCAGCGAGGCTCCACGAGAATCTGTTTTTTATAGGCATCAAGTAACGGTTCATCGAACACCGCGGCGCGGCTATCGCGGGCAAGCCTTGCTCCCACAGGTTTTGCATCATATCTGTGGGAGCGAGCCTGCTCGCGATGGGGGCTACACCATTCTCACACCGGGGGTCAGGGCAGCCGGCATGACAAGGCTTGGGGTTTCCAGTGACGCCACCGGGTACGCGCAATAATCAGCCGCATAATAGGCACTGGCGCGGTGGTTGCCCGAGGCCCCGACACCGCCGAACGGCGCGCTGCTGGCGGCGCCGGTCAGTTGTTTGTTCCAGTTGACGATGCCGGCACGGCTCTGCAGCCAAAACTGCTGGTAGCGCTCCTGGGAATCCGACAGCAGCCCCGCAGCCAAGCCATATTGGGTGTTGTTGGCTTCGGTGATTGCCGCGGCGAAATCCGCGTAGCGAATCACCTGCAACAACGGCCCGAACAGTTCTTCATCAGGACGCTCGGCCACCGCCGTCACATCCAGGATGCCCGGTGTCAGCAACGCAGCCTGGGCTTGCGGTTGGGTCATGGCCAACAGTGGCACGGCGCCCAGGCCCAGCAAATGGTTTTGCGCATCCATCAGCGCCTTCGCTGCGCCCAGGGAAATCACCGAGCCCATGAACGGTGCCGGTTGCTGATCAAAGGCGCCGACTTCCAGCGTCGAGCTGACCGCCACCAGGCGCGCCAGCAAGGCATCGCCCCACGCCCCTTCGGGCACCAGCAGGCGGCGCGCGCAGGTACAGCGCTGGCCGGCAGAAATGAAGGCCGACTGAATGATGGTGTAGACCGCCGCATCGACGTCCGCCACTTCATCCACCACCAGCGGATTATTACCGCCCATTTCCAGCGCCAGGATCTTGTCCGGGCGCCCGGAGAATTGTTGATGCAAGAGGTTGCCGGTGCGGCTGGAACCGGTGAAAAACAACCCGTCGATGCCCGGATTCGCCGCCAGGGCGATGCCGGTTTCCCGCGCGCCTTGCAGCAGGTTCAGCACGCCCGCCGGCAGACCGGCCTCGACCCAGCACTTGACCGTCAGCTCAGCGACTTTCGGGGTCAGCTCGCTAGGCTTGAACAACACCGTGTTGCCGGCCAACAAGGCCGGGACGATGTGCCCATTGGGCAAATGGCCGGGGAAATTGTAAGGGCCGAACACCGCCACCACACCATGGGGTTTGTGGCGCAGCACGGCGGTGGCGTCGCCCAGGGGGCCGCTCTTCTCGCCGGTGCGTTCGCGGTAGCTCTGCACGGAAATGGCGACCTTGTTGACCATGCTGGTGACTTCGGTCGTCGCTTCCCACAACGGCTTGCCGGTTTCTTCACCGATGCAGTGAGCCAGTTCATCCGCGTGGCTCTTCAAGGCCGCGGCAAACGCTTCCAGCACCTGGATACGCTCATCCAGCGAACGGCGGGCCCAGTCCGGAAAGGCCTGACGTGCGGCCTGCACCGCCGACTCCACCTGCGCGGCCGTGGCGCCATTGCCCGACCACAGCACTTGCTGAGTCACCGGGTTCAACGACTCAAAGAGGTCACCCTGACCTTCCAGCCAGCTTCCAGCGATGTACAGCGACTTCATTATTTCGACTCCCGAGCAGCGGACAACGCAACGGCACGCACCTGATCGCCGGCGTTGAGTTGAAGACGTTTGGCCGTCAGCGGATCCACCACCAGGGTGCCCGCGGCCAAGCGGGCCGGCGCAGCAGTGATGCGGCAGTCTTCGCGTTTGCGGTTATGCATGATGAACGGCGTGGCGTCGTCGCCCGGCGTGCCGATGGCCAATACCAGTGCCTGGCTGTCGCGAATCGCGCGGATCTTGCCGGTTTCGCATTCAACGGCCGGACCGGCGTCGAAGATGTCGACGTAACCCTGGTAACTGAACCCTTCGCTCTTGAGCATCGACAGCGCAGGCTCCGTGTCGGGATGAACCTGGCCGATCACCGCCCGGGCATCCTCCGACAGGAAACAGGTGTACAGCGGGAACTTGGGCATCAGCTCAGCGATGAACGCCTTGTTGCCCACGCCGGTCAGGTAATCGGCCTGACTGAATTCCATCTTGAAAAAGTGTCGCCCCAGGCTTTCCCAGAACGGCGAGCGACCTCTGTCATCGGACATGCCACGCATCTCGGCGATGATCTTGTTGCCAAACAGATTCGGGAACTCGGCGATGAACAGCAGCCGCGCCTTGGCCAACATGCGGCCATTGAGGCCACTGCGGTAGTCAGCGTGCAGGAACAGCGAACACAGCTCGGAATTGCCGGTCAGGTCGTTGGCCAAAAACAGCGTCGGAATTTCCCGATAGATGTTCAGTTCCTGGGAGGCGCTGACCGTCAGGCCGACCCGGAAGTTGTACCAGGGCTCGCGCAGCCCAACGGCCCCGGCGATGGCGGAAATGCCCACCACGCGACCGTCGTCGTCTTCGAGCACGAACAGGTAGTCCGCATCGCCACGTCCGGCTTCGCCGCGAAAAGTCTTCTCGGCCCAGCCGACCCGATGAGCCAGGCGCTCCTCGTTGGCCGGCAAGGTGGTCAGGCCGGTGCCGGTGCTGCGGGCCAGGGCAATCAGAGCGGGTAAATCGCTGCTGCGTACGGGACGAACGATCATGCTATCTCCTCATACGGGCCGCTTGCGCCACCCGCGAAACTCAGCTGTAAAGCGTTAAACCGCCACCAGGCGCACGCTGGCACCCTCGCCGACGCCCAAGGCTTCGGCCGCTTCCATATCCAGGGTCACCGGTTTGCCGGGCGCGTAGTCGAGTTCCAACAAAACGGCGCGGTAATCCTGCAACTGGGCGTTGGCCACCAGGTATTGCCGGCCGGCGCCCTTGACGGGCTCGCCGAGCTTGACCGGCACCACGCGGCTCTGGGCAATCGAGCGGATCCCCGAAACACGCGCATGCAGTGTCGGGCCACCGTCAAAGATGTCGATGTAATGATCGGTCTCGAAACCTTCGCGCATCAGGATATCGAAGGTGATCTGCGCACGCGGATGGACCTGCCCCATGGCTTCCTGGGCGGCGTCCGGCAACAGCGGCACGTAGATCGGATAGTGAGGCATCAGCTCGGCGAGAAAGGTGCGGCTCTTCAGCCCGCACAGGCGCTCGGCGGCAGCGTAGTTGAGGTCGAAGAAGTTGCGACCGATGGCGTCCCAGAACGGCGAGTCGCCATTTTCATCGCTGTAGCCGACGATCTCGGTCACCACCGAATCGGCAAAGCGCTCCGGATGGCTGGCGACAAACAGCAGGCGCCCACGCGAATTGAGTTCCGACCACGGCGAGCCGACCAATTCCGGCACCACATAGAAGCTGGTCAGCAGGCTGTTACCGGTCAGGTCGTGGCACTGGGAGAGCACGTGGATCTTGTTGTGGATCTTCAGCTCACGGGAAGCGTGAACGAACGTCTCGTTGCGAAAACTGTAGAACGGCTCGGAATAACCGGCCGAGGCCACGATGGCCGAACAGCCCGCCAGCTTGCCGGTCGCGGTGTCTTCAAGGACGAAGAAATAGCTTTCTTCGCCGTTGAAGCTGACCTCGGCGGCGAACGAGGCTTCGCTCGCGGCGATCTTGTCGCTCAGGCGTTCCACGTCATCCGGCAAGGAAGTGACACCGATCGGACTGTCCGCAGCCAGACGCTGTACCTCGCCCAGATCCGCCATTTGTGCGGGGCGCATCACCAGCATGGTGTCACTCCTTTACTTGAAATAAATGGTTCGACCAGCAGGTCGATACACAGAGAAAAAATACGGACCGGCTACGCATCAATCCAAGCGCGAGAGTGGACTTCTTGTGGGAGCGAGCCTGCTCGCGATGCAGACACTTCGGTCTGCCTGGCGGACCAAGGCGATTGCAATCGCGAGCAGGCTCGCTCCCACAAAAGCCCGGCTCCCATTGGAGCCGGTACAGTCTGTAAACAATCAGGCTTGCGTCAGCTTCGCCGCAGCCCGCTCGAAGCGGTCCAGGCCGGCATCGATGTCGGCATCTTCGACCACCAGGCTCGGGGCGAAACGAATCACGTCCGGACCGGCCTGGAGGATCATCAGGCCTTCCTGTTCGGCGGCGTTGAAAATGTCCTTGGCCTTGCCTTTCCAGGCGTCGTTCAGCACACAGCCGATCAGCAACCCCAAACCACGCACCTGGGTGAACAGGCCGTATTTCTCGCCGATCTGCTCCAGGCGGGCCTTGAACTTGCGGTGCTTGGCTTTGACGCCTTCGAGCACTTCAGGCGTGTTGACCGTATCGATCACCGCTTCGGCTACCGCGCACGCCAGCGGGTTGCCGCCGTAAGTGGTGCCGTGGGTGCCGACCACCAGATGCTTGGCCAACGCTTCGGTGGTGAGCATTGCCGCGATCGGGAAACCACCGCCCAGGCTCTTGGCGCTGGTGAGGATGTCCGGGACCACGCCGTAATGCATGTAGGCGAACAGGTGGCCGCTACGGCCCATGCCAGTCTGCACTTCGTCGAATACCAGCAGTGCGTCGTGGGCATCGCACAAATCACGGGCTCCTTGCAGGTAACCCAGCTCGGCCGGCAATACGCCGCCCTCGCCCTGGATCGGCTCCAGCACCACGGCGCAGGTCTTGTCCGAAATGGCCGCTTTCAAAGCCGCCAAGTCGTTGTAGGGAACGTGGGTAATACCGGTGATTTTAGGCCCGAAACCGTCGGAGTACTTCGATTGCCCGCCCACGTTCACGGTGAACAGCGTACGGCCGTGGAAGCTGTTGAGCGCGGCAATGATTTCGTACTTTTCGCTACCGAAACGATCGAACGCGACGCGACGCGCCAGCTTGAACGCGGCCTCGTTGGCTTCGGCGCCGGAGTTGCAGAAGAACGCCCGCTCGGCAAAGGTTGCATTGACCAGTTTATGGGCCAGGCGCAGGGCCGGCTCATTGGTAAAGACGTTGGACACATGCCACAGCTTGTTGGCTTGTTCGGTCAGGGCCGCGACCAGTTTCGGATGGGCGTGTCCCAATACGTTGACCGCGATACCGCCGGCGAAGTCGATCAGTTCGCGACCGGACTGGTCCCACACGTGGGAACCGGCGCCACGCACAGGGATGAAAGCAGCTGGCGCGTAGTTGGGGACCATAACCTGATCGAAATCGGCGCGTTGTACGGCGGCTTGCTCAACGGACATCGGAGTCTCCTGAAGAGGAACACCCGCCTGGAACTGGCGAGCGATGAGGGGATTGTAAGGACAGTTTTCAGCCCGGCCTTGTCGCCAAGCGACAACTTCTTATAGCGCCAACCCCCGTTTTTAGCGGGTTTATGGCAATGCGACAATTAGCGTCGCAAAGGCGCAGTTTAAACGTTGTCGCGGGATTTTAGGCGCTGGCTTCTATATTTCCCTGGCCATGCAAAACCTTGTGGCGAGGGGATTTATCCCCGCTGGGTTGCGAAGCAACCCTAAAGCCAGGCAATTCGGTGTGCCAGATAGATTGGGTTGACTGTCTTGGGGTTGCTTCGCAACCCAACGGGGATAAATCCCCTTGCCACAGGGTTACATACCCCGGCCCTTACAGAGGAGGCGCCGGCCCTAGCCGCGCTCGGACGGCACCGACGACAGTTCGAAGGGGCTGCTGCTGCGCCGCTGGTTGCGGTCTTCCCGGGGCGTGGCACCGAAGAAGTTGCGATAGGCGCTGGAAAAATGCGGCCCCGAGGAGAAGCCGCAGGACAGGCCGATCTGAATGATCGATTTGCTGGTCTGCATCAGCATCTGCCGGGCCTTGTTCAGGCGCAATTCCAGGTAGTACTGGCTCGGCACACGGTTGAGGTATTGCTTGAAAATCCGCTCCAACTGGCGACGAGACACGCACACATGCTGAGCAATTTCGTCGGTGGTCAGCGGCTCTTCGATGTTGGCTTCCATCAACAGCACGGCCTGGGTGAGCTTCGGATGACTGGAGCCCAGACGGTTCTGCAAGGGGATGCGCTGGCGCTCGCCACCCTCGCGGATGCGCTCGACCACCAGCTCTTCCGAGACCGCGCCGGCCAGTTCCGCGCCGTGATCCCGGGCCAGCACCGCCAGCAGCAGATCGAGCACCGACATGCCACCGCACGCGGTCAGGCGATCGCGGTCCCAGTCAAACAGATGACTGGTGGCAATGACCTTGGGAAAACGCTCGGAAAAGTCATCCTGCCAGCGCCAGTGCACCGCGGCGCGGAAACCGTCGAGCAAGCCCAACTGGGCCAATGGGTAGACACCGGCGGACAAACCACCAATCACACAACCGGCACGCACCAGTTGTTTGAGCGCGCTGCTCAGGGGCGGCGCAAGAGCCGTCGGTGGCTCGTCGGCCAGCAGGAACAGCTTATGCAAGCCTTCGAGTTTGCCGGCCCAAGGCTCGCCCGGTAGCTGCCAGGCGCCTTCGGCCTGTGGCTCGGCCTGCAGGAACGACAATTCGTAGACGACATCCGGATGCACCCGCTGAGCAACACGCAAGGCCTCCTCGGCCAGCGCCAGCGTCAAGGCTTTAGTGCTGGGCCAAATCAGGAAACCAATTCGATGGGCAGTCATGGTGGGCAATCCGAAGCGAAAACAGTATTAAAGCCAAAAGCGGCTGCAACCAAATTAGACCATCTGGCGCACGGTGCGCAGCATGACCTGAATCAGGTGCGAAACGGGAGCGATTACTTGAGGCTGCCCGAAAGAAATTGTTGCAGCCGCTCCGATTGCGGATTGACCAGCACTTCGCGCGGGTTGCCGCTCTCTTCGACGATGCCTTTGTGCAGGAAGATCAGTTGGTTCGACACCTCACGGGCAAAGCCCATTTCGTGGGTCACCACCACCATAGTCCGGCCTTCCAGCGCCAGGGCCTGCATCACTTTGAGCACATCGCCCACCAGTTCCGGATCCAGGGCCGAAGTCGGCTCATCGAACAGCATGACTTCCGGCTCCATCGCCAACGCCCGGGCAATCGCCACGCGCTGCTGTTCGCCGCCGGACATGTGGCCAGGGTAGGCGTCCTTGCGATGCGCCACGCCGACCTTGTTCAGGTAGTGCTCGGCCTTTTCGCGCGCCTCGGCCTTGCCCACGCCCAGCACATGCACCGGCGCTTCCATGATGTTTTCCAGCGCGGTCATGTGGGACCACAGGTTGAAATGCTGGAACACCATCGACAGTCGCGAACGCATGCGCTGCAGTTGCTTGGGATCGGCGGCCTTCAAGGCGCCGTCCTTGCCGGACACCAGTTTCAGCTCTTCGTTGTTGAGCAGAATCTTGCCGGCATGGGGTTGCTCAAGCAGATTGATGCAACGCAGGAAGGTACTTTTGCCCGAGCCACTGGAACCGATGATGCTGATCACATCGCCGGCGGCGGCCTTGAGGGAGACACCCTTGAGCACCTCGTGACTGCCATAGCGTTTATGCAGGTCTTGGACTTCGAGCTTGTACATGCGGTCGGTTCTCACAAAACGTCAGTCGTTGAGCAGTCGATCGGATCGATGCGTTATCAGTGCTTGCGCGGGGCCAGGTAACCCAGCCAGCGGCGCTCGGCCAGCTTGAACAGGCGCACCAGGATAAAAGTCAGGCACAGGTAGAAAACGCCGGCCGTGATGTAAGCCTCGAACGGCAAGTAGTACTGCGCATTCACCGTACGCGCGGCACCGGTTATGTCGATCAGGGTCACGATGGAGGCCAGGCTGGTGGTCTGCAACATCATGATCACTTCGTTGCTGTATTGCGGCAGCGCCCGGCGCAGCGCCGATGGCAGCAGGATCCGGCGATACAGCTTGTAGCGCGACATGCCCATGGCCTTGGCCGCCTCGATCTCACCGTTAGGCGTGGCCCGCAGGCTGCCGGCGATGATTTCGGCAGTGTAGGCGCTGGTATTGATGGCAAACGCCAGGCACGCACAGAAGGTCGCGCTGGACAGCCATGGCCAGAGGAAGCTCTCGCGTATGGCCTCAAACTGCGCCAACCCGTAGTAGATCAAAAACAGCTGCACCAGCATCGGCGTGCCGCGAATCACATAGGTGTAGAGCCAGGCGGTCATGTTGACGATCGGCTGTTTGGACACCCGCATCAGGCCCAGGGGCAATGCCGCCAGCAAGCCAAAGAACAGCGACAGGGCCAGCAGCTTCAAGGTGGTCAGCAGGCCACTGAAGTACAGTGGCAACGCTTCATAGATGACGTTGTAGTCGAAGATCATAGATCAGCCGCCCTTACGCCTACCGAGTAGCGCTTCTCAAGTTGACGCAATGCCAGCAACGAGACACTGGTAATCACCAGGTACATCGCCGCCACTGCCAGGAAGAAGGTGAAAGGCTCGCGGGTGGCATCCGCCGCCTGCTTGGCCTTGAACATCATGTCTTGCAGGCCCACCACCGAAATCAGCGCCGTGGCCTTGGTCAACACCAGCCAGTTGTTGGTGAACCCCGGAATCGCCAGACGAATCATCTGCGGCACCATCACCCGGAAAAACACCTGGAACCCACTCATGCCATACGCCACGCCCGCCTCGGCCTGCCCCTTCGGGATAGCCATGAACGCGCCGCGAAAGGTTTCCGACAGGTATGCACCGAAGATGAAGCCCAGGGTGCCGATACCGGCGGCCAACGGGTTCAGGTCGATGTAATCGTCATAGCCGAGCATCGGCGCCACGCGATTGAGCAGGTCCTGGCCGCCATAGAAAATCAGCAGGATCAGCACAAGGTCGGGAATGCCGCGAATGACCGTGGAATACAGGTCGCCCAACCACGCCAGCCAGCGCACCGGCGAGAGGCGCAACGCGACGCCGATCAGCCCCAGGACAATGGCCAGGGCCATGGACGACAAGGCGAGCTGAAGCGTCAACCATGCGCCATCGAGGATGACAGCCCCGTAGCCTTTCAACATGATTCAGGTCCTCGAGAGTGGGATGAAAAAATGGCGCAAACCGCAGAGATCCTGTTGCTTGCGCCATTTCGCACGAGTGGCGGGACGTTGTTACTGGCCGTAGATATCGAAGGCGAAGTACTTGTCCTGGATTTGCTTGTATTTGCCGTTCTCGCGAATGGCGGCAATCGCGCCGTTGATCTTGTCCTTGAGAGCATCGCCCTTGCGCACCGCGATGCCTACGCCGTCGCCGAAGTATTTGACATCGGTGAAGGCCGGACCCACGAACGCAAAGCCCTTGCCGGCGTCGGTCTTGAGGAAACCGTCATCCAACAGGGTAGCGTCTGCCACGGTGCCGTCGAGGCGGCCGGCGGACAGGTCCAGGTAGATTTCATTCTGCGAACCGTACGGCTTGATCTCGGCACCCAGCGGGGCCAGGACTTCACGGGCAAAACGCTCGTGGATCGAACCGCGCTGCACACCAACGTTCTTGCCTTTGAGCTCGGTCAGGCCGTCGCTGACCTGGGTACCGGCCTTCATCACCAGACGGGCTGGGGTGTTGTAGTACTTGTTGGTGAAATCAACAGACTTCTTGCGATCTTCGGTGATGGACATGGACGACAGGATCGCGTCGATCTTGCGCACCTTGAGCGCCGGGATCAGGCCGTCGAACTCCTGCTCGACCCACACGCACTTGACCTTCATCTCTTCGCACAGCGCATTGCCGATGTCGTAGTCGAAACCGACGATACTGCCGTCCGGAGCTTTCGAGGCGAATGGAGGGTAAGCCGCTTCAATACCGATTTTCAGGGGCTTTTCTGCGGCGAATGTCGACAGGGACAGCACGGACAGTGCCAGGGCGCCAAGCAGCACAAGTTTCTTCATCTTGGAACTCCATCGGGAAAGGGCAAAAACGGCAGAGTGAGCAACAGCCCAATATGCGAATGGGTGAAACGAACTTTAGTGCTGCGTCCTAAGAAAGCGTGCGTCAATTCAACGCAGCTCACGACGAGCGAGTGATCGGCATTCTAACGACAGGCCCGAAGCCGATATTTCTTCAATGCGACAACAAATTACAGAAGCACCGAAAACGCGAACCGAGCGCATTGACAGCCCCGCAAATTCATGCAAGAGCAAAAGAAAGGGAACCGATCTATGCTGCAAATAGCGGGCCCATTATTCGCAAACCCTTCTAATCCGGCAAGCACAGCGTGTCGTCTTGTTTTTAAGGACCAAGAAAAGGCCCTGAAACGGGGCTTTGCGTTGCACATCGCCCTGTAATGGCGCCTTTGGTTACACATTTCGAAACGTCGGTAACGTTCGGACACTTCTTACTTTAAACGCCGATATTTATTCATCCATCGACTCCGTGGCGAGGGAGCTTGCTCCCGCAGGGGGGTAGGAGCTGCCGAAGGCTGCGATCTTTTGATCGTTCACTTCAGACTCCATTGCTTGAGGCAAGATCGCAGCCTCGCTGCGCTCGACAGCTCCTACAAGGTGCAGCCGAGCGGGAGCAAGCTCCCTCGCCACAAAGACAGCAGCCCTCCTAGGGCTAGCACACATAAAAAAAAGCCCCGCTCGGCAAAACCGGGCGGGGCTTTCGGTGTTACGGGCTACCGTCAGGCAACATTCATGGTCTTGTGCGTCTCGATCAGATGCGCCACCACACCCGGATCAGCCAGGGTGGAGATATCACCTAGCCCATCGTATTCCGCCGTGGCGATCTTGCGCAGGATGCGGCGCATGATTTTGCCGGAGCGGGTTTTCGGCAGACCCGGGGCCCACTGGATCACGTCCGGCGAAGCAATCGGACCGATCTCCTTGCGCACCCAGTTCTTCAGCTCCAGACGCAAAGCCTCGCTGGTTTCTTCGCCGGCATTGAGGGTCACGTAGACATAAATGCCCTGCCCCTTGATGTCGTGCGGTACACCCACCACTGCCGCTTCGGCGACTTTCGGGTGGGCGACCATGGCGCTTTCGATCTCGGCGGTGCCCATGCGGTGGCCGGACACGTTGAGCACGTCATCCACCCGACCGGTGATCCAGTAGTAACCGTCTTCGTCGCGACGCGCGCCGTCACCGGTGAAGTACATGCCGCTGAAGGTCTTGAAGTAAGTATCGACAAAGCGGTCGTGGTCGCCGTACAGCGTACGCGCCTGGCCTGGCCACGAATCGAGGATCACCAGGTTGCCTTCGGCCGCGCCCTCCACCAGGTTGCCGAGGTTGTCCACCAGCGCCGGCACCACGCCGAAGAACGGACGCGTGGCCGAACCCGGCTTCAACGCCGTGGCACCCGGCAATGGACTGATCAGCACGCCACCGGTTTCAGTCTGCCACCAGGTGTCGACGATCGGGCAACGTTCCTTGCCGACATTCTTGTAGTACCAGTCCCAGGCTTCCGGGTTGATCGGCTCACCCACCGAGCCCAACAGGCGCAGACTGCTGCCGTCGGCGCCTTCGACGGCGGCGGTGCCCGAGGCCATCATCGCGCGGATAGCGGTCGGCGCGGTGTAGAGAATATTGACCTTGTGCTTGTCGATGACCTGGGCCACCCGGGTGATGTCCGGGTAGTTCGGCACGCCTTCGAACAACAGCGTGGTCGCGCCGTTGGCCAACGGACCGTAGACGATATAGCTGTGGCCGGTGACCCAGCCGACGTCGGCGGTGCACCAGTAGACTTCGCCCGGCTTGTAGTCGAACACGCGCTCATGGGTCAGGGCCGCATAGAGCAGGTAGCCGGCAGTGGTGTGCTGCACGCCCTTGGGCTTGCCGGTGGAACCGGAGGTGTAGAGGATGAACAGCGCTTCTTCGGCGCCCATCTCTTTCGGCGCGCAAACGGTGCCGGCCACCTTCATCAGGTCTTCGTACCAGATGTCGCGGTGCTGGTTCCACTTGATGCCGCCACCGGTGCGCTTGCACACGATGACTTTCTGAATGCTGCTGGTTTCCGGGTTGGTCAGTGCGTCATCGACGTTGGCCTTGAGCGGGATCTTCTTGCCGGCACGAACACCTTCATCGGCCGTAATCACCACTTTGGATTTGCAGTCGATGATCCGGCCAGCCAGTGCTTCGGGGGAGAAACCGCCGAACACCACCGAGTGAATCGCGCCGATCCGGGTGCAGGCCAGCATGGCGACCACGGCTTCGGGGATCATCGGCATGTAGATCGTCACCACGTCACCGCGATGCACGTCCTGACCGCGCAGGGCGTTGGCGAACTTGCAGACTTCTTCATGCAGCTCGCGATAGGTGATGTTGCGACTCTCGGCAGGGTCGTCGCCCTCCCAGATGATCGCAATCTGATCGCCGCGCTCGGCCAGATGACGGTCGAGGCAGTTGTAGGAAACGTTCAAGGTGCCATCGGCAAACCACTTGATGTCGACATGGTGATCGTCGAAGGACGTCTGCTTCACCGTGGTGAAAGGCTTGATCCAGTCGAGGCGCTTGGCCTGCTCGCGCCAGAAACCATCCGGGTTGACCACCGACTGCTGGTACATGGCCTTGTAGGTCGCCTCGTCAGTCAGCGTGTTAGCCGCTACCTCGGGACGAACGGGATACAGAGAAGCCGCACTCATCTTTCTTACCTCGGTGACATAGTTGTTTTTGTATGTACCCGTTGTAGCCGGGGCGAGCCTATAGAACCATTCGACGATGGTAGTAACAAGTCCCTACAAAATGTCGGTACTAACGTGCCAGCCCTTGCCAGCGGGCATTTTCCTTGCGGGGGCGAGCCTATTCGAATCGGCTTGCATGGATATTAACGGACCCACTGCAATCGCGAGCAGGCTCGCTCCCACAGGGAATCTTCACTAAAACGAATATCCCATCCACACCACAGATCCATTGTGGGAGCGAGCCTGCTCGCGATGACGGCGGCAAATCCAACATAGATGCAACAGCCCCATCACCTGCAGCGATTATTACCAGATCAACCAACAGTGTTTATCAAAACCCGGTCTTTTTGCGATTAACCCCACCCCCTAAAATCAACCTCGCCAACCGGCAAACACGATTAACGCAACGCAGCCCCCACGAAGGCCGTTAATCAACCCTCAAAAAACCTGCTCCACACGCAGCTCCAAAAAGGTTGCGTGACCCCACTCGACCTCAAAAAAGGTGAAACAGATGAAAGCTTTATGGGTTCTGGTCATTGCAGGCCTTAGCGCCACCGCGATGGCAGACGAGGCCCCGACCGACGTTGCACAGCAAACACCAGCCATTGAGGAGTACACCTACTCCACCCATCTGGACATCGCCAAAGTCATCTCCATGAGCGAGATCCCGAACGTCTGCGAAGTGGTCCCGGCCAAGATTGAATACGACGACTCCAAAGGCCAGCGCCACATCCTGCGCTACAGCGTCATGGGCAACGGCTGCTCCAACGGCTGATCAACCTAAACCCACCAGGAGCAACCTCCATGAAAACCAAATTGATCCTCGCCCTGACCCTGTCCGTCCTGGCCGCCCATACCTTTGCCGCCGACGGTTATGACCGCACCGGTTCCGCTGTCGCTGAAGACGGCTATGACCGCACCGGCTCGGCGACCGTCGCTGAAGATGGCTACGATCACACCGGTTCGGCACACACCGGTTGATCATTAATGGCATTTTCCACAGCCCGGTTTCGATCGGGCTTGGTTGTGTCTGCAACCGTCAAAAAGCCCTTGCAAACACAACATGTAGTGCAGAACCACAAAAAACGCTCGTTTTTTGATCAAAAATTACCGTCACCCGACCCATGCAAAAAAAATCTTCAGCGGCCAAAGCCTTGTAAACCCTTGCTCCCACGCGGATATGCCGCCCGCGACCTCCTCCGTGGGCTATTTCGCCGCAGCACGTAGGGAAAAAAGTCCTTATAATGCCGCCTTAAACGGGCCTGCAATATTCCCTTACAGGGAGTCAAACCAGCCTGAAGCCCACGCAGAGGCCCATTACCTCATCGCGTTCACAGCCGCTTCAGAACGACCCGTACATTTTTCTGTTTATTGCCTGCGTCAGCTGCTGCAACAAACGATTTTCCAAGATCCACCGCGGCCAGTAGGCCTTCAACGGGCATCTGGCCCTCACGCAGGAGACAACACGTCATGCTGAGCTGGGACGAATTCGACAAAGAAGACGGCGAAGTCGCTGTAAAAGGCGCCAACGCCGGCCACGCTTCTGAAGCCAACATGGACCGCCTCGACAGCGCCGGCGGTGCCGCCGCCCTCGAAGCCCGCGCCGTGACGGCCAGCGACTCGGCCGCGATCATTCGCGCCAAGGCCGCCCTCGACAAACTCGACGTGGCCGAAGGCCTCGCTGAACTCGAAGGCGCCTCCGCCCGTGTCGCCGTCGATGAAAAGCGCATGATCAACTGCCGCGCCGACCTCAACCAGCTGGTGCCTTTCAAATACGACTGGGCCTGGCAGAAGTACCTGGACGGCTGCGCAAACCACTGGATGCCGCAAGAAGTCAACATGACCGCCGACATCGCCCTCTGGAAAACCCCGGAAGGCCTGACCGACGACGAGCGCCGCATCGTGATGCGCAACCTGGGCTTCTTCTCCACCGCCGACTCCCTGGTTGCCAACAACCTGGTCCTGGCCGTGTACCGCCTGATCACCAACCCCGAATGCCGCCAGTACATCCTGCGCCAGGCGTTCGAAGAGGCGATCCACACCCACGCCTACCAGTACTGCATCGAATCGCTGGCCATGGATGAAGGCGAGATCTTCAACATGTACCACGAGATCCCATCGGTCGCGAAAAAAGCCGCCTGGGGCCTGAAATACACCCGTTCGATCTCCGATCCGAAATTCGAAACCGGCACCCCGGACACCGACAAAGAGTTGCTGCGCAACCTGATCGCCTACTACTGCGTTCTGGAAGGCATCTTCTTCTACTGCGGCTTCACCCAGATCCTCTCCATGGGCCGCCGCAACAAAATGACCGGCGTCGCCGAGCAGTTCCAATACATCCTGCGCGACGAATCCATGCACCTGAACTTCGGCATCGACGTGATCAACCAGATCAAAATCGAAAACCCGCACCTGTGGGATGCCGAAATGAAGGAAGAAGCGACCCAGATGATCCTGCAGGGTACGCAGCTGGAGATCGAATACGCCCGCGACACCATGCCTCGTGGGGTATTGGGGATGAATGCGGCGATGATGGAGGACTATCTCAAGTTCATCGCTAACCGTCGTCTGTCGCAGATTGGTCTGAAGGAAGAGTATCCAGGGACGACTAACCCGTTCCCTTGGATGAGCGAGATCATGGACTTGAAGAAAGAGAAGAACTTCTTTGAGACTCGGGTGATTGAGTATCAGACGGGTGGTGCTTTGAGCTGGGACTA
The DNA here is from genome assembly GCF_900113505.1 of Pseudomonas sp. NFACC45. Taxonomy (NCBI): domain Bacteria; kingdom Pseudomonadati; phylum Pseudomonadota; class Gammaproteobacteria; order Pseudomonadales; family Pseudomonadaceae; genus Pseudomonas; species Pseudomonas sp. NFACC45. The sequence continues at coordinate 137,283 of NZ_FOPO01000009.1, forward strand.
ACTAAATTCAGCAGATATTAAACGCTCCAATAGCTCTGAGCGCATACTATGATGCGTTCAGGGCTCGTTCATTTTTATCGAGTTAAAGACCTCTACTTTTAGCAGTTAAAAGTATTTGAGGATACAAATTAGTTCTAAGTATGCCTTTCCAAAGTGAGAGATATCACCGGGCAATCCAACGACCTATCAAGCTTAACGAGCAATGACGGTAGATGATCCATCAGACAGGAATATATAAGGAAATCGCCTCGCCTTGCCAAGCGGTCACCTTTATAGAACCGCAGCAGCCGGACAAAAGTATTAGTGATTTGAAAAAACTCTGCACCGTCCTAGAAAAATTTGCATAGCTAGCCCAAGTGAAAAACCTAGACTTGACAGTGAGTTGGACCTAACATTCTCGAAATTTCCTCCTTTACGTTTCACGATCCAGGGGGTAGGAACACACATTCGTTAGGGAGCCCTCATGACCAAACGCTCTAAAAAGCTGATTGCTTTGGATTTGTTCTGTGGCTCAGGGGCAGTATCCCTTGGGCTCAAGCAAGCCGGCTTTGAAGTCGTGGGGGCAATCGACTTTGATGCAGGAGCTTGCCGGACCTATCGGGCGAACCATCCTGAGGTACGTCTTTTACAAAATGATATTCGGCTGGCTAACCCCGATGATTTTGCGGATCTCATCCCAGGTAAACTTGACCTCCTAGTAATTTGCGCTCCGTGCCAACCATTCAGCAGTCAAAATCGCCATAAAAGCAAAGATGATTCCCGGAACAATTTGGTCGAAGAGTCAAAAAAATTTATCAAACGTTTCAGTCCTTCGCTTGTTTTTTTGGAGAATGTCCCTGGATTGGCCTCGACTGATATCTTTGGTAAATTCACCACCTGGCTAAGGGAAGAAGCGGGTTACGACGTAGCCGAACCTATGCGCGTTGATGCAGCAGAGCTAGGAGTTCCCCAGAGACGCACCCGCATGATTCTAGTCGCAGCCAAAGGTGTTTCTCTTTCAGAAGCCACCAATATTGCCCGTACCGGTCGAAAGAGCGTCGAGGACACCATCAAAAACCTGCCGGTTCCTCCGGTTGGACGACCACAAGCAGGGGCTGCTGATGTCCTACATTACGCCCGTCGGCATTCGCCCCTCAATATTGAACGTCTGCAAAACATCCCTATTAATGGTGGTGGTCGTGAGTCTCTGCCGTATCACTTACAGCTCGCTTGCCACCGGGACAAGAAAAAATCTTCTTTTTCGGACACGTATGGTCGTATGAGTTGGGAGGATGTGGCTCCGACGCTAACAACGGGCTGTACTGACATAACTAGGGGGCGCTTCGCTCATCCCGTTCAGAATCGAGCAATAACTCTCCGAGAGGCAGCAAGACTTCAATCATTCCCTGATGACTATATTTTTGAAGGTAACGCCAGCCAGGTAGCCACCCAGATCGGCAACGCCGTGCCTCCGGAGATGATGCGTACCATTGCTCAAAGCCTGAAAGCTGCACTCCAGCGCGACAGCTCCAAACCCCGTGACTAACAACGCTTGTCCTCTCCCGAAACTGTCCTCGACAGCGTCTGCAACTATAAAGCCAGCTAGCAGCAATATGCCAATCTTGAGCGCTCGCCGCGCTCCCCTTTTCCGTGGGTCTCAGCTACAGTATTTCGCTATAAACGTATGGCGGTTCGCTCCAAATTTTTCATCTTGCTCCGGCGAAGACGCCGGTGTATTTATGACAAGCCGTTTGAGTGAACGGCCCCACAGCAGAGCAGTGTAAGACGGGACCAAACTTATAAGCTATCAAACCGCAGGTAAGCGGAGTCAGGACGGACACAGCTTTGCTTAGGAGGCAGGAAACTAGGAAGCGGCCCTAAAGCGTTAAACTGCCAGAAAAATTAAAAAGAACCAGCTACTCCTTAAAAATTCAGGAGTCTTCATGACACAGCTCAGGGTACGAGCTAGAGCCGTCGACATGCTCGGCCGGCAGCAAATCGCGGGAATTCCTACCGCAATACACGAACTATTCAAAAATGCCCACGACGCTTATGCCGAACGGGTGGAGGTCGATTTTTTTCGTCGTAACCGTGTGCTAATCCTCCGAGACGACGGCTATGGCATGACTAGGGAAGACGTCGAAAATCGCTGGTTAACACTAGGCACTGAATCAAGAGTCTATGCCAACGCTACTAATGAAGAGAAGCGAAACAATGAAGAATGGCGAGGCCCCAAAAATCCTTCAAAACGGGTAATAATGGGAGAAAAGGGAATTGGTCGCTTAGCCATTGCTGTAATAGCCCCTATTACTATACTTATGACTCGTGCAGCACGACCCGAGGGGTTACAAAATCTCGTGGTGGCAGTTGTGCATTGGGGGCTTTTTGAGCAGCCGGGAATCGATATCAGCTCCATCGACATTCCTATTGTTGAATTTCCTGGAGGGACACTACCAACTCGGCAAGATATCAATAATTTGGTGGACCGAGTTGAAAAAAACCTAGATGCTCTTAAGTCAGAGATAGCTCCTGCAGCGTTCATTCAGCTCCGCGAGGATCTAGAAAGAGCGAGAGCAATAGGCCCTGACAACTTAGACAAATCTCTGAACACTGATCGAGCCGATTATTTAGGCCTGTCACAGGATGGCTATGGCACCCATTTCATCGTACTCCCTGTTGCACCAGAACTGGATGACGACATTGATGGTGGTGCAGATAAAGAGTCCTCAAAGCTTGAGCGAAACTTGCTGGGCTTTTCGAATATTATGGCGAACGACAAGCCTGTTATTAAGACCGAATTTAGAGATCATCAAGTAGATAACACCGAGAGTCGAATCGGACCTAAAAGCTTTTTCACTGTTGACGACTTCAACCGTACTGACCAACTGTTTGAAGGTGAGTTTGATGAACATGGCCAGTTCGTAGGCATAATTTCCGTTTACGGCAAGCCTAAGAAGTTCGTTTGCAACTGGGCAGAAGGCAAAGGAGCGAAATCAAGATGCGGCCCCTTCTCATTTCGATACGGATATATACAAGGCGACCCTAAAGAAACTAGCCTTTCCCCAGAGGACTGGGCTTACATGGATGTCAAAACCAACAAACTAGGCGGGGTCTACATTTATCGCGATGGCATCAGAATATTGCCATATGGAAACTCTGATTATGACTGGTTGGACATTGAGAAGCGACGGACATTAGCGGCTAAAGATTGGATTTTCTCCTATAGACGCGGTTTCGGCTATGTATCAATCACACACTCGGAAAATGGCACTTTAACGGAAAAAGCGGGGCGCGAAGGCTTTAGAGAAAATCAGGCCTATCGCGACTTCCGCGCCATATTAATTAATTTTTTCCGTCAATTAGCATATGAATTTTTCAGAAAAACTTCCCCTCAGGGCGACGATTATTGGGCTGGCAAGGAAGCATATGCCGTTCAATCCTTACTTCTAAAGAAGCAGCAAGAGAAAGCGGATAACCGACGAAATTTATTTCGTGACGAACTTAAAAACTTTTACGCCGCATATAACGACCATACATTTGAGACTCAAGCCAAGGACATCCTTGAACATCTTAATGAGCGTTTAGACTTTCTACAGACCGAACTTGATCTGGGCGACTTTGCCTCAAGGGTTAGGCTACTTGAACTGGACGTGAAACAAAGAGCAAAATCCCTTGCTAATAAGGCTATTGTAATGCTCCCTCGAGGGCTCGCCCTCACAAATAAACTTCAAAAAGACTGGGCAGCCTATGAAGTCATCTCTGCGCAGCTCAGAGATAAAGTCTTCAACCCTCTTAGGGAAGGAATAGATTCTGCGTTACATGAAGCTACTAGGGGACGGATTGCGGCGGCGGAGCGTCGCGATATCGCTCTTCAAGATATCGAGCGGGACCGTGACAGTACCGTTCGAGGTTTGGTAAGTCTTCGTAGAGAGACCGCCGAAGCTACAAAGTTGGTTCAGATCGCAATGAAAGATGTTCTCCAGGAGGAGTTCGCTCAACTACGAGTAAATATCGAGCAGGTTATTGGTGCGTTTACAAAGCGCTCAGCTGAAAACCCCGAAGAAATTGACAAAGCTCGATATGAAGTAGAACAACAGATTGTTAGCCTTCGCAATCGCGAGACCGAATTACTTGATTCCTTTAAACGTCAAATGGTCGAAATTGCTGAAGGAGTACGCGGTAGAGAGACTTTGGATGATCGCTTTGCTGCCTTAGAAGCACGTAATCAGGTGTTGGAAGAGCAAATAGAATTTTATGCTGACTTTGCCCAAATGGGGATGTCCGTTGGAATACTGCAGCACGAATTCGAGCGCGCGGCCAAAGGTATTAGGCTCTCCATGGCAGAATTAAAACCATGGGCGGATCGTAATCCACCTTTAGCGGCAATTTACAAAAATTTACGCGATCATATTGAACACCTAGATGGTTATTTAAAAGTCCTTGACCCGTTAGGAAGGAGAATGCACAGATCAACAGTTGAAATTTCGGGAGATGAAATTTTGACCGTACTACGGAGGGTTTTTAGTGATCATCTTGAAAGTTCTAAAATTCTCATGATACCCACTCATGCGTTTAGAGCAAAAAAGGTACAGTGCAAATCCTCTGCCCTTCTCGGTGCTTTTATCAACATTATTGACAACTCTATCTATTGGCTTGACAACCAAGGTGAGAACGAGAAAACGATCACGTTAGATGCTGATGAGCAAGGCTTTAGTATCTCGAATAATGGACCTGGCATTGAAGAGCGTCTCAAAGAACGAATATTTGAATTTGGCGAAACCAAAAAGCCTGGCGGACGGGGAATGGGATTGGCAGTCAGTCGTGAGACCTTACGTCGTGAAGGTTTTGAAATAGAACTAGCTAGGGCCGGTTTAGACGTGAATCCTGAGTTTCGGATTTGGCCTAAAAATGAGCAAGGAGAGTAGCATGACCGCTCAAATTATTGAAAATGCATTGCCAACTGCTCCTGTAGACGTATGGGTTGATCATACACTTTCCGCCGTTCGGAAATTTTTAAAGAGTGCTGTGGTAATTGATAACCAACCCTACGTACCTCAACCTCTACATACCGCTCCGCCCTCTACTTTCTCTACTTCCTCTACAATTGACTCGGGAATGGGAGATGATTTTGAAGAACTGCTTGCTCCGTCCCCAGAAGAAAACACCCTATCAGATGACGTACTAGCCCATATTCTCGACGTGAGGAAGGTATCGGATGCCTTCGCAGGAAATGGAATGGCATGTGCATTTGTGTTGCCAGACGACGGTGACCCTGATGTCATTTCGATCGAGAGACGTGTTCTTGGCGCTGCAAAAATTTCAGACATCGTGGTAATAGACTGGTACTTGCGGGACAATGTTCCAGTATTGACTCTTGAGCTGCTGGAAAAGATAGCTCTAGACGATGTAAGAGAGAGTGGTCGAATGCGCTTAATTTGTGTATATACAGGGCAACCACTCGACGCACAAATATTCACAGATGTTAAAGCAGCAATCGCCAAGGGAGGAATCTTATTAGATGACATCCCTAACAATCCATACTGCGCAAAAAATTCTAGCTGCGTTGTTGTTTTATTAAATAAAACGGAAGTCCCCCCATCGGAATTATCTACCACATTAATCAAACACTTTGCTCTTTTCGCGGAAGGTTTACTTCCATCCTTTGCCTTAGCAGCTGTAGGAGCAATTCGAAAAAATATTCATCACATGGTTACCCGGTTCGGAAGCGACCTGGATTCATCTTATGTGGCTAATAGATTAATCACCAACCCCCCTGAAGACGTAGCTGAACTGATACGGGAGCTTTTGGTAGCCGAGTGTGATAATGCGTTAGGTATTGAGTCCATAGCGGATCAGTATCTCGATAAAACAGCAATAGAGGCATGGATAAGTAAGAACGAGAATTTTTTTGTAGAGCAGCCTTACGGCAAAAACTTGAGTGTAGATGCAAACTTATGCTCCTTATTATTAAACAATGGCATCGACAACACTGGAGCTAAAAATGGAACTAAAAAAACCATTGAATTCCCTGTAAAACATCGCAACAAGGTATCAATTGCACTTGCGGGAAGCGAAGTAAAATCCAAACAATCCGAGGCAGCATTTTCAAAATTGGTTGTATTCAAACGCGAAGCATTTGGTGATACTAAGCTAATAGGCGGCGACGGATGGCGACCATCTTTAACCACCGGGACCCTTGTGCGCATGCAAGAGGGCGAGGCCAAAAGATACTTCGTTTGCCTGACTCCCGCCTGCGATACTTTACGCCTTTCAGATGAAACGCCTTTTGTTTTTCTTGAAGCGGCCATAGACGATCAATGTTACAGCGTTATCCTGAGAGAGGAGAACGGAGAAGATCGAGGCTTATATTTCAGAGGCAAGCATCCCACCTTAATGACGTATAAGTTTTTGCCTGATGAGAAGTCGCAGCGTATTCGTGGAGAATTGCACGACACCGAACATGGCAAACCATTTTTTATATTCTCCGCCTCAGCGTCCAGCGGTTCTCAGCGTTTCACCTGGCTGGGTGAGATCCGTTATGCTCGTGCGGCAAGTGAAATGGCAAAGCTAGCAGGTAACTGGATGCGTATAGGCATTAGTGATTCTGAATACCTTCGCTTGATTGAAGCGGGAAAGTTCAAATAACGAAATGTAAAATAAGGAGGGACAGCGTGTCCATAGCTCATATTCATGGGCGCTTTCCTTCCTATTTCCAGCTTAAGCTTTAATCATCACTGATGCAGTGGCACCTTGCACTTCAGCCCAAGGTAACTTGCCCCCCTACGAAACCTCCTTGTTAAATCGATAATAGACCATGGCAGGCTCCGTATCGACATCTAATAAGAATTAGTCGACTGGGCCCGCCAATTTATTACAACTCTCGAATTAGCAAGACCATACACTTGTTCACGGAAGCATCATACCAGACGGATATCGGAAGGACTAATATCATCACCAAGCAACCGCTTAGTTAAACCATGCCCATCTCAACTTCAACCCCGTAGTGCGCGAGTGCACCTTGACCAGTGCAACTTGATGGTTGCATCATCCAAGTCTAGCTTGGATAGGGTGCGGTCATCTGAATGTGTGCCGATATAGTGTCGCCAGAGCAGCGTTCCAAAATAATGTCGAACGTGAAGGGAAAGAATACAAAGCCCGAGCTTGTCGTTCGACTCCTTTGCCATAATATGGGCCTTCGATATCGCCTACATCAGAAGCATTTACCGGGGAAACCCGACTTGGTATTTCCCAAACATAAATTATGCATATTCGTTCACGGCTGTTTTTGGCACCGACATCCCGGTTGCAAACATGCCTCCACACCAAAAAGCAGGCTCGATTTCTGGCTGCCTAAACTGAAGAAAAATGTCGAACGAGATTTGGATGCACAGCAGGCACTACTCCTATTGGGGTGGCGAGTGGTAATAATTTGGGAGTGCGAAACCAAAAATAGAGAGCGTCTACGTACTCAAATAGAGCAAACGTTCGATTCGGATCCTAAACCCTGCACAGTTTCGACTGAAAAATGATGGTCGACTTTGTAGGGTTGACCAAATGGCCTCGCCCCTCTAGGCTTTCAACTCGGCGCCTAAGAAACGCCTCAACCAGAGCGGCCCTCCGCACCCGACAGTCAGCGGCTTTTTTTCGTCTGCGGTTTCTCTACGCCTGCGAAAATTCCCCGTTATGTCGGGAGTGGGCGAATACAAGACCCGAAAGGGAAATATGTCCGGCCCGTCTCTGGTGGGTTTCTTAGCTCCCGACACCCATAACGAATGCCCTAAGAAAGCAGCCAGAGGTAAAGGATATGCCTGCAAACCTGACCTTCACGATGAAGGCAACCAGCCCTACCCGCTCGTCAGCACATGCACAGCCGCTTCAGGAGGTCTGTCATGTCTGATCCGCTGATTCCTACTCAATTTATTCGACACAACATTCATCTGCATGCCCTCTTGGTTGAAAACCAGGCTTGGTTCAGCGCCTCCGATTTGGGGCGGTTGATGAGCAAGCATCTCGATGAGCGCATGACGCGCAAGCTTGACCCTGACCAGCGCCGAATGATGCTCGTGCATGTCCACGGTTTGACCGAGGAGCGTCTGATGCTGAGCGAGTCAGGCGTCTACGCGTTGCTGATTTATCATTACTGCCCTGAGTATCGGTTGCTGCGTGAGTGGATCACGCATCAGGTGGTACCTACGCTGCGGGACGAGCGCTTCTCGCACAAGGTGGAACGTCCTACGTTGAGCGTGCTGGATTGGCCGAAGATGTCGCTCTGCATGCTGCACTGGCAGGATGAACCATGGATTCGCTTGCGGGATATGCCGGCGGTGTTGGTGGATGATCCGTTTAGCCAGCATGAATCTTGGTGGCGGAAAGCGTCGCGGGTTTTGCGAGGGTTTTGACATTGAGATGCCGTCGTCCTCACTCGGGCGGCGGTTTTTATTGCCTGTAAGGGAGTTTGGAGCTGCTTTGAGGCCCAGCGGAGACACCCCCTCGCCGCAGCGATCTTTACGGAAGAAGGGCTTTCCATGCCTGGTGGTCAACTGATGGCATTGAAGAGGCGGGATTCCTCGAGGATGGACTGATGTACCCTACAAGGAAGATGACAAAAGCGTTCAACGGCTCAGACTATTGCAGAGGAAATTCATGGATGATGAAATGATGGAGCGATATTTTTCTGAATATAATATTCACCAAAACTCTGGGGACTAACTATGCAACATCTCATTCATGCATCCCTAGACGTATATTCCCAGCTGCGAGATGAGTTGCAGCGGGTCATTAATAAATCTAGGGAAGTCGACCCTGAATATTCCTCACACTCGGGAATCGTTTTGCACTACTACTCGGAGAGATGCCAGTCCATAAACATCCTTCTTCAGGAATGGAAACTTTGGGACTGCGATATCATAATGCGGTCGTCACTTGAGTGTGCTACTCGATTCTTATTTGTAAGTATCGCACCTCCAGAAGAACGCAGATTACGTATATACGAATACGCCGTATTATTGAATGAAATCGAGGATCTTCAGCGCTCAGAGAGGGCTAAACCCTTTGCTACTGAGTCAAATAATCAAGATACTCAGATGCTCATTGGCGGTGTTATTCTGGCCCCCGACCAAGAGGCTGAGCTTCGCGCAAAATGGCCAAAGTCCAAGCGAAATACCCTTAAGCAAAAGTGGTCATTTACCGAAATGGCCCGAGTTCTTTGCGAGTTCCACGATGAAGGGCTTGATTTACGAGGATACAAGTCTTTTTTACATAGCTATGGTATTAGCAGTCATTTCATACATGCAGACCAGACGGCAATGGACCTCATATGGGATCGCGCTACAAGAGAGCCACAAGAAATAGCACTTCTTGAGCGCGCGCATTTTGCCCGCCTTGCTACAGAGCCAGTTTCAATTTTATTCCTTTGCTGGCGAGCAATGGTGTATGCAACCGGTGTTGAATCTTCGAGAAAGGATATTGTTCAGAGCGTCTTGGCGCTGAATGAGCAAGCAGATATTTACCATCGAGAATTTGCTGAGTCGCAAGTACATCGCTATAAGCAATCGGACGACGCTACAGCTTAGCTTTGGCAATTCAGTAGCAGCAGTTTGATATTGATAAGATGCCGTCGTCCGTGTTCGGGCGGCGGTCTTTTATTGGTGGTTTGGAATTTGGGGCTGCTGCGCAGCCCAGCGGGAGCAAGCTCCCTCGCCACGGGTTGGTATCAGGTCACAGGTCGGCTGTAGGCGTGCCGGCCGGGTTGGTTTTGGGAATCGCGAGCAGGCTCGCTCCCACAGTTTTTTGGTGGTGTGCTGAAACTTCGAGTGCAACCGGCCCTACCCTTCGCTATTAATACATTCCCACTCAAGGACCCGAGCCCGTCATGAAATTCGACCTCGCCTACTGCCGCAGCCTCGACGACAAACTGTCGATCTATGACGTGCGCGATTTGAATTTTGACGAGACGGTGGCGTTCGATTCCGCGAAGGAACAGTTCCAGTGCCCCAACGATGCCTGTCGTGCAGCGTTTGATGCGGCGAATGTGTTGGGGACGTTCAATGCCAAGAACGTGAACTACGTGCGCACCCCGCACTTCAAGAACATCCCCAGCACCCGGCATGTCGAAGGTTGTCCTTATGTCAGTCTGAAGACGCCGGCGTCGGGCGGGGAGGCGGATGGTGGGGAAACGGATGACAGTCGGGAGGAGCATTTCCCGTCGGAATTGTTGCTGACTCGGCGTGAGTATGTGCGCAAGCCATCCAGCCCGGCGGTGGCGGCGAACGTGAGGCGCGATGAGCGTGCGCCTTCAGCCGCCAGTCATGCCGAGCACCCGAGCCGTGATTCGGCGCCGGAGAAGACCCATGTCTTCGCCCATCCGGTGGAGTGTTTTGTGTCGAACTTCGCGGACAAGGAGCTGCTCAAGCGCACGCCGCTGAAGATTGGCGAGCACACCGCGCCCTACAGTTCGTTCTTCAAGAAAATCGAGTTTCTGCTGGACAACAAAGGGCTGATTTACTGGGGCAAGATCAAAAAGATCGAGGATTACCACAGCGCCAGTTTTCGCATCGATTTCGAACAAAAAGTCTGGCTCAATCAACCGGGCGAGGTGAAGAAAAAGCCTTACTCGGTGAACGTTTACCTGAGCAAGAAGCTGATCGACAACTACCGCAAGCGCAAAGCGTTTCTGGCAGAGATCAAGCACGCCATCGACAGTGACGCGCCGTTGTATTGCTTCTTTTATGGCGTGACGCCGGAGTTGAAACAGGTGCCGAGCAAGAAAAACCCCGAGCAGACGTTCGGGGTGTTCAGTGCCCATATCGAGAATCTGGACCACTTCATTATTCGGGAAGCGCCGGGGTTGGCGGGTCAATAGCGCCCCTACCCCAGCCACATCCCAACCATCACCACCATCAACAACCCCACATACACCCGCGCATGCAGCCGATCCGGTATCCGCCCGATCCATGGCGTTGCCAGGCGAATGCCCAGTAGCGCGCCGAGTGTGAGCACAGCAAAGGCCAGCAAGTCGACATAACCGACAAACCACGGACCGAAGTCTTTCCCGGCGAAACCGGCCAAGGCCATGTAGGTAACAGTACCGGCCAAAGCGACGGGCATGCTCAGCGGATTGGCCATGGAGGTGGCCTGGGACATGTTCAGGCCACAACGGCGCAGCAGGGGCACGGTCATGACGCTACCGCCGACGCCCAGCATCGTGGCGATGATTCCGATGGTTGTGCCGCCCAAGGCGGTCTCCATGGGCACCAAAGGTCGTAGGACGGCATCGCTGGCGCGTGTCAGAAAACCTCGCCGCAGCAGGCAATCCAGGATGGTCAGGCTCAGGTAAGCCATGAAGGCGTAGCGGATAACCTCACCATTGAGCCAAGTGGCGGCCGCTGCGCCGAAGATCGCCCCCAGCGCAATGAAGCCGCCGAACGGCCACAGGTAATGACGAATCATCTGACCGGCACGGTGGTGTTTTCCGGTGGCGACCAGGGCGTTGACGATCATGACGCAGGTGGAGGTGGCGACGGCAATGTGCATCGCCGATTCACCGATGGCGTCACCCGAGTGATGGGCCATCAGCATGCGATACATCAAAGGCACCACGACGAAACCGCCGCCAAAGCCGAACAACACCGCCGTTACGCCACTCAGGCAGCCAAAGCACGCAAGCAATACATAGAACATCGTGGCGAATCCGTGAAATGGGAGGCGCCCACGATAGGTAAGCAAAGCTTGGCCCGCTCTAGCAAACCAGCCAATAATGTTTGCGTTTACGCCAATGATGAGCAGTCCCTCGATGCGCAACACTTCGATCGATCTATTGGATGCGATACCCAGGACTGTCGTCGCCATTGGCACTGACTACCCACCGGGACATTTACTGCCCTCGCACCATCATCGCCGGGCGCAGTTGCTGTATGGCGCCACGGGTGTGATGCAGGTCCGCACCGAAGATGGGAATTGGGTGGTGCCGCCGCAACGGGCGGTGTGGATCCCGCCCGGGGTGGCCCATGAGGTGTTGATGCTGGGGGTCAGCACTCGCAGCTTGTACATCGAACCCGCTGCCGTGACGGCGATGGACGCCCGTTGTCAGGTCATCAGCGTGTCGCCCCTGATGCGCCAGTTGCTGCTGGAAGCCGTTGAGGTTGTGCCGGAATACGACGAGGCCGGACGCGACGGCGCGCTGATCAATCTCTTACTGCACGAACTGTTGCGCAGCACTCATTTGCCGTTGCACCTGCCACTGCCCAAGGACCCACGCCTGCTCGGCCTGTGCCAAGGGTTTCTGAAACACCCCAACGCCCACGTCTCACCCGTGCAATGGGCGGAGCAGTTGCCTGTGAGCCTGCGCTCGTTCAATCGGCTGTTCAGCCGTCAAACCGGCCTGAGTTTCAGCCAATGGCGACAACAAGCGTGTGTGATGTCGGCATTGTCCCGGCTGGTCGTAGGCGATTCGGTAACCCGTATTGCCCTGGATCTGGGCTACGACAGCCCTGCGGCGTTCTCTACCATGTTTCGCCGGGTGCTGGGTCACGCACCGAGTGCCTGGCTGGAGAAGACCACTGGTCATTGATCAAAAAAATGAGATTGATCAGGATTCAAAACAACTGTACAAAAACACAGTGTTTTTTGAATCCACCGCTTTGGAGAATTCCCATGGCCTCTCTCGCAATCAAAACCACCCTGGAACGCATCGCTGTCTATCAATTCACCCCTGCCCATAGCGCACAGGCCCGAGCCATGCTGGGCTGGAGTGTCGAAGAACTGTCCCGGCAGTCCGGCGTGTCGATCCGGGCAATCCGGCGCTTCGAAGCGGGGGGTGAGCTACTTGATGTCACCCGCCTGGCCCTGGCCTTTCGGCTGGAAGCCGAAGGCCTGGTGTTCTTCCCTGGCTTTGCGCCGGGACGCGGCATGAATATCAAAGGTGCCACGCCGGATCCGATGGGGCGGCCAGACTACGCAATGATCGAATGATCGAATGATCGATGCGTCGAGGGTCAGGCCATGTCGGGCTGGTCCTGATAAGGCGAGGGTTCCACGTCCAGCCACCAGGCTCGCCCACGTTGCGGCTGTGCGAGATTAAAGGCTTCACCCATTTGTGGGGTGGTGATAGACACGTTGCGTTCCCAGGCCAGGGCCAGGATGCGATCGAAGGGTTCGTACCAGGCATGCATCGACAAATCGAACGTGCCGTTGTGGATCGGCAGCAACCAACGGCCCTTGAGGTCAATATGCGCCTGGAGGGTTTGCTCCGGCTGCATGTGGATGTGCGGCCATTCGACGTTGTAGGCGCCGGTTTCCATCAGCGTCAGGTCGAATGGGCCGTATCGCTCGCCGATGCGCTTGAAGCCGTCGAAGTAACCGGTGTCGCCGCTGAAGAAGATCCGGGTGGCGCCGTCGATCATCACCCACGAAGCCCATAGCGTGCTGTTGGCGTCGAACAGGCCACGGCCGGAAAAATGCTGGGAGGGTGTGGCGATAAACTCGATACCGTCCACTTCGGTGCCCTGCCACCAGTCCAGCTGGCGCACCTTGCTGGCGTCGACGCCCCATTTGATCAGGGTGTCGCCTACGCCGAGAGGGGCCAGGAAATACTGTGTCTTGGCCGCGAGTTTGAGGATGGCCTGACGATCGAGATGATCGTAGTGATCATGGGAAAGAATCACTGCTTCGATTGGCGGCAGCTCTTCCAGGCTGATGGGCGGCTGATGGAAGCGCTTGGGGCCAGCCCATTGCACAGGGGAAGCGCGCTCGGAAAAAACCGGGTCGGTCAGCCAGAATTTGTCCCGCAGCTTGAGCAGCACCGTGGAATGACCGAGGCGGAAAACACTGTTGTTCGGCGCGGCCAGTAGGTCGGCGCGCGTCAGCGGTTGTACCTCGATGGTGCCCGCAGGACGGGTGTTGCGCGGTTTGTGGAAGATCATGTTCCACATGATGCGTAGCATCTGGCCGAGCCCTTGGCGCGGTGTAGGGGCGTGGTTACGGTACTTCCCTTGTTCCTGCTGGGATGAAGGAAGCACCGCAGGGCTGTCAGTCGAAGAAAAAATGGACATGGTGCGAAAACTCCAAGGACGTCGTCGCCGTTGCGCTTCGTCGTTGTGGGACGCTAATGGCCGTTGCATGCACGCTAAGCCGTAAGTTTGATCACCAGAACTACACTACCCGGTGTAGTTTGTAGATTGCATGAATCCAGGGAGCAAGTAAACTACCAAGTGTAATTCCTCTTCTTCATATGACGACTTGCCATGACCGTACCGCCGCAGCGCCTCACCGAGCGAAAACGCGCATCCATCCTCCAGGCTGCGATTTCCGAATTCCGTAGCAGCGGTTTCGAGATCACCAGCATGGACAAAATTGCGGCAACGGCCGGTGTGTCCAAGCGCACGGTGTATAACCACTTCCCCAGCAAGGAAGCCCTGTTTGCCGAAATTCTCAATCGGTTATGGAACAGCGTTACCGCAGAACAGGACACGGCCTACAGCCCGGAGCAGCCCTTACGCGAGCAGCTTCGAAAGCTGCTGCGAGCCAAACTGCACATGCTGGCGGACGATAATTTCCTCGACCTGGCGCGCATCGCCATCGCCGCGACGATTCATTCGCCCGAGCGGGCTCAGGACATGGTTGCGCGCATGGGTCAGCGCGAAGAGGGTTTGACCGTGTGGATTCGCCAGGCCCAGGCCGATGGCCGGTTAAAAGCCGTGGAGCCGGCGTTTGCCGCGCAACAGATGCACGGGCTGATCAAGACATTCGCCTTCTGGCCCCAAATTTCCATGGGCCAGCCGAGCCTGACCGAGGATGAACAGGTTCAGGTGGTTGAATCGGCCCTCGACATGTTTCTGGCCCGCTATCAGCGCTGAATATCAGCGTAGCCGCAGATTGCGCCCCAGTTCATCGAACAGCGTCACCACCGAACGCAGCACACGGCAGTCGGGGCGCGTCAGCAGCCAAAGGGCCGTGTCGTACCCCGCCAGCGGTTCGCCAATGGGCGTCAGCCCCTTGTTTTCGCCGATTAGAAAGTCCGGCAACGCCGCGACACCCAGCCCGGCTCGAACCAACTCGGTGACCGAGAGCATGCTGTTGCAGCGATAAGCCGGCACCACGCCGGGTAGATGCTGGCGACGCCAGGTCACGGTGGGGTGATCGGGAAGAAAGTCATCCGGCGCGATCCAGGCCATGGCCGCCAGATCATCCCGTTCCAGCGATCGCAGGTAAGTTGTGCTGGCGCACACTCGATAGGCCACGGTGCCCAGTTGTCGCCCGACCAGATGTTCCGGCGGCGTACGGGTCAGGCGCAAGGCGATGTCGGCGTCGCGGCGGCTCAGGTTGGCGAAGTCGTTGGAGGTGCTCAGCTCAAGGGACAGCGCCGGGTAGGCAGGCATGAACCGCGCCAGGGCCGGCAGCAATAATGCTTGCAGGACCGAATCGGTGCAGGTCAAGCGCACCGTACCGCAGATGACCTCACCGCCCTGCTCCACCCCGATACGCGCCGCCTCCAACGCCTGTTCGGCGCGCTCGGCCTGCTCAGCCAGCGCCTGGGCCAGGTTCGTGGGCAAATAACCTGAACGACTTTTTTCGAACAAGGGTTGGCCCAGGGCGGCCTCCAGCCGCCGTACCGAGCGGAAGACCGTGGACACATCCACCTGCAGCAAGCGCGCGGCCCGGGCCAGCGAGCCGCCACGGACCAGCGCCAGGATCAGGGACAGATCGGGATAGTCCAGACGATAGTGCATCGGTGCATTGATCACTTGGGTAAACGCCAATATTGATTGCGTGAGCGCCAATCTATAGTGGCAACCAGGAATCAACAAGCGGCGAGCCTCTCATGGAAAATCAGCGTTCTTTGCACATCGCCCTGGTCGGCGACTATGACCCTCAAATAACGGCTCATCAGGCGATCCCCCTCGCACTTGAGCTGGTTGGCAAACAAACCGGTTATCCCATGGGTTTTCAATGGCTGGCCACCGACCTCATCACCGACAGCGCCGCCCTGAATGATTTCGACGGCATCTGGTGCGTACCCGGTAGTCCCTATCGAAACGAAGACGGCGCCCTGCAAGCCATACGTTTTGCCCGCGAACAGCGTCGCCCTTTCCTCGGCACCTGCGGCGGTTTTCAGCATGCCGTGCTGGAATACGCCCGCAACGTGATGGGCTGGACCGATGCCGCCCATGGCGAAACCGCTCCCGAGGCTGAACGGGCACTGCTGACTCCGTTGAGCTGTGCGCTGATCGAAACCATCGACTGCCTTGAGCTTGACACCGAATCGTTGATTGCCAAGGCCTATGGTCGCCTCAGGGTTTTCGAAGGTTACCGGTGCAGCTTTGGGGTCAACCCACAGTTTGAGCGGGATTTGCTGAGTGACCGCTTGCACGCCGTGGCCCGGGATTCGGCTGGCGATTTACGGGCAGTGGAACTGGCTGATCATCCTTTTTTTGTCGCGACCTTGTTCCAGCCTGAACGAGCAGCATTGGAGGGACGTGTGCCGCCGTTGGTGACTGCGTTTGTCGAAGCTTGCCGGAGGACAGCATTATGAGCCCCCCGTATTACGCGGTGATTTTTACCTCCCTGCGCACTGAGGGGGACCAGGGTTACGCCCAAGCCGCTGAACGCATGCTGACCCTGGCTCAAAAGCAGCCGGGCTTCCTGGGCGTCGAATCGGCCCGCGGCGAAGACGGTTTGGGCATCACCGTGTCCTACTGGAGCAGCGAAGCGGCGATCCTGGCCTGGAAGCAGCACCCCGAACACAGCGCAATCCGCGAACGCGGTCGCTCGACCTGGTACGCCCATTGCCACACGCGGGTGTGCAAGGTCGAACGGGACTATGCCTTTCAACGCCAAACCTGATGTCAGCCTGCAAAACCCGTGGGCTTGCTCGCGATAGCGCTAGATCAGCTTGCATCCATGCTGAATCTGCCGCCGTCATCGCGGGCCAGCCTTGCTCCCACAGGTTTTTCAGGGGTTCGCAGATGTCCGCCTTACCGCAGCCCCTTGTG
>NZ_FOPO01000009.1:154444-319309 GCF_900113505.1 Pseudomonas sp. NFACC45
GAGCGAGCCTGCTCGCGAAAGCGCCGGATCAGCTTGCATCCATGCTGAATCTGCCGACGTCATCGCGGGCAAGCCTTGCTCCCACAGAGGGTTCCTATCCATTCATGATCGGCGTGGCTTCAGCCTTCCACCAATTGCCGCACCGCGACGATTTCGGGCAAATCACGGCGGGCCATGTAAACCCGCAACGGTTCGGTGAGGTTGATCCGGTCGTCGATGTTCTGGTCCAGCAGCAACTGTATGCGCTCGCGATTCAGGGTCATGGTGCCGTCCGCTACGGGCGTCCAGACAAATTCGGATGCCGCAATGATGCCGTCGTCGGCCACGTCCATGCCAAAGGCATCTTCGCTGAAGCGCACGATGTACTGGCCGGTTTTGCGGTTCAGGCCGACGAAACCCTTGAGCTGGTCGGCGGCCTGGCAGATGAATGTCGAAGTGGTGCGCATGGTAAACCTCATGGATGCGTCCCGCAGGACGTCTGATCGATGGTTTACACGCAGGGCAAGTGAACGCTGTCTTCAGGTTTCCCTCTGCCGGGGAAACTGGTGCGGCCAAGCGTACTGCAAAGCGGCCTGAAAAAGCGTGGGAAAAATCTGCTTTGCGCATTTTTATGTCGGTATAGCGATAGCGCCAGGAACGTTCAGTTGTTAAAAGATAGGTCTTTGCGAAACCTACGAAAGGATCTCGAGCATGCCTGTCACCTTCACCCGTAGCGCCCTGATGCTGAGCCTGCTACTTGGCTTCGGCCAGACCCAGGCCGGCGAAGTCCCGTCCCCCAAGGCCCTCGCGGCCCTGCAAGGTATTCCTCACCCGGCGGTGATCGCCCACCGCGGCGCCTCGTTTGACGCGCCGGAGACCACCGCCGCGGCCTACAAACTGGCCCGCGACCTGGGCGCCGATTACCTGGAGCTGGACCTGCAACGCAGCAAGGACGGCGTCCTGTTCGTGCTGCACGACGACAGCCTGCTGCGCACCACGGATGTCGCGACCAAATTCCCCGAGCGCAAGGACAGCACCGCCAACGAATTCACCATGGCGGAACTCAAAACCCTGGATGCCGGCAGTTGGTTCAACGCCGCCTACCCGGACCGCGCTCGCCCGTCATACGCGGGTCTGAGAATTCTGACCCTTGATGAGGTCATCGACATCGCCGAAGGCAACCCGCTGCACAAACCGGGGCTGTACATCGAGACCAAGGAGCCGAAGCTGTTCCCCGGCATCGAACGCGATCTGAAGGATAAATTGCAGGACCGCGGCTGGTTGAGCCCGGCGGGTTCCAAGCTCGCCAAACGTGCCACCGGTGTAGGCCAGGGCAAGGGCAAAGTGGTCTTGCAAACCTTCGAAAAGAGCAGCCTCGAACTGCTGCAAAAAGAAATGCCGAACGTGCCGAAGGTGCTGCTGTTGTGGGTGGGCGATGGCTACATCGAGCCCAAATCGAAGGTGACGTTTGCCGAATCCGGCGAAACGGACAAGGCGGCCTATTACGCCAAGCAGGCCCCCAAGGACAAGGCCGAGTTTGAGCAATGGGTTCGTTTTGCCAAGGCACAAGGCGCCATCGGCACCGGACCGTCCGCCGCGTTGGCTCAGGGTGGCAGCCAAAGTTATTCAGACCTGGTGCAGCCGTGGATGAACCAGTACACCCATGACAAGGGTCTGCTGGTGCACGTCTACACGGTGGATGAAGCGGTGGACTTCAAGAACGTAATGGATGCCGGCGTGGACGGTATCTTCACCAACCGCGCCAGTGAACTGCTCAAGTACTTAAAGCGTCCCGAGGCTGGCAGCGTGGCACGGTTGCTGGAGAATAACGGGTACTGAACCCAGACAACGCTATAACGAAACTTGCCACGGTAGTCTGTAGGGGGAATCTGAATTCAAGGGAACTCATTCCCTCTTCGCAGTCTATGCTTTCACAAGCCTTACTTCTGCAGTCCCGGAGCCTTTCGAAAGTTTTTTTCAAATTAAGGGTGAATTAAGTTGCCACAGTTAATCTGAACTCACTTAAACGACACACCCCTTACCACACCAAGGAAAAAACCCATGAAAACTTTAACTGCCCTGTTCACCGCCGCAGCCCTGACCCTCACCGCAGGCCTGGCCCAGGCTGACATGTCCAAAAGCCAGATCGATCAGTTGGTCAAGGACGGCAAGATCAAACCCCTGGAATCGCTTGATGAAATCGTTATGAAGCTGCACCCAGGCGCCACGATCACAGACCGTGACGTGGATAATCACTTCAATAAAGACGACTATGAATATGAAGTCGAATTGCGTGACGCCCAGGGCCAGGAGTGGGATGTCGACCTTAATGCAAAGACTGGCGAAGTGCTGAAAAATGATAAAGACGATTGATCAAGTATAAAAAAGCCGCGCAACTTTAGTGTTGCGCGGTTTTTTTACGTCTTCGAACAACTGATACTCACAGTGATCAGGCACTCAACCGCGCCGTCACTTCATTCAACTGCCCCGACAAACCGTGCAGGTTTCGACTCGCGGCTTCGGTGCGCTGCACATTGTCCAGGTTAGTGCTGGCGATGCAGGTGATTTCGGTCAGGTTGCGCGAGATGTCTTCAGCCACCGAGGTCTGCTCTTCTGCGGCAGTGGCGATCTGACGGTTCATGTCGCGAATCGCTTCCACGGCCTGGGTAATGCGCTCGAGCATCGCACCGGCCTGAGTTACCTGCTCCACGCTTTCCTCACTGCGCGACTGGCCGCTCTCGATGGCCTGGGCCGCGTCCACCGCACCGGTTTGCACGGTCTGAATAATCTGGTTGATCTCGATGATGGACGAGGCAGTGCGCTGGGCCAGACTGCGCACTTCATCGGCAACCACCGCGAAACCGCGCCCGGCCTCGCCAGCCCGGGCCGCTTCGATGGCAGCGTTGAGGGCCAACAGATTGGTCTGCTCGGCGATACCGCGGATCACTTCCAGAACCTTGCCAATGCGCCCGCTATCGGTTTCCAACTGGCGGATGACCGTGGCGGTGTTGGCGATTTCACCGCGCATGCGGGTAATGGTGTGAATGGTTCCTTGCATGACCTTCTCGCCCTGCTGCGCCGATTGATCAGCATCGTCGGCCGCTCGCGCCGCGTCGGCGGCATGGCGGGCGACTTCCTGGGCGGTGGCGGACATTTCGTTCATCGCCGTCGCCACCTGATCGGTGCGTTCGAATTGCTCGCTGGTGCCTTGGCTCATCAGGCTGGCGATGGCATTAAGCTCGCCGCTGGCACTGTCCAGTTCGGTGGCACTGCGTTGCAGACGCGAGAAGGTTTCGGCGAGAAAATCGCGCAGGGTATTGGCGGCCAGCGCCAGGTCACCCAACTCGTCCTGCCGGTTGCTGACCACGCGCTCGGCGAAGCGGCCGCGACTCAGTTGGGTCACGTACTCGATCAGGTTGCGGATCGGCTGCACCAGGTTGCGATTGACCAGCCACAAGCTGAACAAGCCGATCAGCAGGCCGGAAATCAGCATGACCACGGT
This sequence comes from Pseudomonas sp. NFACC45, assembly GCF_900113505.1. NCBI lineage: Bacteria > Pseudomonadati > Pseudomonadota > Gammaproteobacteria > Pseudomonadales > Pseudomonadaceae > Pseudomonas > Pseudomonas sp. NFACC45. The sequence continues at coordinate 157,926 of NZ_FOPO01000009.1, forward strand.
GCCCAGCATAATCGTGTGATCGGCGCCGGCACTGATTTGCGTCGATTGTTCACTGGCAAGCTTGCGTAATTCCACCACCAGCGCACTCATTTGCTCACTGGCCGCGCGGTCCACACCCTTGACCGCCGCATCACCCGCTGCGGCATCGCCACCCGCCCTCACAAATGCATCACGGCCCTTCTGGTAGGCCACACCCAATTGCTTATGTTCGTCTCGCAGCCCCTCAATCCGGGTCTTGATGGGCGTCGCAACCCCTTCGAGGCCGATCAACTGGCCAAGAATGCCCTGCACATCGTGCTGGCGATCTTCGAACTGCTTCCAGTATTTAGCCATGTCCGCCGGCTGCTTGCCGCGCAGCAGCACGTTCTTCCATTCCTGGACCTGCACCTTGAATTGCAGGTTGGCCTCATCGATCAACTGCGAAGCACGCAACGGGCCATCGATCAGGTTGCGATAATTCTGCACGCCATTGGAAAGGAAATGGAAAGACGCCAGGGCAATCAGCAGCATCGCCAGCAGGCTGCCACTGAGCAAAGCGAGAATCTGCGCTCTCAGGGATTTTTGTAGAAACATGGAGGGAAATCTCTTGAAAAGAAGAAAGAGCCAGGCTCACGAACGACACGTCCCGACCTCCATGTTCATGGTTTGCAGTGTCGCAACCGAATCCGGGGGTATGTACTTAGCCATCGACCCGCCGAGGGTATTCTTGAGCCTTCGCGACGACCGGTAGCGGTCGTTTGACGATTGGACATGTCCTGTCCAGACAAGCCCTTTTGTCGCCGCAACGGAACTTAAAAGTCTTTTTGTCATTTCTTCTGCGGTATCCTGCCCACGCTTTGTAAAAGCGCGGATCTACCAGATCTACCCACAGACTTTGCGAGGAGCGCGATATGCACGAGATTCCTAATCTCCCCTTCCCTAGCCTGCACGAAACTGAGCAGACGACCACGCTACAAGCCGGGGGGCAACCAGACGCCCAGCAACCCGAGCCTAAAGAAGCCACTGAACGCCGCCAGGCCGACAGCGAAGACTGATTTACCCGCACGACCAGACCGTGTGGAAAGCGCTAAGATGCGCTTTCCACACTGCCTGAATCCTGAGCCCCCCCATGACCGATGCCCCCACCTTCAGCGAAGCCCAAGCCAGCGTTCTGATCGGCACCGCCGAAAAGATGGTGGATATCTGGACGCGCCTATCCCCAGAGAAACAAGCCGCGCTGCTGGCACGTTTCGGCACTGAAGAAAACGCCCTCGCCGCGCTGGTCACCACGCAACTGGTGGCCGGGCACGACGACAACTCAGCGCCATCCGGCAAATAGTTTTACTTTTCCACGCTTCACGGCCGCAGGCACCGCTATCATAAGCAGCCTATCTATCCTGCTGCTCCGTGGACCCTCTACCCATGCCAGATACCCAGCGCCCCTTGGCGGTCACGCTGCAAGTCGTTTCCATCGTTCTGTTCACTTTCATTGGCTACTTGAATATCGGTATTCCCCTTGCCGTGTTGCCCGGGTTCGTCCACGGCGAACTGGGTTTCGGCGCGGTGATCGCCGGGCTGGTGATCAGCGTCCAGTACCTGGCCACCCTCCTCAGCCGTCCGTATGCCGGACGCATCATCGACAACCTGGGGAGCAAGCGCGCGGTCATGTTCGGCCTCGCCGGTTGCGGGCTGAGCGGGGTGTTCATGCTGGCCTCAGCCTTGACGTCAACCCTGCCGACGCTGAGCCTGATCAGCCTGCTGATTGGCCGCCTGGTGCTGGGCAGTGCGGAAAGCCTGGTCGGCTCGGGGTCGATCGGCTGGGGCATCGGTCGGGTCGGTGCGGCGAATACCGCCAAGGTGATTTCCTGGAACGGTATCGCCAGCTACGGCGCGCTGGCGATCGGTGCACCGCTGGGCGTGTGGCTGGTGAAGTCCCTGGGGCTGTGGAGCATGGGCGTCAGCATTGTCTTGCTGGCGCTGCTGGGGCTGGCGCTGGCCTGGCCGAAAACGGCGGCGCCGATTGTCACGGGCGAACGGCTGCCGTTCATGCATGTGCTGGGGCGCGTCCTGCCCCACGGCTGCGGCCTGGCACTGGGCTCCATCGGTTTTGGCACCATCGCCACATTCATCACCCTGTATTACGCCACGCAGCAGTGGGACAACGCGGTGCTGTGCCTGAGCCTGTTCGGCGCCAGTTTCATCGGCGCGCGCTTGCTGTTCGGTAATTTGATCAACCGCCTGGGCGGCTTCCGGGTGGCGATTGCCTGCCTGTCGGTGGAAACCCTGGGTTTGTTGTTACTGTGGCTGGCGCCTGATGCGCACTGGGCCTTGGCCGGCGCGGCATTGAGCGGCTTCGGTTTTTCCCTGGTGTTCCCGGCGCTGGGGGTGGAAGCGGTGAACCTAGTCCCCGCCTCCAGCCGTGGCGCGGCGGTGGGCGCCTATTCGTTGTTCATTGACTTGTCCCTGGGGATTACCGGGCCGTTGGCCGGTGCGATTGCCGCCGGTTTCGGTTTTGCTTCGATCTTTTTGTTCGCCGCGCTGGCGGCATTGGGCGGGTTGTTGCTGAGTCTCTACCTGTACCGTCAAGCGCCGAAGTCTCGCCAGGAGCGGGAGAAAAACTAGAAATCCACCTTGCCGCGCCCGGCTTTGATCGAACCGCGCTTGGTCTTGGATTCCAGGCGACGTTTTTTCGAGCCCAGGGTCGGTTTGGTCGGACGGCGCTTCTTTTCGACCTTGGTGGCGTTGAGGATCAGTTCGGTCAGGCGTTCCAGGGCATCGGCCCGGTTCTGTTCCTGAGTGCGATATTGCTGGGCCTTGATGATCAACACGCCGTCGCTGGTGATGCGACTGTCGCGCAGCGCCAGCAGCCGCTCCTTGTAGAAGTCGGGCAAGGACGAGGCCGCAATGTCGAAGCGCAAATGCACGGCGCTGGAGACCTTATTGACATTCTGGCCCCCGGCGCCCTGGGCGCGGATGGCCGTCAGCTCGATCTCGGCGTCCGGGATGTGCACAGTGTTGGAAATTGCCAGCATGAAAAAAGAGGTCCGGTATCAGGACCCACAGGATACCGCGAATCCTCAAGACAGCGACCACCCCTTGTGGGAGCGAGCCTGCTCGCGATGGCGGTCTGGTAGGTGAAACCTATGCCGGATGTGACGGCCTCTTCGCGAGCAAGCCCGCTCCCACGAGATTCCGCAGTGAACACACATTCTGCGACCACTGAAGATCCAGTGTGGGAGCGGGCTTGCTCGCGAAGAGGCCATCACAGGCGATATCTGTATTGACTGTGCCGCCGCCATCGCGAGCAGGCTCGCTCCCACAGGTTTCGTGCTTACTTGGCAACAGTCGCCACGCCCAATTCTTGCCGGGCACTGCGCTTGTTCTTGATCACGTAGCACACCCACATGAACACCACCCATACCGGAATCGCGTAGACCGATATCTGGATGCCGGGAATCAGCAGCATCACGCCAAGAATGAACACCACGAACGCCAGGCAGACGTAGTTGCCGTACGGATACCACAGCGCCTTGAACAGCGGCGTCTGGCGGGTCTGGTTCATGTGCTGACGGAACTTGAAGTGCGAATAGCTGATCATCGCCCAGTTGATCACCAGGGTCGCGACCACCAGCGACATCAGCAACTCCAGCGCATGCTGCGGGATCAGGTAGTTCAGCAGCACCGCCACCAGCGTGACCGCAGCCGAAGCCAGGATCGAACGCACCGGCACGCCACGCTTGTCGATCTTGGCCAGGGCCTTGGGCGCATCGCCCTGTTCGGCCATGCCCAGCAACATGCGGCTGTTGCAGTAAGTACCGCTGTTGTACACGGACAAAGCGGCGGTCAGCACCACGAAGTTGAGGATGTGCGCGGCCGTATTACTGCCCAACATCGAGAACACTTGAACGAACGGGCTGCCGCTGTAGGCATCACCGGAGGCATTGAGCGTACTCAGCAGGCTGTCCCATGGGGTCAGGGACAACAGCACCACCAGGGCACCGATGTAGAAAATCAGGATCCGGTAGATCACCTGATTGATGGCCTTGGGGATCACGGTTTTCGGCTTGTCGGCCTCGGCCGCGGTGAAGCCAAGCATTTCCAGGCCACCGAAGGAGAACATGATGATCGCCATCGCCATCACCAGACCGCTCACGCCGTTGGGGAAAAATCCGCCGTGAGCCCACAGATTGGTCACCGAAGCTTGCGGACCACCATTGCCGCTGACCAGCAGATAGCTACCCAGGGCAATCATGCCGACAATTGCCACGACCTTGATGATCGCGAACCAGAACTCAGCCTCACCAAACACTTTGACGTTGGCCAGGTTGATGACGTTGATCAGGACGAAAAATGCTGCCGCCGAAGCCCAGGTAGGAATGTCCGGCGCCCAGTAGTGGATGTACTTGCCGACCGCGGTCAGTTCCGACATGCCCACCAGGATGTAGAGAATCCAGCAGTTCCAGCCCGACAGGAAACCGGCGAAACCGCCCCAATACTTGTGGGCAAAGTGACTGAAGGAGCCGGCCACCGGCTCTTCGACAATCATCTCACCCAACTGGCGCATGATCATGAAGGCGATGAAGCCGCAAATGGCGTAACCGAGGATCATCGAAGGGCCGGCTGACTTCAGCACGCCCGCCGAGCCGAGGAACAGGCCTGTACCGATCGCGCCGCCGAGGGCGATCAGTTGAATGTGTCGATTTTTCAGGCCGCGTTTCAGCTCGCCTGAATGCGTATTTTCTACAACGGTCATGCGTCACCTGTTTGTTTTTATCTGTGACGAAATCGAACCCGACACGCTTGTGACGTGGCGGAGTGAACAAGGCGGATAACCTTGAAAGTGCGTGGGTACGCGAAGGGTCACAGTAAAACGCGGCGCATTGTACACCGCTGCCCCACTGCGACCAGACCCCCGCGCACCCCGTCCTTCAGGTCTGCCGCGCATCTGACCCGTCCCGCTGTTTTGAAACAAGCGCTGCGAGGTGTCGGAAAACCCTTCGAACCGACCTCTTCGGCAGCTTTTTCTTACAGCGCAGCCAAACACCGGTACCAACCCGTTCGATAGGCAAAAATCGTCAGCATTTCTTTACGAACCGTAACGCAAGCTTTCCACGTAGGAATTTTCTGAAAGCTGACTGCAAATTGACGGTAGCTAGCTACCTAAGCAAAAAACCACACAGCCAACTGTTTTTGAATGAGTAATTTTCTCGAAAAAAATAGAACAAAAAGTTCAAACGAAAAAAATAATTTATTTTTTTGCATTCCAAAAAACCCTCGACTAGGTTTTCAGCGACTTGCCAAGGCGTCGTACCGGCAGGTTTTGCACAGTCGCTTCCGGTCAGTTCTCAATCGCGGAATCGACTTCGCAACTTTCCGTAAAAGTCATCTAGGAGATTCACTATGCAAGCACTGGACAAAGACTTGGAAACCGAACTGCAACTGGACGAATGGTTTGAAGCACCGACCCATGAAGCCGCCGTTGAAATGATGCAAGCCGACGCCGTTGTTCCGTTCGGCACGGCGATGTGGCCTCTGTAAGCGCTACCGGCGGAGGTGATCCGGCCGGTCGGCTCCGCCACTTTGCAGACACTCAGGGAAGCCAACACCACTGTCAGGGAAGAATAAGCATGGACACACAACGAGCCATCTCACATTTCCTTTACTACCTCGAACACCATCCTGCCCTGGCCGGCATCCAGCCCGCCAAGGTGTTGCTCGGCTATACCGCCGACTACGAAGCACTGACCGGAGCCATTGCCGAACAGGCCGGGAGCGGCTCGCCCTTCCGGTTCAGCGCCATGCGCCTGGACCTTGAATCCACAGAGCGACTGTCCAAGGCCATTGCCGACAGCGATCTGTACATTTTCTTCTACGACTCTTCCACCCTGCCCAATCCACGCCCCGACGGCCCGGACTTTGTTCGCGCGCTGCAAGGCGTGATGGCAGACAACTGGAAGAAATCACTGCTGTTCAAGGACTACGGCGATTATTTCTACGACACCTTCAGCGTGATTCCTCAGCGCATCGCCGGGCTCAACAGCCACCTGATCCGGCGCATGTCCCAGGCGACGACCTTGAGCTTTCAGGATGACCTGGGTTCGTATTTCGACACCGACCTCAACAGCGTCAAGAAATGGACCGACATCAACGGCCTCGGCAACTATGACCTGGCCCCCGGCGAAATCGCCACCCACAGCGACACCATCAATGGTCAGGTGAAGTTCGTCGGTACGTTCCTGAGCACCATCCCGTTCGCCCGCAAGTACGGTGTGCTGCAATCGCCGCTGGAGTTGTGGATCGAAGACTCCACTATCCAGAAAATCGCCACCGACGTGCCGGGGCTGGAGCACGACTTCAACAAATACCTGGACGCCAACCCCTCCAACCGGCGCATCGAGGAACTGGGCATCGGCACCAACGAAGGGGTCAAGAGCCTCTATGCCCGCAATGCCGGTTTCGAAGAACGCCATTGCGGCCTGCACCTGGGCCTGGGTGGCGGGGCCAAGGGCAGCCATCACCTGGATCTGATTTTTGAGAGCGGTGTGTTGGCGCTGGATAATGAGCGGATGTTTGATGGGCGGTTTGTGCTTTAGGGCAGCTTCAAGCGGCCAGCTTTGAGCTGCAAGAAAGAGCGGCAGCCTCTGGAGGGTGGTGGGGCTGCCGGCCTCTTCGCGAGCAGGCTCGCTCCCACAGTTGATCTTCGGTGAATAGAAAATTTGTGGGCAACACCGTCCTATTGTGGGAGCGAGCCTGCTCGCGATGGCGGACTCACCGACACCGCCTCAATAAAACCAGACAAAAAAAAACGGCAACCCAGTGGTTGCCGTTTTTTCTTGCAGCTTGCCGCTAGAAACTCAAAGCTGCCTCACTCCGGCTTACGACGCCCAAACCCCGGACGCTGTCCGGAACCGGCCGGAGCACCACGGCGTTTACCCGATGGCGTATCGCGGTCGACCAGGACGATGCCCGGGCGTTTTTTCGGTGCGGGCTTGGCCGGGCGCTTGGTGTCGGCCGGGCGATCCGCTACCGGCGTACCACGACCGGCCGGAGCACCGCGACCTTCGCCGCGCTCAGTCCGACCGTTGGCCGGACGTGGTGCGCGCGGGCCGCGTTCGCCGTCCTGACGTGGCGCAGGCTTGCGGGCCGGACGTTCGCCTTCGATCTGCGGCTCACGGGACGGACGCGGACCCGCAGCCGGGCCATCGGCGGCCGGACGCAGCGTGCGCACGCGCTCGGTCTTGCCCATCGGACGCGAGGATTTACGCTGCATGCGCTCCAACTTGTCCTTGCTCTTGGCGGTCATCTGCGGCATCGCCACCGGCTTGAGGCCGACTTCGGCGGCCAGGATGTCGACTTCATACTGGCTCATTTCGCGCCAGCGGCCCATCGGCAGGTCGGAGTTGAGGAATACCGGACCGAAACGCACGCGCTTCAGACGGCTTACCACCAGCCCCTGGGATTCCCACAGGCGTCGCACTTCACGGTTACGACCTTCCATCACCACGCAGTGGTACCAGTGGTTGAAGCCTTCGCCGCCCGGTGCCTGCTTGATGTCGGTGAAACGCGCCGGGCCGTCTTCCAGCACGACGCCAGCCTTCAAGCGCTCGATCATTTCGTCATCGACTTCGCCACGTACACGCACGGCGTATTCGCGGTCCATTTCGTAGGACGGGTGCATCAGGCGGTTGGCCAGCTCACCGTCAGTGGTGAACATCAGCAAACCGGTGGTGTTGATGTCCAGGCGACCAATGTTGATCCAGCGGCCTTCTTTGGGCCGCGGCATCTTGTCGAACACAGTCGGACGGCCTTCCGGGTCGTCACGGGTGCAGATCTCGCCGTCGGGTTTGTTGTACATGATCACGCGGCGCACCGTTTCGGCGGCCTCTTCGCGCTTGATCACCTTGCCATCGATGGTGATGGCGTCGTGCATGTCGACACGCAGGCCCAAGGTGGCATCTTTGCCGTTGACCTTGATCCGGCCCTGGGTGATCCAGGTTTCCACGTCGCGGCGCGAGCCAACGCCGATACGGGCGAGGACTTTCTGCAGTTTCTCGCCTGCTGGGCCGATTTCCTGGCTGTCGTTCTGGTCTTGGTCTTTCATTCTGGGCACCTCCCGGTGTGGTCGGGTCAGGCGTGGCCTGACACGTTGAAAACAGGTCTATGACGAAGGGATCGTCAAAGGGTCGCGAATCATACGCTCGTTAAGGCGTTTGCGCATCAGAGACTAGCCGATCGACGAACCTTCAGCGCTTTTTCCGCCGACCGGTGGCACCCAGTTTGATCAGGCGCAGGGCCGCTTCGGCCAACACCGTGCGCTTGTCATCCTTGTCGAGTTTCTTCCAGGCCTTGATCTCGCGCTTGCTGCGGCCACAACCGATGCAGATGTCGTCGTCGAACTTGCAGAGGCTGATGCAGGGGTCTTTGGTGGAGCTCATGGTGCACCGCATGACTTAATGTGGGAGCGAGCCTGCTCGCGATAGCGATTTCATAGTCAACAATGATGTTGGCTGACAGGCCGCTATCGCGAGCAGGCTCGCTCCCACAAGGGAATGCGGTGTGTCAGACGGTCCGGATCAATCCTCAAATTGGCGTCGTTCATTTTCAATCGCTTCGGCCAGGGCGCGGGCCTCGGCTTCTTCGTCGCTCAATTCAGGTGCGGGTTCGCGTGGTTCGAGAGCGGCGACGGCGGCCAGCAGTTTTTCTCGGGCCGCGGCGACGCCAAGAATGTCTTCTTCTGGTTCGGGGTCAGGTTCGGCCTGAAGTTCAACTTCGCTGCCCGGTTGCGCGTGCTCATCCGTTTCGCCGTCAAGATCCGTTGCCTCACGCAGCAGATCGTCGAAATCGGTCTTGAGTCCCTCCTCCATGGTGTCCAGTTCCAGCAACAACGAATGGAAACTGGTTTCTTCCTTGGGCTCTTCCGGCTCGGCACTGGCGTCAGCCAGTTCCTGCAAGCTTTGGGGCACCGGGGCGTCGTCGAACTCCAGCATCGGCTCCGGTTCCAGCTCCCGCAGTTCGGCCAGCGGCGGCAGGTCGTCCAGGTTCTTGAGGTTGAAGTGATCGAGAAAAGCCTTGGTGGTGGCAAACATCGCCGGTTTACCCGGTACGTCGCGATAACCGACGACCCGGATCCACTCGCGCTCAAGCAGCGTCTTGACGATGTGGCTGTTGACCGCCACGCCCCGCACATCTTCGATTTCACCCCGGGTGATCGGTTGGCGATAAGCGATTAATGCCATGGTTTCGAGCATGGCCCGGGAATAGCGCTGAGGCCGCTCTTCCCACAGACGCCCGACCCAGGGCGAAAACTTCTCGCGGATCTGCAGACGGTAGCCGGAAGCCACTTCCTTGAGTTCGAACGCTCGCCCCTCGCAGGACTTACCCAGCAGCGTCAGGGCTTTCTTGAACACGGCCGGCTCGGGCCGTTCGCCTTCTTCGAAAAGTTCGAACAAGCGCTCCATCGATTGCGGTTTTCCCGAGGCCAACAGGAAAGCTTCAAGCAACGGTGCCAGCTCGCGGGGTTCAGTCAGATTCATTGATTTGCTCGTTATTCGGCTCGTGCCCGCACGTGGATCGCTGCGAACGGCTCATTCTGCACCAGCTCGACCAAGGATTCCTTGACCAATTCCAGGACTGCCATAAACGTCACCACCACTCCCAGGCGCCCTTCCTCGGCGGTGAACAGCTCGACGAAGGGCACAAAACCGCCGCCTTTGAGCCGTTCCAGCACATCGCTCATGCGCTCGCGGGTGGACAGTGCTTCACGGCTGACCTGGTGACTTTCAAACATGTCGCCCCGACGCAGCACTTCGGCCATGGACATCAGCAACTCTTCGAGGCTGACATCCGGGAGCAATTTGCGCGCTCGCGCCTCGGGCGCATCGAGCTTGGGTACCACCACATCGCGCCCGACCCGGCTCAAGCCGTCGATGCCTTCGGCCGCCACTTTGAAGCGTTCGTATTCCTGCAGGCGGCGGATCAGTTCGGCGCGCGGATCGTCTTCTTCCTCCTCGATCTCTGCCGAGCGCGGCAGCAGCATTCGCGACTTGATCTCGGCGAGCATGGCCGCCATCACCAGGTATTCGGCCGCCAGTTCCAGGCGCACCGACTGCATCAACTCGACGTAGCCCATGTACTGGCGGGTGATTTCGGCCACGGGGATGTCGAGGATGTTGATGTTCTGTTTACGGATCAGGTACAGCAGCAGGTCCAGCGGGCCTTCGAAGGCTTCAAGAAACACCTCCAGCGCATCCGGCGGAATGTACAGGTCCAGGGGCATCTCCATGACCGCCTGGCCATAGACCATGGCGAACGGCAGCTCTTGCTGAGCGCCGGCCTGGCTGTCGGCACTCTCAACGGCGGTTTCCACTGCGGACACTCAGGCCTCGACCAGGAACGGGGCTGGATCGCCGCAACCGATACGCACCACTTGCGGCTCGCCATCGGCCAGATTGATCACCGTGGATGCCTTCATTCCGCCGAAACCGCCGTCGATGATCAGGTCGACCTGATGCTCGAGCAATTGACGCATCTCGTAAGGGTCATTCATCGGCTCCGTCTCGCCGGGCATGATCAAGGTCACGCTCATCAGCGGTTCACCCAGCTCGGCCAGCAACGCCAGGGCAATGGGGTGGCTGGGCACCCGCAGGCCGATGGTGCGTTTTTTCGGGTGCAGCAACAGTCGCGGGACTTCCCGGGTAGCGTTGAGAATAAAGGTGTACGGCCCTGGGAGGTGGGCTTTGAGCAGGCGAAAAGTGCCGGTGTCGATCTTGGCGAACAGGCCCAACTGCGACAGATCGCTGCAGATCAGCGCAAAGTTGTGCTTGTCATCCAGTTGACGCAGGCGTCTTACCCGCTCTACAGCGTTCTTGTCGCCGATCTGACAGCCGATGGCGTAGGAAGAATCGGTGGGATAGACCACCACACCACCGCCTCGAATGATTTCCACCGCCTGTTTGATCAGGCGCGCTTGCGGGTTTTCCGGATGAATCTGGAAAAATTGACTCACATGTTCTACCTGTTCAGACGGTGGCGGTAACGGGATCATGTTTGAATCTACACCATAGTGGTGGCAGATCTTCCGGCAACGGGCGATATTCGCCTATCTCGGACCAGCCTCCAGGGCCATGAAAATCACTGCCGGCGGTCACCAGCAGGCCGAACTCACGGGCCAGAATCGCCAGGCTGCCGACCTGCTCGGCCGGCTGATGGCCATTGACCACCTCGATGGCGTGGCCCCCTGCTTGAATATAGTCGGCCACCAGGCGACGGCGCTTGCTGCGGGTGAAATCATAGTGCCACGGATGCGCCAGGCTGACCCAGGCTCCGGCGGCTCGCAGGGTCTGGACAGTCTCTTCCAGCGTCGGCCAGTGTTGCTTGACGTCCCCCAGCTTGCCGGCCCCCAGCCATTTGCGAAACGCTTCGGCGCGGTCCTTGACGAAACCTTCGCGCACCATCCAGTCCGCAAAGTGCGGGCGGGCCGGGGCGTTGCCGCTGTCGCCCAGCTCCTGCTGGATTTGCCGGGCGCCCTCAAGCGCACCGGGCATGCCCTTGAGAGCAAGCTTGCGGCTGATCTCTTCGGCACGCAGCCAGCGGCCGTCGTGCAGTTGCGCAATGGCCTGGACCAGTGACGGCGCATTTACATCAAAACCGTAACCCAGTACATGAATGGTCGCCCCGCCCCAGGTGCAGGACAACTCAACCCCGTTGACCAGTTGCATGCCCAGCGCCGTCGCCGCGCCACGGGCCTCGTCGAGGCCTTCGAGGGTGTCGTGATCGGTCAGGGCCAGGACTCGCACGCCGTGCTCGAACGCTCGCGCCACCAGAACCGCAGGCGCGAGGGCGCCATCGGAGGCCGTGCTATGGCAGTGCAAATCAACATTCACGAGAGTTTGTTACCTCAAATCAGCTGGCCCTATCGCGGCCAAGGATGTTTGTTATTATGCCGCCACATCCTGCTTCTGGCTGCCACTGTGAAACAATTCATCGACTTCATCCCGCTTCTGCTGTTTTTCATCGTCTACAAACTTGACCCAAGGACCGTCGACATTGCCGGTCACTCCTTGACTGTAGGCGGTATCTACAGCGCCACCGCGATGCTGATCATCAGTTCGCTGGTGGTCTATGGCGCACTGTTCGTGGCCCAACGCAAGCTGGAGAAAAGCCAGTGGCTGACCCTGATCGCCTGCCTCGTCTTCGGCAGCCTGACCCTGGCCTTCCACAGCGAAACCTTCCTTAAGTGGAAAGCCCCGGTGGTCAACTGGCTGTTCGCCCTGGCGTTCATCGGCAGTCACTTCGTCGGCGATCGCCTGCTGATCAAGCGCATCATGGGCCACGCCTTGAACCTGCCGGACGTCATCTGGACCCGGCTTAACATCGCCTGGATCGGTTTTTTCCTGTTCTGCGGCGCCGCCAACCTGTTCGTCGCGTTCACCTTCCAGAGCTACTGGGTCGACTTCAAGGTCTTCGGCAGCCTGGGCATGACGCTGTTGTTCCTGATCGCCCAGGGCATCTACCTGTCCCGTCATCTGCACGATGCCGACACCACCACGCCAAAAACCGAGGACTGACATGCTCTACGCAATCATTGCCACCGACGTCGCCAATTCCCTGGAAAAACGCCTGGCCGCTCGCCCTGAACACCTTGAGCGCCTGCAACAGCTCAAGGCCCAAGGCCGCGTCGTACTGGCGGGCCCGCACCCGGCGGTGGACAGCAACGACCCCGGCGCGGCGGGTTTCTCCGGCAGCCTGATCGTCGCCGAGTTCGATTCCCTGGCCGCAGCCCAAGCCTGGGCCGAAGCCGATCCGTTCGTTGCCGCCGGTGTCTACGCCAATGTCGTGGTCAAGCCGTTCAAGCAAGTCCTGCCTTAACATCCCGATGCGTGATGAGCCTTCACGGCTCATTGCGCTCAATCGCTCATTGTTCTCGTTTACCTGCCGACAACCTGTCTAATCTCGATTGGAATTCAGGAGTTGCAATGCGCAAAGGTCCGCTGTGCCTGTTAGGGGTCATGTTGGTGATCGGGGCTCCCGCCCATGGGGAAGAAAGCATCGACGGCAGTCATTCGACGCCCTTGTCCCTGAGCGCAGGCAGTCAGATCACCGAACTGCAGCAACGCTTGAAAAACAGCGAACGCATGCGCGAGGAACTGACCCAGCAACTGCAAAACGCCAACAGCGAACGCGAGAGCGCGCTGGTGAGTCGATTGCGCCAGGAGAACCAGCGTCTGAAGCTGCAACTCAAGGAAGCCCAGGCCAGCCCCCTGCCACGCCTGCTGACCGATCAGCAGCAGTGGTTCGTCATTGGTGCCGGGGTAGCGCTATTGGCCCTGCTCTGCGGTATCTTTGCCAGCGGTGGACGTAGACAACGTCGGCAATGGCTAAATTGAGTGAGTCATGAGCGAGCTGTTACTGATTGATGATGACCAGGAGCTGTGTGAGCTCCTCGGCAGTTGGCTGGGCCAGGAAGGTTTTCTGGTCCGGGCCTGCCACGATGGCAATAGCGCCCGCAAGGCTTTGGCCGAAACCGCCCCGGCGGCGGTGGTGCTGGATGTGATGCTGCCCGACGGCAGCGGCCTGGAACTGCTCAAGCAGTTGCGCAACGATCATCCGGAGCTGCCGGTGCTGATGCTCTCGGCCCGTGGCGAACCACTGGATCGCATCCTGGGCCTGGAACTGGGGGCCGACGATTACCTGGCAAAACCCTGCGATCCACGGGAACTGACCGCCCGCCTGCGCGCGGTCTTGCGCCGCAGCCATCCGACGGCGGTGTCCAGCCAGATCGAACTGGGCGACCTGACGTTCAGCCCGGTGCGTGGCGTAGTCAGCATCGATGAGCAGGAACAGACCCTCACTGTTTCCGAAAGCCGCCTGCTCGAAGCGCTGCTCAAGCAACCGGGCGAGCCACTGGACAAGCAGGAACTGGCGCAGATCGCCCTGGGCCGCAAGCTGACCCTGTACGACCGCAGCCTCGATATGCACGTCAGCAACCTGCGCAAGAAAATCGGCCCTCACGCCGACGGTCGCCCGCGCATCGTGGCGTTGCGTAGCCGTGGTTATTACTACAGCCTCTGAACGCTGCAACGATTCCTTGCATGAACCGGGTAAATGATCCCTTTGTGGCGAGGGGATTTATCCCCGCTGGGGTGCGAAGCGCCCCCCAGATGTGTCTGCCACCACGGAGCATCAGATAAAACCAAGAGGGCCGCTGCGCGGCCCAGCGGGGATAAATCCCCTCGCCACAAATAATCTCCTCGCCGCAGTTTTTGCGTCCACTGTTTTGTAAGCTCGTCACCAAACCGTCTTTACTCAAGCTTTACGCCCCCCTGACCGCCGCTGACCTTGATCTCCGTAATCTGCACACATCCGGAACTGACCGGGAACGAGACAAGGAGATACACCATGCGCAAGACCCTTATCGCTCTGATGTTCGCTGCGGCCCTGCCTACTGTCGCGATGGCCATGCCGGAAGGCGCCGGCCCGATGGGCCCCATGGGGCCGATGGACGGCCCGCGTCACGGCGGCCAGATGCACGACAAAGGTCCGTACAGCCAATTGGACCTGAGCCGTGAACAGCGCCAGCAAATCCGTAAGATCATGGGCGAACAGCGCCACGAGCGCCGCGAACTGGTAGAAAAGTACCTGGCCAAACTGTCACCTGCCGATCAGAAAGCCATGAAAGATGAAATGGCGGCCCGGCACGAAAAAGTCGACGCCCAGATCCGTGGGTTGTTGAAGCCAGAGCAGCAAAAAGAGTTTGACGCCATTCAGAAGAAGCAAGCCGAGCGTCGGGCCGAGTGGGCCGAGTTCAAGGCCTGGAAAGCGCAACAGCCGCAAAAGGCGCAATAATGCCCTGAAGCACCCCAGCCCAACGGCCAATCGCCGTTGGGCTTTCTTTGTTTTCGAGGATTTATCGTGCGTTCACTGTTTTGGCGCATCCTGGCCAGTTTCTGGCTGGCCATCGCCCTGGTTGCAGGGCTTTCGATTCTGCTGGGCCACATGCTGAACCAGGACGCCTGGATCCTCAGCCGCCATCCGGGCCTCAACACCCTGGCCGAAGAATGGACGCAAACCTTCGAAAGCCAGGGCGAAGACGCCGCCGAGCAAATCCTGCAACAGCGCAAGCATCAGTATCACATCAACGTCCAGGTGCTTAATGAGAGCGGTGCCCCGGTGGTACGCGGCACTTTCCCGCGTCGGGCGCAGGCCTTCGAGGCGCGACAGAACAACAACGACCGACGCCTGCCCTGGCGGCGCTTGACCGACGAATTCACCAGCGCCAAAACCGGCGACACTTACCTGTTCATCTACCGCATACCCCACCCCGAACTGGATGCCTGGCACCGCGGCAGTCTGCTCTGGCCCCTCAGCGCGTTGGGTATCGCCTTGGTGGTGCTGACGTTGTTCAGCCTGTTGGTGACCCTATCCATTACCCGGCCGTTGAGCCGCCTGCGCGGGGCAGTGCATGATTTGGGGCAGACCACCTACCAGCAAAACAGCCTCGCCAAGCTGGCCAATCGCCGGGACGAGTTTGGTGTGTTGGCCACCGATTTCAATCGCATGGGCGCGCGCCTGCAAAGCCTGATCGCCAGCCAGCGCCAATTACTGCGCGATGTGTCCCACGAATTGCGCTCGCCCCTGGCCCGACTGCGCATCGCCCTGGCGCTGGCAGAACGGGCCAGCCCCCAGGAGCGGGAAAAACTCTGGCCGCGCCTGACCCGCGAATGTGATCGCCTGGAGGCGCTGATCAGCGAAATCCTCGTGTTGGCCCGGGTCGATGCCGACAACGCCAGCGCTGAAGAAGTGGACCTCAACGATCTGCTGATGACCCTGCAAAAAGATGCGCAGCTAGCTTCACCAGAACAAAGCATGCAATTGGACGCAGAGCCGAACCTGACCCTCAAGGGCTGGCCGACCATGATCGAACGAGCGGTGGATAACCTGCTGCGCAACGCCCAGCGTTTCAATCCAACCGATCAACCGATCGAAGTCCGCGCGCTGCGCCAAGGGGAGCGGATCCTAGTCAGCGTGCGTGATCACGGGCCGGGGGTGGAGGCCGAACACCTGGGTCAGTTGAGCGAGCCGTTCTACCGCGCCCCCGGCCAGACCGCCGCCGGTCATGGCCTGGGCCTGGCCATCGCCCGCCGCGCCGCCGAGCGTCACGGCGGTGCGCTGGTGCTGGCCAATCACCCCGAAGGCGGGTTCATTGCGAGTCTGGAACTGCCGTTGGTGCCGGGGGCGGTGGTGCAACCCTAAAATCAAACATTAAGTTGTTACAAGGGAGTGCCCGCCGCGCCCTCGACGCTGCGCTGTCGCGCATTGAACTTGGCGCTGTGGCAAGGGGATTTATCCCCGTTGGGCAGCGAAGCGGGAGCAAGCTCCCTTGCCACAGGACCCAGACCTGAAATGAGCGGCGTCGCCAGCCTCGTTGCATCAATGCCAAGGGTTGGTCATACCTCTTTGATCATCCATCCCCTTGCATAGTCGCTGTCCTGGGACAGTAGCTCTCGGACTCCTGTTTTGGGGTTGATTGTATACACAGTCCTTTCTCCGGGGCCTTGGTCCGAAGTCCATGCACGCAGGTCACCCAAACCTGGGTCGCCGTCATGGATGGTTCGAATCGCTCCCCAAGTCACCTGATCAGGGATAGCCCCCCCGGCGGTCCACGCAGCCGCCGAGCAATTCCAATACGTTTGCCACTCATTGTCTTTACCTAAGTCAAACAGCAGCCAAACCTTGGAAGTAATGACTTGGTAAGACACGCTTTTACCCATTTGATCTGAAACGGTTATCGTAGCGGTCCCTGAGTGCTTCGATACAACCCGTGGTTCTGATGATGAAAAAAGCTCTGCCACCTCCGGATCGCTGGAAGTATAGATATAGGGAGGCACACCTCCCGACGGTATCCGCTCTACGAACGCCCCTACTGGTGGACGATCAGGAAACTTGTCGGCTCTAAACATTAACTGGTCGAGAATGGCGTCGCTGGTATCGATGCTGAGGGGTTCAGGCATCACGGTCAGGGTGCGTACGTTCGAATATACGTTCGTAGGGTGGTAGAGCGACTTTGCATACAGGCGGCGAGCACCGACCGGGACGGTAATTTCTTTGGTCCATAGGCCGGTCGTTGCATCGGCAAGCGCTTTGCCCTTAGGGACGGCACTGGCCCCACTGCCATCGTAGATCTCGACCTCCTTGCCATTACTTGCCTGACCCGACAGCGCCAAGGTAGTGCTGGTTGTTTCGCCTTTGTCGTCAATCTCCTCCCCGGCGGAATCTTTTACATTGGTGAGAGTAGGAGCAATCAGCATGCGGTCCAAATGGATATCCAAGTACTCGATCAACGACCGGTTGGAGTTGCTCAACTGGTCAGTCACCGTGAACTGGAGCGCTGTATAGGGGTTGTCCCCCGCCTGTCTGAATGTTTCGGTAAACAGGGTGTGCGTCACCGGTCTGGCAGCATCAAATCCGTCAACTGGAACGCTCACATTGCCCACTGAAAATCTGATGCTGTCGTAATCTCGCGGATTGGAATAGGTAAAACCAAACTCCACACCCTGCGCCGCCCGCTCGGCGCTGACCCCATCGCGGAGCACATCCGGCGGGATCACCAGATCCAGGCCCTGAGGCGCCGGCTCACCCGGTGCCCGCAAGTGGTACAGCACATTCAAATCATTGGAAGTACCGGGATTTTCGCTGAGACGGGTTATTGTGTAATGCAGCCTGTTGACCCCTTCTCTCAGTTTTCCCTGGGGAAGGTCCAGGAGAAAGTACTCCTTGTTTTCTTCTCCCGGCTGGACGGTAAAGCCTGCCCCCGAGAGCTCGCCATTGACATACAAGTCAACTCGATCAAGGACCGCCATTGTCCAGGAGCCGGTCTTGAGCTCGGTCCATGCATAGATCACGCATTGCAACCCCTCGGGCCGGCCGTCATAAATGCTTTGTGGGATGCCACCGTTCGCAAGGCCTTCCGGAAGCACCGGCGTCTTCCACCCCGGGATATAAACAGGGTATAGGTCGAACGGATGGTTCAAGATAGACGATTCGATATCCATCATACTTTCCTGCGAGTGAGCGTAGCGTGGCTTTTCGGCGTTGGGCCATCAAACTCCAACCAAGGAAAATCGGCTACTGTCAGGATTGACAGGTCAGAGCAGATTGCCGACGAACGGAGGGAGGGAACGACTGGACGCTGGCGCCAAGCCTTAGAAAAGCAGGTTGGTAATCTGGATTAAAGTGACGCTCAAAAACCAAACGATAATCCCTCTTATTCAAACCGCCCCGCCCTGTTAGACTTTGCGCCCTCGTTTCACTTGTCCTCCAGGAAGTCCGATGCCGTCGTTGCCTCTTCGCTTATGCGCTCTGTTCATGGCCTTGGGCCTGAGTGCCTGCGATGACGCCCCGCGTTTTACCCAGGCCGAACCCGGCGAAGCCCGGTCCGGTGGCGCCGCGACGGTGCGCAAGAGTGATCAGAACGCCTTTTCCCTGCCCTCGGCCAACCTGCCACCTTCGCGGCGCGTGGACTTCGCCGTGGGCAACAGTTTTTTCCGCAGCCCCTGGGTGATCGCGCCCTCGACCACTACCGCCCGGGACGGTCTGGGGCCATTGTTCAATACCAACGCTTGCCAGAACTGTCACGTCAAGGACGGTCGCGGCCATCCGCCGGCACCGGACGCGGCCAGCGCGGTGTCGATGCTGGTGCGCCTGTCGATTCCCGATGCTCCGGCCTACGCCAAGGTCATCGAACAACTGGGGGTGGTGCCGGAGCCGACCTATGGCGGGCAATTGCAGGACATGTCCGTGCCCGGCGTTGTCCCCGAAGGCAAGGTGCGGGTCGATTACACGCCGGTCCCGGTGCGCTTCGACGACGGCACCGTTGTAGAACTGCGCAAGCCGCAACTGCAGATCACCCAACTGGGCTACGGCCCGATGCACCCCGACACGCGCTTTTCGGCCCGCGTCGCACCGCCGATGATCGGCCTGGGGCTGCTTGAAGCCATTCCCGATGAAGCGCTCCTGGCCAACGCCCAAGCCCAGGCACGGGAAAACAACGGCATCCTCGGCCGGCCGAACCAGGTCTGGGACGATGTCCAGCAAAAGACCGTATTGGGGCGTTTCGGCTGGAAGGCCGGCCAGCCGAACCTCAATCAGCAGAACGTCCACGCCTTTTCCGGTGACATGGGGCTTACGACAAGCCTGCGCCCCTTCGATGACTGCACCGATGCTCAGGTCGACTGCAAGCGCGCGCCGAACGGCAACGGCGCCGATGGCGAGCCGGAAGTCAGCGACAACATTCTGCGGCTGGTGCTGTTCTACAGCCGCAACGTCGCCGTACCGGCCCGGCGCGAGGTGAACTCGCCCCAGGTGCTGGCCGGCAAGAATCTGTTTTTCCAGGCCGGCTGCCAGTCCTGCCACACCCCGAAGTACACCACGGCCGCCAACGCTGCCGAACCGGAACTGGCGAACCAGGTCATTCGCCCCTACACCGACCTGCTGTTGCACGACATGGGTGAGGGCCTGGCCGACAACCGCAGCGAATTCAAGGCCAGCGGCCGTGACTGGCGGACCCCACCGCTGTGGGGCATCGGCCTGACCGAAGCCGTCGGTGGTCACACCCAGTTCTTGCACGACGGTCGCGCACGCAACCTGCTCGAAGCCGTGCTATGGCATGGCGGCGAAGCGCAAGCGGCGCAACGACAGGTTCTAGCGTTCAATGCCGAGCAACGCGCGGCGTTGCTGGCGTTCCTGAATTCCCTTTAATCGCATTCTCCGAAAAACGGGAGCCCGACATGTTCCGTCCCAAGTTGTTGTTTACCAGCCTCGCCGCCATCGTCCTCGGCGCGTGCTCGCCCCAGGATCCGCAAGCGGTCACTTCGGCGGCTATCGCCAAGCAAGTGATCCTGCCCACCTACAGCCGCTGGGTTGAGGCCGACCGGCAACTGGCAACCAGCGCCCTGGCGTTCTGCCAAGGCAAGGAAAACCTGGAGACCGCCCGCGCCGACTTCCTCAAGGCACAAAAAGCCTGGGCCGAGTTGCAACCGCTGCTGATCGGACCACTGGCTGAGGGCAATCGCGCCTGGCAGGTGCAATTCTGGCCGGACAAGAAAAACCTGGTGGGCCGTCAGGTCGAGCAACTGGTCAACAGCCAGCCGCAGATCGACGTTGCCGGCCTGGCCAAGTCCAGCGTGGTGGTCCAGGGCCTCTCAGCCTATGAGTACCTGCTGTTCGACGCCAGGATCGACATGGCCGACAACGCGCAAAAAGCCAAGTACTGCCCGCTGCTGATCGCCATTGGCGAACGTCAGAAGCAATTGGCCGAAGATATCCTGTCACGCTGGAATACCAACGACGGCATGCTCGCCCAGATGAGCAAGTTTCCGAACCAGCGCTACGCCGATTCCCACGAAGCAATCGCCGATTTGCTGCGAGTCCAGGTTACCGCCCTGGACACCTTGAAGAAGAAACTCGGCACACCGATGGGTCGCCAGAGCAAAGGCGTACCACAACCTTTCCAGGCCGATGCCTGGCGCAGCCAGTCGTCGTTGCAGGGCCTGCAAGCCAGCCTGAGCGCGGCCAGGACCGTCTGGGTCGGCGTGGATAACAAGGGCCTGCGCAGCCTGTTGCCAAGCGAGCAGAAACCCTTGGCCGACAAGATCGACGCGGCCTACGACAGCTCGTTGAAACTGTTCGCCGACAGCCAGCGCTCGCTGACCGAAATGCTCGGGGACGCCGCCGGACGCCAGCAGCTCAACGAACTGTACGACAGCCTCAACGTAGTCCATCGCCTGCACGAAGGCGAACTGGCCAAGGCGCTGGGCATTCAATTGGGCTTCAATGCCAACGACGGTGACTGATCATGTTTCGACGTCAGGCTCTGGCACTGGGCAGCCTGCTGCTCGGCGCCGTTACCCTGGGCGGCTGGACGCTGTTCAAGCAAAAGGACAGGAGTCCGCTCCTGCTCTCGGCACGGGACGATAGCGACGGCAAGCACTACGCCGTGGGCTATCGACTGGACGGCAGTCGGGTGTTCGCCACCCAGGTCACGCAGCGCTGCCATGACATCATTGACCATCCGACACAACCGATTGCGCTGTTCGTCGCCCGTCGCCCAGGCACCGAAAGCTACCTGATCGACCTGCGCGACGGTACGCTGCTGCAGACCCTCACCTCGTTGCCGAACCGGCATTTCTATGGGCACGCGGTGATTCACAAAAGCGGCGAATGGCTGTACGCCACCGAGAACGACACGACCGATCCGGGCCGTGGCCTGCTGGGTGTGTACCGTTTCGAAGGCGAACGCTTGGTGCACAGCGGCGAACTGTCCACTCACGGCATCGGCCCTCATCAAGTGTCGTGGATGCCCGACGGCGAAACGCTGGTGGTCGCCAACGGCGGCATCCGCACCGAGGCCGAAAGCCGCGTCGAGATGAACCTCAATGCCATGGAGCCGAGCCTGGTGCTGATGCAGCGCGATGGCACACTGCTGAGCAAGGAAACCCTCGCCCAATCGATGAACAGCGTGCGCCACATGGGCATCGCCAGCGATGGCACCATCGTTTGCGGCCAGCAATTCATGGGCGATCCCCACGAATCCTCCGAGCTGCTGGCGATCAAGCGTCCGGGCCAGCCGTTCCAGGCATTCCCGGTGGCCGAGCATCAATTGCAGGCCATGGGTCATTACACCGCCAGCGTTGCCGTAAACAGCGACCTGCGCCTGGTGGCCCTGACAGCGCCCCGTGGCAATCGCTTTTTTATCTGGGACCTGGACAGCGGCGAAGTCCGCCTGGATGCGCCTCTGCCGGACTGCGCCGGTGTGGGTGCGGTGGCCGACGGTTTCGTCGTGACATCGGGTCAGGGCCGTTGCCGCTTTTACGATTGTCGCCAGTCACAACTGGTTGCAAAACCACTGGATCTGCCGGCGGGGCTCTGGGACAACCATTTGCATTTGATCTGACAAGCGGGCGGCGAGCTTTTAGGAAAACCCCTTACACATTATCGACAAACATCGTTTTGAATCGGTCGCGCACTCAGAGTAATGTGCCCGCCTGTCTGTCTTTTCTCTCGGCTTATTTCCAAGGAAGTGGAACATGCTGCGACGCCGCATGCTGATCATGTTGGGTGTTGTCCTGCTGGTGGTACTGCTACTGGCCGGCTACAAGGCCTTCTCCGTTTACCAGCAGATCCAGATGTTTTCTGCCCCCAAACCGCCGGTCAGCGTGGCCGTGGCCACGGCTGTCGAGCAACCTTGGCAAACTCGCCTGCCCACCGTCGGCAGCCTCACCGCGCTGCAAGGCGTAGACCTGAGCCTGGAGATTGCCGGGACGGTGCAGAAGGTGCAGTTCCAGTCGGGGCAAAAGGTCAAGGCCGGCCAGCCACTGGTGCAACTGGACAGTGACGTAGAAAGCGCGCTGCTGGAAACCGCCGTGGCCGACCTTGAGCTGTCGAAACTGGATTTTGGCCGGGGCCGGCAACTGGTGGGCAGCCAGGCGATCTCCAAGGGCGAATTCGACCGGCTCGCGGCGCAGTTGAAAAAGAACCAGGCCACGGTCAACCAGCTCAAGGCTTCACTGGCCAAGAAACACATCGTCGCGCCTTTCAGCGGCACCATCGGCATTCGCCAGGTGGACGTCGGCGACTACCTGGCCAGCGGCACGGTGATCGCCACCCTGCAGGACCTGAGCAGCCTGTATGCCGATTTCTACCTCCCCGAGCACGCGGTACCCATGCTCGCGGTTGGCCAGGCAGTCAACGTCAGTGTCTCGGCCTATCCCGGCCAGACCTTCGTCGGCGCCATCAGCGCTATCAATCCCAAGATCGAAGACAGCACTCGCAATGTGCTGGTACGCGCCACCCTGGGCAACCCCGACGGCAGGCTGTTACCCGGCATGTTCGCCAGCCTGCAGGTGATCTTGCCGGACAAGGCCAACGCCATCGTCGTGCCAGAAAGCGCCGTGACCTACACCCTATACGGCAACTCCATGTACGTCGTGACGCAGAAGAAGACCGACGACGGCAACGTCGAAAAAGATGACAAGGGCCAGCCGATCCTGATCGCCGAACGGCGATTCGTCGAAACCGGTGAGCGACGTGATGGGCAGGTGCTGGTTTCCAAAGGCGTGCAGAGCGGCGAACAGGTCGTGATCGCCGGCCAGATCAAACTGGATAACGGCACGCCCATCGCTATCAGCGACGACAAGACCCTGACCGAACAGAACAGCCCGCCCCCTGCGGACTGATCAAGGAACCCTCATGGCTTTTACTGATCCGTTCATCCGCCGCCCGGTGCTCGCCACCGTGGTCAGCCTGCTGATCGTGCTGCTGGGTTTCCAGGCCTGGAGCAAGCTGCCCCTGCGCCAGTACCCGCAGATGGAGAACGCCCTGATCACGGTGACCACCGCCTACCCCGGGGCCAACGCCGAGACCATCCAGGGCTATATCACCCAACCGATGCAACAGAGTCTGGCCAGCGCCGAGGGCATCGACTACATGACCTCGGTCAGCCGTCAGAATTTTTCGGTGATATCGGTCTACGCCCGCATCGGTTCCAACAGCGACCGGCTTTTTACCGAGCTGCTGGCCAAGGCCAATGAAGTCAAGAACCAGCTACCCCAAGATGCTGAAGACCCGGTGCTCAGCCGCGAGGCCGCCGATGCCTCGGCACTGATGTACATCAGTTTTTTCAGTAAGGAACTGAACAACCCGCAGATCACCGACTACCTGTCACGGGTGGTCCAGCCCAAACTGGCGACATTGCCGGGCATGGCCGAAGCGGAGATCCTCGGCAACCAGGTCTTCGCCATGCGCTTGTGGCTGGACCCGGTCAAGCTTGCCGGTTTCGGCCTCACCGCCGCCGACGTGACCGATGCCGTGCGCCAGTACAACTTCCTCTCGGCCGCCGGTGAGGTGAAAGGCGAATACGTGGTCACCAGTATCAACGCCAACACCGAACTCAAGTCCGCCGAGGCCTTCGCGGCGATCCCGCTCAAGACCGACGGCGACAGCCGCGTGCTGCTGCGCGATGTCGCCCGGGTGGAGATGGGCGCCGAGAACTACGACACCATCAGCTCCTTCGGTGGCACGCCCTCGGTGTACATCGGCATCAAGGCCACCCCCGGCGCGAACCCGCTGGACGTGATCAAGGAAGTGCGCAGGATCATGCCGGATCTGGAGGCCCAACTGCCGGCCAACCTCAAGGCCGAGATCGCCTACGACGCCACCCTGTTCATCCAGGCTTCCATCGACGAGGTGGTCAAAACCCTCTTCGAGGCGGTGCTGATTGTCATCGTCGTGGTGTTCCTGTTCTTAGGCGCCCTGCGCTCGGTGGCCATCCCGGTGGTAACCATCCCGCTGTCGATGATTGGCGTGATGTTCTTCATGCAGTTGATGGGTTACTCGATAAACCTCCTGACGCTGCTCGCCATGGTGCTGGCAATTGGTCTTGTGGTGGATGACGCGATCGTGGTGGTGGAAAACATCCACCGACACATCGAGGAGGGCAAACGTCCGTTCGACGCTGCAATTGAAGGTGCCCGGGAGATCGCTATGCCGGTGGTCTCGATGACCATCACGCTGGCGGCGGTGTACGCGCCGATCGGTCTGTTGGAGGGGATCACGGGGGCGCTGTTCAAGGAGTTCGCGCTGACCCTCGCTGGAGCAGTGGTGATTTCCGGGATCGTCGCACTGACCCTCTCGCCCATGATGTGCGCCATGCTATTGCGTCACGAGGAGAACCCCTCGGGACTGGCTCATAGACTGGACGTGGTTTTCGAACGTCTTAAAAACCGCTACCAGCGCATGCTTCACGGCATGCTCAATACCCGGCCTGTGGTGCTGGTGTTCGCGGTGATCGTGCTGCTGCTGATTCCGGTGCTGATCATGTTCACCAAGTCCGAGCTGGCCCCCGATGAAGACCAGGGCATCATCTTCATGATGGCTAATGCCCCACAGCCCACCAACCTCGACTACCTGAACAGCTACACCGATCATTTCATCACCATCTTCAAGGAGTTCCCGGAGTACTATTCCTCGTTCCAGATCAACGGATACAACGGCGTGCAATCCGGCATCGGCGGCTTCCTGCTCAAACCCTGGAACGAACGCAGCCGCAGCCAGATGGAAATCCTGCCTGAAGTCCAGGCCAAGCTGGAGAACATCCCCGGCCTGCAAATATTCGGTTTCAACCTACCCTCCCTGCCTGGCACCGGCGAAGGCTTGCCATTTGCGTTCGTCATCAATTCGCCCAAGGACTACGCAACGCTGTTGCAGATTGCCGACCGGGTCAAAAAGCGCGCAC
Source organism: Pseudomonas sp. NFACC45 (assembly GCF_900113505.1). NCBI lineage: Bacteria > Pseudomonadati > Pseudomonadota > Gammaproteobacteria > Pseudomonadales > Pseudomonadaceae > Pseudomonas > Pseudomonas sp. NFACC45. Next base: position 183,193 of record NZ_FOPO01000009.1, read on the forward strand.
TGGAATCCGGCAAGTTCGCTTTCATGGACGTTGACCTGGCTTTCGACAAACCCGAAGTCGTCGTGGACATCGATCGTGCCAAGGCCGCCCAGATGGGCGTCTCGATGCAAGACCTGGGCGGCACACTCGCCACCCTGCTGGGTGAAGCCGAGATCAACCGTTTTACCATCGAAGGGCGCAGCTACAAGGTCATCGCCCAGGTCGAACGGCCGTTCCGGGACAATCCGGACTGGTTGAACAACTACTACGTAAAAAATACCCAGGGTGAATTGCTGCCACTGTCGACGCTGATCAAAGTCAGCGATCGGGCGCGACCACGGCAGTTGAATCAGTTCCAGCAACTCAACGCGGTGACGATTTCAGGTTTTCCCATCGTGAGTATGGGCGAGGCCATCGAGACGGTCCGCCAGATTGCCCAAGAAGAGGCTCCGGTAGGGTTCGCTTTCGACTACGCAGGGGCGTCGCGACAGTTCGTCCAGGAAGGCAGCGCGCTGTGGGTCACCTTTGCCCTGGCTCTGGCGATCATCTTCCTGGTGTTGGCCGCCCAGTTCGAAAGCTTCCGGGACCCGCTGGTGATTCTGGTGACAGTACCGCTGTCGATTTGCGGCGCCTTGATTCCGCTATTCCTCGGCTGGTCGAGCATGAACATTTACACCCAGGTAGGACTGGTGACGCTGATCGGCCTGATCAGCAAGCACGGGATCCTGATCGTTGAGTTCACCAACCAGCTGCGCAGGGAACAGGGGCTAAGCCCACGGGAGGCCGTGGAGCAAGCCGCATCGATTCGTTTGCGTCCCGTACTGATGACCACCGCGGCGACGGTATTTGGCATGGTGCCATTGATCCTCGCTACCGGGGCCGGGGCGGTGAGCCGCTTCGACATCGGCTTGGTGATCGCCACCGGGATGTCGATTGGCACGTTGTTCACACTGTTCGTCTTGCCCTGCGTCTATACACTGCTGGCCAAGCCGGACAAACCCTAACGTGTGGCCACTGGCCCTGTAGGCGCTGCCGAAGGCTGCGATCTTTTGATCTTTTGATCTTTTGATCTTTCGCTTGAAACTCAAGTGCCCACGGAAAGATCGCAGCCTCGCTTCGCTCGACAGCTCCTACAGAGCTCCTACGCAGGTCCTGCGGCCCGGCGGGGATAAATTCCTTCGCCACGGTGATTTACTACAGGTCCAAAAATAAAGGCCTCGCATACGCGAGGCCTTTATTTTGGCTTCCTGTCCATCAACTCTGGGGCCTCATGCCTTGGGAAAGACTGAACATGAACAACAACAGATCATCGTCCGGCCGGATCGCCTCGCTGGCCTTGGCCACACGTGGCAAAGGGCAGTGCGCGTCCGGGTGGGAAGCACTGAGGATCTGCGAACGGGGCTGCTCCCATACCGCCACCGCCATTGAGGTAACTGCCAGGGCTCCTACGAGAAACAGACCTCTAGCAATTTCTAATTTCATTGCTATAAACCTTTGATAGCGCTGCCAAACGCCGCTCTGTAAAAGTAGACGAGTTTTTCCCATTCTGAATCGCTGAACGACGAATGGCGTCGCAGTTGCTTCATGTCGTGGGACGCTGCGGTCCGGGAAGTCAGGCGTTGACGGGACTTTTCCAAATCCAGCAGGGCCACTTCGGCCCGAGCGGACTCACCCTCTCCGGTCACGCGCACAAAAACATGCTTGGTATAGAGGCAGCCATGCTGCCAACGCCCCTTATGCATGCGAGCCAGGTTCTCTGCCAATGCCTGGAGAATTCGGTCATGCCCCGCTTCGCCATGACGCTCGCGCCCGCCTGCGGCATACCAGTGATCCAACTCCACGAAACCGTCCAGCGCATGAGTCACAAGCAACGCACGCCACTTGTGAATCGGGTCCCGCTGTGCACCACAGAAGATGACCTTTGGAACGCTGACGTCGAGCCGGGTCAATGCCAGCAGGGCATCTTGCTCACGTAGCACGGTTGGGCGGCCAAACGGATGCAACAAGCTACGGTAAATATGCCCTGTCTGACGCTTGGCATAGAGCAGATCGCCGCCGTTGTTGATCCGCTGCACTCCGCTTTCACCACCACGACGCACATTGGGTTGTTCCACCCATTCACCCTGCTGATTCCAGAAGTGTTCGAAGCCGCAGCGGGGGGCCGCTGTTGTCTCTACTGCCACAACCATGCTGTTACCTCTTACGTAATACATAAACTCGCCACATGGCATAGAGCGGCAGGAAGTCCAGTCGTTCCTGAATGCGGAAACCAGCCTGTCGGAATTCACCTTCGACTGTAGCGGCCGGTAACACAAATCGATTCTGGTAGCCTTTTTGCCCACGCGTGTACTCCAGACGTTTACGTTTCCAGGCCTTGAAATTTCCATCGACCCACAATGAAACGATCACGCTATCACGAGTGACACGCTCGAATTCCCGCAGAATCGCCAGTCGATGCGCAGGTTCACCGATGTGGTGGAGCAGGCGCATGCAAAAAATGCTGTCGACGGCGTTATCAGGCAAGGCAATGTCGAACGCAGAAGCGTGCAAGGGTTGTACCCGTTTTACGACATCGCTGGGTTGAGCGTTCAACGCGGTCTGGAGCATGGCTGTGGAATTGTCCGCACCGACGATTACCCGGTTCGGCTTTTCGGCCAGCACAGGCCATAAACGCCCGGCGCCACACGGTAGGTCCAGCACCAGTCCTGGGTCACCTGCCAACGTCAAGGCCGTGCGTGCCAGTTGTTCATCACGGCGGTGGGAAAGGCGACGACTCAGACCGGTCTGGTGTTTATGCAGGTATTGGTGGGCGTGCTTTTCGTCATATTTTTCGGAAAAGTCGAGCTTGATAGGATTGGACATTGGCGAGAGCCTCCATGATGCAATGGCTCCCACACTAGGGATGGACATGTGCACGCCAAGTCATCCCTTTGTGAAAACTTCATCATGCAGGCACTCGACGGTTTTCAGGATGTTTCCAACATGCAGACCTGAGCGCCGTGCTCAGTTGCGAGGATGCAACTCAACCTCAAAATGACAGCCATTGGGCTCCATGGTGCTGAGGCTCACGGTCCAGCCCTGGTTCTCGCAAATCCGCTGCACCAATGAAAGCCCCAAACCAAGCCCTTCGCCGCGCTTTTCGTTACCTCGCACGAACGGTTCAAACATCGCCTCGCGTTTTTCCTCAGGAATGCCCACGCCACTGTCCTCGACCATGAACCCGGTCGCAGACAGCGTGAGGCGAATGAAGCCCTGGTCGGTGTAGTGCAAGGCGTTGCGCAGCAAGTTGCCCATGACGGCGGTCAGGAACGTGGCGTTATACGGAGTGTCGGCGGTTTGCCCCGGCTCGAAGATCAGGGTCAGGCCCTTGGCTTCGATCGGTGCACGCCACAGCCCAACGAGGTCCTCGGCCACCTGCCCTAACGTCAACCGGGGCGACATGCCGTTGTCTTCGCGCTGGGTCCTGGCGAGCATCAGGAAGGTTTGCACCAGCTCGCGCATTTCTTCGCTGGCCCGATTGATCCGCTCGACCTGTTTGCGACCGCGCTGATCCAGAGCCGGGTTCTCCAGCAACAGCTCACAGGAGCTGGCCAGGACCATCAACGGCGTGCGTAACTCATGGCTTACGTCACTGGTAAACAACCGCTCACGCGTCAGGGCCTGGCGCAGTCGCCCCAGCGTAGCGTCGAATGCCACGGCCAGCTCACCCACTTCATCGGCGGCATAGTCAGGGGCCAGCGGCGGGGCCAGCCCCAGGAGCTGGTCGCGATGGCGCACCTGCCGGGCCAGGCGCACGACCGGCGCCATCACCCGGCGAGCCAGGACCCAACCCAGGAACACCGCCAGCGCCAGGCTGAGCACGAATCCCACCAGCACCACGGCGAACAGCACCCGTTCGCGCTCTTCGAAGTCGCTCTGGTCCTGCAGTAACACGTAGTGTCGACCGTCAACAATCTCGACCATGGCGTGATACGACAATTGCGCACGAAAGACCTCGTGGAAACCGCGGTCCAGGTGACGCAGATCCTTGGGTAAATCGAAGTCACCCGGGCCGCCGCTGAAATAGAACAACTGGTCAGGTTCCGGACGGTGACTCCAGTCCGAAACGCTGTCCATCAGCAGCAGGCGTTGCAGGTCTCCACCGAGCCCGGCGGAAATCAGCCTTTCTTCCACCAAGTGAACCGTCGCCACGATGCCCATGGCGAATGCCCCGGCGACCAACGCGCTCATCAGCGCAAAGGCGATGATGATCCGTTGGGCAAGGCTCTGCTTAAACTCCATCTCGGCCCTCGGCCAGACGGTAACCAACGCCATGCACGGTGTGCAGCAGCGGTTTGTCGAACGGTTTGTCGATCACCTGACGCAATTGGTGAACATGGCTGCGCAGACTGTCGCTGTCCGGGCAATCATCGCCCCACAAGGCTTCTTCGAGGATTTCCCGGCGCAGCACGTGGGGGCTTTTCTGCATCAAGACCGCCAGCAGCTTCAGGCCGACCGGGTTGAGCTTCAACAGTTTGCCTTCGCGGGTGACTTCCAGGGTGTCGAGGTCGTAACTCAGGTCACCGACCTGCAAGGCGCGCCGCCCGCCACCCTGGGCCCGACGCATGACCGCTTCGATCCGCGCCGCCAGTTCCGACAAGGCAAAAGGTTTGACCAGGTAATCATCGGCGCCGGACTTGAACCCTTGCAGGCGATCGTCCAGTTGATCCCGGGCGGTGAGCATGATCACCGGTGTATCACGTCGGGCGTCCTCGCGAAGACGCTTGCACAAGGTGTAGCCGTCGATGCCCGGCAGCATGATGTCGAGCACGATCAGGTCGTAGTGCTCGGTCGCGGCCAAGTGCAACCCCGACAAACCGTCCTGGGCACAATCGACGGTATAGCCTTTGAGCCCCAGGTAATCGGCCAGATTGGCCAGGATGTCACGGTTGTCTTCAACCAACAGAATTCGCATGGGCATCTCCTCTGCGCACGTGGACGGTCATCGTGGCCCGCGCAGCTTAAGGCCAAGTGTGAATCACGGCTAGAGGTGTATCGGTGGCCCTGGCGAGTAACCCCATGTGGGAGCAAGTGTCCTGGATGGTTTATTTAGCCCTAGACTTCCCGGCCATCCAAACCTCCTCAGTGGTGGTTTCCGGTTTCCCTGCTCCCACAACTGTCATGCGGCCCATGGAGTGGGTTGCCCGGCATTGACGAGTTTTTCACCCGGCATTGACGCCTCGCCAACGGTGCCCGGACCAGACTGCGCGCAACGCGCTGTTCACGAAGCCTCTTAGAAAGGTACTGCCATGGTTTCCACCACCACCCGTCCCGTCCCCAGGCCACTGAATTTTCGGGTCGCCCTGGGCCTGCCCGCTGCTATCGCAATCATCCTGGTGCTGCTGGAGCTGACCACCCTGGACATGGATCTGGCCAGGCTGTTCTACGACCCGGCCGAAGGGTTCATCGGTCGGCACAGTTTTTTTCTGGAAGACATCCTGCATGACCGGGCCAAACAGGTGGTCATCGCGTTTTCTGTGCTGTCGATTCTCGGGTTCATCTGCACGTTCTTCCTCACCCGACTCAAACCGTTCAAACGCGAACTGGGCTGCCTGGTGCTCTCCCTGGCGCTGGCGACTTCATTCATCACGCCGTTGAAAGCCGTAACGGCAGTGCAATGCCCCTGGAGCCTGAAGGAGTTCGGTGGCAAGCAGACCTACAGCGAGCTGCTGAGCCCGCGCCCGGCCACTGACAAACCCGGTCGATGCTGGCCCGGCGGTCACGCTGCCACCGGGTTTACGCTGTTCGCGTTGTTCTTCGTACTGCGCGACCGTCGTCCGCGCCTGGCCCGCCAAGCCTTCATATTCGCTGCCTCCCTGGGAACGCTGTTCTCCGTGAGCCGCATGATGCAAGGGGCGCACTTCTTTTCCCATAATGTGTGGACGGCGGTGTTCTGTTGGCTGATTTGCCTGGGGTGTTATTACTACATCCTTTACAGACCGGCCGTTGGAGCTGACCCAGTGGCCGAGGGGGATCCTGTTAGCGCCTAAACCCCGAGGGAGCAAAGCTTGCTCCCACAGGGACCGCTGGTCCCTCGCCAATGCTGGGGTAAACCCGAGGCATTAAAAAACCCCGTCTGCTTTCGCAGACGGGGTTTTTCAGTACAGGGGTAAGGCTGGCTTACATCATGCCGCCCATGCCACCCATGCCGCCCATGTCTGGCATGCCGCCGCCAGCTGGAGCGTCTTCCTTGATTTCAGCGATCATCGCCTCGGTGGTGATCATCAGGCTGGCAATCGACGAAGCCGCTTGCAGAGCCGAACGAGTCACTTTGGCTGGGTCCAGGATGCCCATTTCGATCATGTCGCCGTATTCGCCGGTAGCAGCGTTGTAACCGTAGTTACCCGAACCCTGCTTGACCTTGTCGACCACAACGCTTGGCTCGTCGCCGGAGTTGGCAACGATCTGGCGCAGCGGTGCTTCAACAGCACGACGCAGCAACTGGATGCCCACGTTCTGGTCATCGTTGTCGCCTTTGAGCTCGCTGATGGCCTGCAGGGCACGAACCAGTGCCACGCCGCCGCCAGGTACCACGCCTTCTTCGACGGCTGCGCGGGTTGCGTGCAGGGCGTCTTCAACGCGGGCTTTCTTCTCTTTCATTTCAACTTCGGAACCAGCGCCAACCTTGATCACTGCAACGCCGCCAGACAGCTTGGCCAGACGCTCTTGCAGTTTTTCACGGTCGTAGTCGGAGGAAGTGTCGGCCACTTGTGCGCGGATCTGAGTCACGCGAGCCTGGATATCAGCCTCGACGCCGGCACCGTCGATCACGGTGGTGTTTTCCTTGGACAGGATCACGCGCTTGGCGTTACCCAGGTGCTCCAGGGTGGTGCTTTCCAGGCTCAGGCCGATCTCTTCGGAGATAACGGTACCGCCGGTCAGTACGGCGATGTCCTGCAACATGGCTTTGCGGCGATCACCGAAGCCCGGTGCCTTGACGGCAGCGACTTTAACGATACCGCGCATGTTGTTCACAACCAGAGTCGCCAGGGCTTCGCCTTCAACGTCTTCAGCCACGATCAGCAGTGGGCGGCCGGCTTTGGCAACGGCTTCCAGCACTGGCAGCATTTCGCGGATGTTGGAGATTTTCTTGTCGACCAGCAGGATCAGCGGGCTGTCCAGCTCGGCAACCATGGTGTCCGGCTTGTTGACGAAGTACGGCGACAGGTAGCCACGGTCGAACTGCATGCCTTCTACAACCGACAGTTCGTTTTCCAGGCCCGAGCCTTCTTCAACGGTGATCACGCCTTCTTTACCGACTTTTTCCATGGCTTCGGCAATGATGTCGCCGATGGAGTTGTCGGAGTTGGCCGAGATGGTGCCGACCTGAGCGATGGCCTTGGTGTCAGCGCATGGCTTGGACAGGGCTTTAAGCTCTTTGACGATGGCGATGGTCGCCTTGTCGATGCCACGCTTGAGGTCCATCGGGTTCATGCCGGCAGCGACAGCCTTGAGGCCTTCGTTGACGATCGATTGAGCCAGAACGGTGGCGGTGGTGGTGCCGTCACCGGCGTCGTCGTTGGCACGGGAGGCAACGTCTTTGACCAGCTGCGCGCCCATGTTTTCGAAGCGATCTTTCAGCTCGATTTCTTTGGCGACGGAAACGCCGTCCTTGGTGATGGTCGGAGCGCCGAAGCTCTTCTCGATGATCACGTTACGGCCTTTAGGGCCCAGGGTCGCTTTTACTGCGTCAGCCAGGACGTTGACACCGGCGAGCATTTTCTTGCGGGCGGAATCGCCGAATTTAACTTCTTTAGCAGCCATGATCGATATTCCTTAAATACTTTGTAGTAACGGGAAAATGAGCGGGGGAATCAGCCTTCCAGGACAGCGAGGATTTCGTTCTCGCTCATCACCAGCAGGTCTTCGCCGTCGACTTTCACTGTGTTGCTGCCGGAGTAAGGGCCGAACACAACCTTGTCACCCACTTTCACGGCCAGCGCACGTACTTCACCGTTTTCCAGAGCCTTGCCTGGGCCTACAGCGAGAACTTCACCGTGGTTGGCTTTTTCAGCAGCCGAACCTGGCAGGACGATACCGCCAGCGGTTTTCTTCTCTTCTTCGCTGCGACGGATGACGACGCGGTCATGCAGAGGACGAAGCTTCATTGTCGATCTCTCCTAATTTTGGTTTTCATCGGCCGGTGTAGTCCCGGCGGGTTTAACAAAAGCCGGCGGAGCCGGATGCGGTTCGTCAAGCGAACCGCGGAAGTCTGTCCAGTGTCGCCACCGGAAACCTTGCGGTGACCCATACATAAGGGCGTACAAGCCGATTTCAAGGGTCGGGTAGAAATTTTTTTACTTCACGAAGCCGCAAACGAACACGGCACCCGAAGGTGCCGTGTCGCTGGTTTTACTTGGGATCGCGGTGCTCGAACTCGCCTTCGATCACATCCGGTTCGCGCCCCACAGGCTGTCGTGGCGTCGGCCCGCCACGGGGCTGAAGGTCGTCGGCGAAGGCTCGCTGGCGAATCGCCTGTTCTTCGGCACGCTGGCGCATTTTATTGGCCAGCAACCGACGGGTGAACGGCAGCAGCATGACCAGGCCCAGCACATCGCTGATGAAGCCAGGCAGGATCAACAGACCGCCACCCAAGGCCAGCATCAGGCCTTCGAGCATAGTCTGGGCAGGCAGCTCGCCACGGTTCAGGCTTTCACGGGCACGCAAGGCCGTAGCTAGGCCGGCGATGCGCAGCACGAACACGCCGAGCATCGAGCCGAGAATGACCAGCAGCAACGCCGGGAAAAACCCGATCGCACCGCTGACCTTGACGAATACGAACAGCTCCAACACCGGGAACAGCAGAAAGAGCAACAAAAAAGGGCGCATCAAAAGGTTCCTCAACGCAAGAATGCCTTGCTATCAAACCCTAAATGACGTCGCCCTTTCGTGAATTCAAGCGTCAGCCTCAGCATTTTTTGGCCATTGCTCGGCGTGAGCCAAATAAACCAAGGCTTCGCGCACTTGTGTCGGCGTATTGCAAGGCGCTGGAAACGCCAGCCAGTACAGGGCCTGACCGATCCGCAAGTGCATGCCTTCGCTGTCGATACCGGCCAGTTGCGCAGGTTCGGTTGCGGGCAGACCGGCCAGCTCGACGTAATGCGCGATGGCCTTGGCATGGTCGGCATTCATGTGGTCGATCATGCTGGCTTCGGCCTTGCCGACAAAGGGGTTGGCCAGGGTGATCTGGTCGATCCAGTGAATGGCCCCAAAGCCACCGATGTAACGATGACGCACCGGGTGGAGCACCCAGAAATCGAAGTCATGGGCCTTGTGGTAGTTCTGCGATTCAGGGAAATAACGGTAGTAACGTTCAGCGGCGGCGTCGATGGCGACGTTGTCTTGCAGCTTGCGCGCCTCGGCCAGATAAGTCAGGCGCCCTACGGCCTGCACATCCTCGGCCCCTCGCTCACCGACGAGCATCGAACACTTGGGGTCCTTTTGCAGGTTGTGGGTGTGTTGGGCGATGCGGCTGATCAGGATCAGTGGACGGCCTTGGTCGTCGAGACAATAGGGCACCACGGAGCCGAACGGGAAACCGGGCATGGATTTGGAATGGGTGGAGAGCATTCCACGGTATTCCTTGAGCAGCAATTCTCGTGCATGCTTGGCAGCTTCAACGCTCAAATTATGACTCCTTTGATCAAATCCGTCTGGAAACGGTCAGGCGACTGGAGCAATGTACCAGCGCGCCTTTGGGCAGTTCTCGTGTGCAGCCGGGCTACGCCGTCGCAGACCGAGAGGCCATTAAAAGGAAAATCCTCCACCGCTCTGCAATCTGGACATGCGCATGCAACTCACCGACAAAGTAATCATTATCACCGGCGGTTGCCAGGGTCTGGGCCGCTCCATGGCCGAGTATCTCGCTGGCAAAGGCGCGAAGCTCGCCCTGGTCGACCTCAATCAGGAAAAACTCGACCAGGCGGTTGCCGCCTGCGCGGCCAAGGGTGTAGAGGCCCGGGCTTATCTGTGCAACGTCGCCAATGAGGAGCAAGTGAGCGACATGGTCGCCCGGGTCGCCGAGGACTTCGGCGCGATTCATGGCTTGATCAACAACGCCGGGATCCTGCGCGACGGCCTGCTGCTCAAGGTCAAGGACGGCGAAATGAGCAAAATGAGCCTGGCCCAGTGGCAGGCAGTGATCGACGTCAACCTCACGGGTGTCTTCCTGTGCACCCGCGAAGTGGCAGCGAAAATGGTCGAGCTGAAGAACAGCGGCGCGATCATCAACATTTCGTCGATCTCGCGCGCCGGCAATGTCGGCCAGACCAACTATTCGGCGGCCAAGGCCGGCGTGGCGGCCGCCACCGTGACCTGGGCCAAGGAGCTGGCACGCTACGGTATCCGTGTCGCCGGCATCGCGCCGGGCTTCATCGAAACCGAAATGACCCTGGGCATGAAACCCGAAGCCCTGGAAAAAATGACCTCCGGGATCCCGCTCAAGCGTATGGGCAAACCCGAAGAGATCGCCCATTCGGCGGCGTACATCTTCGAGAACGACTATTACACCGGCCGGATCCTGGAGATGGATGGCGGGTTGCGGATCTAAAAGCACCGCAAAACGACTGTGGGAGCGGGCTTGCTCGCGAATGCGGTAGACCAGCCAACTTATCCGTTGAATGACACGCCGCATTCGCGAGCAAGCCCGCTCCCACAGGAGATTGCAGTTCAGCCGATCAATCGTCGCTATCAATCGTCGCTGACGGTAATGTTTGGCATCGCCGGCATGGCGGCTTCCTGCAACACGATCCGCGCGCCCACGTGGCGGGCCAGTTCCTGATAGACCATGGCGATCTGGCTGTCCGGTTCGGCAATGACGGTCGGTTTGCCACCATCGGCCTGTTCGCGAATCAACATCGACAGCGGCAGCGAGGCCAGCAGCTCGACGCCGTACTGGCTCGCCAATTTCACCCCACCACCTTCACCAAACAGGTGCTCGGCATGTCCGCAGTTCGAGCAGATGTGCACGGCCATGTTTTCCACCACACCCAGCACCGGGATGTTCACTTTACGGAACATCTCCACGCCCTTGCGGGCGTCCAGCAGGGCCAGGTCCTGCGGCGTGGTGACGATCACCGCGCCAGCCACCGGGACTTTCTGCGCCAGGGTCAGCTGGATATCCCCGGTGCCTGGCGGCATGTCGATCACCAGGTAATCCAGATCGCCCCAGGCGGTCTGCGTCACCAGTTGCAGCAAGGCACCGGAAACCATCGGCCCGCGCCAGACCATCGGCGTGTTGTCATCGGTCAGGAAGGCCATGGACATGACTTCCACGCCATGGGACTGGATCGGCACGAACCACTTCTGATCCTTGACTTGTGGCCGGGTGCCCTCGGCCACGCCGAACATGATGCCCTGGCTCGGACCATAGATATCCGCGTCGAGAATCCCGACCTTCGCGCCTTCACGGGCCAGGGCCAGGGCCAGGTTGGCGGCGGTGGTGGATTTACCCACGCCGCCCTTGCCCGAGGCCACGGCGATCACGTTCTTGACGTTCGCCAGCCCCGGCACTTGCGCCTGGGCCTTGTGGGCAGCGATCACGCTGGTGACGTCGACTTTGGCGGCGACCACACCCTCCAAGGCCTCGATCGCCATCTGCAGCATCTGCGCCCAACCGTTCTTGAACAGATCGGCGGCGTAGCCGATTTCCAGTTGAACGCTGACGCGATCCCCCTGGATGTCGATGGCGCGCACGCATCCGGCGCTGACCGGGTCCTGGTTCAGGTAAGGGTCGGTGTACTGGCGAAGAACGGCTTCCACCGCTGCGCGATTGACGGCGCTCATGGGCAACTCCGATAACAAGACTTGAAAAACAGGCCGCTATCCTACGCCCCGCGCTCCCGCGTGGCGACCCGATTACAGCAGGGCGAACACCTTTTGTGGCGAGGGGATTTATCCCCGCTGGACTGCGCAGCAGTCCCAAAACATTCGAATCTGACCAGCCTGCCTCACCGAGGTGCCAGGTTTTGGGGTTGCGTCGCAACCCAGCGGGGATAAATCCCCTCGCCACAAATTGAGCTTGGCTCAGGCCCCCAACCGATGCATGCGGAAACAGGCCGGTGGGGTGAAATATATTTCCCGGCGCTTTATAGTGGCCGACCTCCGTTTCATCAAGTAGCCGAGCCCCATGTCCGAGCCACGCAAGATCCTCGTCACCAGCGCCCTGCCCTATGCCAATGGTTCGATTCACCTCGGCCATATGCTGGAATACATCCAGACCGATATGTGGACGCGCTTCCAGAAACATCGCGGCAACCACTGCATCTATGTCTGCGCCGACGACGCCCACGGTTCGGCCATCATGCTGCGTGCGGAAAAGGAAGGCATCACCCCGGAACAACTGATCGCCAACGTCCAGGCTGAACACAGTGCCGACTTTGCCGACTTCCTGGTGGACTTCGACAACTTCCACTCCACCCACTCCGAAGAAAACCGTGAGCTGTCGAGCCAGATCTACCTGAAACTGCGTGACGCCGGGCACATCGCGACCCGTTCGGTCACCCAGTACTTCGACCCGGAAAAGAACATGTTCCTGGCCGACCGCTTCATCAAGGGCACCTGCCCTAAATGCGGCACCGAGGATCAGTACGGCGACAACTGCGAAAAATGCGGCGCCACCTACGCACCGACCGACCTGAAAGACCCGAAATCGGCGATTTCCGGCGCCACCCCGGTGCTCAGGGACTCCCAGCACTTCTTCTTCAAGCTGCCTGATTTCCAGCAGATGCTGCAAACCTGGACTCGCAGCGGCACGTTGCACGACGCGGTGGCCAACAAGCTCGCCGAATGGCTCGACTCCGGCCTGCAAGAATGGGACATTTCCCGCGATGCGCCGTACTTCGGCTTCGAAATCCCCGGCGAGCCCGGCAAGTATTTCTACGTATGGCTGGATGCGCCCATCGGCTACATGGCGAGCTTCAAGAACCTTTGCGACCGTACGCCTGAGCTGGACTTCGACGCGTTCTGGGGCAAGGACTCCACGGCCGAGGTGTATCACTTCATCGGCAAGGACATCGTCAACTTCCATGCGTTGTTCTGGCCCGCCATGCTCGAGGGCGCCGGTTTCCGCAAGCCGACCGGCATCAACGTCCACGGCTACCTGACCGTCAACGGCCAGAAAATGTCCAAGTCCCGTGGCACCTTCATCAAGGCCCGCACCTATCTGGATCACCTGTCGCCGGAATACCTGCGCTACTACTACGCGGCCAAGCTCGGCCGTGGCGTGGACGACCTGGACCTGAACCTTGAAGATTTCGTGCAGAAGGTCAACTCCGACCTGGTGGGCAAGGTGGTCAATATCGCCAGCCGTTGCGCGGGCTTCATCCACAAAGGCAACGCCGGTGTACTGGTGGCCGGTAACGCCGCGCCGGAGCTGACCGAGGCCTTCCTGGCGGCGGCACCGAGCATCGCCGATGCCTACGAGGCCCGTGACTTTGCCCGTGCGATGCGCGAGATCATGGCCCTGGCCGACCGCGCCAATGCCTGGATCGCCGACAAGGCACCGTGGTCACTGAACAAACAGGAAGGCAAGCAGGACGAAGTCCAGGCGATCTGCGCCCTGGGTATCAATCTGTTCCGCCAACTGGTGATCTTCCTCAAGCCGGTGCTGCCGCTGCTGGCCGCCGACGCCGAGGCGTTCCTGAACGTCGCGCCGCTGACCTGGGACGACCACCGGACGCTGCTGAGCAACCATCAACTGAACGAGTTCAAGCCGCTGATGACTCGCATTGATGCCACCAAGGTGCAAGCCATGACCGACGCTTCGAAAGAAGACCTGGCCGCCAGCCAGACCGACACCGGCGCCCCTGCCGGCAATGGCGAACTGGCCAAGGACCCGCTGTCGCCGGAGATCGATTTCGACGCCTTTGCCGCCATCGACCTGCGCGTGGCGCTGATTCTCAAGGCTGAAGCCGTGGAAGGCGCCGATAAGCTGCTGCGCCTGACGCTGGACATCGGCGATGAGCAGCGCAACGTGTTCTCCGGCATCAAGAGCGCCTATCCGGACCCGGCCAAGCTCGAAGGCCGGCTGACGATGATGATCGCCAACCTCAAGCCCCGCAAAATGCGTTTCGGCATCTCCGAAGGCATGGTGATGGCGGCAGGCCCTGGCGGTGAAGAAATCTACCTGCTGAGCCCCGATAGCGGCGCCAAGCCGGGCCAGCGGATCAAATAACGCAACCCGGTGCTGTACCGATCCCACAGTCGCCCGGCAGGCGGCTGTGGGATTTTCATATCTGGCCCACCCTGACGGTGTGCCGGATAATGCCTAACCTCTAAAGACAGGTTCTTGTTCCAGCACCCCATGACCGAAATCGTCCTTACGCTGTTCAGCGCCGCCTTGATCAACAACCTCGTGTTGCATTGGCCGCTGGGCGTCAATCCGCTGCTGGCGGCCAATGGAAGAAGGCAAGTCCACGCCCTGGGCCTGGCGACGACATGCCTGATGCTGATGGTCGGCACCCTGGGTTATCTGATCGATCATTGGCTGCTGGTTCCGGCCAATCTGACCTCGCTGCGCCTGTTTGCATGGCTGTCCTTGAGCGTGTTGCTGATTGCACCGTTGCTGCACTGGCTGGGGCGCTGGCTGCCGAAGCTGCCGTTCGATGGTTTGTGGCCACTGCTGCTGGGCAATGCCGGCATACTGGGCATCACGCTGCTCAACAGCCGGGCTGACCACGGCCTGGGCCTCGCCGTCGCCGCGAGCCTGGGCGCCGGCCTGGGTTTCTGGCTGGTGTTGAGCCTGTTCGACGATTTACGTCAGCGCACCTTCGATAACGATATCCCCAGGCCCTTTCGTGGCCTGCCGATCCAGCTGATCGGCGCAGGGCTCATGGCGGTGGCATTTCTTGGATTGCGCGGGCTGGTCAAAGCATGAGTCTGATTCAACGTATCGACGCCCTGCTGCCGCAGACCCAATGCGGCAAGTGCGGCCACCCGGGGTGCAAGCCCTACGCCGAAGGTATTGCCCAGGGCGAACCGATCAACAAGTGTCCGCCCGGTGGCCGTGAAACCATTGCGGCCCTGGCCGAGCTGATGAAAGTACCTGTGCTTGAGCTGGATACCAGCCGTGGTTCAGCCCCGGCGCAGATCGCCTTTATTCGCGAAGCCGAATGCATCGGCTGCACCAAGTGCATCCAGGCCTGCCCGGTAGATGCGATTGTCGGTGCGGCGAAGCTGATGCACACCGTCCTGATCGACGAATGCACAGGCTGCGATCTTTGTGTGGCGCCCTGCCCGGTCGATTGCATCGAAATGCACCCATTGCCCACGGCAACCGTGGTGCCGGTGGTTGGCGGCCTGGCCTCCAGCATCGAAGAACAGCAGGCGCGCACCGCCAAGCGCGATCATGCCCGGCGGCGCTTCGAACAGCGCAACGCACGGCTGCGCCGGGAAGAGGAGCAGCGTCTGGCTGAGCGCCTGGCCCGTACACAGCGCGCCTCCCAGGCCCAAATCCAGTCCGTCGATCCCGTGCAAGCGGCATTGGAGCGGGTACGGGCGCAAAAAGCCGCCAACGCCGATGCGGCCTTGAAAAAAGCCAAGATCGACCTGGCGATGAGCCGTGCGCAGTTGAACAAGTCTTTGAAAGCATTCGGCCACCCGCCGACCTTCGAACAACAGTCGCAGCTGATCGTGCTACAGCGCCAGTTCGAAGCAGCGCAACAAGCCTTGATGCAGCTGGAAGCGACTGTACAGCCCACTGTTTCAACCCCCGCCCCCACTCAAAGTGCCGAGCTGAAGCGGGCCAAGATCCAATTGGCGATGCGTCGCGCCGAACTCAGCAAGGCCAGGGCCGCAGGGGCGCCGGATGAACAAGTAGAGTCCTTGGAGCAAGCGGTGAAAGACGCCGAACGCCAGGTGGATGCTCATGTCGCTCCCTGAGCCCATGGACGAACGGCTGCGGCAGGCGATGCTGCGGGTGCTACTGGCGACATTGCCCGGCATTCTGGCGTTGACCTGGTTTTATGGTTGGGGCGTGGTATTCAACCTGTTACTGGCGGGCCTTAGCGCACTGGCCGTCGAAGCACTGGCGCTACGCTTGAGGCGCCGGCCGCTCAAACCCGCACTCAACGATGGCAGCGCGCTGGTGAGCGCCACGCTGTTGGCGCTGGCCTTGCCGGCGTATTGCCCCTGGTGGCTGACCGTCACAGCCACGGCTTGCGCCTTGCTGTTGGGCAAGCACCTGTGGGGCGGTGTCGGCAATAATCCATTCAACCCGGCGATGCTCGGCTACGCCTTGGTGCTCATCGCGTTTCCCCAGCAACTCAATCAATGGCCGGCACTCCACGGCATGAGCCTGTCCGACGGCCTGCAACAGGTGTTCGGGGTTTACCCTGGGCCTGATGGGTGGGCAGGAGCAACGGCCCTGGACAGCCTGCGAATCAACAAAAGCCTGACCATCGATGAGCTGTTCGCCGCCCACCCGGCGTTCGGACGCTGGGGTGCGCGCGGCGTCGAGTGGGTCAACCTGGGGTTTCTGGCCGGCGGCCTGTTCCTGCTGCAACAACGGGTGTTCAGTTGGCACGCGCCGGTGGGCATGCTCGCCGGCCTGTTCATCATCAGCCTGTTGTGCTGGAACGGATCGGGCTCCGACTCCAATGGCTCGCCGTTGTTTCATCTGCTCACGGGCGCCACCATGCTGGGTGCATTTTTTATCGTGACCGAACCGGTCTCGGGCGCCAAAGCGCCCCTCGCTCGCCTGCTGTTTGGCGCAGGCGTGGGACTGCTGATTTACCTGATCCGGACCTGGGGTGGTTACCCGGACGGCGTGGCGTTTGCGGTGCTGCTGATGAACCTCGGCGTGCCCGCGCTGGAGCGCTTCGCCGAAGCGCGACACAGGCCGCAGCCCCTATGAGAAACTACCGTGGTGGTGCCATCCTGGCTTTGCTGATTGGTCTCGGCATTGGGGCCACTTACCTGACTCAGCTCAGCACCGCAGGGCGCATCAAAGGTCAGCAACAAGACCTTGCGAACAGAACCTTGCTCGACGTGCTGCCGACCGACCGATACGACAATCAGCCATTGGCGCAACCTGTCGTAACGACCCCCGTGACCTTGGCCCATAGCACGCTGCTGGGCGGATACCTGGCGACTCGCGCCGGCCTGCCCAGCGCGGTGTTGCTACACAGCCAGGCACTGGGCTATGAAGGCAGCATCCAATTGCTGGTCGCTATCGACCCGCAGGGGCGGTTGCTGGGCGTGAAAACCCTGCGCCAGTCGGAAACGCCCGGCCTGGGCGCGGCCATCGCTGACTGGCCAAACCCCTGGCTGCAAACCTTCAATGGTAAGTCGCTCCAGGCTCCCACCGACAGCGGCTGGGCGTTGAAAAAGGATCAGGGGCAGTTCGATCAACTGGCTGGCGCGACCGTCACGTCCCGATCAGTCCTGCAGGCTGTTCACGATGCACTGCGTTACTTCGACGAGCATAAGGCTCAACTGACCGGAGTGATCATTAATGAATAAGCCATTGGTCCTGACCCGCGGCCTGCTGCTCGTCCCCTTGGTCGGCGCCAGCGATTCGCTGGTAAACGCGCTGGGCTTATGGCTGGCCTGGGCACTGATCAGTGCCGGCCATGGTTTGACCATGGGGCTGTTACGGTCCCACCTGACAGCGCCTCAGCGACTGCTCGCCTCCATTGTGCTGGCCGCCACCCTGACGGCTTGCGCAGGCTTGGTGACGCAGGCCTGGATGCTGGAAATGTATCAGTCGCTGAGCCTTTACATTGGCTGGATCGCTTTGAGCTGCGTGGCGCTGGAGCATGACGACGTCTTCGCTAGCTCGCGCCTGCCCGAGCGTCTCCGGCTGGCGGGGCTGTTCGGCCTGCTGATGATTGCCTTGGGCGCCCTGCGCGAGCTGATTGGCAACGTAATACCACTGGCCTTGCTCGCCCCTGGCGGATTTATTCTGCTCGGCCTGCTGCTGGCAGCGCGTCAAGCCTGGACGGGCGCCAGCCCCCCTTCAACGATTGAGGAAACGCCGCGCCCATGAACGCCGCAAAACGCCTGGAAATATTCCGTCGCTTGCACGAAGACAACCCGGAACCGAAGACTGAATTGGCCTACAGCTCGCCGTTCGAACTGTTGATCGCGGTGATTCTATCGGCCCAGTCCACCGACGTCGGCGTCAACAAGGCCACGGCCAAGCTGTTCCCGGTGGCCAACACGCCGCAGGCGATCCACGCGCTGGGCGTCGAAGGGCTGTCCGAGTACATCAAGACCATCGGCCTGTTCAACAGCAAGGCAAAAAACGTGATCGAGACTTGCCGCCTGCTGATCGAGCGTCACGACGGCGAAGTCCCACAGACTCGCGAAGCGCTGGAAGCGCTTCCAGGGGTCGGTCGCAAAACCGCCAATGTGGTGCTCAACACCGCGTTTCGCCAACTGACCATGGCGGTCGACACGCACATTTTCCGCGTCAGCAACCGCACCGGGCTGGCGCCGGGCAAAAACGTGGTGGAGGTGGAGAAAAAGCTGATGAAATTCGTACCCAAGGAGTTTCTACTCGATTCCCATCACTGGCTCATCCTTCACGGACGTTACGTCTGCCTGGCGCGCAAGCCCCGCTGTGGCAGCTGCCGAATCGAGGATTTGTGCGAATACAAGCACAAGACCTCCGACGATTGAGGCACTATTGCTTTTATTGATTTGTCGATTGAAAAAATCTTTTTTACCCGCCCGTGGTTTATCGATATAAGGAGCGCCAATGGCAGTTTAAGCCTGGAGTCGATCCCATGAGTGCTGACAAAGAACAACTGGATGTAGAAGACGATTTCATCGCCGTTGAGGCCGACGATGTGGAACCTGTGGTCGTCGAAACAGCGAAAACCAATCTGAGCAAACGTCGCACGATTGATAATCTGCTGGAAGAGCGCCGCTTGCAGAAACAACTGGCCGATTACGACTTTGACCTCTGACACGTAAAAGCCTCCCGAATGGAGGCTTTTTACTGTACGCGCAGCCGGAAAAACTCACACTAACCCGTTACGCTGGGCCAGTTCGATCAGATCAACCAGCGAGCGGGCATTGAGCTTCAACAACAAGCGTGTCTTGTAGGTACTGACGGTTTTGTTGCTCAAGAACATCCCATCGGCAATTTCCTTGTTGGTCTTTCCGCGAGCCAGTTGCTGCAAGACCATCATCTCTCGCCCGGACAGTCGATCGACCATATCGGACTCGCTTGCGTTACCCAGACTCGATCGCACCGTATGCAGCGCCTGATTGGGGAAATAACTGTACCCCGACAGTACCGCCTTGATTGCACTGAGTAATTCGGTGAGGTCCTGCTGCTTGCACACATAACCGGCTGCGCCCGTCTGCATGCAGCGCATCGAAAAATGCCCAGGTGCTTGGGAAGTCAGCACCAGAACTTTCAAAGGTGAAGGGTTGGCGGTCAGGCGTGCGATGACCTCCAATCCATCCAGTTTCGGAATGCCGATATCCAGAATAACGATATCAGGCATAAGTTCACGGGAAAGTTGCAACGCATCGACGCCATTATCGGTTTCAGCAATAACTTCATATCCATGACGCTCCATTAGCAAACGTACAGCAAGACGAATGACGGGATGATCATCCACGATCAGCACTTTATTCATGGGCAAATCCAACTTCGCTGTTCGAATTTTTAGAGCACGCACAATAGCCTAGTCAATTCTACCTTGGCATGCCGCCCCCCCTGACCGCTCGCACCGAGAGACGCAACCTACAAGCGATACAGAAAAATCCTACAAATCCCCTTGGAAATAATGCGCCATAAATTTGTTTACAGAGGCAAATGGATGCATCCGGCAACCCGTACCCCCTCTAAACAAGCGCTTTTTTCTGCATCCACCCCCGTCCGCAAATAGCGAAAAAACACTCGACTCATAAAAAGTAACTGAATTATTTACCAACACAACCACAATGATTTTATTTAAATAGATTTGAATTCACATAAAGAATAAGCGAAATTTATTCAATCCCTTTTATGAGGAGACACCACGTTCAACACCTTCACCGCAAACTTATCAATTACTCACACCCTTCTAATGCAATCACCGAGTCTGAATACGTTATGAGCATCCACCATGAACAAACCGTCAAAAATCATCACCAACCCCATGACACTAATCGCTATATTCGCAACGTTGTCCGAGACTTCGGCAGCCATCTCCCTGCCTTTCCTCGACGATCAGGACCGTGAATACTATCTTTGGTTTCTGATCAGCTTTCCGTTCTATCTATTATTTCTTTTTTTCATCACCCTGAACTTTAACTATCGCTCGTTATATTCGCCCTCTGATTTTCGCAAGAGCAAACACTTCATGAAAATCATGGATGATTCGAGCTGTCGGCGCGAACGGCTTTCCCGCAGGGCGACCAAGGGCAAAGGATGGCTGATAACTGTTCATCCACAAAAAAAACAGCAACGACTGATCATTCTGGTTATCCCCCGGCCACCGGAAGGCCTGGCCGAAGCCAATCGACCCAAACGCGCAAAACAGGCCACTGAACGCACACGAATCGTCGTCCACCTCATTGGCCGCCGCGACAGCACTGAAGCTTTAGCGGACAGACAGGATGGATGAGCGGTCAGGAGACAGCGCCACAACGAATGCGCAGCGCAGAGGAAAGGTCCCCCAAAAAAAACGGCCTGCACATGGCAGGCCGTTTTCATGGAGCAAGGATCAGAACAGCTTGCGACCCTTGTTCGCCGCGATGCGCATGCGCAGGGCGTTGAGCTTGATGAAGCCAGCAGCGTCGGCCTGGTTGTAAGCGCCACCGTCCTCTTCGAAAGTCGCGATGTTGGCATCGAACAGGGAGTCGTCAGACTTGCGCCCGGTGACGATGACATTGCCCTTGTACAGTTTCAGGCGCACGACGCCATTCACGTTGACCTGGGAGGCATCGATCATCTGTTGCAGCATCAGGCGCTCCGGGCTCCACCAGTAACCGGTGTAGATCAGGCTGGCGTACTTGGGCATCAACTCGTCTTTGAGGTGAGCCACTTCGCGGTCCAGGGTGATCGACTCGATCGCACGGTGAGCACGCAGCATGATAGTGCCGCCTGGGGTCTCGTAGCAGCCGCGGGACTTCATGCCGACATAACGGTTCTCGACGATGTCCAGACGACCGATGCCGTGTTCGCCACCGATACGGTTCAGGGTCGCCAGCACGGTGGCCGGGCTCATTTCCACGCCGTCCAGCGCGACGATATCGCCGTTGCGATAGGTCAGCTCCAGGTATTGCGGGGTGTCAGGAGCCTTCTCCGGGGAGACGGTCCAACGCCACATGTCTTCTTCGTGCTCGGTCCAGGTGTCTTCCAGCACGCCGCCTTCATAGGAAATGTGCAGCAGGTTGGCATCCATCGAGTACGGGGATTTCTTCTTACCGTGGCGCTCGATCGGGATGGCGTGCTTTTCGGCGTAGTCCATCAGCTTTTCACGAGACAGCAAATCCCACTCGCGCCACGGTGCGATGACTTTCACGCCGGGCTTGAGGGCATAGGCACCGAGTTCGAAACGCACCTGATCGTTGCCCTTGCCGGTGGCACCATGGGAAATGGCGTCGGCACCGGTTTCGTTGGCGATTTCGATCAGGCGCTTGGCGATCAACGGACGGGCGATGGAGGTACCCAGCAGGTACTCGCCTTCGTAAACAGTGTTGGCGCGGAACATCGGGAACACGAAGTCACGGACGAACTCTTCGCGCAGGTCATCGATGTAGATCTCTTTGACGCCCATGGCCTGAGCCTTGGCGCGTGCAGGCTCGACTTCTTCGCCCTGCCCCAGGTCAGCGGTGAAGGTCACCACTTCACAGTTATAAGTGTCCTGCAGCCACTTGAGGATCACCGAAGTGTCCAGGCCGCCGGAATACGCCAGAACGACCTTGTTTACGTCCGCCATGCCATCACTCCACGGGTTGTACGGAAAGCCGGGAAGTTTAACGTCCAGCGCGGATAATTTACAGGGGCGCGACAGCTTATGACGACGAAGCGACAGATTATGTCGACCGCGCGACGATCCTCACAGGTCAGGAGGTTCGCGCTGTGGTGGCTGCAGTGGGCTTGGCCGGTGTCGCGGTCGGCGCCGGAACCTTGGCAGGGGGCGGCGCGGCGGGTGTAGCCTGCGGTGCCGGCGCTTCAGGCACCGCTACACGCTCCAGACGCACGGCCACACGACGGTTCTTGGCCCGGTTGGCGGCACTGGTGTTGGGCACCAAGGGGTAACGTTCGCCGTGGAACCGCACGGTGATCTGCGACTCTTGAAAGCCATTGGCCTTGAAGAAGTCCTGGACCGCCAGGGCACGGCGACGAGACAGCTCACGGTTGGTCAATCGATTGCCGCTATTGTCGGAGTGACCGTCGAGTTCGACATGATTGACGGTCGGGTCGGCTTTGATGAAGTCGATCATCACCTGCAACTGAGCCTTGGCCCGGGCATCGAGCTCAACGCCTTCGCCGGGAAAGCCGATCTGGGATTGCTTGACCTGCTCGAAATTCTTCGGCAACAGTTTTGCCACGCAGCCCTGGTAATCACTGAAGGCCTTGTTAAAGCGCACGGGCAGCAGCCGGACTTCCGACACCCGCCCGTCCCCAGTGTTACGCCGTACCACCGGGCTGCGCCCTTCCATCAGCCCGCTGATCAAGCGACCCGCCTGGACCTGAGAGCTGTTGAACAGCACATCGCCGCTGCCGAGCCTGACCGAGCCCAGGTTGATGTCGCCCCGTCCCGGCTGCCAAGGCGCGGCGGCCGCCAGCAGAATGGCCGAACCGCCACCGAGCATCGGGTTATGGGACTTGAGCCGGAAGATCGCCTGCTCGCCGGCCCGGCGCACAAATTCGCCGCTGCCGAAATCGGTGACCGGCTGACTCAGCCGGCACTCGAACTTGTCGCCTTCGACCGTCCACTCAATGCTCTCCAGACGGGTCTGGAAAGTGAGCGCCATGGCGGGAAGGCTGGCAAACACACTGAGCAAGGCTAAATAACGCTGGCGCACGGGAGGCTCCAATGGCTTTTATACGAAGATCGACACACGTTGAGAGTATGACGCCTGTCCGGGGCACCCTACGGATTCGTGGCACACCTGTAGGAGCTATCGGTAACTTGCGCCAGAACTTGATAGCGGGTGCCTGAATCGGTCTTTTCCGGTAGCATTCCCCAGAGTTTGACCCGCCTGGAAGCCCCCCAATGTCCGACCGCCTGACCCTGCTGCGTCCCGACGACTGGCATATTCATCTTCGCGATGGTGCTGTGTTGACCCATACCGTCGCCGATGTCGCGCGCACCTTCGGGCGCGCAATCATCATGCCGAACCTGGTTCCGCCAGTGCGCAACGCTATCGAGGCCGACGGCTATCGCCAGCGAATCCTGGCCGTACGCCCGGCCGGCAGCCGTTTTGAACCGCTGATGGTGCTTTACCTCACCGACCGTACGCAGCCCGAAGAAATACGCGAGGCCAAGGCCAGCGGCTTCGTCCATGCCGCCAAGCTGTACCCCGCCGGCGCCACCACTAACTCGGACTCCGGCGTCACCAGCATCGACAAGATTTTCCCGGCGCTGGAGGCCATGGCCGAAGTCGGCATGCCGTTGCTGATCCACGGTGAAGTCACGCGTGGCGATGTCGACGTGTTCGACCGCGAAAAAATCTTCATCGATGAGCACATGCGTCGTGTCGTGGAGCGCTTCCCGACGCTCAAGGTGGTGTTCGAACACATCACCACCGGCGATGCCGTGCAGTTCGTCAACGAAGCCCCGGCGAACGTTGGCGCGACCATTACCGCGCATCACCTGCTGTACAACCGCAACCACATGCTGGTGGGCGGGATCCGGCCGCACTTCTATTGCCTGCCGATCCTCAAGCGCAACACCCATCAAGAAGCCTTGCTCGACGCTGCCACCAGCGGCAGTGCCAAGTTTTTCCTCGGCACGGACTCGGCCCCCCATGCCCGGCACGCCAAGGAAGCGGCCTGCGGTTGCGCTGGCTGCTACACCGCCTATGCCGCCATCGAGATGTATGCCGAGGCGTTCGAACAACGCAATGCGCTGGACAAACTCGAAGGCTTTGCCAGCCTCCACGGCCCGCGCTTCTATGGCCTGCCGGTGAACACCGATCGTATTACCCTGGTTCGCGACGAGTGGACCGCCCCCGCCAGCCTGCCTTTTGGCGAGCTGACTGTTATCCCGCTGCGCGCCGGTGAAAAACTGCGCTGGCGCCTGCTGGAGGAAAGTGTGTGAGTGAAGATCATTTCGACGACGAGCTGGACGGCAACGGTGGTTCGGGCGCGGCCCGTCACCCCATGGCAGCCCGCTTCCGGGGCTACCTTCCGGTCGTGGTCGACGTAGAAACCGGCGGTTTCAACTCCGCCACCGATGCGCTGCTGGAAATCGCTGCGACCACCATTGGCATGGACGAAAAAGGTTTTGTGTTCCCTGATCACACCTATTTCTTCCGCGTCGAACCGTTCGAAGGCGCCAACATCGAGGCGGCAGCCCTGGAGTTCACCGGGATCAAGCTTGATCACCCATTGCGCATGGCGGTGAGTGAAGAGACAGCCCTGACTGACATTTTCCGAGGCGTGCGCAAAGCGTTGAAGGCCAACGGCTGCAAACGGGCGATCCTGGTCGGCCACAACAGCAGCTTCGACCTGGGCTTTCTCAATGCCGCCGTTGCGCGCCTGGACATGAAGCGCAACCCGTTCCATCCGTTTTCCAGCTTCGACACCGCGACCCTTGCCGGTCTGGCATACGGCCAGACCGTATTGGCCAAGGCCTGCCAGGCGGCCGACATCGACTTTGATGGTCGTGAAGCCCACTCGGCCCGCTACGACACCGAGAAGACCGCCGAGCTGTTCTGCGGCATCGTCAATCGCTGGAAAGAAATGGGTGGTTGGCAGGATTTCGACGACTAGAGAGTAGAGCCATTGTGGCTAGACGAGACTGCCCTGTAGGAGCTGCCGCAGGCTGCGATTTTTTGATCTTAGGCTTTCACCCAAGATTCAACTGACTGAGAAAAGATCGCAGCCTCGTTACACTCGACAGCTCCTACAACAGGCATAAAAAAACCGGCCCATCGAGGGCCGGTTTTTTTATGCCTGTTGCGCTTACAGCTTGTCGCTGTGCTCGCCCAGGTAGGCGGCAACGCCTTCAGGGGATGCGGTCATGCCCTTGTCGCCTTTCTTCCAGTTGGCCGGGCAAACTTCGCCGTGCTCTTCGTGGAACTGCAGCGCGTCGACCAGACGGATCAGCTCTTCCATGTTACGGCCCAGCGGCAGGTCGTTGATGATCTGCGAACGGACAACGCCCTTGTCGTCGATCAGGAACGCGCCACGGAAGGCCACGCCGCCTTCGGACTCAACGTCGTAGGCCTTGGCGATTTCGTGCTTCATGTCAGCGGCCATGGTGTATTTCACCTGGCCGATGCCACCACCGTTGATAGGCGTGTTGCGCCAGGCGTTGTGGGTGAAGTGCGAGTCGATCGAAACGGCAACCACTTCAACGTTGCGGGCCTTGAAGTCGTCCATGCGGTGATCCAGTGCGATCAGCTCGGATGGGCAGACGAAGGTGAAGTCCAGCGGGTAGAAGAACACCAGGCCGTATTTGCCTTTGATGGCCGAGGACAGGGTGAAGCTGTCGACGATTTCGCCGTTGCCCAGAACGGCTGGAACGGTGAAGTCAGGGGCTTGTTTGCCTACGAGTACGCTCATTGGATATCTCCTGGTGAATAACGTGAAAACTAGGTCCGGGCCAGCCTGCCACCCTCAGGCGACAGCCCTGTGACACGAACCCGATGCGTAAGGACCGACCATCATACACTGCGAATTTGGACTGTCTTCAACGGTTTTTCGGCGAGTCCAAAAATTCCTTTCCCTATCCTTGCCCCCTCATTGACCTTGGAAAAAAAACCGTTCGTCAGCTCTGGCGCAAGGGTTTCAGAAACCACTTTGACAATCATTCTCGTTAACATTAAGATCCGTCTCAATTGAGTCACAACCAGCGACGGTTCTTACTTATGTATGTTTGCCTCTGCACTGGCGTCACCGACGGACAAATCCGCGAAGCGATCTACGAAGGCTGCTGCAGCTACCGCGAAGTCCGCCAGGCCACCGGCGTAGCCAGCCAATGCGGCAAATGTGCGTGCCTGGCCAAGGAAGTGGTTCGCGAAACCCTCGCCAAGGTGCAAACGGCCCAGGCCTCGATTCCCTATCCGGTAGAATTTACTGCCGCTTAAATCCAGCTTCTTGAAGAACCGGGCTCAATGTCCGGTTTTTTTATGCCTTTAAATCAAGCGCTTAGCCTCTAGACGCGGAACACAAACATTCTTATTCCGATTAATTTTCATTTATTATTCAATAACTTAGGTTTGACACTCGTCAGTGCGCGGCTCAAACTCAGCCTTATACACAGCTATTACAGGGCAGGCCCTCACCATGAAAGGCGACGTTACAGTCATCCAGCATCTCAACAAGATCCTCGCCAATGAGCTGGTCGCGATCAACCAATACTTCCTGCATGCGCGCATGTATGAGGATTGGGGCCTGAACAAGCTGGGCAAGCACGAGTACCACGAGTCCATCGACGAGATGAAACACGCGGACAAGCTGATCAAGCGCATCCTGTTTCTCGAAGGGCTGCCCAACGTCCAGGACCTGGGCAAGCTGCACATCGGCGAACACACCCAGGAAATGCTCGAGTGCGACCTGACCATCGAGCGCGCCGGCCACGCCGACCTGAAAGTCGCTATCGCCCATTGCGAGAGCGTTGGCGACTTCGGCAGCCGCGAACTGCTTGAAGACATCCTCGAGTCCGAGGAAGAACACATCGACTGGCTGGAAACCCAACTGGGCCTGATCGATAAAGTGGGTCTTGAGAACTACCTGCAATCGCAGATGGGCGAAGAGTAACCTTCCCCAAAAGCGAGCCAATAAAAAGCCCCGCCCTCTTTCCAGAGGCGGGGCTTTTTATTGCCTGGATTCCCAGGCCACCGAAAATCCACTGTGGGAGCGGGCTTGCTCGCGAATGCGGTGGGTCAGGTAAAGAAGTACTATCTGACCCACCGCATTCGCGAGCAAGCCCGCTCCCACATGTCCGTGTTCAACTCATCATGTGGTGAACACAGATCATCATGGATCAGGCTTCAGTCTTGTTCCCCGCCGCTTTCTCGGCAGCAGCCTTGATCGTGGCCTGCAAAGAGCCGTCGGCCGCCATCTCGGTCATGATATCGCTACCACCGATCAGCTCACCAGCCACCCACAGCTGCGGAAAAGTTGGCCAATTGGCGTACTTGGGCAGGTTGGCGCGGATTTCCGGGTTCTGCAGGATGTCCACGTAGGCAAACTTCTCACCACACGCCATCACCGCCTGAGCAGCCTTGGCCGAGAAGCCGCACTGTGGCGCATTCGGCGAGCCTTTCATGTAAAGCAGAATGGTGTTGTTGGCAATCTGGTCTTTAATCGTTTCGATGATATCCACGGAGCACCTCGGCTTAAACTTTGCGACTTCAGTTGTCGACACGGTGGCGCATTGTAACGGAAAGCCGAGCACGCTGCTCGGTCTCCCCGAGAGACAAATTCACGCAGCCACCACCTTCACCGGAACCCCATTGAGCGCTGCATTGCCAGACAACTCATCCAGCTGACAGTCATCGGTCAGATCATTGGCGCTGGAACCTGGCTGGGCGCTGGCAATGGTCATCTGCACGCCTGGCCGGGCATGGCCCCAACCGTGGGGCAGGCTGACCACGCCTTTCATCATGTCCAGGCTACCCTGCACCTCGACTTCAAGCATACCCACCCGCGAACTGACTTTCACCCGTTGCCCGTCGCTCAACCCGCGACTGCTCAGATCCTCCGGGTGCATCAGCAGTTGATGGCGCGGCTTGCCCTTCACCAGACGGTGGAAATTGTGCATCCAGGAGTTATTGCTGCGCACATGACGTCGGCCAATCATCAGCAACTCATCCGCCTGGGGTGCCTGCAACCCGGCAAAGCGCGTGAGGTCGGCAAGAATGACCGCCGGTGCAGCCTGCACTCGCTGGTTTTCGGTTTTCAACCGTGGAGCCAGGTTGGGCTTGAGGGCGCCCAGGTCGATGCCATGGGGATGATCGAACAGGGTCGCCAGGGACAGCTTATGCGGCGAGGCATCGCCATAGGCGCCGGCACGAAGGCCGAAGTCGATCATTTGCGCTGGCGGCATGGTCGGCTTGAGTTCCTTGCCGGTTCGGGCAGCGAAAGCCTTGGCCAGACCGACGAAAATTTCCCAGTCGTGCAGCGCTCCTTCGGGCTTGGGCAGGATCGCCCGGTTGAAACGGGTCACGTTGCGCACCGCGAACAGGTTGAACGTGGTGTCGTAATGGTCGTTTTCCAGGGCCGAGGTGGATGGCAGGATCAGGTCGGCGTAGCGCGTGGTTTCGTTGATGTACAGATCGACGCTGACCATGAACTCCAACCCGTCCAGCGCCTGCTCCAGTTGCCGCCCGTTGGGAGTGGACAGCACCGGGTTGCCCGCCACGGTAACCAGCGCACGAATCTGGCCTTCGCCCTCGGTGAGCATTTCCTCGGCCAGAGTCGAAACCGGCAGCTCGCCCGCGTATTCGGGACGCCCGGACACTCGGCTTTGCCAGCGATTGAAATGCCCTCCCGAGGTGCTGGCAACGAGGTCCACCGCAGGCTCGGTACACAGGGCTCCACCGACCCGGTCAAGATTGCCGGTCACCAGGTTGATCACCTGAATCAGCCAGTGACACAGCGTGCCGAACGCCTGGGTCGAGACGCCCATCCGGCCATAACAGACCGCTGAAGGCGCGGCGGCGAAGTCCCGGGCCAACTGCCGGATCTGCATAGCCGGCACGGCACAGAGCGGGCTCATCGCTTCAGCAGTGAAGGCCGCAACGGCCCGGCGCACGTCTTCCAAGCCATCCACCGGCAGGTGACTGTCACGGGTCAAGCCCTCGCTGAACAGGGTATTGAGCACACCAGACAGCAGCGCGGCATCGCCACCCGGGCGCACGAACACATGCTGGTCGGCCATCGCCGCCGTTTCGCTGCGACGCGGATCGACCACCACCACTTTACCGCCACGCGCCTGGATCGCCTTGAGGCGTTTTTCCACGTCCGGCACGGTCATGATGCTGCCATTGGACGCCAGCGGGTTGCCGCCCAGGATCAACATGAAATCGGTGTGATCGATATCCGGTATCGGCAACAACAGGCCGTGACCGTACATCAGGTGGCTGGTCAGGTGGTGAGGCAGTTGGTCCACCGAAGTCGCCGAAAAACGGCTGCGGGTCTTGAGCAGCCCCAAAAAATAGTTGCTGTGGGTCATCAGCCCATAGTTATGCACGCTGGGGTTGCCCTGATAGACCGCCACCGCGTTCTGGCCATGACGTTCCTGAATGCCCGCCAGCCGTTCGGCCACCAGCGCGAAGGCATCGTCCCAGGCAATCGGCTGCCACTCGCTACCGACCCGCTGCATGGGCTGGCGCAGGCGATCCGGGTCGTTCTGGATATCTTGCAAGGCTACCGCCTTGGGGCAGATGTGGCCGCGACTGAAGCTGTCCAGTGGATCGCCCTTGATCGAGGTGATCGCCAGGCCCTGGCCTTCGGTCTCGGTGGTTTCAAGGGTCAAGCCACAGATGGCTTCGCACAGATGGCACGCACGGTGGTGGAGAGTCTTGGTCATGGCCAGCCTCTATTTTATTCGTAACGGGCGCTTTCGGCCGCGGGAACAAAACTATGGCGCGTGATCCACCCCCGCGCCAGCGACGTTCGTCCTGTGAATTGCCGGGCATCAGGCCCGCCGATGCAGTGAGCTCAAGGCTGCTCGGAGGGTGGCGCCAGCAACTGGATTTCCTCGATGGTTTCCACTTGTTCGTGAGCGATGGGCACGCCCGTCAACTCTCCGATCAATCGCCAATGCTCGTCGAGCCCGCTGCTGATGGTGGCCATGCGATCGATCATGCGTCGACCTGCAGCCTTGGTCACTTCGTCGTCACTGCGCAGCAACTCGAATGACATGGACGTCACCGAAGCGGTCAGGTGAGTCAGGGAGCGCGCTGTCAGCCCCAGTAGTTCCATCAGTTGTTGCTCTTTCGAATCCATTTCGGGGCTCCTGCGTCTGAGGTTCATTTATAACCCAGGCCCTGGCATTAGGAAATATTCACGCCCAGGAACAGGCCGGCCAAATCCTTCAATAACGGCCCGGTTTGATTGCCAAGCTGCGCAAGGCCGGTGTACAAATGGGTGGCTGCTGTCAGGAAACCGGCTTCATACATGTCTTCGCCAGCCTGCTATGACCTCGCTGAAATCCCCTAAAATTGTAGCCCTATTGGTAAGACGCGACATTTCCTTATAAGATCGCGCCTTTCCTTATTTCGTCGCCCCGTGCGGCTTTTGCCGCAGGTCTCGCCCGTTTTTCATGAAACAAGGCTTTGAGCATCTGCGATCAGTGACAAAAGGTAGTCAATCATGAGCGCAAGGCACTTTCTCTCCCTGATGGATTTAACGCCCGATGAGTTGCTCGGCGTGATCCGTCGAGGCGTGGAGCTCAAGGACCTGCGTAATCGCGGCGTACTGTTCGAGCCCCTGAAAAACCGGGTGCTGGGGATGATCTTCGAGAAGTCATCGACCCGCACGCGTATTTCTTTCGAAGCCGGCATGATCCAGCTCGGCGGCCAGGCAATCTTCCTGTCGCCCCGCGACACCCAGCTGGGCCGTGGCGAACCGATCGGCGACTGCGCCATCGTCATGTCGAGCATGCTGGATGCGGTGATGATCCGTACCTTCGCCCACAGCACGCTGACTGAGTTTGCGGCGCACTCGCGCGTACCGGTGATCAATGGTCTGTCCGATGACTTGCACCCCTGCCAGTTGCTGGCCGACATGCAGACGTTCCTCGAACACCGCGGCTCGATTCAGGGCAAGACCGTGGCCTGGGTCGGCGATGGCAACAACATGTGCAACAGCTATATAGAAGCCGCGATCCAGTTCGACTTCCAACTGCGCATCGCCTGTCCGGAAGGCTACGACCCCAGCGCCGAACTGGTGGCCAAGGCCGGGAGCCGGGTGACCATCGTCCGTGATCCGAAACAGGCCGTGGCCGGCGCGCATCTGGTGAGCACTGACGTCTGGACCTCCATGGGCCAGGAAGAAGAAACCGCCAAGCGTCTGAAACTGTTCGCGCCGCTTCAGGTCAACCGTGCCCTGCTCGACCTGGCGGACGCCGACGTGCTGTTCATGCACTGCCTGCCGGCCCATCGCGGCGAGGAGATCAGCGTCGACCTGCTGGACGATCCACGCTCCGTGGCCTGGGACCAGGCAGAAAATCGCCTTCACGCACAAAAGGCCTTGCTCGAGTTTCTTGTCGAGCCGGCGTACCACCACGCATGAGCCATACCCTGTTACTGAACCTGCAGAACCTGACGTGCGGTTATCAAAACCAGCGCGTCGTGCAGAACCTCAACCTGCACCTCAATGCCGGGGATATCGGGTGCCTGCTCGGCTCGTCCGGGTGTGGCAAGACCACGACGCTGCGAGCCATCGCCGGTTTCGAGCCGGTACAGGAAGGTGAGATCCAGCTGGCGGGGAAAACCATCTCCCGCGCCGGCTTCACCCTCGCCCCGGAAAAACGCCGGATCGGCATGGTATTTCAGGACTATGCGCTGTTCCCTCACCTGAGCGTGGCCGAGAACATTGCGTTTGGCATTCGCAAGCATCCAGACAAGGACCGCGTGGTCGAGGAACTGCTGGAACTGGTCAACCTGAAGAGCCTGGGCAAGCGCTTGCCCCATGAACTGTCCGGAGGTCAGCAACAACGCGTGGCCCTGGCTCGCGCCCTGGCGCCGGAACCGCAGTTGCTGTTGCTCGACGAACCTTTCTCCAATCTCGATGGTGAGCTCAGGCGCAAGCTCAGCCATGAAGTGCGGGACATTCTCAAGGTCCGCGGCACCAGCGCGATTCTGGTTACCCACGATCAGGAAGAAGCCTTCGCGGTGAGCGACCATGTCGGGGTATTCAAGGAGGGTCGGCTGGAACAGTGGGATACGCCCTACAATCTGTACCATGAACCGCTGACGCCATTTGTCGCCAGCTTCATTGGCCAGGGTTACTTCATTCGCGGCCAGCTCGACAGCCCGGAATCGGTGCAAACCGAGCTGGGTATCCTGCGCGGCAACCGGGCCTACACCTGGCCCATCGGTGGTGCGGTGGATGTGCTGCTGCGCCCGGACGATATCGTCTACGCACCGGACAGTCCGCTCACAGGCAGGATTGTCGGCAAGACGTTCCTGGGCGCTTCAACCCTGTATCGCCTGCAATTGCCGACCGGAGCGCAGCTGGAATCGATTTTCCCGAGCCATGCCGACCATCTGGTGGGGGACGATGTCGGCATTCGCGTAGCGGCTGAACACCTGGTGCTGTTCCAGGCTTCAGGGAGCACGGCGGCCCATATCCCCCCCGTGGAAAGCGGCGTGCGGCGCTACAGTCTGTAGGAGCTGACGAGTGCAACGAGGCTGCGATCTTTCCTTTGCCCATTGAGTCCCAAGCGAAAGATCAAAGATCGCAGGCTTCGCCGGCTCCTACAGGGAGGGGATCAGTGGGAATAAATCCCTCTTATCACCCCAACATCAACATCCCACTGGCCACCAACCTCGCATTCCCCCCAATCTTCACCCGCTCCCCCTCGAGTCGGCAGAACAGTTCGCCGCCCCTGGCCGAGCACTGATAAGCCGTCAGCCCCAACTTGCCCAGGCGCCTGGACCAATATGGGATCAGGCTGCAATGGGTCGAGCCAGTGACCGGATCCTCATTGATACCAATCGCCGGGGCGAAATAGCGCGTCATGCCGGCTTCCCGGCGCAGTCACGATTGCGCCCGGCCACGGCAGTTTCGCCAGGGCCGCCATGTCCGGCTTGCAATCGAGCACCGCCTGCTCCGACTCCAGCACGACGAACAGTTCGTTGGCGCTCAACACGTCCACCGCTTCCACACCCAGGGCAGCCTGGACCACCAGGGATGCACCCAACTCGCTGGGGACGATGGCTGGAAAATCCAGCCATAGCCGATCACCTTCGCGAGTGACGCTCAACGCACCGGATCGACAGATGAAGTCCAGTCGCTCGGCGGCTTCGTGATAGACCTCGAACAGCACGTGGGCGCTGGCCAAGGTGGCATGCCCGCACAACGGCACCTCAGTGGTGGGAGTGAACCAGCGGATATGCCAATGCTGGCCTTCACGCACCAGAAAAGCCGTTTCAGCCAGGTTATGTTCGGCGGCGATCCTTTGCATCAAGTCATCGGCCAGCCAGGCGTCGAGCCGATAGACCATCGCCGGATTGCCGCCAAACGGCCGATCACTGAACGCATCGACTTGATGAAACGCAAGCTGCATGGCACTTCTCCTTGTTATTGATGCATGAGGATGGGCCGCGAGCTACTGCTTTTCCAGTGACAGATCCGACGAATTTTCACCCTACAGCCCAGGACGAAGACCCCGGCAGCCACGCTCACGCCCTGCGCCAGACTCAAGCCCGCCCGATATCCGCAAACGCCGCCCCGGTATGCTCGGCCAGTACCGCAGGCGCCAGCTCTACCTCCAGCCCGCGCCTTCCGGCACTGACAAAGATGCTGGCAAACGGCTGGGCAGAACTGTCGATAAAAGTGCGAAGACGTTTTTTCTGCCCCAACGGGCTGATACCACCGAGCAGATAACCGGTCGAACGCTGGGCGGCCGCGGGGTCGGCCATCTCGACTTTCTTTACGCCGGCGGCATGGGCCAGGGCTTTCAAATCCAGGCTGCCGACCACGGGCACCACCGCCACCAACAACTCGTTTTTTTCGCTGGCCGCCAACAACGTCTTGAAGACCTGCGCCGGATCCAGCCCAAGCTTTTCTGCCGCTTCCAAACCATAGGAGGCTGCCTTGGGATCGTGTTCATAACTATGAATGCGATGTTCGGCGCGCACCTTTTTCAGCAAATCCAATGCAGGGGTCATGACCGCTCCTGAGGCGAATCGACGTAGAGAGTGCCCGAATTCTAAGGCATCGCTGACCAAAAGGCGCTGGGCCGCAGCGGCTTACCCGGCAAAACCATGGTGGCGAAACAGTCATTCACGCCACGAATAGTTTAAATATGACCGACGGTTCACTTTCGACCTTTGACACCAGCGTTTCTTGTCTATATTTTTTCGAAACTGAAAACATAAACGCAGGTCTCAACCAACACCCCGAGTTCAGGATGAGGATCCTGCCTCGGCGCTGAACGCGCGATCGGGCTTTACCGGACGCGCCAGACAACAACAAAAACCGAGGTTTGAATGACAATTGCTTTACAACAGCCACCCCTTTCCAGCCAATGCCTGGCCGAATTCCTGGGGACTGCCCTACTGATTTTTTTCGGCACCGGCTGCGTTGCGGCGCTCAAGGTCGCGGGTGCGAGTTTCGGCCTGTGGGAAATCAGTCTCATCTGGGGTGTCGGTGTCAGCATGGCGATCTACCTCAGCGCCGGCGTTTCCGGCGCACACCTGAACCCCGCCGTCAGCATCGCCCTGTGTATTTTCACCGACTTTGAAAAGCGTAAGTTGCCCTTCTACATTATTTGCCAGGTGGCCGGCGCCTTTTGTGGCGCGCTGCTGGTCTACACGCTTTACAGCAATCTATTCTTCGATTTCGAACAGTCCCGGCAGATGATTCGTGGCTCAGAAGCCAGCCTTGAACTGGCCTCGGTATTTTCCACTTACCCACATCCAGCGCTGTCCACTGGCCAGGCCTTTGTGGTGGAGGTGATCATCACCGCCATTCTGATGGGCGTGATCATGTCCCTGACCGATGACAACAATGGCCTGCCCCGCGGCCCGCTGGCGCCACTGCTGATCGGCCTGCTGATCGCGGTGATTGGCAGCTCGATGGGGCCACTGACGGGCTTCGCGATGAACCCGGCGCGGGACTTCGGCCCTAAACTGATGACTTTCTTCACCGGGTGGGGTGAAATTTCCCTCACGGGTGGACGCGACATCCCGTACTTCCTGGTTCCGATTTTTGCACCGATCGTGGGTGCATGCCTGGGCGCTGCGGCCTATCGCGGGTTGATTGCCCGCCATCTGCCCAGCGCCACGGCTGTTACAAAGGATGCAGAACCGGCCATTGACGGCAAGCCCAGAACATCCTGAAACAATCGGCGCACACTTCTGCCCGCTCAAGCGTGCGCCAAGCCTCACCCCTTATTCACGTCCCAAGGCAATCGACATGACCGACATTCAGAACAAGAACTACATCATTGCCCTCGACCAGGGTACGACCAGCTCACGGGCGATCATTTTCGACCGTGACGCCAATGTGGTCTGCACCGCCCAGCGCGAATTCGCCCAGCATTACCCCCAGGCCGGCTGGGTCGAACATGACCCGATGGAAATCTTCGCGACCCAGAGCGCGGTCATGGTGGAAGCCCTGGCCCAGGCGGGCCTGCATCATGATCAGGTCGCTGCGATCGGCATCACCAACCAGCGCGAAACCACCGTGGTCTGGGACAAGACCACCGGCCGGCCGATCTATAACGCCATTGTCTGGCAGTGCCGGCGCAGCACCGAGATATGCCAGCAACTCAAGCGTGACGGCCACGAACCGTACATCAGCGAAACCACCGGCCTGGTCACCGACCCGTATTTCTCCGGCACCAAGCTCAAGTGGATCCTGGACAACGTCGAAGGCAGCCGCGAACGCGCGCGTAACGGCGAACTGCTGTTTGGTACCGTGGACAGCTGGCTGATCTGGAAATTTACCGGCGGCAAGGTCCACGTCACCGACTACACCAACGCCTCGCGCACCATGCTGTTCAATATTCACTCGCTGGAGTGGGACGCGAAGATGCTCGAGATTCTCGACATCCCTCGCGAAATGTTGCCGCAAGTGAAGTCTTCCTCAGAAGTCTATGGCCGCACCAAGAGCGGCATCGCCATCGGTGGCATCGCCGGCGACCAGCAGGCCGCCCTGTTCGGCCAGATGTGCGTGGAGCCAGGCCAGGCGAAAAACACCTATGGCACCGGCTGCTTCCTGTTGATGAACACCGGCGACAAAGCCGTCAAATCCAATCATGGCATGCTCACCACCATCGCCTGCGGCCCCCGCGGCGAAGTGGCCTACGCCCTGGAGGGCGCGGTATTCAACGGTGGCTCCACCGTGCAGTGGCTGCGCGACGAGTTGAAAATCATCAATGACGCCCTCGACACCGAATACTTCGCCAACAAGGTCAAGGACAGCAACGGCGTGTACCTGGTGCCGGCCTTCACCGGCCTGGGCGCCCCCTACTGGGACCCCTATGCCCGTGGCGCGCTGTTCGGCCTGACCCGCGGCGTGCGGGTCGACCACATCATTCGTGCAGCGCTGGAGTCGATTGCCTACCAGACCCGCGACGTACTCGACGCCATGCAGCAGGATTCGGGCGAACGCCTCAAGGCCCTGCGCGTGGACGGCGGCGCGGTAGCGAACAACTTCCTGATGCAGTTCCAGGCGGACATTCTCGGCACCCGGGTCGAGCGCCCGAAAATGCGGGAAACCACAGCGTTGGGCGCCGCGTACCTGGCCGGCCTGGCGTGTGGTTTCTGGGGCAGCCTGGATGAACTGCGCGGCAAGGCGGTGATCGAGCGCGAATTCGAACCGCAACTGGATGAGCAGGCCAAGGAAAAGCTTTACGCTGGCTGGCAGAAAGCGGTCAGCCGCACCCGCGACTGGGAACCTCACGAAGACGCTGAATAAGCCGAAGCTGAGTACGACGAGGGTGTGAAACTGGTCGGGAGGGGATTCCTGCGGCATCATGGGCAAATTTTGTATGGCAGCCCAAAGGAAGCCCCATGAATCTGCCTCCCCGTCAGCAGCAAATCCTCGAACTGGTCCGCGAACGCGGCTACGTCAGTATCGAGGAAATGGCGCAGCTCTTCGTCGTCACCCCGCAAACCATCCGTCGCGACATCAATCAGTTGGCGGAGTTGAACCTGCTGCGTCGCTACCACGGCGGCGCGGCCTATGATTCGAGCGTTGAAAACACCGCCTACGCCATGCGCGCCGACCAGATGCGCGACGAGAAACAACGCATCGCCGAAGCCATTGCCGCCCAGATCCCTGATCACGCCTCGCTGTTCATCAACATCGGCACCACCACCGAGTCCATCGCCCGGGCGCTGCTCAACCACAACCATCTGAAGATCATCACCAACAACTTGCATGTGGCCTCGATCCTCAGCGCCAAGGACGACTTCGAAGTTCTGATCGCCGGTGGAAATGTACGACGCGACGGAGGCGTGGTAGGCCAGGCCAGCGTCGACTTCATCAATCAGTTCAAGGTCGATTTTGCCCTGGTGGGCATCAGCGGGATCGATGAGGACGGCAGCCTGCTGGATTTCGATTACCAGGAAGTGCGCGTCTCACAGGCGATCATCGCCAACGCCCGGCAAGTGCTGCTCGCCGCGGACTCCAGCAAATTCGGACGCAACGCCATGGTCAGACTGGGGCCGATCAGCCTGATCGACTGCCTGGTGACCGATCAGCCCCCCGTGCCGGCCCTGGCGCAATTGCTGACCCAGCACAAGATTCGGCTGGAGGTGGTGTAGAGAAGCAGCTTCAAGCTTCAAGAGATCGCAGCCTTCGGCAGCTCCTACGCCTATTTCTGTAGGAGCTGCCGAAGGCTGCGATCTTTTTTTGTGTTCGAAAATTTTCCTTTCAGTTTCCTTTGATCAGTATTTTCAATCGAAGACGACTGGCTGTTGCTGAGTTTATCGGCTAGTATTTTCGCAAATGAACATTAATGTTCGAATTCAAATATTACGAAAAAGAACCCGAGGCCAGCCGATGCCCACTTCTACCTTGCCTACGCCCCCTCTCGCTGAGGTTTACGACGTCGCCGTCATTGGCGGTGGGATCAACGGCGTGGGGATTGCCGCAGACGCAGCGGGTCGCGGCCTCTCGGTGTTTCTTTGCGAAAAGGACGACCTGGCCAGCCACACCTCCTCGGCCAGCAGCAAGCTGATCCATGGCGGCCTGCGTTACCTCGAACACTACGAATTCCGCCTGGTGCGCGAAGCGCTGGCCGAGCGCGAAGTGCTGTTGACCAAGGCGCCGCACATCGTCAAGCAGATGCGCTTCGTATTGCCCCACCGCCCGCACTTGCGCCCTGCCTGGATGATTCGCGCCGGCCTGTTCCTCTACGATCACCTGGGCAAGCGCGAACAACTTGCCGGTTCCAAAAGCCTGAAATTCGGCGCCGACAGCGCGCTGAAAAGCGAGATCACCAAAGGTTTTGAATACTCCGACTGCTGGGTCGACGATGCGCGACTGGTGGTGCTCAACGCCATGGCCGCCCGGGAAAAAGGCGCCCATGTCCACACTCGCACACGTTGCGTGAACGCCCGTCGTAGTAAAGGCTTGTGGCATTTGCATCTGGAACGCGCCGACGGCAGCCTGTTTTCGATCCGCGCCAAGGCGCTGGTCAACGCGGCCGGCCCGTGGGTCGCCAAATTCATTCGCGATGACCTGAAGCTGGAGTCGCCCTACGGCATCCGCCTGATCCAAGGCAGCCATCTGATCGTGCCGAAACTCTACGAAGGCGAGCATGCGCACATTCTTCAGAACGAAGACCAGCGCATCGTATTCACCATTCCATATTTGAACCGGTTCACCTTGATCGGCACGACCGACCGCGAATACACCGGCGACCCAGCCAACGTGGCGATCACCGAGGGCGAAACCGATTACTTGCTCAAAGTGGTCAACGCCCACTTCAAGAAGCAGATCAGCCGCGACGATATCCTGCACAGCTATTCCGGCGTTCGTCCGTTGTGCAACGACGAATCCGACAACCCGTCAGCCGTCACCCGGGACTACACCTTGGCTCTCTCGGGCAGCAGCGAAGAAGCGCCGCTGCTGTCGGTGTTCGGCGGCAAGCTGACCACCTATCGCAAACTGGCCGAATCGGCCATGGCGCAGTTGGCCCCGTATTTTACTCAGATGCGCCCGAGCTGGACCGCCGTCGCCACCCTCCCCGGCGGCGAAAACATGACCACCCCGCAAGCGCTGTGCTCGGCGATCCGCGACAAATTCGACTGGGTACCGACCGACCTCGCCCGCCGCTGGGCCACCACCTATGGCAGCCGCACCTGGCGCATGCTTGAGGGCGTGCACAGCCTCGGAGACATGGGCGAACACATCGGTGCGGGCCTCTACACCCGGGAAGTCGACTACTTGTGCAGCGATGAATGGGCTATCGATGCCCACGATATCCTGTGGCGCCGCAGCAAACTTGGCTTGTTCACTACTGCGGCGGAACAGGAAAAGCTGCAGCAGTACCTCAACGAGGTCGAACACAATCGCCGCAAGATCGAAGCGGCCTGAACGTTAAGTGATTAACCCAAGCCCCTGAATCCGCCGATTCAGGGGCTTTTTGCTATCTGGCATACACCGCCGTCCTTTGTGGGAGCGAGCCTGCTCGCGATGAGGCCATCAGCTTCAATATAAGTCTCGCCAGGCAGACCGCTATCGCGAGCAGGCTCGCTCCCACAAGGGATATGGAGATGCCGGAGTGCATTCGGTTTTCCGAACACGACCGGCCAGTCAATTCGGCCAACCGGATAAACAGCCTGTGGAATAAATCAAAAAAAATCCTTAATTACGTTTAAAAACAAACAGTTAATCTGAGCCAACTGGCCTGGCACGACTCATGCTCTACACTCCTTCGAGACGAATGCCTGCATGCCAACACAACAGGAGCTGCCAGGTACTTCGAAGCACTCAGGGCCGACGAACCGGCTGAATAAGAAAAACAATGTCGAGGAAATATCGATGCGCATCGTTCCCCATCTCCTGGGCGCAGCCATTGCTGCCGCTCTGATCAGCACCCCGGTTTTCGCTGCCGAACTCACCGGTACGCTGAAAAAGATCAAAGAGTCCGGCGTCATCACGCTCGGGCATCGCGACGCTTCCATTCCGTTTTCCTACATCGCGGACGCCTCCGGCAAACCGGTCGGCTATTCCCACGACATTCAGTTGAAAGTCGTCGAAGCCCTGAAAAAAGAACTGGACGTGCCGAACCTGCAGGTCAAGTACAACCTGGTGACCTCGCAAACCCGTATCCCGCTGGTGCAAAACGGCACCGTGGACCTGGAATGCGGTTCCACCACCAACAACGTCGAGCGTCAACAGCAGGTTGATTTCTCCGTTGGCATCTTCGAGATCGGCACCAAGCTGTTGTCCAAGAAAGACTCCAAGTACAAAGACTTCGACGACCTCAAGGGCAAGAACGTCGTGACCACCGCCGGCACCACGTCCGAGCGCATCCTCAAGTCCATGAATGCCGACAAGCAGATGGGCATGAACGTGATCTCGGCCAAGGACCACGGCGAATCGTTCAACATGCTCGAAGGCGGCCGCGCCGTTGCCTTCATGATGGACGACGCCTTGCTGGCCGGTGAAATGGCCAAGGCCAAGAAACCCGCCGACTGGGCCGTGACCGGTACCCCGCAGTCCTTCGAGATCTACGGTTGCATGATGCGCAAGGGTGACGAGCCGTTCAAAAAGGCAGTCGATGACGCCATCAAGGCCACCTACGCTTCTGGCGAAATCAACAAGATCTACGAAAAGTGGTTCATGCAGCCAATTCCGCCAAAAGGCCTGAACCTGAACTTCCCGATGAGCGAAGAGCTCAAGAAACTGATCGCCGAACCGACCGACAAAGCGGCCGACGAAAAGAAATCCTGATTCCTGACTAACCTTGTTCCCTGAAAGTGCTTTTGCACTTTCAGGGAATGGTCACTCCCTGCTGGCATATCTGGAAACACTCGAACCGGTGGCTGTCGAGCCGATCGTGTGTGCCTGCCCTTCAAGGGTCAGGTGGGAATGGAGCTTCCCCAGGCGGGTATTTGCATATCGATCGATCTGAGGGGAGACCCTAATGAATTACAACTGGGACTGGGGCGTGTTCTTCAAGTCCACCGGCATCGGCAGCGAGATTTATCTCGACTGGTACCTGGCCGGCCTGGGCTGGACCATCGCCATCGCCGTCGCGGCCTGGATCATCGCCCTACTGCTGGGTTCGGTTCTGGGCGTGATGCGCACCGTGCCGAACCGGCTGGTGTCGGGTATCGCCACCGGCTACGTGGAGCTCTTTCGTAACGTGCCGCTGCTGGTTCAGCTGTTCATCTGGTACTTCCTGGTGCCCGACTTGCTGCCAGCAGACCTGCAGGAGTGGTACAAGCAGGACCTGAACCCCACGACCTCGGCCTACCTGAGCGTCGTGGTGTGCCTGGGCCTGTTTACCGCCGCGCGGGTCTGCGAACAGGTTCGCACCGGTATTCAAGCGCTGCCGCGTGGCCAGGAAGCCGCCGCCCGGGCCATGGGCTTCAAGCTGCCGCAAATCTACTGGAACGTCCTGCTGCC
Source organism: Pseudomonas sp. NFACC45 (assembly GCF_900113505.1). Lineage (NCBI taxonomy): Bacteria > Pseudomonadati > Pseudomonadota > Gammaproteobacteria > Pseudomonadales > Pseudomonadaceae > Pseudomonas > Pseudomonas sp. NFACC45. The sequence continues at coordinate 224,597 of NZ_FOPO01000009.1, forward strand.
CCAGGCCTACCGGATCATCATTCCGCCGCTTACCTCGGAATTCCTGAACGTCTTCAAGAACTCCTCCGTGGCGTCGCTGATCGGCCTGATGGAACTGCTCGCACAGACCAAACAGACTGCCGAGTTCTCCGCCAACCTGTTCGAAGCCTTCACCCTGGCGACGCTGATCTACTTCACCCTGAACATGAGCCTGATGCTGCTCATGCGCATGGTCGAGAAGAAAGTCGCGGTGCCCGGCCTGATTTCCGTGGGGGGTAAATAATGGAACTCGACTTCACTGGCGTCATCCCGGCCATTCCCGGTTTGTGGAACGGCATGGTGATGACGCTCAAGCTGATGGCCCTGGGCGTCGTCGGCGGGATCATCCTGGGGACCATCCTGGCGCTGATGCGCCTGTCCCACAACAAGCTGATCTCCAGCATTGCTGGCGCCTACGTCAACTACTTCCGCTCGATCCCGCTGCTGCTGGTCATCACCTGGTTCTACCTGGCGGTGCCGTTCGTACTGCGCTGGATCACTGGCGAAGACACACCGATCGGTGCGTTTGGCTCCTGCGTCGTGGCGTTCATGATGTTCGAGGCGGCGTACTTCTGCGAAATCGTACGGGCTGGTGTGCAGTCGATCCCCAAGGGTCAGATGGGCGCTGCCCAGGCGCTGGGCATGAATTATGGCCAGACCATGCGCCTGATCATCCTGCCCCAGGCGTTTCGCAAGATGACCCCGCTGCTGTTGCAACAAAGCATCATCCTGTTTCAGGACACCTCGCTGGTCTACACGGTCGGTCTGGTGGATTTCCTCAATGCTTCGCGGGCCAATGGCGACATCATCGGCCGCTCCCATGAGTTCCTGATCGTCGCAGGTCTCGTGTACTTCACAATCAGCTTTGCCGCCTCGCTGCTGGTCAAGCGTCTGCAAAAAAGGTTCGCCGTATGATCTCTATCAAGAACATCAACAAGTGGTATGGGGACTTCCAGGTACTGACCAATTGCAGCACCGAGGTCAGCAAGGGTGAGGTTGTGGTGGTGTGCGGTCCGTCGGGTTCGGGCAAGTCCACGCTGATCAAATGCGTAAACGCCCTGGAGCCGTTCCAGAAAGGCGACATCGTGGTCGACGGTACGTCCATCGCCGACCCGAAGACCAACCTGCCGAAACTGCGCTCGCGCGTTGGCATGGTGTTCCAGCATTTCGAGCTGTTCCCGCACCTGACCATCACCGAAAACCTGACCATCGCACAGATCAAGGTGCTGGGCCGCAGCAAGGAAGAAGCCACCCAGAAAGGCCTGCAGTTGCTTGAGCGGGTCGGTCTGTCGGCGCATGCCCACAAGCACCCCGGCCAGCTCTCCGGCGGCCAACAGCAGCGCGTGGCGATTGCCCGCGCCCTGGCGATGGACCCGATCGTGATGCTGTTCGACGAACCGACCTCGGCCCTTGACCCGGAAATGGTCAACGAAGTGCTCGACGTGATGGTGCAACTGGCCCACGAAGGCATGACCATGATGTGCGTGACCCACGAAATGGGCTTCGCCCGCAAAGTGGCGAACCGGGTGATTTTCATGGACCAGGGCCAGATCATCGAAGACTGCGAGAAGGAAGAGTTCTTCGGCGATATCAGCGCCCGCTCCGAACGTGCGCAGCATTTCCTTGAGAAAATCCTGCAGCACTAAACAACACCAGTTCCCCTGTGGGAGCGAGCCCGCTCGCGATGAGGCCAGTTCAGTCAACCTTGATGTTGAATGTCCGTCCGCTATCGCGAGCAGGCTCGCTCCCACAAGGGACTGCGGTACTTCGGTAAGTGTTGTGGTTGACCCAAGGCTTCTGTGATGAAATGCGACCCCACTCTCTATCGCGCCGCGCCGCCATCACTTGCCGTGAAGCCCCGTCTGATTCGCCATCTGTTCCTGCCGCCACTGATCATTGCCCTGATGATCGGCCTGGGTTACCTCGGCTTCTGGATCAGTGAGCACTACGGCATTCGCGGTCTGGGCGAGAACGGCGAGCGCCAGTTGGAACTGCACGCCCGTGCGGTCGAGAGCGAGATCAGCAAGTACACCTACCTGCCCAGCCTGCTGGAGCTTGAATCCAGCGTTTCGCAACTGCTCGACGATCCCACGCCCGAGCACCGCAAGACTGTTAACGAATACCTCGAAGGCCTGAACCGGCGCAGCCGCAGTCGGGCCATTTACGTGATGGACACCACAGGTCGGGTCATGGCGACCAGCAACTGGCGCGACGTCGACAGTTACCTGGGTGAAGACCTGTCCTTCCGCGCCTATTTCCAGAACGCCGTACGCGGTCAGCCCGGGCGCTTCTATGGCATCGGCAGCACCAGTGGCGAGCCTGGCTATTACCTGGCCCATGGCCTGGAACAGCAGGGCAAGATCATCGGCGTGGCGGTGGTCAAAGTGCGCCTGGAAGCCATGGAAGAGCGCTGGCAACGCGCGCGCCTGGAAGCCTTCGTCAGCGACGAAAATGGCATCATCATTTTGTCCAGCGATCCGGCGCGACGGCTCAAATCCGTGCGACCTTTGAGCGACGAAACCAAGGAGCGCCTGGCCCGCAGCCTGCAGTATTACTGGTTCCCATTGAACGAGCTGATTCCCCTGGCTCGCGAACGACTGGCCGAAGGCATGGAAAAACTGACCTTCCCGGCCAACGCTGAGCTGGTGTCCGACGAACGGGCCATCAGCTATCTGTCACAGACCCGCCCCTTGAGCGACACGCCCTGGAACTTCACCCTGCTGACGCCCCTTGAAGACCTGCGTCGCCAGGCGATCAACCAGGGCATCCTGGTGGCCGTGGCCTTCGCCCTGGTGGCTTTCCTGCTGATCGCCTGGAACGAGCGGCGCAAGGTCATCGCCACTCGCCTCGCTGCCCGGGAAGCCTTGCAGGAAGCCAACAATCAGCTCGAACGTCGGATTACCGAACGCACCACCGACCTGCGGGCCAGCAATGAACGGCTCAAGGGCCAGATCCGCGAACGGCGGCAGGCCGAAGAGACGTTGCGCCGGGCCCAGGACGAACTGGTGCAGGCCGGTAAGCTCGCCGCCATCGGCCAGATGTCCACCAGCATCGCCCATGAACTCAACCAGCCGCTGGCCGCGTTGCGTACCTTGTCCGGCAACACCGTGCGCTTCCTGGAACGGGGTCAACTGGATATCGCCAGCGCCAACCTCAAGACCATCAACGACCTGATCGACCGCATGGGCCGGATCACCGCCAGCCTGCGCTCCTTTGCCCGACGCGGCGACGATCAGGGCCGGGCCAGCCTTGGCAAGGCAGTCGAAGCCGCGCTGCAACTGCTGGGTGGACGCCTCGAAAGCCTGAAGATCCAGGTGCATGCCGGTTACGACGACGTGCAGGTACAGATCGACCAGACGCGTCTTGAACAAATCCTGGTGAACCTGATCGGCAACGCCCTGGACGCCATGCAGAGCCAACCCGAGCCGCGGCTGTGGCTTGAAGGCACTGCCTCGGATGACAAATATCGCCTGCGGGTGCGAGACAACGGCCATGGCATCGATCCCGAGGCACGCAAGCATTTGTTCGAACCGTTCTTTACCACCAAACCCGGCGAACAAGGCCTTGGCTTGGGCCTGACCCTCTCGGCAAGCCTGGCCGCCGCCGCGGGTGGCCATCTGGGCGTCGAGCACCCCACCGAAGGTGGAACCACTTTTATCCTCAGTTTACCGTTGGTAAGCCCTTTACCTGCCGAGCAGCCATGAACAACGACCTGAGCGTACTGATCGTCGAGGACGACCCGCATGTCCTGCTGGGCTGCCAGCAGGCCCTGACCCTGGAAGACATTCCCTGCATCGGTGTGGGCAGCGCCGAAGAGGCCCTGGAGCGGGTCGGCGATGACTTTGCCGGCATCGTCATCAGTGACATTCGCCTGCCGGGCATCGATGGCCTGGAGCTGCTGACCCGCCTCAAGGCCCGGGACCGCAGCCTGCCGGTGGTGCTGATCACTGGCCACGGCGACATTTCCATGGCCGTGGGTGCCATGCAAAAAGGCGCCTATGACTTCATGGAGAAACCCTTCTCCCCCGAACGCCTGGTGGACGTCGCCCGCCGCGCGCTGGAACAACGCAGCCTGGCCCGGGAGGTTTCATCGCTGCGCCGGCAACTGGCCGAACGCGACTCCCTGAAAGGCCGGATCATTGGCCGTTCACCGGCCATGCAGCACCTTCGAGAGCTGATCGCCAACGTGGCCGACACCTCGGCCAACGTTCTGATCGAAGGAGAAACCGGCACCGGCAAGGAACTGATCGCGCGCTGCCTGCACGACTTCAGTCGGCGCCATAGCAAACAATTCGTCGCGCTGAACTGCGGCGGCCTGCCGGAAAACCTCTTCGAAAGCGAGATTTTCGGCCATGAAGCCAATGCCTTTACCGGTGCCGGCAAACGCCGGATCGGCAAGATCGAGCACGCCGACGGCGGCACGCTGTTTCTCGATGAAGTAGAGAGCATGCCCCTGCCCTTGCAGATCAAGTTGCTGCGGGTGTTGCAGGAACGCACCCTCGAGCGCCTGGGCTCAAACCAGAGCGTGGCGGTGGATTGCCGGGTCATCGCCGCCACCAAATCCGATCTGGACGAACTGGGCCGGGCCGGGCAGTTTCGCAGCGACTTGTATTACCGTCTCAACGTGGTGACTCTGGAACTGCCGCCACTGCGCGAGCGCCGCGAAGACATTCTGCAACTGTTCGAGCATTTTCTGCAGCAGTCGTCCCTGCGCTTCGACCGCACCGTGCCGGAGCTGGACAACCAGACGCTGTCCAACCTGATGAGCCACGACTGGCCGGGCAACGTGCGGGAACTGCGCAACGTTGCCGAACGCTATGCACTGGGCCTGCCGGCCTTCAAGAAGACGGGGGCCAGCGGCGCCAGCCAGGGCCTGGCCTTCGCCGAAGCGGTAGAAGCCTTCGAACGCAACCTGCTGGTGGACGCCCTGCAACGCAGCGGTGGCAACCTGACCCAGGCCAGCCTGGAGCTAGGCATGGCCAAAACCACGCTGTTCGACAAAGTCAAAAAATATGGCCTGAGCCATTAACCTGGGGCAGTAGACCTGTGGACCTGATTTTCAAAGCAGCGCTCGGTGCCGCGGTGGTGGTCATCCTGGCGATGCTCGCCAAGACCAAGAACTATTACATCGCCGGACTGGTGCCACTGTTTCCCACCTTCGCCCTGATCGCCCACTACATTGTTGGCAAGGGCCGTTCAGTGGACGATCTGAAAACCACCATCGTGTTTGGCATGTGGTCGATCATCCCCTATTTCGTGTACCTGGCCACACTGTATGTGATGGTCGACCGGATGCGCCTTGAAGCTTCGCTGGCCGTGGCGGCGGTGGCGTGGCTCATGGCGGCGACGGTGCTGGTCAGCGTGTGGATGAGACTCCACAGCTGACCCCGTAGGAGCTGCCGAAGGCTGCGATCTTTTGACCTTGACCTTGATCTTGATCTTGATCGTTCGCTCGCGACTCAATTGCCAGGGGCAAGATCGCAGCCTCGTTGCACTCGACAGCTCCTACAGTTCGCGCAGGTCAGAGAGTTCGTGCAGGTTGTGCAGGTCAGAAAGTTCGTGCAGGTGGTGCAAGATCAATAACCGACGGTAAAGCGCTGCCGCGAAAACTGCGGCGTCTCCACTTCATCGATCATTGCAATGGCGTAATCGGCAAAGCTGATCCAACTGCGCCCGGTGCCATCGAACAGCAGGTGATCCTTGCCGATACGAAACTGCCCGGTGCGCTCGGTCTCGACGAACTCCGCCGAGGGCGAGAGGAAGGTCCAGTCCAGGTCCTCCTCCTTGCGCAGTACGTCCAGGAACAATGCGCCGGCACTGGCTTCAGCAAGGTATTCCTCAGGAAAGCCCTCGCTGTCGATCACTCGATTGTTGTCCGGCAACAGCAACGAACCGGCTCCGCCCACCACCAGAAGCCGCTTGACCCCGGCCGCCTTCAAGGGGGCGATGATCTTGTCGGCCGATACGGTGGAGAAATGGGCCGCGCTGATCACCACGTCATGGCCGGTCACCGCTGCGGTCAACGCCTCGCTGTCCAATACATCCAACTGCTGGCAGACCACACCGGCCCGCTCGCCGATTTTTGCGGTGTTACGGGCAATGGCCGTCACGCTGTGACCGCGACGCAGGGCTTCTTCCAATAACTGGCTGCCAGCCCGACCGGTGGCGCCGATGATTGCGATTTTGCTCATGATGTTCTCCGTTGGTTAGCGATGTTTGAAAGACAGGCTGATGTGGCGCTACAACCGAATCACCACTTCATCTCACCCTTGGCCACCTTGGCACTAAGCTCCAGGGAGCTGTCTTCCCCAAGATCGGGGTAGCGCTGCTTCATGGCGGCGATCAGGGCAGCGGAATCCTTGGCTTTGGCGGTTTCCTCGTCGAAGGCCTCGATGTAGTCGGCGGTGAATTTCACCGGCGCCAGGGACCGGGCGCTTTCACCCAGGTAATGGCCGGGAACCACGGTGTTCGGTTGCAGTTTTTCAATGCCCTCCAGCGTCGCCAGCCAATCCTTGCGGGACTGCGGCGTCTGCGTGTCGGCCATCCAGACGTGAATGTTCTCAGCCACCACGACGCCGCCGACCACAGCCTTGATCGACGGGATCCAGACGAAGCTGCGGTCCGGTTGCGGGCCATCAAGACCGATGATCTGCAAGCGCTTGCCCTCCAGGATCAGGCTGTCGCCCTTGAGCACCTGGGGCACAATCGCTTTGCTCGGCGCATCAGCCTTGAGGATCGGCCCCCAATATTTCAACTTGCCGTCCAGGGTGTGCTTGATGTGTTCGACGGTCGGCGCGGATGCCAGCACCTTGGCCTTCGGGAACGCGGCGGACAGAGTCTCCAGACCAAAATAGTAGTCGGGATCGCCGTGGCTGATGTAAATCGTGGTCAATTGCTTGCCGCTGGCGCGGATTTTCTGCACCAATTGTTCGGCCTGAGACTTACCAAACTGGGCGTCCACCAGAATCGCCTCTTTTTCTCCACTGACCAATACCGAAGTCACCGGGAACACTGCCGCTGCGCCGGGGTTATAGACATCCAGCGCAAGGTCGGCTGCCCAGGTGTTGGCCGCAAAAATCATCGAAGCGCTGGTCAGCAGCAGACGCTTGAATAAGGTGGATCCGGTCATGTTGTGCTCCGTTGTGCATAAGCCCGATTGGCAATGAGCGCAGCTTAGTGACCTGACTCGTTTCAAAAAATGCGATGCTTGGACATAGTTTGTTTCTGAAATCGGGCAAATCATGGATCGTCTACACGCAATGCAAGTGTTCGTCGCGGTGGTGGAGTTGGGCAGTCAGTCGGCGGCAGCCGAACACCTGGAGCTGTCGCGACCGGTGGTGTCACGGTATCTGGCGGAACTGGAAGACTGGGTCGGAGCCCGGTTGATGCACCGCACCACCCGCAAGCTGAGCCTGACGGCTGCGGGCCTGGAAATCCTGCCGCGCTGTCGGCAGATGCTGGAGCTGTCCGGCGACATGCAGGCCGCCGTCAGTACGCCGGACGATGCGCCCCGTGGCATGCTGCGCATCAGCACCAGCACCTCGTTCGGCCAGGCCCAACTGGCGGCGGCCATGGCCGAGTTCGTCGGGCGTTATCCGGGGGTCAGCATCGACCTGCAAATGCTCGATCGCACGGTGAACCTGGTGGACGAACGCATCGACCTGGCGATCCGCATGAGCAACGACCTTGACTCGAACCTGATTGCCCGGCGCTTGACGGTTTGTCGCTCGGTGATCTGCGCCTCACCCGCTTACCTGCAGGAACATCCGGCGCCACAGCGGGTCGAGGACCTGAGCCGGCACAACTGCCTGACCCACTCCTACGTCGGCAGGAGCCTGTGGCATTTCGAGCAAAACGGCGAGCAGGTCTCGGTGCCGGTGCAGGGCAACATCAGCGCCAACGAGGCCAGCACCCTGCTGCGGGCCACCATGGCTGGCGCCGGGGTGGCGATGCTGCCCAGCTACCAGGCGGGCACGCACATCCAGAACGGCGAGCTGATCCGCCTGCTGACCCACGCCGAACCCCGGAAAATGAACATGTACGCGGTGTATGCATCACGCAAGCACATGCCCTCGGCACTGCGCAGCCTGCTGGATTTTTTGGTGCTCAAGTTTCCCGAGACGCCGGAGTGGGATATTGGGTTGTAAACCCTGGCCTCACCGAGATCCCTGTGGGAGCGAGCCTGCTCGCGATGCGCATTAGCATTAGCATTCAACACAGAGGCTGACTGATTCACCGCTATCGCGAGCAGGCTCGCTCCCACAGAAGTTATCTGTACAGCCTCAAGTCATGCGCCAGGATTTCACCAATAGCCCGCCCCAAGGCATACTGGCCACCCTCCGTATTCCAGAACCCAAAACCGCCCCATGCGTATCCACGTCAGTTTCATCGACCGCGTCGGCATTACCCAGGAAGTCCTGGCTTTGCTCGGTGGGCGCAATCTCAATCTGGATGCGGTGGAGATGGTGCCGCCCAACGTCTACATCGACGCCCCGACCCTCAGCCCGCAGGTGCTGGACGAATTACGCGAGGCGCTGTTCAGCGTGCGGGGTGTGCAGGCAGTCACTGTGGTGGACATCCTGCCAGGCCAGCGTCGGCACTTGCAGCTCGACGCCCTGCTCGCGGCCATGACCGACCCGGTACTGGCCCTGGACAGCGCCGGCCACGTGTTGCTGGCCAACCCGGCGCTGATCGCCCTGTACGGCCGTGAACCGGCCGGAGAAAGCGTTGCCGAGCTGTTCGGTGACGAGGCCCTGTTGGGGGCTTTGCTGGAGAATGGTTTCCGCCTGCCGCTGCGGGAAATCACCCTCAACGGCCAGACTCTGCTGCTGGACGCCACGCCCATCACGAACGCCGGTGCGTTGCTGACCCTCTATCAGCCAAACCGCATCGGCGAACGCCTGTCGGCGCTGCACCACGACCACGCCGAAGGGTTTGACGCGCTGCTCGGCGAATCCCCGGCGATCCGCACTCTCAAGGCCCGGGCCCAGCGGGTGGCGGCGCTGGATGCACCTTTGCTGATCCAGGGTGAAACCGGCACCGGCAAAGAGCTGGTGGCTCGGGCCTGCCACGCCATCAGTGCCCGTCACGGCGCGCCGTTCCTGGCCTTGAACTGCGCCGCACTGCCGGAAAACCTGGCCGAAAGCGAGCTGTTCGGCTACGCCCCCGGCGCCTTCACCGGGGCGCAACGGGGGGGCAAGCCAGGGCTGATGGAACTGGCGAACCAGGGCACGGTATTTCTCGATGAAATCGGCGAGATGTCGCCTTACCTGCAAGCCAAACTGCTGCGGTTCTTGAACGATGGCAGCTTCCGTCGGGTCGGCGGCGACCGGGAAATCAAGGTCAATGTGCGCATTCTCAGCGCGACCCACCGCAACCTGGAAAAAATGGTCAGCGAAGGTTCGTTCCGCGAAGACCTGTTCTATCGCCTGAACGTGCTTAATGTCGAAGTGCCGCCGCTGCGTGAACGCGGCCAGGACATCCTGCTGCTGGCGCGCTACTTCATGCAGCAGGCCTGTGCGCAAATCCAGCGCCCGGTCTGCCGCCTGGCCCCCGGCACCTACCCGGCGCTGCTGGGCAACCGCTGGCCGGGCAATGTGCGGCAATTGCAGAACGTGATCTTCCGCGCCGCGGCCATTTGTGAAAGCAGTCTGGTGGACATTGGCGACCTGGACATTGCCGGCACTTCCGTGGCGCGCCAGGGTGACGTGGAAGTCGAGAGCCTTGAGCAAGCCGTGGAAGCCTTCGAAAAACACCTGCTCGAAAGCCTCTACGTCAACTACCCCTCCACCCGCCAGCTCGCCAGCCGCCTGCAAACCTCCCACACCGCCATTGCCCATCGGTTGCGCAAATACGGGATTTCCGGCAAGCCATAGACCCGCTGCTGCCCTCTGTGGGAGCGAGCCTGCTCGCGATAGCGATGTATCGTCAACATCAGTGCTGGCTGACCCACCGCTCTCGCGAGCAGGCTCGCTCCCACAATGAGCTGCATCGCATGCGGAAACGCCTCAAAAACGACCTCCATCTGTACTGAAAGCGCTACAGTGGAATGATATCGCTACAGCGGTCGCCAAACAGCGCTGTGCAAGGCTTTGATCCCACTAGGGTTTTATCCGGGCGTGGATCTGTAGCGATTTCGCTACAGACAGAACCACGCACTCTTGGCCAAAACAACTCAATTCATTGATATTTAAATACTTTTTTGTATTGGCCGCATTCTTGCTAAGGATATAACCATTCGGCCGGGCCAAGCCCCGCGCCTTTCTTCGCGTCCACCAGACGAATCTGGCCCCAGGAGTTTCCATGAGCGAGTTGCGTTTCACTGAAGATCACGAATGGCTGCGCACTGAAGCCGACGGCAGCGTTACCGTCGGTATTACCGCGTTTGCCCAGAACGCCTTGGGCGATGTGGTCTATGTTCAGTTACCGGAACTGCAAAACTACGCCAAGGGTGACGAAGCCTCTACCGTGGAATCGGTAAAAGCCGCCAGCGGTGTGTACATGCCGCTGGACGGAGAAGTGCTGGAAGTGAACCCGGCCCTGGAAAGCAATCCGGAACTGGTCAACGAAGATCCGCTGGGTGCAGGCTGGTTTTTCCGATTCAAGCCCGCCGACGCCAGCCAAGTTGGCCAACTGCTGAATCAGGACGCCTATGACCGCCTGATCAAAGCCAACGCCGAAGCCTGAGGAGCGCAACATGACCGTTAATCTCGGCACCGCCAACGAATTCATCGCCCGCCACATCGGCCCGCGGGCCAGCGACGAGCAAGCCATGCTCGAGCGCCTGGGCTACGACTCCCTGGAAGCGTTGAGCGCCAGCGTCATTCCGGAAAGCATCAAGGGCACCAGCGTGCTGGACATGGGCGACGGCCAGAGCGAAGCCGATGCACTGGCCTCGATCAAGGCCATCGCCGGCAAGAACCAACTGTTCAAGACCTACATCGGCCAGGGCTACTACAACTGCCACACGCCAGCGCCGATTCTGCGCAACCTGCTGGAAAACCCGGCCTGGTACACCGCCTACACCCCTTACCAGCCAGAAATTTCCCAGGGCCGTCTGGAAGCACTGCTGAACTTCCAGACCTTGATCAGCGACCTCACCGGTCTGCCGATCGCCAACGCATCCTTGCTGGACGAAGCCACCGCCGCCGCCGAGGCCATGACCTTCTGCAAGCGCCTGAGCAAGAACAAGAGCAGCAATGCCTTCTTCGCTTCCCGCCATTGCCACCCGCAAACCCTCGATGTGCTGCGCACCCGTGCCGAGCCCTTGGGCATTGAGGTGGTGGTGGGCGACGAACGCGAACTCACTGACGTCGCCAGCTTCTTCGGCGCGCTGCTGCAATACCCGGCCAGCAACGGTGACCTGTTCGATTACCGTGAATTGACCGAACGCTTCCATGCCGCCAACGCCCTGGTCGCTGTCGCCGCAGACCTGCTGGCCCTGACCCTGCTGTCGGCACCGGGTGAGTTCGGCGCCGACGTGGCCATCGGCAGCGCCCAGCGCTTCGGCGTGCCATTGGGCTTTGGCGGCCCGCACGCGGCGTATTTCTCCACCAAGGATGCCTTCAAGCGCGATATGCCTGGCCGCCTTGTGGGTGTTTCCGTGGACCGTTTCGGCAAGCCGGCCTTGCGCCTGGCGATGCAGACCCGCGAACAACACATCCGCCGCGAGAAAGCCACGAGCAACATTTGCACTGCCCAGGTCTTGCTGGCCAACATCGCCAGCATGTACGCCGTGTATCACGGCCCTAAAGGCCTGACGCAAATCGCCAACCGCATCCACCACCTGACCGCGATCCTCGCCAAAGGCCTGGGCGCATTGGGCCTGAGCGTTGAACAAGACAGCTTCTTCGACACCCTGACCCTGCACACCGGCGCGCAAACCGCCGCCCTGCACGACAAGGCGCGTGCCCAGCGCATCAACCTGCGCGTGGTGGACGCTGAACGCCTGGGCTTGTCCCTGGACGAAACCACCTCCCAGGCTGACGTCGAAACGCTGTGGAGCCTGTTGGCCGACGGCAAGGCCCTGCCGGACTTCGCCGCCCTGGCCGCCACCGTGCAAAGCCGCATCCCGGCCGAGCTGGTGCGCCAGTCGGCAGTCCTCAGCCACCCGGTGTTCAACCGCTACCATTCCGAAACCGAGCTGATGCGCTACCTGCGCAAGCTCGCCGACAAGGACCTGGCCCTGGATCGCACCATGATCCCGCTGGGTTCCTGCACCATGAAGCTCAATGCCGCCAGCGAAATGATCCCGGTGACCTGGGCCGAGTTCGGCGCCCTGCACCCATTCGCCCCCGCCGAGCAGAGCGCCGGCTACCAACAACTGACCGACGAGCTGGAAGCCATGCTGTGCGCCGCCACCGGTTACGACGCGGTGTCGTTGCAACCCAACGCCGGTTCCCAGGGTGAGTACGCCGGTCTGCTCGCTATCCGCGCCTATCACCAGAGCCGTGGCGAAGACCGTCGCGATATCTGCCTGATCCCATCGTCGGCCCACGGCACCAACCCAGCTACCGCCAACATGGCCGGCATGCGTGTGGTCGTGACCGCCTGCGATGCGCGCGGCAACGTCGACATCGAAGACCTGCGGGCCAAGGCCACCGAGCACCGCGAGCACCTGGCGGCGCTGATGATCACCTACCCGTCCACCCACGGTGTGTTCGAAGAAGGCATCCGCGAAATCTGCGGCATCATTCATGACAACGGCGGCCAAGTGTACATCGACGGCGCCAACATGAACGCCATGGTCGGCCTCTGCGCGCCGGGCAAGTTCGGCGGCGACGTGTCGCACCTGAACCTGCACAAGACCTTCTGCATTCCTCACGGCGGTGGCGGCCCGGGTGTCGGCCCGATCGGCGTCAAGTCCCATCTGGCGCCGTTCCTGCCAGGCCATGCCAACATGGAACGCAAGGAAGGCGCGGTGTGCGCGGCGCCGTTCGGCAGCGCGAGCATCCTGCCGATCACCTGGATGTACATCCGCATGATGGGTGGCGCTGGCCTCAAGCGTGCCTCGCAACTGGCGATCCTCAACGCCAATTACATCGCCCGCCGCCTGGAAGAACACTATCCGGTGCTCTACTCCGGCAGCAACGGTCTGGTGGCTCACGAGTGTATTCTCGACCTGCGCCCGCTCAAGGACAGCAGTGGCATCAGCGTCGATGACGTGGCCAAGCGCCTGATCGACTTCGGCTTCCACGCGCCGACCATGTCGTTCCCGGTGGCCGGTACGCTGATGATCGAGCCGACCGAAAGCGAATCCAAGGAAGAACTGGACCGCTTCTGCGACGCCATGATCTGCATCCGCGAAGAAATCCGTGCGGTGGAAAACGGCAGCCTGGACAAAGACGACAACCCACTGAAAAACGCCCCACACACCGCCGCGGAAATCGTTGGCGAGTGGACCCACCCCTATAGCCGCGAACAAGCGGTGTACCCAGTGGCCTCGTTGATCGATGGCAAGTACTGGCCGCCGGTGGGCCGGGTCGACAACGTGTTCGGCGACCGCAACCTGGTCTGCGCCTGCCCGTCGATCGAAAGCTACGCTTGACCTGTGGAGGGGGCGAGTAGTCGCCCCTCAACAAACCGCAGATCCCCTGTGGGAGCGAGCCTGCTCGCGATAGCGGAGTGTCAGTCAACATCTATGTCAACTGCCACACCGCTATCGCGAGCAGGCTCGCTCCCACACGGAATCCATGTAGACCCTCAATCGTCGATCCTCATAAAAAGAAACCGGAGAAACACCATGTCGTTAAGCGTGTTCGACCTGTTCAAAATCGGCATCGGCCCCTCCAGTTCCCATACGGTCGGCCCGATGCGTGCCGCTGCCCGTTTCGTCGAAGGGCTGCGTCGTGATGACCTGCTCAACGCCATCACCAGCGTCAAGGTCGAGCTCTACGGCTCACTCGGCGCCACCGGCAAAGGCCACGGCAGTGACAAGGCCGTGCTGCTGGGCCTGGAAGGCGAACACCCGGATACCGTGGACACTGAAACGGTCGACGCCCGCTTGCGCGAGATTCGCAGCAACGGGCGCCTGAACCTGCTGGGTGAACACTGCATTGAATTCAACGAAAAACTGCACCTGGCGATGATTCGCAAGCCGCTGCCCTTTCACCCCAACGGCATGATTTTCCGCGCCTTCGACGCGGCGGGCCTGCAGGTGCGCAGTCGCGAGTATTACTCGGTAGGCGGCGGTTTTGTCGTCGACGAAAGCGCTGCCGGTGCCGACCGTATCGTCGAAGATGCCACCCCCCTGACCTTCCCGTTCAAAAGTGCCAAGGACTTGTTGAGCCACTGCACCACCTATGGTTTGTCCATCAGCCAGGTGATGCTGACCAACGAAAGTGCCTGGCGCCCCGAAGCCGAAACCCGCGCCGGCCTGTTGAAGATCTGGCAAGTGATGCAGGATTGCGTGGCGGCCGGCTGTCGCAACGAAGGCATCCTGCCGGGCGGGCTGAAGGTCAAGCGCCGGGCTGCGGCGCTGCACCGCCAGTTGTGCAAGAACCCCGAAGCCGCCCTGCGCGATCCATTGTCGGTGCTGGACTGGGTCAACTTGTACGCCCTGGCGGTCAACGAAGAAAACGCCTACGGCGGCCGCGTCGTCACCGCTCCAACGAACGGTGCGGCGGGGATCATCCCGGCCGTGCTGCATTACTACATGCGCTTCATCCCTGGAGCCAATGAAGACGGCGTCGTGCGATTCCTGCTGACCGCCGCCGCCATCGGCATCCTGTACAAGGAAAACGCCTCCATCTCCGGCGCCGAAGTAGGTTGCCAGGGTGAAGTCGGCGTGGCCTGTTCCATGGCCGCCGGCGCCCTGTGCGAAGTGCTCGGCGGTACCGTGCAGCAAGTGGAAAACGCCGCCGAGATCGGCATGGAACACAACCTCGGCCTGACCTGCGACCCCATCGGTGGCCTGGTGCAGGTGCCGTGCATCGAGCGCAATGCCATGGGCTCGGTGAAAGCCATCAATGCGGTGCGCATGGCCATGCGCGGCGACGGCCATCACTTCGTGTCCCTCGACAAAGTCATCCGCACCATGCGCCAGACCGGCGCCGACATGAAAAGCAAATACAAGGAGACCGCCCGCGGCGGTCTGGCGGTCAACATCATCGAATGTTGATGCGCTTGCCTCACTTCTACATTTTTTCCAGGAGCTGATATGTCCACCGAACAACTGCTGAAGACCCCATTGCACGCCCTGCACCTCGAACTCGGCGCCCGCATGGTGCCATTCGCCGGCTATGACATGCCGGTGCAATACCCATTGGGCGTAATGAAAGAGCACCAGCACACCCGCGATCAGGCCGGGCTGTTCGACGTGTCCCACATGGGCCAGATCCGTTTGAGCGGCGCCGACGCCGCCAAAGCGCTGGAAACCCTGGTGCCGGTGGACATCATCGACCTGCCGGTGGGCATGCAGCGCTATGCGATGTTCACCAACGAAAACGGCGGCATCCTCGACGACCTGATGGTCGCCAACCTGGGCAACAACGAGCTGTTCCTGGTGGTCAACGCGGCCTGCAAGGACCAGGACCTGGCCCACCTGCGCGCCCATATCGGCGATCAGTGCAGCATCGAGCCGCTGTTCGAAGCCCGCGCCCTCCTCGCCCTGCAAGGCCCGGCCGCCGTCACCGTGCTTGCGCGCCTGGCGCCAGACGTGGCGAAGATGACCTTCATGCAGTTCCAGCGCGTCACGCTGCTGGGCATGGACTGCTTTGTCAGCCGTTCGGGCTATACCGGTGAAGACGGTTTTGAAATCTCCGTACCCGCCGCCGATGCGGAAAAACTGGCCCGCGCGCTGCTGGCCGAACCGGAAGTGGCCGCCATCGGCCTTGGCGCCCGCGACTCCTTGCGCCTGGAAGCCGGCCTATGCCTTTACGGCCATGACATGAACACTGAGACGACGCCAATCGAAGCCAGCCTGCTGTGGGCCATTTCCAAAGTGCGACGTGCCGATGGCGCCCGCGCTGGGGGGTTCCCTGGGGCTGAAACGGTGTTTGCCCAGCAACAGGGCGGCGTGAAGCGCAAACGTGTTGGTTTGCTGCCCCAGGAGCGCACGCCCGTGCGCGAAGGCGCTGAGGTCGTTAACGAGGCAGGCGAGATCATCGGTACGGTTTGCAGTGGCGGTTTCGGCCCATCGCTGGGCGGACCATTGGCGATGGGTTATCTGGACAGTGCCTATGTCGCACTGGACACGCCAGTTTGGGCCATGGTGCGTGGGAAAAAGGTGCCTTTGCTTGTAAGCAAAATGCCATTTGTGCCACAACGCTACTACCGCGGCTGATTGACTGTTTCTATACGTAACGCGGTTGCGTTATACGTGCACTAATGTGTAACGCAACCGCCATAAAAAGGTGCATCTACTCGTATTGGAATTGCACCTATAACGATTCAAAACAATTGAACTAGTCTATCAATAAGCCCAGCCCCGCAGCCCCTGCAAATGCCAGAATACCGAGCAAATACGGGCCCTTCAGAGGGGGTTGTTTTTTTGTTCCTAGTTGGCGTAGAGTCTGATCACTGTGTTTGCATGGGTCGCTTGGAATCGTGACCTGGGCAGTAGCTTATGAAGTTTGCTACATCCCGTTCGACGTCTCTTACTTTCCTGCAACCCAGCCCCAGTACTCTTTCATATGGAAGAGGCTGTCATTAATTTAGCGTCAAAGGAAATAAGAAAATGGCTGATCGTCAGAATGGTATCGTCAAGTGGTTCAACGACGAAAAGGGTTTTGGTTTTATCACGCCTGACAACGGTCCGGATCTGTTCGTACATTTCCGCGCTATCCAGGGCACCGGCTTCAAAAGCCTGAAGGAAGGCCAGAAAGTCTCTTTCGTAGCTGTGCAAGGTCAGAAAGGCATGCAGGCTGACGAGGTTCAGACCGAAGGCTAAAGCTTTCGAGAAACAAAAAAGCCCCTGATTGATATCAGGGGCTTTTTTATGGGCGTAAATCCGTAAAATGGCTTCTTTTTCGGCCGAGACTGTCATGCCCAAACACCTGCTCATCCCCCAAGGCGAGTTCCCTCCCGCCACCCTGGGCCGTCGCCTGGCCGCGATGTTCTATGACTTTTTGCTGTGCACGGCCCTGCTGATCGTCACCGGTGGCGTCTACAAGATGATTCAGATGGCAATCATCGGCGAAGAAAAAATGCGCGCCCTCACCGATGCCGGCGCCCTGGACGGCGATCCTCTGCTGTCTACCGTGCTGCTGTTCGTGCTGTTCGGTTTCTTCGCCAAGTTCTGGACCCACAACGGCCAGACCCTGGGCATGCAGGTGTGGTGCATCCGCGTGCAGAACGCCGATGGCACGGCCATCAGCCTGTGGCAGGCGCTGTTGCGGTTTGTGGTGTCGATTGCATCACTGCTGCTGGTGGGGCTGGGTTTTATCTGGTCGCTGTTCGACAAGCGCAAACGCACCTGGCATGACATCTACTCGGATACCCAGCTGGTGCGGGTTCCCAAGAAGGCCAAGTAAGAACCTGCTCCCGCTCGGCTGCGCGTAGGATGCGTAGGAGCTGCCGAAGGCTGCGATCTTTTGATCTTTCGCTCAGGATTCAATTGCCTGGGACAAGATCGCAGCCTCGTTGCACTCGACAGCTCCTACACCGCAGTACCGAGGGAGCACGCTTGCACGCCACACAAAGCCCCTCAGCTCTCGGAACCTTCCAACAGCTTTGAACCTTTGGAAAGCCTCTATCTTTCAATAATCAAGCATTGCCCGCCAGCTTCATCCGCGCCGCCTGGGTGAAGTCCAGCATACGCTTGAGCGGGCGAATGGCCTGGGGGATCAGCGCCGGGTCGACGAAGATCTCGTTGGTGCCTTCCTGCAGGCTCTTGAGCGTGCGCTCCAGGGTATTCATCGCCATCCACGGGCAGTGCGCGCAACTGCGGCAGGCCGCGCCGTTGCCGGCCGTGGGGGCTTCGATGAAGACCTTGTCGGGGCACAACTGCTGCATCTTGTAGAAGATGCCACGGTCGGTCGCGACGATCAGCGTTTTGTTCGGCAGGCTTTGGGCCGCGGCGATCAACTGGCTGGTGGAGCCCACCGCATCGGCCAGTTCAATCACCGAGGTCGGCGACTCAGGGTGCACCAGGATCGCGGCGTCCGGGTACAGCGCCTTCATGTCCTCCAACTGCTTGGACTTGAACTCTTCATGGACGATACAGGCGCCGTCCCAAAGCAGCATGTCGGCACCGGTCTTGCGCTGGATATAAGTGCCCAGGTGCTTGTCGGGGCCCCAGATGATGGTCTCGCCGTTGTCCATCAGGCTCTCGACGATTTCCAGTGCGCAACTGGACGTCACCACCCAGTCGGCCCGGGCTTTGACCGCCGCCGACGTGTTGGCATAGACCACCACGGTACGCTCCGGGTGCTGGTCGCAGAACGCCGCGAACTCTTCCACCGGGCAGCCCAGGTCCAGGGAGCACGTGGCCTCCAGGGTAGGCATCAACACGCGTTTTTCGGGGTTGAGGATCTTGGCGGTTTCGCCCATGAACTTGACCCCGGCCACCACCACGGTCTTGGCCGGATGGGCGTTGCCGAAGCGGGCCATTTCCAGGGAGTCGGACACACAGCCCCCGGTCTCTTCGGCCAAGGCCTGGATGATCGGGTCGCAGTAGAAGTGCGCGACCAGCACCGCATCCTGAGCCTTGAGCTCGGCGGCGATGGCGGCGCGGTACCAGGCCTCTTGCTCGGCGGTCAGCGGCTTGGGCTGCTTGGCGTCGAGATGGGCCTGAACCAGAAGGCGTTCGGAAATTTGCGTCATGTTCGCAAGACCTGCAGGCGCGTTTTGCGCGAAAGTCGAGTATACACCCGGCTCTGGACCACTCGGGTACCGCCGGGAAAGTGGGTATCAATCAGGCACGGTATAGCGTGAAGCCGGCAAGGCTACAGAATAACCCGTCGTTGCAAAAGATCATTCTGACCTGTGCCACGCCCCAGAACCGGACGCGGCCCACCGTGGCGAGGGAGCTTGCTCCCGCTGGAGCGCGTAGCGGCCCTCCAGACCTGCCATCTTGACCCGCCAGATGTGTTGTACCCAGCTTTTTTTGGGGCTGCTTCGCAACCCGGCGGGAGCAAGCTCCCTCGCCACAAAAGCCCGTTCACGCCGATGGATAAGCGCCTCACTCAAGCTGACTGAAATGTAATCACCTGCCCGGCCGGCTTATGTCATCTTCTGTTCACACCGGCACCGGGCAATGCCCTGTACTCGCTACAAAATCGACTGACGGACTTCAAACGGCATGCAATCAAATACTTCCCGGCGAACCTTCGTAAAAGGCCTGACTGCCGGCGGCATCCTGGGTGGCCTGGGCTTGTGGCGCGCGCCCGTCTGGGCGGTCACCAGTGCTGGCCAACCCAACGTACTGACAGGCACCGAGTTCGACCTGTTCATCGGCGAAAGCCCGGTCAACTTCACCGGCAATCCGCGCATCGCCCAGACCATCAACGGCGGCATCCCCGGCCCGCTGCTGCGCTGGCGTGAAGGCGACACCGTGACCCTACGGGTACGCAACCGTTTGAAGGACCCAACCTCCATCCACTGGCACGGCATTCTGCTGCCGGCCAACATGGACGGCGTGCCGGGACTGAGCTTCAAGGGCATCGAGCCCGATGGCATGTACGTCTATCAGTTCAAGGTCCGGCAAAACGGTACTTACTGGTACCACAGTCATTCCGGCTTCCAGGAACAATCCGGGGTCTACGGCCCACTGGTAATCGACGCCAAGGAGCCCGAGCCCTTCGAGTACGAGCGCGACTACGTGGTGATGCTCACCGACTGGACTGACGAAGACCCCGCCGATGTCATCGGCAAGCTCAAGAAACAATCGGACTACTACAACTACAACAAACGCACCGTCGGTGATTTCATTGACGATGTCGGCAAGAACGGCTGGGCCGCCACCGTGGCCGATCGCAAGATGTGGGCCGAAATGAAGATGAACCCCACCGACCTGGCCGACATCAGTGGCGCCACCTACACCTACCTCATGAACGGCCAGACGCCGGAAATGAACTGGACCGGTCTGTTCAAACCCGGCGAACGCCTTCGCCTGCGCTTGATCAATGGCTCCTCCATGACCTACTTCGACGTGCGCATCCCCGGCCTGAAAATGACCGTGGTGGCGTCCGACGGACAGTACGTCAAACCGGTGAGCGTCGATGAGCTGCGCATCGCCGTGGCCGAAACCTATGACGTTATCGTCGAGCCAAGCGAAGAAGCCTATACGCTGTTTGCCCAATCGATGGATCGCACCGGGTACGCCTGCGGCACCCTGGCGACCCGTTCCGGTCTCTCGGCAACGGTGCCGCCGCTGGATCCACGGCCATTGGTCACCATGGACGACATGGGCATGGGCGGTATGGATCATGGATCGATGCAGGGCATGGCGGGCATGGATCACAGTCAAATGGCGGGGATGGACCACGGCTCCATGCAAGGCATGGACGACGGGCTGTCCCATCCAGACTCCGAGAAAGACAATCCGCTGGTGGACATGCAGGCCATGAGCGTCAGCCCCAAACTCGACGACCCGGGCATGGGCCTGCGCAACAACGGTCGCAAGGTCCTCACCTACTCGGACCTGCGCAGCACATTCCCCGACCCCGACGGGCGTGAACCGGGCCGCACCCTCGAACTGCACCTGACCGGCCACATGGAGAAATTCAGCTGGTCGTTCAACGGCGTGAAGTTCTCCGATGCCGCGCCGCTGCTGCTCAAGTACGGCGAGCGCCTGCGCATCGTGCTGATCAACGACACCATGATGACTCACCCCATCCACCTGCACGGTATGTGGAGCGATCTGGAGGACGAGAATGGCCAGTTCATGGTGCGTAAACACACCATCGATGTGCCGCCGGGTTCCAGACGCAGTTACCGGGTCACCGCCGACGCCCTCGGACGCTGGGCCTATCACTGCCACTTGCTGTTCCACATGGAGATGGGGATGTTTCGTGAAGTTCGGGTGCAGGAATGAGGAGCCGACCATGACCACTGTTTTTCACTACCCCTTGGCACTTCTTGCCAGCCTCACCCTCGGCGCCACTGGCTCGGCCTGGGCCGCGAGCGATGACATGCAAGGCATGGATCACAGTCAGATGCAGGGGATGGACCATAGCCAGATGCAAGGCATGGACTCAATGCAGAGTATGGAACCGATGCAGGGTATGGAACCGATGCAATCGGCCCCGACCAGCAGCCGCACGCCGATCCCCGAACTGACCGCTGCCGACCGCG
This sequence comes from Pseudomonas sp. NFACC45, assembly GCF_900113505.1. Taxonomy (NCBI): domain Bacteria; kingdom Pseudomonadati; phylum Pseudomonadota; class Gammaproteobacteria; order Pseudomonadales; family Pseudomonadaceae; genus Pseudomonas; species Pseudomonas sp. NFACC45. Next base: position 245,849 of record NZ_FOPO01000009.1, read on the forward strand.
CCGCCGTCTACGAAGACCATGGCGGTCACGCGGTGCACGACAGCGCGATCAACTCATTGTTGCTCATCGACCAACTTGAATGGCAGGACGCCGATGATGGCAGCGCCCTGAGCTGGGACGCCTCGGGCTGGATCGGCGGCGACATCGATCGCTTGTGGCTGCGCTCCGAAGGCGAACGCACCAACGGCAAGACCGAGCACGCCGAGCTCCAGGCCCTGTGGGGGCACGCGGTCAGCCCCTGGTGGGACGTGGTCGCCGGCGTGCGCCAGGATTTCAAGCCGGGCGCCCCGCAAACCTGGGCCGCGTTCGGTGTACAGGGCATGGCGCTGTATAACTTCGAAGCCGAGGCCACCGCGTTCATCGGTGAAGGCGGTCAGAGTGCGATGCGCCTGGAAGGCGACTACGACATCCTGCTGACCAATCGTCTGATCCTGCAACCCACCGCCGAAGCCAACTTCTACGGCAAGAACGATCCTGATCGAGGGATCGGCTCCGGGCTGTCGGACACTGAGGTGGGTGTGCGGCTGCGCTACGAAATCCGCCGCGAGTTCGCTCCGTACATTGGCGTCACCTGGAACCGCGTCTACGGCAACACCGCCGACTACGCCCGGGAAGAAGGCGAAGACCGCAGCGAGGCACGCCTGGTGCTGGGCGTGCGCATGTGGTTCTGAGAGTGTCTGTCATCGCAATCAACCAAAAAACTAGAAACCTGAGCTGTAGGAGTCCTTGCATGTCCTTTATCAGAACCGCTGTAGTCACCGTCGCATTGTCCACAGGCCTGTTGATCAGTGGCTTGGCCCAAGCGCACCCAAAGCTGCTTTCCTCCACGCCCGCCGAGGGCGCTGAAGGTGCGGCGCCGGCAAAAATCGAACTGCATTTTTCCGAAAACCTGATGAGCAAATTCTCCGGTGCCAAGCTGGTCATGACCGGGATGCCCGGCATGTCGGCGCACTCGCCGATGCCCATGAAGGCCAAGGTCTCCGGCAGCGATGATCCCAAAACCATGATCATTACCCCGAACGCTCCGCTCACCACCGGCACCTACCAGGTCCAGTGGCGCGCGGTGTCGTCCGATACTCACCCGATCACTGGCAATGTCACGTTCAAGGTGAAGTGACTTGGGCACATCAATCAACATCGACCTGCTCAACATTGTTCTGCGCTTAGCCCTGTATCTGGATTTGATGTTGTTGTTCGGCCTGGCGGCTTTCGGCCTGTATAGCTTGCGCGGCCCAGAGCGGACCTCGGGCGTGGTGCTGCATTTCAGGGCACTTCTACTGACCACGGCGCTGTTCGGCGTGCTGTTGTCCGTGGCCGCCATGCTGTGCATGGCCTGGGCCATGAGCGGCGTCAGCGACTGGAGCGAGTTGCTGCCGCACATTGGAATGATGGTGTTGGAAACCGACGTGGGTTTGAGTTGGAGCGTTCGGATCGCGGCGCTGTCGCTGGCGGCGATAGCGGTGGCCCTGAACCACCGCTCACCAGCCGCCAGCTTGTGGCTGATCACCCTGAGCGGCGCCGTGGCCCTTGCGACACTGGCCTGGGCCGGGCATGGCGCCATGGACGAGGGCGTGCGTCGTAACTGGCACTTCATCACCGATTTTCTGCACCTGTGGGCGGCAGGCGGATGGGTGGGCGCCCTGGCGGCGTTTGCCCTGCTGCTTCGCCAGGCTGAACAGCGGCTGCCGGTCCTGGCGCGAACCCTGACCGGGTTTGAAACCGCCGGGGCGGTGATTGTGCTGGTGATCAGTGTGACAGGGGTGGTGAACTATCTGTTCATCGTCGGTCCTCGCGTCGACGGGCTGCTGGATAGCACCTATGGTCAATTGCTGACGCTGAAAGTCGTATTGTTCGCGGCGATGCTGGTGTTCGCCGCGCTGAACCGTTTTCATCTGAGCCCGTTGCTGGAACAGGCTCGGCAGACCGGGGAGCACAGCGTTGCGGTCAATGCCCTGCGGCGCAGCATGGCTCTGGAGTTGTCCGTGGCGGTAGCAATACTGGCGTTGGTGGCATGGCTCGGGACGTTGAGTCCGCAGATGGACTCCTGACAGGCTACCAGGGATTTCCAATCAACCCGCAGCCCTGTGGGAGCGGGCTTGCTCGCGAAGAGGCCTTCACATCCAATATGGAGGCAAGCTGATCCACCGCCATCGCGAGCAAGCTTTGCTCCCCCAGAGGTTCACTCACCAGACCGGTTCGTGAACCACCTGATTTTTAAATACCCCCCACCAGATTTCAGTTTGCCCCGTCCCGCATATCCCAGCCTAAATGGAGCTTTATCCAGCAAGGCTCTGTTATGGAAAACGTTCGAACTTCAAGCACCCACGCCGCCTGGCTGATGGTCAGCGTGGTGTTGGTGGCACTGAACCTGCGCCCCTCTATGGCGGCGGTCGGGCCGTTGTTATCAGCCATTCGCGGCGAGGTGCCACTGAGTTTCAGCACCGCTTCGTTACTGACCATGTTGCCGGTCATGGCCATGGGGCTGGCGATGTTTTTGGGCATGCGCATTGCCCTGCGCATCGGTGAACACCGCACCATTGTGCTGTCGCTGCTGATCATCGGCATCGCCACGGCGTCGCGCCTGTACCTGGACAGCGCCGCCGAGCTGATTATCAGCGCGGTGCTGGCGGGGATCGGTATCGCCCTGATCCAGGCCGTGATGCCGGCACTGATCAAATCGCGCTTCGCCGACAATGTCTCGTTGTTCATGGGCCTGTACGTCACGTCCATCATGGGCGGCGCGGCGATTGCGGCGTCGTTTTCACCGTTCGTCCTGGCGCAGACCGGCAGTTGGCGTATCGGCCTGGCGATCTGGGCACTGCTGGCGCTGATCGCCCTGGGCTGCTGGTACGCCCAGCGCGCGGCCGTCACGCCCTTGCCCGCAGCCCCGGCGCAGCGCCAGGAATCGTTTTTCAGCAACTCGCGGGCCTGGTTGCTGGCGATCTTCTTCGGCCTCGGCACCGCCTCCTACACCTGCGTGCTGGCGTGGCTGGCGCCGTATTACGTGGAAAAAGGCTGGAGCGAACAGCACGCCGGCCTGCTGCTGGGGTTCCTCACCGCGATGGAAGTGTTGTCCGGCCTCGTCACCCCGGCGATTGCCAACCGCAGCCAGGATAAGCGCCTGGTCCTGGCCGTTTTGCTGGCCCTGATCATCGCGGGTTTCTGCGGCCTGATCCTCAGCCCGGACCGCTTCAGCCTGTTGTGGCCTTGCCTGCTGGGGCTGGGCATTGGCGGCCTGTTCCCGATGAGCCTGATCGTGTCCCTCGATCACTTGGACAACCCGCGTCGGGCCGGTGGCCTGACAGCATTCGTGCAAGGCATCGGCTACCTGATCGCCGGGCTCTCGCCGCTGATTGCCGGGATGATCCGCGATCAGTTGGGCAGCTTCGAATGGGCCTGGTGGTCGCTCACGGCGGTCATGGCGCTGATGATCGTGATGGTCCTGCGCTTCAATCCCAAACACTACGCGCGACATATCAGCTAGCGGCGTCATAGGGCTGCAGTTGACTGCGGCCCTGTTTTTCACACTCACCATGCCGGCCGGCCGATGTGTCCCTCATGACGTTCCGGTATTTGAAAGCAGGAATAGAACCTTGATGAAAAACGTCGGTTTCGCAGCCGCTCACTGGGGCATGCTCATCTGGGCGATACTGATCGCAGCGTCGTTTTTTGCTGCGGCGCAGGTCAGTCAGTCAATCGATCCAATCCTGCTCACCGGGTTGCGACTGCTGTTTTCAGCACTGATGTTCCTGCCGCTGCTGCTCCTGAAAACCACAACGCCTGTCTCCGGCAGAGGCCTGCTGGCCCATGCCGTACTTGGCCTGTTGCTGGCGACGTATTTTGGTTCGTTGTTCGAAGCGTTGCGCTACACCTCGGCGGTCAACACCGCGACGCTGTATACGCTGGTGCCGTTGATGACCTTGTTGTTCGAGGTGTTCCTGCTGCCCAACCCAAGCCTCAAGACCCGCCTGCTGCCGATGTCGACCGCAGCAATCGGCGCGGTGTTGCTGACCCTCAAAGGGTCGGCGCCGGGACAATTGCCGGCGCTCTATCCCGTGCTGGTTTTTGGTGCCGGTTGCCTGGCGATGGCGCTGTACTCCCCCCTCAGCCAACGGTTCAAGGCCCGCGCGCTGAAAGGCCGCGATCCGGTGACGATGACGTTCTGGAACATGCTGTTCGGGGCGCTGTTTCTGCTGGTGTTTTGCCTGTTCAGCGGCGGCTGGCGTAGCGCTCTGCAGCTGTCGACGCTGGACATCGGCTGGCTGATGTACCTGGCCGTGTTCGGCACCCTCGCCACTTTCTGGCTGTTGCACCGGGCCATTGGGGTGATCGCGCCGTCCACGGTGGTTTCCTATGTCTACCTCAGCACCCTATTCGTGACCGTGCTGCACTGGTTCTGGCTCAGGCAGCAACCGCTGATGATCGAAATCCTCGGTGCTGTCCTGGTGGGTATCGGCATGCTGGCACTGGTGGTCAGCAGCCGTAACGCCAGAACCGTCACGGCTTGAGGGCGGTCAATACGTCGATGCTGGACGGGGCGTAACCGGACGCCAGCGCTCCAGCTCACGCTCCAGGAAAGCAGCCACCGCCAACAACCGTTCTTCCTGCCAATGAGGCCCGACAATCTGGATGCCGATGGGCATCCCGGTAGCCGGGTCCGTTCCGGCGCGGATCACTACTGCCGGGGAACCGCTGAGGCTGAACGGGAACACGAAGGCATACTGGTCGCGATCCTTCAGGGACTCTCCGTGACGGAATGCGACGTCCGGAAATACCGGACAGATGAACAGGTCGTGCTGCTTGAAGAACTTCGCCAACTCATAGCGAAACGTATCGATCATGATCCAGTCGCGTTTGACTTCATCCACGGTCAACTCCACCGCCTCGCTCATGTCCAGCAATTGAGCGATGGCCGGGGTAAAACGTCGCTTGTTCATGGACTCGAACAATTGCCGCCAACCGCGACCGGCGTCAGCGCCGGTGATGAACACCCGCCACAGCACATCACAGGCCTCATCGAGCAGCGGCGGCGCGACCGTGCTCACCTCGGCCACCACCGGGCCCAGGCACCGTTCGACGTGCTGCAATACCTGGCTCACCGCCGCGCTGACCGGCGGACGGCTCGGCGCCGAGAACAGCGCCACCCGCAGGTTGGCCAGCGGCTCGCTGGCGGTGAACGGTACATCGACGGTGTCCGGATCCTGCCCGTCGGCACCGCTGATCAATTGGCCGAGCAGCGCCAGGTCATCGACATAGCGGCCCATCACGCCAAAGGCCGAGGTCATGTGGAACAGCCCGGAACGGTCATTGGGAAACTGGCCGGTCAGCGGCACCCGCCCCTGGGTCAGTTTCAAGCCGCAGATGCCATTGAAGTGCGCCGGTATCCGCACACTGCCACAGGCATCGGACGCCAGCCCGGCCGGCGAACACCCGGCAGCGATTGCCGCTGCCTCACCGCCGCTGCTGCCACCGGCGGAGCGTTGCAGGTCGTGGGGGTTCAGGGTCCGGCCGTAGACCAGGTTTTCGGTTTCGAAGGCCATGCACAGCTCAGGCACATTGCTGATGCCCAGGATGATCGCCCCGGCCTGTCGAAGCCGGGCAACGGCCGTTGCGTCCTGCTCACTGGGTTCGCCCAACAGCTCCCCCAACCCGCGGGACATCTTGAAACCACGCACATGCAGGACATCCTTGATGGTGATGGGAATGCCATGCAGCGGGCCACTGATTTGGCCAACGCGCGCCATCTCGTCAGCCTCGCGAGCCTGGCGCCGCAGTTCCTCGACTGGCGCCAACTGGATCAGTGCATTGATGTGCCGGTTACGCTCAGCGATGCGTTGCAGGTAAAACTCCAGCAACGTGACACTGGTCAGCACACCGCGTCGCAGCAGACCGGCCATTTCCCGCAGGGTCAGCGTATCGGGGTTGAACGTGTTCATGACGGCTCCTTGCTGCGCAGCCACTTGTTGGGCAACAGATACATGTTGCGCACCACCAGGGAAAACGCTTTCACCGCCAGCGCCGGGCGCCGATCGATGGCTTGCAGGGACTCCTCGATCATCGCCAGGACATGCTGCAAGGCTTCGGGCGTGATATTCAGCGGCGGATAGAAACGCAACACCGGGCGTTCGGCCTTTTCATTCATGGAATGCCCGGCGTGGACGCCACGCTTGCCCAGCTCCATGCTCATCAAGGCCTCATAGACCGAACCACGCAGGCGCAACCCCGTCATCAGGCCGACGCCCGGCACATCCTCGACGATGTGCGGATAACGCAAGGCCAGTCGTTGCAGACCGTGGCGCAGCAACCCACCGTTGACCCGCGACAGCTCCACCAGGTTGTGTTGCTCGATGTAATCGATGGCCGCCAGCGCCGAGGCGCAGGCTAGCGGATGCCCGCCATTGGTTCGCCTGTCGGGCTCGATTTCGCTGAGTGGATACTGGGTGGCCAGGCGCCGGCTGTACAGGGCGCAGGCGAACGACGTGTAGCCGCCGGTCAGGCCCTTGGAGAGGATCATGATGTCAGGCACCACGTCGTCATACTGCACGGCGAACCATTTTCCGCAGCGCCCGAAACCGGTCTGGATTTCATCCGCCACCAGCAGCGTGCCCGTGGCGTCGCACAAGGCTCGAAGGTTGGCCATGTAGCCCACCGGGGGCACCTGTAGATGAGCGCCACCCAGAATCGGCTCGACGTACACCGCACAGACACCCTCGCCCACGGCCTTTTGCAGGGCGGCGAAATCGCCATAGGGGACACAGGTCACTTCGGGGCAAGCGATGCCATAACTGCTGTGGTGCTGTTGCTGGCCCAGAATGCTCATCGCCGCCAAAGTCTTGCCATGATAAGAGCCGCTCATCACGACGATCCTGCGTCGCTGGGGCTGGACCCGCAGCACATAACGCAGGCTTTGCTCGACGGCCTCGGCGCCCGAGACCATGAATTGCACGTCGCCCCATTCTCCTGGCACCAATTGGCAAAGCCGCTCGGACAGCTTGTCTTGAAGCGGATGGCGCCGGCCTTCCGGGACCCAGGCCAGCTGATTCAATTGCGTCTGTACCCGTTCACGCACCGTCGGGTTGCGATGCCCGACGATAAACACCCCGTAGCTGCACGCGCAGTCAATGAAGCGCTTGCCAGTGTGATCGGTAACATGAATGCCATCGGTCTGCTGTTCAACGCTGGTCTTGCCCAGGCGATACAGCTTGGCTGCCGATGCGCTCCAGTGCCGCTGGCAATCATCCAGCAGTTGTTCATGCGGCCTGAGTAAGGACATGGCTTAGCGTCTCCTTGATGAGGTGGGCGGCACGTTGAATCTGTTCGGGGCGTGCAGTGATCGGGCAGCGCAAGATCAATTCGCGGCCTCGGGGTGGGCTGACATAAACGCCTTGTTGGTAAAGCGCTTCGCACAGCAGGGACGGTTGCAGGTCACCGGCCAGCGGCAGGCTGACCCAGCCGCCCACTTCTACGGCACCGAATGGCGCCAGGGTTTGCGCCAATCGCTGACCGTTCTCCAGACAATGCCGAGACGAATCGTGGACCTGCACGTAATCCAGGGCCGCCAGGGCCGCGACACACGCCATCGGATTACCGGCGGTGGTGCTGCCGTGTTTGGCCGGACTACTGCGCCCATAGACCTGCCAAGCCATGCGCTCGCTGCAGGTATAGGTGCCGATGGGGACCGCGCTGCCTCCCAGTGGCCCCCCAAGCACGACAATGTCCGGGACAGGACGATAACGCTGAAAACCGAACAGCGAACCCAGGCTACCGAGGCAACTGTGGGTGTCGACCGCGATGACCGGCGCGCAAGCCTGTGCTGCGCGGGCATGCAATTGCTCGAGCAATGCAGCATCGAGCAGTTGCAATCGGCCGTTGGCATCCACGCGGGTGTTGCTGTGGCACACCGCGAAACAATCGCTCCAGTCCACCGTGTCCAGGTCAGCCAGTTGCCGAATTGCCACTCGCTTGAACCCTAGAAAACTCTGTACGGCCAGATCATCTTGCGCGGCGCTGAGGCAACGTCCATAGGTCAACGCGCCATAATCACCACCCTGGATGAACACGATGGTGTTGCCCTTGGGCTTGAGGCCTTTGCACAACTTCAATGCGCCCTCGAACGCCTCATCCCCGGAACTGCACACATAAGAGCTGACGAGCGGCGCGGGCAGCAGCTCGGCCAGGCGTCGGCACAAAGCAATCAGCGGTTCGGACATCAATACCCGGTTGGATAAGCCCATGATGTCCGCTTGGCGGCTGACCGCCTCGATCACCGGCGGCACCTGGAAACCGAACCCGCCGCTCAGGTCGATAATCTGCCGGCCATCGCCGTCGAGGTAGGTCTCGTACTGTCCGCTGATGATGTATTTGTTGTTGTTCTTCATGATGAGTCTCAGCGATAGCTCAAGGCGTTGAAGATGCGTCGACGTTCATCGACGATGGTTTCCCGACCGTGCATGACCCGACGGTTGTCGATCATCACCACGTCGTGATCGCGCCAACCCACCGGGCAGGTGTACTGGGCGGACACTTCGGCAATTTCCAGCAGAAACCCGGCGGGGATCGGCTGCCCGCCCACGGTGTCGATCACCGGAGCTTCGTAGTTGAAGGAAGGTCCCAGAATGCTGTTGGCAAACGCCGGCCGCTGGCTGAACGCCGACGTGAGGATCGCCGAGGTGCTGAAGGCGTAGTGAATGGAGTCGTCGGCGGGGTTGAAGGAAATGACCGTCTGCGGGTCCTCCCCGATGATTTGCCACAGGTCCTCGATTTCGACGGCCGCCGGGTCCGACAACGCTGGCGAATAGTGGCAAACCAGGCGACGCCACTTTTCCCCCGCAACGGTACGGCTGTAGCGGATAGGGTTTTCTTCAAAAAAACTGCGGCAGGCTGGGGACAGTTTCGCCAACACCTTCTCACCGTCACACAACGTGGTTTGCGACCCCTTGCGTGGTGCTTCCTGGCAATAGAACCAGGTCATGTCCGGCCAGAACGGTGAGTTACCGTTTTCGCAGTGCAGGCCAACCGCCTGATGTCCCGCGTCCACCAACTGTGCCGCGCCGCCCACCATGACGCGGGCCGGATCCAGGCTCAGCCGCGAACTGTTTTGCTTGACGTAGGCGCTGAAATCTTCGGCGCTGTGGATACAGTTACGAAACAGCACGACCCCGTAGTGGCCGAGCAGCTCATATAGCTCGCTCTTGCCCAGGCTGGCGAAGTGGTGCGGCTCGACGATGGAGATGTCCGCGGTTTCAAAGTGAAAGGCAGGTGTGGTCATTGGATGCAGTCCCTTGCAGAGTGGAAAAAACAGTGGCGATGTCGGCGCGTTTTGGCCGGCCAGTAACGGTGTAAAGCTGCTCGATCAACGGGTCGTCCTGGGTCAACAACCAGAGTCGGCTGGGTCTTTCGATGTCGGAAAAACGCCGGGCGGACCAGGCCACCAGCTCATCGCGCGCGGGGGCCGACTCGACACACAGCAACGCCACCAAGCCGTGGCGTTCATCGAAAAACACCGCCGCATCGTTGACGCCGGGGTATTTGCGATACTCCAGCTCAACCTGTTCGGGGCTGACGTTGCGCCCGTTGGGCAGGCAGATCACGTTCTTCTTGCGCCCGTGCACGTAGAGGTAGCCATCGTCGTCCAGCATTCCCAGGTCTCCGGTGTCCATCCAGCCATCGGCGGACATGGAGCAGGCGCTGGGGTCTGTGCCGGAATAGCCGCTGAACAGTGAGCTGCTCTTGACCTCAATGGTCTGGTCGGCGCCGATGCGCACCTGGACATGAGGCAAGGGTTTGCCCACGCTGCCCAGACGCTGCTGTTCGAAGGTGTTCATGCTGACCACCGAGGCGTTCTCGGACAGGCCGTAGCCTTGGTACACAGCAATGCCCCGTTCTTCCAATCCGCGCAGCACATCGATGCTGACCGCTGCACCGCCGCAGGTAATATGCGCACCCGATTGGAGATAGCGCGCCAGTCGCTCGCCCTGCTCGCCTCCCTCGTCCATTTGTTCCAGGAAGCGATTGACCATCACCGGCGGCACCGTCAGGGCCGTTGGCTGGACCTGCAGGATCCACTCGACCAGACGCTGTGGCGAAGCCCCAGGCTCGCCGAGCAATGCTTCGTTCGGTGGCAAGAAATGCACGGTTCCGCCCGCCAGCAACGGCAGATAGGCGGCAGTCACCTGTTCGAGCAGCAAACTCAAGGGCACCAGCGACAGGTAACGGCGATGAGCATCGGCGGGCATACGTTGACGCAGCGATGCCAGCACGGCGCCGACCGCCTGGGTACTCAACTGGACGCCCTTCGGCCGACTGGTCGTGCCCGAGGTGTGAATGATTTTGCAGATCCAGTCTTCATCACCGTCGGGCGTATGCAACAAAGGCTGTTCGATGACCGGCTCGCTGATGTGGCGCAAACGGCTTTCAGGGAAATTCAACTTCCAACGCTGCGCCAGTGTCCGCTGCCCGGCGGCATCCACTACAAACCCGTCGCAACGCTCGGCCAGATGCTCCGCCTGAGCCTGGCTGAAAGCCAATGGCAACGGTAACGCGGTAATCCCGGCAAACAGGCAAGCAAGATCGGCCACCAGCCAGTCGCTGCTGTTACGCGTGGCAATTCCCAAAACCACATGATCGCCATGGGCCGGGCTGGGAAAACGCCGTTGCAGTTCGGCGGCCAGATTGAGGGCACGATGCTCCAGCTCGCCATAGGTCAACGCCACCGGCTCGCCGCCCGACGCCGACCAGTCCACCGCGCAGACAGCCTGGCGATTGTCTTGCAACGCGCTTTTCAAGTGATGGATAAATCCGCCGCTCATGGCTGCGCCCTCGCCAGTGAATCGCCAGGCAGTTGGGTGAACGAGGTGTTGAGCGTCATGGCCGCGAAACGCGAGCGCTGCGGGTCTACCCGGATGAACCCGGTGACCGGCAATTTGGAGTAATAAGTCCCCCAGTTCTTGCCCCCCTCCTCGCCCAGGCGCGCAGGGTCTGCTGTCAGCAACGGCTCGAAATCGATCTGGCAACTTTCCATCATTTGCCGAACGCGGGGCGTCACCGTACACAACAAGTAATGCCCACCCATGCACCAAGACAACAGGGGAATCATGTTGACCAGAATCATGCCGGCCGTCAGGTGATGGGAGATCAGGTTGCCGATCTCGACAATGTTTGAGCGGTCGATCGTTTTCTCCAGGCGCTGGGACAAAATCACTTCTATCGGTTGCGCCAGGTATTGCTCGGAAAACAGTGTGCGGTGGTCCGCGAATGTAATACCGGCACAGGCAAGAATACGGTCTGACGGATCCTGGGTGACCGCAAAGTATTGTGGATTCGGCTCAACCGAAGCCGAATAAGAACGGCGAAATTTCTCTTTCACTACTTCAGTGGCTTGCACCCATAACGCTGTCTTAGTTTCTGCGACGCGAATTTGCATATCGTCCTCCTCCGTCCTTGTGCAGGATTTCTATAAAAAGCGAGGCGAGCATATTTAAGAAAATTCCCACAAGCCATTTAAAAAATAAATGCCTTCCGCTAATATATAAATAAACCCCTTTGTCATAAAAACAAGGGACGCTAGCTGATGGATTGCGCCGAGAAGGATCTTATGCTCAATAGTAATTTGCTTAGAAAGCTGGACATGCAGGACCTGATGGTGTTTGTCGCGGTGTACGAGCAAAGCAGCGTCACCGAGGTGTCCGAGACCCTTTGTGTGAGCCAGTCAACCGTGAGCTACTGCTTGAAAAAGCTGCGCACAAGTTTCGAAGATGAACTGTTCATCAATACCCGTAGTGGCATGCGGCCAACAAATAAAGCCACGGCCATGTACAGCCACGTACTCAATATTCTCAAAACCATCAATATATGCCATTCCGGCATTCAAACATTCGACCCGACCCAGAAAGAAATAACATTCAATATTTGCGCCCCGGAGTATTTCGAACTTCTCATACTCCCCCAATTAGTCAAACGATTCATTGGTAGCCGCTTCCCCGTCATCGTTAACATCACGAAATTCCACAAAGACATTCCGGTGGATGAATTGATGGACGGTCGATTCGATCTGGTTGTTTGTTTCGGCCCCAACTTTCATCGCGGCGCGAAGGGATTGCGCTCGCAAGTATTACTGGAAGATGAACTGGTTTGCGTGGTCGATAAAGACTTTTCACTGCCCAGGGAGGAATTTGATCTGGAGGCATTCGTCGCCTGCCAGCATGTTTTTCCGACGCCCTGGACCTCCGACACCAACATGGTGGACGGCTGGCTCGCCCGGCAAGGCTACAGCCGACAGATTGTCGCCCGGGCCAACAGCTACGTGGCAGCACTGAATATGATTCCGGGGACCGACTTCATCCTGACCCTGCCTCGGCGTATCCAGGCGCTGACCTGCGATGAAGGCAAATACAGCCAGCGCAGACCGCCAGCGGGCTTACCGAACTTTACGCTGGAAATGATGTGGAGCGAGAAACCCGGCCAGGACAACGCCAACATCTGGTTTCGCGAACAGATCGTGAAGGTATGCGCCGAGGACGGCCTGCTTTAACAAGCCCAGGGAACCACTCGGATCATCGGGTGGTTCCGATGGTCGAGCTGCGATTTTCTACAGGCAAAAAAAAATCCGGAAATCCTCACTTTCGTGGGCCTTCCAGACTTTTAAAACTGCAAAAAATGGTGGGTCGTGTGGGATTCGAACCTACGACCAATTGGTTAAAAGCCAACTGCTCTACCAACTGAGCTAACGACCCGCTGTGTGGTGGCGCGTATAATACTGATTTCTAAGGACTATTCAACACCTAATTTGAAATAAATCAAAAATAAGGGGTTGGATCGCTCACACCCGCCGCTGCGAAGCCTTCCGCACGCAGGCGGCAGCTGTCGCATTTACCGCAAGCACGCCCCTGATCATCAGCCTGATAGCAGGAAACGGTGAGCCCGTAGTCCACGCCAAGCTTCACCCCAGCCCGGACGATGTCGGCCTTGCTGAGATTCTGCAGTGGCGCCTGAATACGGAAGCCCTGCCCTTCTACACCGGCCTTGGTCGCCAGGTTGGCCATACGCTCGAACGCCTCGACGAACTCCGGGCGGCAGTCCGGGTAGCCGGAATAATCCACAGCGTTGACGCCGATGAAGATGTCACGGGCGCCCAGCACCTCAGCCCAGCCCAGGGCCAGGGACAGGAACACGGTATTGCGTGCCGGCACATAGGTCACCGGAATACCTTCGCTGGGAGTTTCAGGCACGTCGATGGAGCTGTCGGTCAAAGCCGAGCCACCGATGCCGTTGAGGTTCAGTCCGATCACCTTGTGTTCGACGACGCCCAGGTCCCTGGCCACCCGCTCGGCGGCGTGCAGTTCAGCGCGGTGGCGCTGGCCGTAATCGAAACTCATGGTGTAGCAGCGGTAGCCCTCGGCACGCGCCATGGCCACGACCGTCGCGGAATCCAGGCCGCCGGACAACAGGATGACCGCACGTTTTTCTGCAATGTTCGAGTGTTCAGTCATATCAGCGCCCCGGCTCGTCGTTCCAAAGATATTTATGCAGCTGCAATTGCAGGCGCACCGGCAAATTGTCCGCCACCACCCAGTCCGCCAGCTCCCGGGCGTTCAGGTCATGATGACTCGGCGAAAACAACACTTCGCCAGCCCGTTGGTCGAGCCCGTACTGAATCAGTTTGGACACGGCCCAGTCATAATCTTCCCGCGAACAGATGACGAACTTGACCTGATCGTTGGGCGTCAGCAGTTCGATGTTCTCATAGCGATTGCGATGGGCTTCCTTGGACCCTGGGGTCTTCAGATCGACGACGCGGCTGACTCGCGGATCAACAGGGGCGATATCCAAGGCGCCGCTGGTTTCCAGCGAGACCTCGTAACCGGCATCGCACAATCGCTTGAGCAAGGGGATGGCGTTGGGTTGCGCCAGTGGCTCGCCGCCCGTAACGCAGACGTAGCGCGGGCGAAAACCGGCCACCTGCTCAAGGATGTCGTCGAGGCTTCGCAGGGTGCCGCCACTGAAGGCGTAGGCACTGTCGCAGTATTGGCAACGCAATGGGCAACCGGTGAGGCGCACAAATACTGTGGGCAGCCCGGCCGTTCGCGTTTCACCCTGCAACGAGTAAAAAACTTCGGTAATTCTCAATGTGTCTTGCATAGTCGCCACGGGCGTAACAGCTAAACAGGCTGTCCGCCTCCGTCAGGCACTTCCAGCAACCCCGCCAACGCGCAGATCCCAAGAAGCGTGTTTCATAAAAAGGGCGTGAATTCTAACGAAAAAACCCGCGACAAGCGCGGGTTTCTTCGAAACGGATCAAACAGCCTCACATACGCTGCAAGTCACGCTGAGCCAATTGGGCGGCGGATGTCCCCGGGTACTGGGCCACCACCTGTTGCAGAATGCCTTTGACCTTATCGGTGTGACCGAGGCGGCGCTCCACGTCAGCGAGCTTGTACAGCGAATCCGGCACCTTGGCGTGCTTGGGATACAACTGCGAAACCTTGGCAAATGCCTCGCCGGCACCTTGCAGGTCGCCCTTGGCCAGGTTCACTTCGCCGAGCCAATATTGGGCGTTGCCCGCATACTGGCTGTTGGGGTATTTGCGCAGGAAAGCGGCAAAGGCCAGGCTGGCCTTGTCGAAATCCTTGGCCTTGATCAGATCGAAGGCAGCATCGTAATAGAGCTTTTCCTTCGCCGGATCAGCCGGCTCACCACCGGCTGCAGGTGCCGGAGCAGCTGCTCCCGCGCCTGCGGCTGCGCCAGGGGCGTTTGAGTCGCCACCGGCTGGAGAATTCTCAGGAGTCGCGGCAGGTGCAACACCGGTTCCTATGCGCCGATCAAGATCCTGGTATCGCTCCAGGTTTTCCTGCTTCATGCGCGAAATTTCATTTTGCAGAACCTCTATCGCGCCTTGCTGGCGTGAAATCTGGTCTTGCATTTGCTGCAGTTGATCGAACAGCTGGCCCTGTGCCGAGACAGGGGCCGAAACCCCTCCCCCGGCATAGGCGCCGCTCGTACCGTAACCTGCAGGCGGATAATTGCTTGCGCTATTGTTATAGCCGGAATCATTATCGACCACGGGAACCGCAGCCCACACCGCAAGCGGCGCGAGGCTGAGAGCCAGAACAGTTACAGCACGGCGGCACGTTCGCATGACGAATTACTTACGCAGTTCGACGCGACGGTTTTGAGCCCAGGACTGCTCGTCGTTGCCGGTAGCAACTGGACGCTCTTCGCCGTAGGAAACCAGTTCCAGCTGAGCTGGGGAAACACCTTGCAGTACCAGGTAGCGCTGAACGGCTTTCGCACGACGCTCGCCCAGTGCCATGTTGTACTCACGAGTACCACGTTCGTCGGTGTTGCCTTCCAGAACAACGCGAGCGCCGTTCGACTTCAGGTCTTTGGCGTGAACGTCCAGAGCGCGCATGGCTTCTGGCTTCAGGTCCGAGCTGTCGTATTCGAAGTAGAAGGTGGTGATTGCGCGCAGAGCAGCTTCTTCGCTCAGGGAGCCATCAACTGCACCAGTGTTAGCGCCGTAACCAGCGTTTGGATCAACAGCGCCTTCACCGGCGTTGTCGCCGCCTTTGGACGAGCAACCTACAGCTACAGCCATGGCCAGAGCCAGCGCAGCAAATTTACCAAACTTCAGCATTTCCATCGTGAAACTCCTAATGAACCCCAGTGTGTTAAGTAAAACGTATTGCGCCGCGTCAGTTCAGGTAAGGGGACCAGGACGGTTCTCTGACTTCGCCTTGTGCGGTAGGAAGCGGGAGCCTCACGCGTCCATTAATGGACACGAGCATCAAGACTCCCCGGCCCTGCTGGCGGGTGGCGTAGATTACCATGGTGCCGTTGGGCGCAACAGTAGGTGACTCGTCCAGAGTGCTATCAGTGAGGATCTTTACACTACCTCGCTGCAAATCCTGAGCCGCCACCTTGAAATTGGTAAAGCCATCCTGGCGATGGATCATCACCAGGGTCTTTTCGTCCGCCGACAGTTTAGGGTTGGCGTTGTAGTTACCGACAAACGTCACGCGTTCGGCACCGCCACCACTGGCGCTGGTCTTGTAGATCTGCGGCTTGCCGCCACGGTCGGAGGTGAAGTAAATGGTCGAGCCATCCTTGCCCCAGAACGGTTCGGTGTTGATGCCGGGACCATTGGTCACGCGAGAAATCGCACGCGAAGCCAGGTTCATCACATAGATGTCCGGGTTACCGTCCTTGGACAGCACGAATGCCAGGCGCGTACCGTCTGGCGACCAGGCTGGCGCACCGTTCAGGCCTTCGAAGTTGGTGATTTGCTCACGGCGACCAGTGTCAATGTGTTGCATGAAAATACGCGGACGCTTCTGTTCGAACGAAACATAAGCGATGCGCTTGCCATCGGGGGCGAAACGCGGCGACAGGATCGGCTCGCGCGATTGCAGCAGGGTCACTGCACGAGCGCCGTCATAGTCTGAACGCTGCAAGGTGTAGCGGGTATTTTTCTCAGAGAAGCGTTCGGCCGTCACGTAGAGCATGCGGGTAGAGAACGCCCCTTTGATGCCGGTGAGTTTCTCGAACGACTGGTCGGAGATGTAGTGCGCCATGTCACGCAGTTGATCGACGCTGCCCGACACACTGCCGGTCAGCACTTGCTGCTCGGTGGCGACGTTGAACAGGGTGTATTGCACCTGCAGGCGACCGCCGGCCGGCACGATGTTGCCGACCATGAGGTACTGGGCGCCCAGGGCTTTCCAGTCGCGATAGATGACTTCGCTGGCCTGGGTCGGCAGGCTGATCATGTTCTGCTTCGGAATCGGCGCGTAGTAACCCGAGTTGCGCAGGTCATTACCGATGATTTCCGCCATGTCGTCCGGCAGGACGCTACCGCCCTGCCAGCCGAACGGTACGACGGCGATCGGGGTCGCCCGGTCGCTGCCGCTGGTGACCAGAATGTTCTTTTCCTCTGCTACCGCTATCCCTGCCAGGCAGCAGATAACGACCAGCATTGATCGAAGAAGGTTTCTCACAAGGCTAGATCCTCAGGTGTGAATGTCATCTTGAATGAACGATAGGGAGCAAAATCGCTCGGTTTCATTCCTTGCATTTCCGTCAATCGCCCAATGTTCTTGACCGCTGCGACCGCCGAGGCGTCGAACGGGCCATCACCGCTGGACTTGGCCACGCTGACCGAGGTAACCGTACCGTCGGGCAACATGCCGATTTGCAATACTACAGTCATGCCTTTGCGTGCCGAAGGTGGACGAGCCCAGCCTTCTGCTGCTCGGGCGCGAATCAAATCATCGAAACTGCCGGCGACTTCATCGCCCTGCTCATCAGCCAATGCCTGCTGACGCTCTGGCGTGTCGGAAAGCAAATCTGCCAAGGCCTGGGCTTTTTTCTCTTCGGCGGATTTACGCGCTGCGTCCTGAGCCTTTTTCTTGGCGGCGTCGGCGGCGGCTTTCTTCTTCGCGTCTTCGGCGATTTTCTTTTTCGCCTCGTCAGCTTCAGCTTTCTTCTTGGCGTCCTCGGCCGCTTTTTTCTTGGCGTCCTCGACAATTTTTTTCTTCGCTGCCTCAGCGGCCGCTTTCTTGGCCTCTTCTTCAGCGGCTTTCTTGGCTTCTTCTTCGGACTTCTTCTTGGCTATATCAGCCAATTGTTTCTCTTCGGCCTTTTTCGCCTCGGCGGCCTTCTTCGCTTCATCGGCTTTCTTGGCTTCGTCAGCCTTCCTGGCTTCTTCGGCCTTTTGAGCCGCTTGCTCTTTCTTTTGTTCCGCAGCTCTTATCGCTTCCTGCTCGACCTTCTTTTGCTCCATCTGCTCGACTTCGGTCTGGCGCGCGGCGGATTTCTTCGCCTCACCGGCAAGCTTCTGGTTGGTCTGCGTGGTGGCCTGGCTCTTGGACTTGAGCTGATACAGGGTCGCCTGCACGATCGGCTTGGCCGGCGGCAGCTCCGGAGTCATGGCAAAACTGACGAACAGCATGCCAAACACCAGCACATGCAAGCCAATTGCCCAGACACTAGGCCAGAAGTAGCTTTCCGAGGCGGACGGCTCTCGCTGTTGCTGCATCAGGGCGCCTCAGTGATTAAGCCAACATTACCGACCCCGGCTTTTTGCAGGCCGCCCATGGCGCCCATCACCGCACCGTAGTCGACAGTCTTGTCGCCGCGAATGAAAACCTGGGTGCGCTTGCCGTTACTGTTGCCGGCGTTGATGATCTTGGTCACCGCATCGGTCATCTGCGGCAAGGTCATGGCCCGGTCCTGCTGCTTCTCGGTGTCGACTTCGCTGCCAAGGTTCCAGTAGTAGGTCTTGTCAGCCTTGATCGAAATGGTCAGGACCTGGGTGTCGTTGTCCTGCGGCAAGGCTTCACTGGAAACCTTGGGCAGATCAACCTTCACGCCCTGATTGAGCATCGGCGCGGTCACCATGAAGATGACCAGCAGCACCAACATCACGTCGATGTAGGGCACCACGTTCATCTCGGCAACCGGCTTGCGCTTTTTTCGGGCTCGAGCGATTAAAGCCATTGGGAAATACCTGCTTATTCTTCGCTGGTGTGCACTTTGCGGTGCAGGATCGCCTGGAATTCATCGGCGAAGGTGTAGTAACGGCTGGTCAGCGTTTCGCTGCGGGCAGCAAAGCGGTTGTAGGCGATTACAGCCGGGATGGCCGCGAACAGACCAATGGCGGTGGCAATCAGTGCCTCGGCAATACCCGGGGCCACGGTGGCCAGGGTCGCTTGCTGGGCTGTGGCCAGGCCACGGAAGGAGTTCATGATCCCCCACACGGTACCGAACAGGCCGATGTACGGGCTGACCGAACCGACGGTGGCCAGGAACGGCAGGCCCTGCTCGAGTTTTTCTTCCTCGCGGGAGATCGCGACGCGCATGGCACGGGCCACGCCTTCCATCACGGCTTCAGGGTCTACGCCTGGTTGTTGGCGCAGACGGGAGAACTCCTTGAAGCCGGCGCGGAAGATCTGCTCGACACCCGAGTCCGGGTCCGGGTTGCTGCCCGCCTGGCGGTAGAGTTTGGACAGGTCGATACCGGACCAGAAGCGCTCCTCGAAGCTCTCCAGGGCTCGACGACCGGCGCGCAGCATGTTGCTGCGCTGAAAGATCATGATCCATGAGGTCACCGATGCGGCTACCAGGATCAGCATTACCAACTGCACCACAACGCTGGCATTGCTGACCAGGCTCCACATGGAGGAATGGTCGACGACGTTAGCTTCCACGCTTTATCTCCTGCTCTGAGTATGTACCGGCGCCGCTCACGCCGGCAAAGGCCGCGCGTAGAGCTTCGGGAATGGCCCGGGGTTTCAAACTATGGGTGCGCACACAGGCCACCAGAAACTGCCCTTCACAGAGCAGCGCATTATCCGTAGCCCGCCTGACCTGCTGCTTGAAGCGCAGGCTGGCACGGTTCAATTCGATGACATCGGCACTTACCAGAAGCTCGTCGTCCAGTCGCGCCGGCGCGTAGTAACGCGCTTCGCTGGAATGCACGACGAATAACAGGTCCTCCCCCACCAGCGCGGATTGGGCAAAACCCAGTTCCCGCAGCCGTTCGGTTCGAGCCCGTTCCATAAACTTGAGGTAATTGACGTAGTAAACGATGCCGCCGGCATCGGTGTCCTCGTAATAAACGCGACAGCGATGTGCGAACGACTCCAGCCCGTTTTGCGCGCGCATACTCTAGTGCTTACTCCTCAGGTTGCCAATCGGCCAGGCAACTGTTTTTTTCATTCTCGAATGCAATGACGCTCCGGGTGTCGTCTGGGACAGCACGAACCTGAAAAAAGTCGCTGCACAGAGGTCGTTCAATCGTCCACGGCATCGAGGAATTCGTCTACTACCGGCATCTCACCCATTCGTGTCGGGATGTTTAAGCCGAAGTGCAGATAGGCGTGGCGAGTCACTACACGCCCGCGCGGGGTGCGCATGATGTAGCCCTGCTGGATCAGGTAGGGTTCCAGCACATCTTCGATGGTATGGCGCTCTTCGCTGATGGCCGCCGCCAGGCTGTCCACGCCCACCGGACCGCCGTCGAACTTTTCGATCATGGTCAGCAGCAGACGCCGGTCCTGGTGGTCGAAACCACGCTCGTCGATGTCCAGCAGGTTCAACGCCAGGTCGGCAATCGGTTTGGTGATGTGGCCCTTGGCACGAACTTCGGCAAAATCCCGGACCCGCCGCAACAGCCGGTTGGCGATCCGCGGCGTACCTCGCGCCCGCCGGGCGATCTCATAAGCGCCATCCGGGTCCAGCGGCAACCCGAGAATGCCGGCCGAGCGGCCGACAATCGTCGCCAGATCGGCGTTGTTGTAGAACTCCAGGCGCTGGACGATACCGAAACGGTCCCGCAGCGGGTTGGTCAACATGCCGGCGCGGGTAGTGGCGCCCACCAGGGTAAAAGGCGGCAGATCCAGCTTGATGGAACGGGCCGCCGGCCCCTCGCCAATCATGATGTCGAGCTGGAAGTCCTCCATGGCCGGGTACAGCACTTCCTCGACGATCGGCGACAGCCGGTGGATTTCATCGATGAACAGCACATCATGGGGCTCAAGGTTGGTCAGCAGCGCCGCCAGGTCACCCGGACGCTCGAGGACCGGCCCGGAGGTACTCTTGATCGACACGCCCATCTCCTGGGCAATGATGTTGGCCAGGGTAGTCTTGCCCAAACCGGGAGGGCCGAAGATCAAGGTATGGTCCAGGGACTCGCTGCGCCCGCGGGCCGCCTGGATAAACAGTTCCATTTGCTCGCGAACCGCCGGCTGACCGATGTAATCGGCCAGGCTGACGGGACGAATCGCACGGTCTTGTACTTCTTCACGGTCACGGGGGGCACCCGTGGCGGCGATCAGACGATCGGCTTCAATCACTTAAATCATTCCCTTCAGGGCACGACGAATCATGTCTTCGGTGCTCAAGCCTTTTTCCTTGATGGCGGAAATCGCCTTGCTGGCCTCCTGCGGCTTGTAGCCCAGGGAGATCAGTGCGGTGACCGCATCGTTTTCCGCGCTGGCCGCGGGCGCTGGCGCGTCCGGCTGGTTCGGCACCAGCGCGAACATGGCCGGCACCGCCTCCCAGGCCTTGAACCGATCCTTGAGCTCAACCAGCAGGCGCTCGGCGGTTTTCTTGCCCACCCCTGGCACCTTGGTCAGGGCCGACGTGTCCTGGGACTGCACGCAGCGCACCAGTTCGTCGACTTCCAGGCTCGACATCAAGGCCAGGGCCAATTTCGGACCGACGCCGTTGAGACGAATCAGCTCGCGGAAGAAATCCCGCTCGCGCTTGCCCACGAAGCCATAGAGTAACTGGGCATCCTCGCGCACGACCAAATGGGTGTGCAGCGTCAGCGGTTCACCGACCGACGGCAGGCGATACAGCGTGGTCATGGGCACTTCAAGCTCATAACCCAGGCCATTTACATCCAGAATCAGGTGCGGCGGCTGTTTTTCAGCCAGGGTGCCGCGCAAGCGTCCAATCACGTTTCAGATCCTTGGGCGTAGGCCAGCCGCGGGCTGGCGAGTAACGGCCGAAGCATGGAGGCCGACGACACAGGCGCAAAATGCTCGGGCTCACGAAAGATTGCGCTGATGCTATCAGAGACGCAGGCGCCCGCCACGACTGCGTGCGGCTCCCAGGCCATGCGGCAACAGGCTGGAACGGGTATGAGCATGGCAAATGGCGATGGCCAGGGCGTCGGAGGCGTCGATCTGCGGCTTGCTGACCAGTTTCAGCAGATGCATCACCATCATTTGCACCTGCTCCTTGTTGGCCGCGCCCGTTCCAACGACCGCCTGCTTGACCTGGGTTGCGGTGTATTCGGCGATTTCCAGGCTTTCCTCGGCACCGGCCACAATGGCCGCCCCTCGAGCCTGCCCCAGCTTCAGGGCAGAATCGGCGTTGCGCGCCATGAAGACCTTTTCAATACCCATGGTGACCGGGCCGTAGGTCTGGATGACTTCACGCACGCCGCGATAGACGATCTGCAAGCGCTCATGCAACTCACCGGCGCCGGTGCGGATACAGCCTGAGGCGACATACACGCAGCCACGCCCGGTATCACGAACCACGCCGTAGCCGGTGATGCGCGAACCGGGGTCGATACCAAGGATTAAAGTCATAACGCCTGCGAAAGGTAATGCGGTTGCTTGAGGATACAGCCGTGTAGGAGCTGGCGAAGCCTGCGATCTTTTGATTTTGCCTTTTCGACCAGAAAATCAAAAGATCGCAGGCTTCGCCAGCTCCTACGGGGGTTAGCCGAGTTGTTCGGCGACCGCTTCAGGAATATCGGCGTTGGAATAAACGTTCTGCACATCATCCAGGTCTTCAAGCATGTCGATCAGCTTGAGCACCTTCTCGGCGCCTTCCAGGTCCAGTTCGGCGCTGGTGGTCGGCTGCATGACGATTTCGGCGTCGGCGGGTATGAAACCGGCGGCCTCCAACGCATTGCGCACGGCGTAGAAGCTGGCGAACGAGGTGAACACGTCGAACGAACCGTCCTCATGGCTGACCACGTCATCGGCGTCGGCTTCCAGGGCCGCTTCCGTCAGGGCGTCTTCATCGATACCCGGCGCGAAGCTGATCTGCCCCTTGCGCTCGAACAGGTACGCCACCGAACCGTCGGTGCCCAGGTTGCCCCCACATTTGCTGAAGGCATGACGCACGGCGGCGGCGGTACGGTTGCGGTTGTCGGTCATGCACTCAACCATCACCGCCACGCCACCGGGACCGTAACCCTCGTAGGTCAGCTCTTCCACATTATCGGCTTCGGTCGCACCCGCGCCGCGGGCGATAGCGCGGTCGATGATGTCGCGACTCATGTTCGCCCCCAGCGCCTTGTCCAGGGCCAGGCGCAAGCGCGGGTTGGAGCCCGGATCACCGCCACCCTGGCGGGCAGCGACCGTCAACTCACGGATCCACTTGGTGAAAATCTTGCCCCTCTTGGCATCCTGACGTTCTTTGCGGTGCTTGATGTTCGCCCACTTGGAATGACCTGCCATAACTCGCTCCGGTTTCTCTTTGAAACATTGCCCGCCCTGCGCTCGCGCAAGAGCCGGCAACCAGAAATATCGACCCCAATGAAAAGGCGCATCCGAAGATGCGCCTCCAGGTGTCGGCCTTACTCAGCCTTTGGCTGTTCACGCAGACGGATGTGCAGCTCGCGCAGAGCCTTGGCATCCACTACGCCCGGAGCCTGGGTCATGACATCGGCCGCGCTCTGGGTTTTCGGGAACGCGATCACTTCACGGATCGACTGGGCGCCGGTCATCAGCATCACCAGACGGTCCAGGCCAAAGGCCAGGCCGCCGTGGGGCGGTGCACCGTACTTCAGCGCATCGAGCAGGAAGCCGAATTTCTCTTCCTGTTCCGCTTCGCTGATGCCCAGCAGACGGAAGACCGCCTGTTGCATTTCCTTGCGATGGATACGGATCGAACCGCCACCCAGCTCGGTGCCGTTCAAGACCATGTCGTAAGCACGTGAAAGAGCGGTGGCCGGGTTGGCTTCCAACTCCTCAGGTGAGCACTTCGGCGCGGTGAACGGGTGGTGCAGCGCGGAGAAACTGCCGTCGTCGTTCTCTTCAAACATCGGGAAGTCGACGACCCACATCGGCGCCCACTCGCAGGTCAGCAGCTTGAGGTCGTGACCCAGCTTGATGCGCAACGCGCCCAAGGCTTCGCTGACGATCTTGGCCTTGTCGGCGCCGAAGAACACGATATCGCCATCAACCGCGCCCACGCGATCGAGGATCACGTTCAGGTTGGCTTCAGGGATGTTTTTCACGATCGGCGATTGCAGGCCTTCAACACCGGCCGCGCGCTCGTTGACCTTGATGTACGCCAGCCCCTTGGCACCATAGATGCCGACGAACTTGGTGTAGTCGTCGATCTGCTTGCGCGGCATGCTTGCCCCGCCTGGCACACGCAGGGCCGCGATCCGGCATTTCGGGTCGTTGGCCGGGCCGCTGAACACCTTGAAATCGACTTCCTTGAGCTGATCGGCCACGTCCACCAGTTCCAGCGGGTTGCGCAGGTCCGGCTTGTCGGAACCGTAGCGGCGCATGGCTTCTTCGAAGGTCATGTGCGGGAACTCGCCGAACTCCAAACCCAGCACTTCCTTGAACAGGTTGCGGATCATGCCTTCGGTCAGGCCCATGATGTCTTTTTCGTCGAGGAAGCTGGTCTCGATGTCGATCTGAGTGAACTCAGGCTGACGGTCGGCACGCAGGTCTTCGTCGCGGAAACACTTGGCGATCTGGTAGTAGCGGTCGAAGCCGGCCACCATCAGCAGTTGCTTGAACAACTGTGGCGATTGCGGCAAGGCAAAGAAGCTGCCGGGGTGGGTGCGGCTCGGCACCAGGTAGTCGCGAGCACCTTCAGGCGTGGCACGGGTCAGGATCGGCGTCTCGACGTCGAGGAAACCGTTTTCATCCAGGTAACGACGGATGCTGGTGGTCATGCGCGAACGCAGACGCAGCTTCTCGGCCATTTCCGGACGACGCAGGTCAATGAAGCGATAGCGCAGGCGGGTTTCTTCGCCCACGTCGGAGTATTCGTTGAGCGGGAACGGCGGGGTTTCCGCTTCGTTGAGCACTTCCAGCTCGTAGCCCAGCACTTCGATCATGCCCGAGGCCATGTTGGCGTTGCCGGCACCGGCCGGACGCAGGCGTACCTTGCCGGTGATCTTGACCACGTACTCGCTGCGCACGCGGTCGGCGGTGGCGAAGGTTTCAGCGCGGTCCGGGTCGAACACCACTTGGGCCAGGCCTTCACGATCACGGATATCGAGGAAAATCACCCCGCCATGGTCACGGCGACGATGGACCCATCCGCAAAGAGTAACTTCCTGACCTTCCAGGCTTTCGTTCAGTTGGCCGCAATAATGGCTGCGCATCATGGTAGTGGTTTCACTTCTCGTAATTCGAAATTCGGTTGGAGGCCCTGCCCGTGCAAGAGCTCGCGCGTGTTCAACTCAGTCCGCTTTGTCGCCACCGGCCAGGTTCTTCTTGGCGCCGGTCTTGAAGTCGGTTTCATACCAGCCGGTGCCACCGAGGCGGAAACCTGGCATGGACAGCATCTTTTTCAGTTCCGGCGCCTGGCAGGCAGGGCAATCGACCAGCGGTGCCGCGCTGATCTTTTGAATGGCTTCCATCTGATGACCACAGGAAGCACATTGATAGTCGTACATCGGCATGGGGGTTGTCTCGGCGATCAGGTTACTCGCGCAAAGGCTGGGCTTTGCGGCAAAGAGCGGGATTATATCCATTAAATGCGGCCTGTGCAGCCGCAAGACTAAACAGTCATTGTCGAGTAGATACTGTGTAGGAGCTACGTAGGAGCTGACGAGTGCAAAGAGGCTGCGATCTTGCCCCAAGCACTTGAGTCTAATCGCAGCCTTCGGCAGCTCCTACGCCGCACCGTGATCCATCCCGGTTTCCTTCAAACTGTGCACCACGCAAACCACGCGCACCAAACCGCTGAAATTGCGCACCCCGCCATGGCGCAGGTGCACCTCCCGGTCCACATGGGAGAGCAAGGTGCTGATGGAACAGCTGTTGAGCTGGGCCATCTCACCGAGAATATCCCAATAGACCTGCTCAAGCCGAAGACAGGTGGCGAACCCGTTCAGGCGAATCGATCGGGACAGGGGCCGGGCCAGTTGCATGTCGAACCCCCGGACGAACGGGTCGATGGTAATGGGCTGAAAGCGCCCATGCACACCTTCCCCGGGTTCTTTTCCTTGAATCATACCGTTGACACTCCTTTGCCATACGAACCTCTCAATTGGAACAACCAATCTGTGGCTCTATGGAAGCTCAACGGCATCGCCAGATCCAGATGACTTTATGACCATCGGCGTAGGACAAGCCAGCAGCAGGCAGGCGACGAATTACGACGTCCTACACAAAGCGCTGGCGATAATGCCAACGCCCCCCGTCATCGCCGGGCCCGGCGCTTACCGGTCTTCCAGCAACGAGCGCAACATCCATGCGGTTTTTTCATGGACCTGCATGCGCTGGGTCAGCAGATCGGTGGTCGGTTCGTCACTGACCTTGTCCGATAAAGGGAGGATGCTACGGGCCGTACGCGTCACGGCCTCCTGACCCTCGACCAACTGGCGGATCATGTCTTCGGCGCCAGGCACGCCTTCTTCTTCCTTGATAGAAGACAAGCGTGCATACACGGAGTAAGCGCCCGGCGCGGGAAAGCCCAGGGCACGAATGCGTTCAGCAATCAGATCCACTGCCAGCGCCAGTTCGTTGTATTGCTCCTCGAACATCAGGTGCAGGGTGCGAAACATCGGCCCCGTGACATTCCAGTGAAAATTATGGGTCTTGAGGTACAAGACATAAGTATCCGACAGAAGGCGTGAAAGCCCCTCGACGATGGATTTGCGATCTTCTTCACTGATCCCGATATCAATTGCCATGTTGGTTGATCTCCTGCGGTGATGAATTCGACAGCGGTTCTTGCACTCTAGCGGGTGTTACCGCCGCCAGCCTGCGACAAATCGCCAGCCCTCCTGAACCGACAAGCCGCAACACCGGACGGTTCCGACGAGGCGGGAAATTTCACGCCCTTGCCTGCCCCCTTGCGCCGACGAACAGCGCGGTGCGCCCCCGTAACGGGTTTGAGAAGGTCGGGGCTTTGCTGTTAAATAGGCAGTGTGTCGCTACGCCCATTTTTCCGGGCATGGCGCATAGGCTGAATTCGGGAATGTGTCCAACGCCTCTCTATTGTTCCGAAGCGAACCGCCCCGATCAGCTCTTCCTTAGTGATCCGTCTTAACCGTGAGTCAATCAAAATGTTGAAAATCGTCCACTTGCTAATGGGCGCAGCTGCCCTGCTGCTGTCCTTCATCCCTAGCCTGGGTTCCGAAGCCACGCCTTACCTGCAACATCCCGATGCGCTTTACCTGGCCTTCTTCGGCCTGCTCAACCTGACCCTTGCCCCTGTTATCCCCTACTGGAACAAAGGCCCACGTCATCAACTGCAAAACCTGGTCAGCGCCTTGCTGGTGTTGGCCGTTGCCCTGCAAACCCTGACCCTGCTGGCGCCCATGCCGCAAATCGCCGGTCAACCGGCTGTGCTGTTCAGCCTGACCGCATCACTGCTTGCCGTGGCATTGCACCTGGCTGTCAGCTTCTACAAGAAGTCGTCACCGGCCGCCGCACCGCAGAACTACGACATGTCCAACCGCGATACCGGCACCGTGAAGTGGTTCAACACTTCCAAGGGGTTCGGTTTCATCTCCCGCGACTCCGGCGATGACATTTTTGTGCATTTCCGGGCCATTCGTGGCGAAGGCCACCGCGTTCTGGTCGAAGGTCAGCGCGTGGAGTTCTCCGTGATGAACCGCGACAAGGGCCTACAAGCCGAAGATGTGATCGCCGCGCTACCGCGCCGCTGATCCCAAGCGTAAAAAAACCGCGAGACAGCCACGCTGCTCGCGGTTTTTTATTGCCTGGCGTTCCACTCGGTCAGTAGTGAGGCGGAGGCGCTTCTTCTTCAAAGGTTTCGAATTGCCCGGCCATCTCTTCCTGGCGCTTGAGCAAAGCAGCCATTTGCAACTGCAGACGCTCGACCACTCGCTGCTGCGCCACCAGCACATCATTGAGTGCCTGGATGGTGTCATCCTGAAACGCCAGACGGCTTTCCAGATCCGTTACACGCTCTTCAAGGTTCATGGTTTCAGCCCTCCAGAAACTTGAAATCATCGGTCAAGGCCGCTCGCAATCGGTCACGAATGACCTTCACCTGTTCAGTAGTATAAGGCTTGGCCGGGTGCTTGCCCCAGACCGGCGCTGGCCAGGCCGCGTCATCACGTTTGCGCACGATGACGTGCATATGCAGTTGGCTGACAACGTTACCCAAGGTTGCAACGTTCAGCTTGTCAGCACTGAAGGAGTCCTTGAGGGTTTCGGCCAGCGCGGTGGTTTCTTTCCACAGTTGCTGTTGATCGGCGTCATCCAACTGAAACAATTCGCTGATATCTTCCCGCCGCGGCACGAGAATGAACCACGGGTAATTGGCGTCGTTGGACAAGAGCAACCGGCACAACGGGAAGTCACCCATGACCAATGTGTCTTGTTGCAGTTGTGGATCTAAAGCAAACACCGCGCACACTCCTCGCTGGTTATCGTTTTTTGCCCGACTCAGCGGGCCTGCGTGGGACACAGAACCGCAGCATACCCTTGAACGCCGAAGGGTTCACTGCGTACAGCGATGACCCTGCCTGATGCTTTTTTTCCAGCGCCCGCACCAACTCAGCGCAACCGGTAACACATAGGCCTGAGACGGGCGCTGCGAACGTTGCATCCTGCACCGAGCCTGTAAAATTTTCGTACAGGATGAAGTTTTTTGCACCAAAACAGCACAACGCGTCTACGCTCAGTGCACAAAGCATCCGTGATCTACTCACTGAGAGGGTGAACCGGTAACGTTTTTGGTTGTCTCGCGGCGTTTAGCTGCTGTAAACACGAGAGCAGCACGACAGTCAACCCTAATTAAAACAAGGCCTTTGGAGCCCGGTTTCATGAGGTTTCACTGCGCCGGCAGGGAGAATGTGAAAAAAACGTGAACAAAAACCGGGTTTGAGCATGCTTGTTGCATTCATCCCCACATTGCCTACAGGGTCTCGCCGGAAGCGAAAACCTGCTGGCCTATAAATAAAGTGGCAAGGTTGCCCACAGGGAGCTTCAAGCGCAGTAACAAAGGACTCTTTACACCGACGCCGGGAAAAAAGAAGCAACTTCGAGTTGTGTGTCCGATTGCGCCGGAACAGCCTAAATACGACATGGATCGAGCCATTGGCGACAGGGTCGTAAAGAAGCTGAAAGATTGGATGGGCAAGTATCGCCAATGAATGTCGTCGTGATATAAGTTCGCGCCGACACAAAAAGAAAGAGCCGCCCAGATAAAAAAACAGGTGGGACGGCAAGACTCTTCTAAAAACCAAAGGAGCAAATCACGATGCGCGTGATGAAGTGGAGCATGATCGCACTGGCTGTTTCGGCCAGTACCTCGCAGTTCGCAATGGCCTCTTCCCAGGAAGAATCCAAGGGCTTTTTTGAAGATCAGAGCCTGAACGTTCTGAGCCGTATGCTGTACATGAATCGTGATTGGAAGAACAACGCTAGCGACGAACAAAGTTATCGTGAAGAAGCTGGTCTTGGCGTACGTGCTATCTACGAGTCGGGCTTTACCCAAGGTACCGTCGGCGTAGGCGTTGATGCTTTCGCACTGGGCTCCGTCCGCTTCGACGGCGGCACCGGTCGTCGCGGTAACGGCTTGTTCGCCGCGGACAGCGATAACAATCTGGAAAAGACTCAATCGAAGGCTGGCGGCGCGGTTAAATTCCGTCTGTCCGACACCGTTCTGAAATACGGTAACCAGTTCACCAGCAGCCCAGTGTTCGCCACCGACGACAGCCGTTTGCTGCCAGAAGTTGCAACCGGCACCCTGATCACCAGCAACGAAATCAAGGGCCTGGAACTGAGCGCAGGTCGCTTCACCTCCTTGAGCGATCAGACTGGCATGGGGCGCGACACCATCAACGGTACCGGCCTTAAATCCGCTAACATTGCTGGTGCAACCTATCAGTTCACCGACAATTTTGTAGCCGGTGTTGCTGCTTCCGACATTGAAGATTTCTATAAAAAGAAATACCTCAACCTGAACTACACCCTGCCAATCAACGAAGATCAGTCGCTGAACTTCGACTTCAACGGCTACGACACGAAGGGCGAAGGTCAGGAGCTTGCTGGTGAAGCTGACAACCGGATCTGGTCCCTCGCAGCGGCTTATAGCATTGGCGCTCACAAATTCACCCTCGCCCACCAACGCTCCACCGGTGACGCTGGCTACCAATATGGCGCTGACGGCAACGGCACTATCTTCCTCGCCAACTCCGTCCAGTACTCCGACTTCAACAATAAAGACGAGCGTTCCTGGCAGGCTCGCTACGACCTGAACATGAAAACCTACGGCGTTCCTGGCCTGAGCTTCATGACCCGTTACATCACCGGTGACAACATTGACACCGCCACTAACGACGACGCTAAAGAACACGAGCTCGACATCGAAACCAAGTACGTGATGCAGAGCGGTCCAGCCAAAGACCTGTCTTTCCGCGTTCGTAGCGCGTTCTATCGTGGAAGCACCGGTGTTGGCCGTGACAACAACGACTTCCGCTTCATCGTCGAATACCCGCTGAGCATCTTGTAATTCAGCGGTCACTCGATAGTTACACCCGCAACACATAAAAAACCGCTCACCTGATTCAGGTGAGCGGTTTTTTTGTGCCCATTACAAGCTTAAAGCAACTTCGCAATTAGCAAGCTAACTAACAATCGAAGCCTATCATCCAAGGGTTACTGCGCGGCCCCTTCGTGAACCATACGAATAACGCGCTGTGGAAACGGAATATCAATCCCCGCGTCCTTTAAACGATCCCTGGCCTGTTCATTGAACATGAACATCACATCCCAGTAATTCGCCGTCTTGACCCATACCCGCAACGACACGGTAATAGAACTGTCCCCCAGGGTAGAGATCACTGCTTGAGGAGCCGGGTCGGCCAGTACGCGCTCGTCCTTGGCCAACTCCAACAACACTTCGCGAGCCTTTTGCAGGTCGGCCTGATAATCCACGCCTACATCGAACACCACCTTGCGGGTCGGCTGGCGATTGGTGTTGGTGATGATGCCGTTCGACAGGTTGCCGTTGGGTACGATGACGGTTTTGTTGTCACCGGTGCGAATCACGGTGTGGAAGATCTGGATGCTGTCGACCGTACCGGCCACGCCCTGGGCTTCGATCCAGTCACCGATGCGGAACGGGCGGAACAACAGAATCAGCACGCCACCGGCGAAGTTCGCCAGGCTGCCCTGCAACGCCAGACCGATCGCCAGACCCGCCGCACCAATGGCCGCGATGAACGAGGTGGTTTCAATGCCGATCATCGACGCCACACTGACGATCAGCAGGATCTTGAGGATGATGTTCGCCAGGTTGCTGATGAACCCTTGCAGCGCCAGGTCGGCATTGCGCAGTGCCAGCAGCCCGCCGAGTTTGCGGGTTACCTTGTTGATCAGCCACCAGCCGATGGCCAGCGTGATCACCGCCAGCAGCACCCGGCTGCCGTACTCCATAATCATGGGGATCCAGGCCTCGGACGCCTTGATCAAATTGTCCACTTCAGCGTTCAAGTCCATCTACTTCTCCTTTATTCCTGTTACCACGTAAGACCGATGCAAACACCTTGCTCCCACCGCCCCGCTGCCGCCGCGCGGGAGCTGCGTAGGAGCTGCGTAGGAGCTGTCGAGTGAAACGAGGCTGCGATCTTTCCCAAACCACCCGAACCTCAAGCGAAAGATCAAAAGATCAAAAGATCGCAGCCTTCGGCAGCTCCTACGGAACCCGGCGCGAGTGAACTCCCTCGCCACAGGTCTCCATACAGTTGAGTATCAGTCGCGGAAGTTATTGAACTGCAAAGGCATGCCGAATTCCTTGCCCCGCAGTGCCGCGATGGCTTCCTGCAAGTCATCACGTTTTTTGCCGGTGACGCGCACTTGCTCGCCCTGGATGGCGGCTTGCACCTTGAGCTTGGCGTCCTTGATATGAGCAACGATTTTCTTCGCCAGTTCCTTATCGATGCCTTCCTTGAGCACGGCTTCCTGCTTCATCAGCTTGCCCGAGGCATAGGCGTCCTTGACCTCGAGGCACTGAACGTCGATCTTGCGCTTGACCAGGGCCAGCTTGAGGATCTCGATCATTGCCTCAAGCTGGAAGTCGGCCTCGGCGGTCAGATTGACGGTCAGGTCCTTCTCCTTGAACTCGAAACTGCCCTTGCCCTTGAGGTCATAACGACGGTCGAGTTCCTTGACGGCGTTTTCAACGGCGTTGGTGACTTCGTGTTTGTCCAGTTCGGATACCACGTCGAATGACGGCATGTAGTGTTCTCCAATAAAAAAGACGCGCCCGTAACAAAGGCGCGTGCTTGGCTTGTGGTTAAAATCGGGCTCATTATAACGGTCTTTTCCTGTCGACACTGCGAGCCCCCAGATGCCTGCGCCAAACCGAGTAAAAAACTGATGTCCACCACCTGGCATGTCCTGGGGGCCGGCAGCCTCGGCATGTTGTGGGCAGCGCGCCTGGCCCGGGCCGGTTTGCCGGTGCGACTGGTACTGCGCAATGAACAACGCTTGCAGACCTATCAGGCCGCCGGGGGGCTGACGCTGGTGGAACAGGGCCAGGCCCGGCATTACCCGGTGCCCGGGCAAACATCCGACGCCCCCGAGCCGATCACACGCCTGCTCCTGGCCTGCAAAGCCTATGACGCCGAAGCGGCCGTGGCTTCTGTGGCCCATCGGCTGAGCGCCGACTCGGAACTGATCCTGCTGCAGAACGGCCTCGGCAGTCAGGACGCGGTCGCCAATCGTGTTCCCTTGGCCCGCTGCATCAGTGCCTCCAGTACCGAAGGGGCGTTCCGCGACGGTGACTGGCGCGTGGTGTTCGCCGGCCACGGCTACACCTGGCTGGGCGACCCCGCGCACCCGGTGGCACCGATCTGGCTGGACGACCTCACCGCCGCCGGCATTCCCCACGAATGGACGGCTGACATCCTCACCCGCCTGTGGCGCAAACTGGCGCTCAACTGTGCGATCAACCCACTGACCGTCCTGCACCACTGCAAGAACGGCGGCTTGCAGGCGCATCACTGCGAAGTGGCGACCCTCTGCGCAGAACTCACGGACCTGCTGGAACGCTGCGGCCAGCCCATGGCAGCCGAAGACTTGCAGCCGGAAGTCGAACGGGTCATCCAGGCCACCGCCGCCAACTACTCTTCGATGTACCAAGACGTCGCCAATGGGCGCCGCACCGAAATCAGCTACCTGCTCGGCCACGCGTGCAAGGTTGCCGAGCGCCACCGGTTGGCGGTGCCCCATCTGGAACAAGTGCGGCAGCGACTGATTGCCCACTTGCACAACCTCGGATTGCCCGGCGACTGAGCAGCGGCTACGCTGGCCCTCGTGTTCCTTTTTAACGAAGAGTCCGATGCCATTGCGCCAGCGCCTTGAAAACCTCCCGGTCGGCCAGAAATTGCTGGCCGCCCTGCTGGTGTTGTTGACCACCGTCCTGCTGGTGGCCAACCTGACCTTTATCAGCGCCGCCTATTACATCTCCCAGGAAAGCATGGCGCCCCAGGCCCTGCAGACCATCGGTCGACTGGTGGCCAATCCGAGCCTGATCGCCGACGCCCTCCAGTCACCCCAGACCGCCCAGCGCTTGCTGGATGAACTCAACAGCTACACACCGTTGCGGGCCGCTGCCTTGTATGACGGCGAAGGTGAACGCCTGGCGCAACTGCAGGAGGGCGAAAAGCTCAAGCTGCCGGACCATTACCGCCATATGCAGGCATGGCAAGCCAGTGAGTTTCGCAGCAATCAGGTCATCACCCTGCCCCGTCCCGGCACGGCGCCGGGTCATCTGTTGCTGGTGGCCAGCAGCGAACTGCCGACGGCGTTCTACACCGGCACCTTGACCGCCAGCCTCGGCATCCTGATTTTCAGCGTATTGCTGTGGCTGGTCATTGCCCAGCAGATCAAGCGCCTGATCACCCAGCCGATTCATCAGCTCGAGGAGCTGTCGCGCCAGGTCACCCGCGAGGAGAACTATTCCCTGCGCGCCGCCCGCGGCAACCACGACGAAATCGGCAGCTTGGCCGAGGCGTTCAACACCATGCTCTCGCGGATCGAAGCCCGGGAGCAGCAGCTCAAGCGCGCGCGGGACGATTCCCAGGCTGCCTACGACCAGGCCCAGGGCCTGGCGGAAGAAACCCGCCACACCAATCGCAAACTGGAACTGGAAGTCCAGGTGCGCAGCAAGATCGAGAAAAAACTCACCGGCTTCCAGAACTACCTCAACAGCATTATCGATTCCATGCCCTCGGCCCTGATTGCCCTCGACGAACAGCTCTACGTCACCCAATGGAATCAGGAAGCCAGCGCCCTCTCCGGCACACGCCTGGACGAGGCGCTGAACCAGCCGATCTTCCTCGCCTTCGAACCGCTCAAGCCTTATCTGCCGCAGCTCAAGCAAACGGTCGAACAGCACACGGTGGCGAAGATCGAACGTGTCACCTGGACCAAGGACGACGAGGCCCGGCACTATGCCCTGACCTTCTATCCACTGATGGGCGGCGCCGGCCGCGGCGTGGTGATCCGCATCGATGACATCACCCAGCGTCTGTCGCTGGAAGAAATGATGGTGCAGTCGGAGAAGATGCTCTCGGTCGGCGGACTCGCGGCGGGCATGGCCCATGAAATCAACAACCCGTTGGGAGCCATCCTGCACAACGTGCAAAACATCCGTCGGCGTCTGTCGCCGGAGCTGCCGAAGAACATCGAACAGGCCGAACAACTGAATATCGAACTGCAAAGGGTAAACCTTTACCTGCAAAGCCGGGAAATCCCGCAATTGCTCGATGGCATCCAGCAGGCCGGCGCCCGGGCGGCGAAAATCGTCACCCACATGCTCAGCTTCAGCCGGCGCAGCACCCGGCAGATGGCCCCCTGCGACCTGCCGGCGCTGATCGACCAGGCGGTGGAAATCGCCGGTAACGACTTTGACCTGGCGATCGGTTTCGATTTCAAGGGCCAGGCGATCATCCGGCAGTTCGACCCGAACCTGGGCCCAGTGCCCGGCACCGCCAACGAGCTGGAGCAAGTACTGCTCAACCTGCTGAAAAACGCCGCCCAGGCGATCCATCAACGCCAGGACGACAGCGAACCCGGCCGGATTATCCTGCGCACGCGGTTGAACCCACCATGGGCGGAGATCCAGGTGGAGGACAATGGCATCGGCATGAGCGAGAACGTGCGCAAACGCACCTTCGAACCGTTCTTCACCACCAAGGAAATCGGCCAAGGGACCGGGCTGGGGCTGTCGGTGTCGTATTTCATCATCACCAATAACCACAAGGGCCAGATGGAAGTGCAGTCCGCGCCGGGCCAGGGCACCTGCTTCACCTTGCGCCTGCCGTTGACTGGCCCTTCAATGGTGCCGCAGGAACACAAGCAACTGGAGCGCTGAACATGGGTTTTCGCCTGTCGAAGATTTACACCCGCACCGGCGACAAAGGTGAAACCGGGTTGGGGGATGGTCGCCGTGTAGCCAAGGACCATCCACGGATCGAGGCCATTGGCGAGGTAGACACACTCAACAGTCAGTTGGGATTGTTGCTCGCCAGCCTTGCTGTAGAGGTAGCTGAATATCCGGCGCTACAGGAGCTGATCGAGGTCTTGGCGCCGTGTCAGCACCGGCTGTTCGACCTGGGCGGTGAACTGGCGATGCCGGCGTATCAGGCCTTGAACGCGCTGGAGGTCGAGCGTCTGGAAGCCGCCATCGATGCATGGAACGAAGAAGTGGGGCCGCTGGAGAACTTCATCCTGCCCGGCGGTTCGACACTGATCGCCCAGGCCCATGTCTGCCGCAGCCTGGCCCGTAGCGCCGAACGCCGCTGTCAGCAGTTGAACGCCGTGGAGCCATTGGCCGGACCGGGACTGGCGTATATCAATCGCCTGTCGGATCTGTTGTTCGTCGCGGCGCGGGTCATTGCCCGCAGGCAGGGGGTGGCGGAGGTGCTGTGGGTGGCGGCTGCCAAGCCTGGGAGTTGAGCTGGGTCGCCTGGCAGGACCTCATCGCGAGCGGGCTCGCTCCCACATGGGATTTGTGGTGTAACCAGTATCCATGTCACGCAACAGACTCTCTGTGGGAGCGAGCCTGCTCGCGATGAGGCCCGCGAACACCCCACCCAATCAAGGCCCAGGCCAAAACGCTCGAATCCCCGCCACGCCCTGCGCGCCCGCTGCCCAGGCTTGCTGCCGTTCGTCAGGCCCGACCCCACCCAACAGATACACCGGCCGGTTAAAGCCCTCAATCAATCGCGAAGCCTCTTCCCACCCCAGCGGTTGGGCCTCGGGATGGGTCTGGGTCGGTTGCACCGGCGAGAGCGTGACGAAGTCCACGTCCATCTGCTGCGCCAGGGACAACTCTTCGGCGTTGTGGCAGGACGCCGCCAACCAACGGTCCTTGCCAAAAGGTCGACCGGCCGCAGCATGCTTGCGCAGTTGCGCGGCGGTAATGTGCCAGCCGGCGGAAGGAAAGTCCCCCAGCCATTCGAAGGGCCCCTTGAGCATCAACTGGGCCTTGCCGGCGCACAAACCTGCCGCGTCCACCGCCAGATCGCGGTATTGCGGATCGTAGCCGTTGGGGGCGCGCAGCTGGAGCAGTTTGATCCCGCCGGCAATAGCCTTTTGTATGCCGCGCAGCAACTGCGGCGTTTCGAGGCCTTCAGGGGTGATCAAATATTCGCCCGGCAAACGGGCCGCCGCGATAATCGGCTGGTTGGCCGCCGGGAACTCATGGTTCAAAAGCTCCCGGCCCGTGACCCAGGCCAACGGTTGCCCTTCGGCGCCGTGGGGCTCGCCGGTGAACGCCGAGACTTCCCAGACATCCAGCAACACCTGTTTGTCCGGATAATCATGGCGCACCTTGATCAGCGGCCGGGCGGTGTCGACCACAATCCCCAGCTCTTCATGAAGCTCTCGGGCCAGGGCGGTTTCGACGGACTCATCCGCCTCGACCTTGCCACCGGGAAACTCCCAGAGGCCGCCCTGGTGCTGAGTGTCGGCCCGTCGGGCGATCAGGATTTTGCCGGCAGCGTCACGAATGACCGCCGCCGCTACATGGACTCGTTTCACCGCGCTGTTTCCTCCAGGCCGGCCTGTTGCCACGCCTTGAACGCCGGCCATTGATAGATAGTTTCGACATAGGCCGCATCGACCTCGGGCAACGCCACCTGATAGGTGCGCAAGCGCACGGCCACCGGCGCGAAGAACACGTCGGCCAGGCTCAAGCGGCCAAACAGGTAGGGCCCGGCTTCAGTCGC
The DNA here is from genome assembly GCF_900113505.1 of Pseudomonas sp. NFACC45. NCBI lineage: Bacteria > Pseudomonadati > Pseudomonadota > Gammaproteobacteria > Pseudomonadales > Pseudomonadaceae > Pseudomonas > Pseudomonas sp. NFACC45. The sequence goes on from NZ_FOPO01000009.1 coordinate 282,777, forward strand.
CGCGGCACGGCACTCGGCCCACAGCGCCAGCATCCGCTGGATCTCCGTCAGGACCTCCGCCAGCATAGGCTCCAGCGGCGCATCGCGGGTCAGGTCAAATGGCATGTGGCTACGGATGGCAAAAAAACCGCTGTGCATTTGTGCGCAGGCCGAACGTGCCTGAGCCCGGGCCGCTACGTCCCTGGGCCAGAGGCCGGCGTCTGGAAACTGTTCCGCCAGGTATTCGGCAATCGCCAGGGAGTCGGCGATCACACCGAATTCGGTCTTGAGCAACGGGACCTTGGCGGTGGCTGAATACTTGAGCAGTTTTTCACGGGTGTCGGGTTGGTCGAGCCTGACCAGTTCCTCGGTGTACTTTGCGCCGGTCAACGCCAGGGCCAAAGCGCCGCGCAAGGACCAGGAGGAAAGGTGTTTGTCGCCGATGATCAGGTGCAGGCTCATGTCTGGAATCCTTTCTTATGGGTCAATCAGAAATTGTGTCGAATCTGTACGGGCGCCATCGCGAGCAGGCTCGCTCCCACAGAGGAAATTGTGGTGTGACTACTTTTTATATCACCCAACGAACCCCTGTGGGAGCGAGCCTGCTCGCGATTGGCGCAACTCGATCCCGAACTGTTAAGTCCGATACTCAGCGTTGATCTTCACATACTCGTGGGACAGGTCGGTCGTCCAGATCGTTTCGCTGCAATCACCCCGTCCCAGCTCGATACGAATGGTGATTTCTTCCTGCTGCATCACCGCCGCGCCCTGGGCTTCGGTGTAGGTGGCGGCGCGTGCGCCCTGGCTGGCGATGCAAACTTCACCGAGGAACACGTCAATCTTGCTCACGTCCAGCTCCGGCACACCGGCACGGCCGACCGCGGCGAGGATCCGGCCCCAGTTCGGGTCGGAGGCAAACAGTGCAGTCTTGATCAGGGGCGAATGCGCCACGGTGTAGCCGACATCCAGGCATTCCTGATGGTTGCCGCCGCCGTTGACCTGCACGGTCACGAATTTGGTCGCGCCTTCGCCGTCACGGACGATGGCCTGGGCCACCTCCATGCACACTTCGAACACGGCCTGCTTGAGGGCGGTGAACAGCGCACCACTGGCTTCAGTGATTTCCGGCAGGTCGGCCTTGCCGGTAGCGATCAGCATGCAGCAGTCGTTGGTGGAGGTGTCGCCGTCGATGGTGATGCGGTTGAACGACTTGTTGGCGCCGTCGAGCATCAGGTCTTGCAGCACCTGCCGGGAGACTTTGGCGTCAGTGGCGATATAGCCAAGCATGGTCGCCATGTTCGGGCGGATCATGCCGGCGCCTTTGCTGATGCCCGTGACGGTGACCGTCACGCCATCGTGCTGGAACTGACGACTGGCCCCCTTGGGCAGCGTGTCGGTGGTCATGATGCCGGTAGCGGCAGCGGCCCAGTTGTTTTCCGACAGGTCATCCAGAGCGGCCTGCAACGCGCCTTCGATCTTCTCGACCGGCAACGGTTCGCCGATCACACCGGTGGAGTACGGCAGCACCTGGCTGGCGTCGACGCCGGTCAGCTCGGCCAGTTTGGCGCAAGTACGCTCGGCGGCGGCCAGGCCTGGGGCACCGGTGCCGGCGTTGGCGTTTCCGGTGTTGGTCAGCAGGTAACGCACCGGCCCCTGGACCCGTTGCTTGGCCAGGATGACGGGGGCTGCGCAAAAGGCGTTGAGGGTAAACACGCCGGCCACCGTCGAACCTTCAGCGCAACGCATGACCACGACATCCTTGCGCCCTGGGCGCTTGATGCCCGCCGAGGCGATACCGAGTTCAAAACCGGCAACCGGGTGCAACGTTGGCAACGGACCAAGACCAACAGCCATGAATGCGCTCCTAAATAGATAAATCGACACCGCCTTAATCGAGACGGCGAATCAAAATGGCAAAACGCCGCGACGGCTGAAAGCCGGTCGCGGCGCGGGTCGTTCAGCGTTTGAAACGGGTGTTACTGAATCTGCCCGTGACAATGCTTGTATTTCTTGCCCGAACCGCAATAGCACAGCTCGTTGCGGCCCAGCTTCTGCTCGTTACGTACCGGCGCGGTCGCCAAGGCAACATCCACCTCGGCGCCCTCCTCCTGGGCAACTTCCAGGCCTGGGGCCGGGGCGTGCTCGAACTGCATGCGCGCGGCCAGGGCTTCGGCTTCCTGACGCAGACGGGCTTCTTCTTCGACCGGGTCTTCGCGGCGAACCTGAACGTGGGACAACACGCGGATCGAGTCGCGCTTGATCGAATCCAGCAACTCGGAGAACAGCGTGAAGGACTCGCGCTTGTACTCCTGCTTGGGGTTCTTCTGGGCGTAACCACGCAGGTGGATACCATGGCGCAAGTGATCCATGGTCGACAGGTGGTCTTTCCACAGGTCGTCCAGCACCCGCAGCACGATCTGCTTCTCGAAGGAGCGCAGCGCTTCTTCGCCGGCCTGGTCTTCTTTCTCGTTGTACGCAGCGATCAGTTCGGCCAGCAGCTTCTCGCGCAGGGTTTCTTCGTACAGGTGATCGTCTTCGTCCAGCCATTGCTGGATCGGCAACGCCACGCCGAAGTCGCTCTGCAAGGCAGCTTCCAGGCCGGCGACATCCCACTGCTCAGGCAGCGACTGCGGCGGAATGTGGGCGCTGATGGTTGCGTTGAGCACGTCCTGGCGGAAATCGGCGATGGTTTCGCCAATGTTGTCGGCGGCCAACAAACTGTTACGCATGTGATAAATCACTTTACGCTGTTCGTTGTTGACGTCGTCGAACTCCAGCAATTGCTTGCGGATATCGAAGTTGCGGCCCTCGACCTTGCGCTGGGCTTTCTCGATGGCGTTGGTCACCATCCGGTGTTCGATCGCTTCGCCGGGCTGCATGCCCAGGGCCTTCATGAAGTTCTTCACCCGATCAGAAGCGAAGATACGCATCAGGCTGTCTTCCAACGACAGATAGAAGCGGCTGGAACCGGCATCGCCCTGGCGACCGGCACGGCCACGCAGCTGGTTGTCGATACGACGCGATTCGTGACGCTCGGAAGCGATCACCTGCAAACCACCGGACTCGAGCACCTGTTGATGACGCTTCTGCCAGTCGGCCTTGATCTGCGCGATCTGCTCGGGCGTCGGGTTTTCCAGGGAGGCGACTTCCACTTCCCAGTTGCCACCCAACAGGATGTCGGTACCACGACCGGCCATGTTGGTGGCAATGGTCAGGGCACCCGGACGACCGGCCTGGGCGATGATCTCGGCTTCTTTTTCGTGGAACTTGGCGTTGAGGACCTTGTGCTCGATACCTTCCTTGGTGAGCAATGCAGACATGTGCTCGGAAGTTTCGATCGTGGCGGTACCCACCAGGATTGGACGGCCCTGGGCCATGCATTCCTTGATGTCGGCAATGATCGCCGCGTATTTCTCATCGGCGGTGAGGAACACCAGGTCGTTGTAGTCTTTACGGGCCAGCGGCTTGTTAGGCGGGATCACCATCACTTGCAGGCCGTAGATCTGATGGAATTCGAACGCTTCGGTGTCGGCGGTACCGGTCATGCCGGACAGCTTGTTGTACAGGCGGAAGTAGTTCTGGAAAGTGGTCGAGGCCAGGGTCTGGCTCTCGGCCTGGATGTTCAGACCTTCCTTGGCTTCGATGGCCTGGTGCAGGCCTTCGGACAGGCGACGGCCCGGCATGGTCCGGCCGGTATGTTCATCCACCAGCACAACCTGGCCGTCCTGGACGATGTACTCGACGTTGCGATGGAACAGCTTGTGGGCACGCAGACCGGCATAAACGTGGGTCAACAGGCCCAGGTTATGGGCCGAGTACAGGCTCTCGCCCTCGGCCAGCAGGCCGACGCGGGTGAGCATTTCCTCAATGAACTGGTGACCGGCTTCATTGAGCTCGACCTGGCGGGTCTTCTCGTCGACCGTGTAATGGCCGGCCTTGGTCACTTCACCCTCGACTTCTTCGACGTGAAGTTCCAGCTGCGGGATCAGCTTGTTGATCTCGATGTACAGCTTGGAACTGTCCTCGGCCTGCCCGGAAATGATCAGCGGGGTACGGGCTTCGTCGATGAGAATGGAGTCGACTTCGTCGATTACGGCAAAGTTGAGTTCACGCTGGAATTTTTCATCCAGGCTGAACGCCATGTTGTCGCGCAGGTAGTCGAAACCGAATTCGTTGTTGGTACCGTAGGTGATATCGCAGGCGTAGGCGCTGCGTTTTTCTTCCGGCGGCTGGAACGGCGTGACCACCCCGACCGTCAGGCCGAGGAATTCATACAGCGGGCGCATCCAGTTGGCATCACGGCGGGCCAGGTAGTCGTTGACCGTCACCACATGCACGCCCTTGCCGGACAGTGCATTGAGGTATACCGCCAGTGTCGCCACCAGGGTCTTGCCCTCACCGGTACGCATTTCAGCGATCTTGCCTTCGTGCAAGGTCATGCCGCCGATCAACTGAACGTCGAAGTGACGCATGCCCATCACCCGCTTGCCGGCTTCACGGGCAACCGCAAAGGCTTCGGGCAGGAGCTGGTCAAGGGTTTCACCCTTGGCGATGCGGTCCTTGAATTCGGCAGTCTTGGCGCGTAACTGATCGTCCGAAAGGGCCACCATTTGCTCTTCGAAGGCATTGACGATCTGTACCGTCTTGAGCATGCGTTTGACTTCACGCTCGTTCTTGCTTCCAAAAAGTTTCTTTAACAAAGGCGCAAACATATCGGCAGGATCTTCCACACTAAAGGGATGGAGGGCGGCCCCGTGAGTCGCCCGTGCAGCCCTCATGGCCGCATGCGAACGAGCATTCTACCCGGAAACGATGGTGAGGAAAGTGGCGTTATTCCACGATGCTGGCACAGCGCTGTGACGGGGCCTCCCTAAAATAAGGGCTTTTACGGGAACTTCAACCCACAAACGAGAGAAGTTATTCATTGATTGGGCGGACAAGGGCGCCCGCGGCGAGCGGTGGCGGCGCACTCGGCGGTTTCTGCTACCATGGCGCCTCTGTCACTTGCGGTATTCGTTCATGGCCTTTCGCCCTCTTCCAGCCAAGGTTCCCGCCGTTCTGCTGCGCGAAGCCAAACCGCTGAAAGCCATCTTCGGCCACGCCAAACGACTGGGTCACTTGCAGCGCCTGCTGGACAGCCAATTACAGCCCGCCGCTCGCGAGCATTGCCACGTGGCCTCCTGGCGCGAAGGCAGTCTGCTGCTGATCGTCACGGACGGGCACTGGGCCACGCGCTTGCGCTATCAGCAAAAGCGCTTGCTGAGGCAATTGCAGGCGTTCGAGGAATTTGCCGGCCTGACGCGGATTCTGTTCAAGGTACAACCGCCCACGGTGCAGGTCGCCGTCAAGGGGCACACGCTGGACTTGTCCACCGACGCAGCCGCCACCATCCAGGCCACTGCGGACGGCATCAGCGACCCCAACCTGCGGGCGGCGCTGGAGCGGCTGGCGGCGCATGCGCGGCCCAAGGATTGATATCTTCAGGGCCTATTGAATAGCTATCGCGAGCAGGCTCGCTCCCACAGGGGATCTTCGGTGAACACAGATTTTGTGCACGAAACAGGACCATTGTGGGAGCGAGCCTGCTCGCGATAGCGGTATATCAGCCACCCCCCCTGTTAAAACTACCGGCGTTTTTTGCTCCCCAGCAACGACCCCATCAACCCACGTACCAACTGCCGGCCCAACTGATTGGCCGCCTGGCGCATCGCCGATTTCAATGCCTGGCCGGCCGCCGTACCGAGAAACTCCCCGGCCTTGTCGGTGAAGCTCGGTTCTTCAGCAGTCGCCTTGCCCTGAGCCTCTTCGGCTTGCGGCTCCAAGCCCTTGCGTCCCATCAGCACTTCATAGGCCGACTCGCGATCAATGGGTTTGTCATAACGCCCCTGCAACGGCGAACCGGCAATCAGCCCGGCACGTTCGGCTTCGGTCAACGGCCCGATCCGCGACTGGGGCGGTGCCACCAGCACGCGCTGGACCATCTCCGGCGTGCCCTTTTCCTGCAGGGTGCCGACCAAGGCTTCGCCAATACCCAGCTCGGTCAGCACCGTCAGGGCATCGAATTGCGGATTGGGCCGGAAACCGTCCGCCACTGCCCGCAGGGATTTCTGCTCCTTGGTGGTAAAGGCCCGCAGGCCGTGCTGGATGCGCAGGCCCAACTGCGCCAGCACGTCGTCCGGCAAGTCTCCTGGCGACTGGGTGACGAAATACACCCCCACGCCTTTGGAGCGAATCAGCCGCACGACCTGTTCCAACCGTTCTTGCAACGCCTTGGGGGTATCGGCAAAGAGCAGATGGGCCTCATCGAAGAACAGCGCCAGCAGCGGTTTGTCCGCGTCGCCGCGCTCGGGCAATTGCTCGAACAACTCGGCCAGCAGCCAGAGCAGGAACGTGGCATAGACTTTCGGCGCTTCATGCACCAGACGGCTGGCGTCCAGCAAATGGATGCGGCCGCGGCCGTCGCTGGCCGGTTGCAGAATATCTTCCAACTGCAAGGCCGGCTCACCGAACAACGCATCGGCGCCTTGTTGCTCCAATGTGGCCAAGCGCCGCAGCAAAGCCTGGCTGGAACCGGTGGTCATCAAAGCGGCGTCGTCCCCCAGCAGCTCGGGGTTGTCCCTGAGGTGATTGAGCAGCGCCTTCAAGTCCTTGAGATCCAGCAGCAACAGACCTTCGCGGTCGGCAACCTTGAAGGCCGCGTACAGCGCCGATTGCTGACTGTCGGTGAGTTCCAACAGGCTGCCGAGCAACAGCGGGCCCATTTCACTCAGGGTGGTGCGCAACGGATGACCGGATTTGCCGTGAATGTCCCACAGGGTCACCGGATACGCCTGGGGGGTGTGGCCGAGCCAGGACATGCCGGCGATACGCTCGGCGACTTTGCCTTGGGGGTTGCCGGCGGCGCCGAGGCCGCACAGGTCGCCTTTGATGTCTGCAGCGAATACCGCAACGCCGGCATCACTGAACGTCTCGGCCAGGCGTTGCAAGGTGACAGTCTTGCCGGTGCCGGTGGCACCCGCCACCAAACCATGACGGTTGGCCAGGCGCATGGCCTGGGCGATGGGTTGGCCGGCAAGGTCGGCGCCAATAACAAGTTGCGATGAGTCAGGCATTTCGTCACCTGTGATTAATCTATGGCCTTGCATGGCCGATATCTAAAGCGACAGACCCTACTGAAAACAAGGTCGGATAATTCCCTAAGGAGAGAAGGAAATATCAGCTTTTTTTCACTATGAAGCCATTTTTGCGCGCTTGTATATAAGCACGCTTAGCGTATCAAGACCTTAGCGGACCCCCCGAGCCATGAATAAAAACCTGCGCTTTAGCCACAAAATTCTAATAGCCGCCGCGCTCATCGTGATTGCAGCCTTCGCTTCCTTCACGGCCTACAACGATTACCTGCAACGCAACGCCATCCGTGACGACCTGGACAGCTACCTGCATGAAATGGGTGCTGTCACGGCAAACAACATTCAGACCTGGCTGACCGGCCGCATCCTGCTTATCGAGAACCTGGCCCAGAACATCGCCGTCACACCGGACCCGAGCAGCGTCACCCACCTGCTGGAACAGAAAGCGCTGACCTCGACCTTCATGGCGTCCTACCTTGGCGATGCCCAGGGCAGTTTTATCATTCGTCCCGATGCGAAGATGCCTGACGGTTTCGATCCGCGCGTACGTCCTTGGTACAAAGGCGCACAAAGCAGCAGCACCTCGACCCTGACCGAGCCCTACATCGACGCTGCCAGCGGCGGGCTGATCATTTCCATCGCCAGCGCCTCGAAAAACGCCACGCAAAATGTCGGTGTCGTGGGCGGCGACCTGAGCCTGCAGACCATTGTGGACAACCTCAAGACCGTGGATTTCGACGGCATGGGGTATGCCTACCTGATCAGCGCCGACGGCAAGATCCTGGTCCACCCGGATAAAGCCCTGGTCATGAAAACCCTGGCCGAAGCCTACCCGACGAACACCCCGAAGATCAGCGACCAAGTCAGCGAAGTCGAGGTCGATGGCCATACGCGCATCGTGACCTTCACGCCGATCAAGGGCCTGCCCTCGGTGAACTGGTACGTCGGCGTGTCGGTGGATAAAGACAAGGCCTACTCGATGCTCAGCGATTTCCGCACCTCGGCCGTCGTGGCGACGGTCATTGCCGTGGCGTTCATCATTGCGCTGCTGAGCATGTTGATCCGCTTGCTGATCCAGCCGTTGCATGTGATGACCCGGGCGATGGAGGGCATCGCCGATGGCGACGGCGACCTGACCAAACGCCTGACGATCCAGAATCAGGACGAATTCGGCATTCTGGGCACGGCGTTCAACCGCTTCGTGGAACGTATCCATAATTCGATCCGCGAAGTGTCCTCTGCCACCGAACACGTCAACGAAGTTGCCTTGCGGGTGGTGAGCGCGTCGAACTCCTCGATGGTCAATTCCGACGAGCAGGCCAGTCGCACCAACAGCGTTGCCGCGGCCATCAATCAATTAGGCGCCGCTGCTCAGGAAATCGCCCGCAATGCAGCGCAAGCGTCCCATCAGGCCAGCGACGCCCGTGGCTTGGCCGAGGACGGCCAACAAGTGGTGGATCGCAGCATCGCCGCGATGAATCGCTTGTCCGACTTGCTGAGTGCTTCGAGCAGCAACGTTGAATCGCTGAACAGCAAAACCGTGAACATTGGCCAGATCCTGGAAGTGATCACCAGTATTTCCCAGCAAACCAACCTGCTGGCCCTCAATGCCGCGATCGAGGCGGCCCGGGCCGGTGAGGCCGGGCGCGGGTTTGCCGTGGTGGCCGATGAAGTGCGCAACCTGGCCCACCGCACCCAGGAATCGGCGCAACAGGTGCAGACCATGATTGAGGAATTGCAGGTTGGCGCCCGGGATTCGGTCACAACCATGAACGACAGCCAGCGCCACAGCCAGGAAAGCGTGGAAATCGCTAACCTGGCCGGTGAGCGTCTGAACAGCGTGACCCAGCGCATCGGCGAAATCGATGGCATGAACCAGTCAGTGGCCACCGCCACCGAGGAGCAGACGGCCGTGGTGGAATCCATCAACGTGGACATCACCGAGATCAACACGCTGAACCAGGAAGGCGTGGAGAACCTGCAATCGACATTGCGTGCCTGCTCAGACCTTGAGCAGCAGGCGGCGCGGTTGAAGCAACTGGTGGGCAGTTTCCGCATCTGAGGCCTGGACTGACGCCATCGCGAGCAGGCTCGCTCCCACATCGGTTTTGTGTACACAGATCCACTGTGGGAGCGAGCCTGCTCGCGATGGGGGCCCGTCAAACGCCACATCACCTCATTGACTCCCTCCCCCCACAACCCCAACCGAACATCTATTCTTACTAAAGGTCAACAAAGGAGAATACAGACCGGAGGGATGTTCATCGTGCACATAGCGGACATAACCATGTTCTACGCCCCCGCCAGCGGCGGCGTGCGCACTTATCTGGATGCCAAGCACCGGCGCCTGAGTGATCGGCCCGCCATTCGTCACAGTCTGTTGATCCCCGGCGCGCATTTGAGCGAGCACGACGGGATCTATCAGGTTCCCGCCCCCGCGCTGCCTTTCGGCAAGGGCTATCGCTTCCCGCTTCGCCTGGCACCTTGGCGCAATGTCCTGCGTGATTTACAACCAGACCTGATTGAAGTCGGTGATCCCTACCTGACCGCATGGGCTGCCCTGGACGCCCGGCGTCAGCTCGATGTGCCCGTGATCGGTTTCTATCACTCCGATCTGCCGCTGCTGGTCAGCAACCGGATGGGCAACTGGTTCACGCCCAACATCGAAGCCTATGTCAGCAAGTTGTACGGCAATTTCGACCGGGTCCTGGCGCCGAGCCAGGTCATGGCCGACAAGTTGACCGGGCTTGGGGTCAAGAATGTCTACGTGCAGCCTTTGGGCGTGGATCTGCAAACCTTCAACCCCGCCGCCCGCGACCCGGAACTGCGAGCCGAACTGGGAATCGCCGAAGACACCCGCCTGCTGATTTTCGCCGGCCGCGGTTCCAGGGAAAAAAACCTGCCGGTGCTGCTCAAGTGCATGAAACGCCTGGGCGAGCGTTATCACCTGCTGCTGGTGGGTTCGTCCATGCCCGCTGTGGTGCCGGACAATGTTACGGTGGTCGATGAGTTCTGTCCGGCGCCGCAAGTCGCCCGGCTGATGGCCAGCGCCGATGCCTTGGTGCATGCCGGCGACCAGGAAACCTTCGGCCTGGTAATCCTTGAAGCCATGGCCAGCGGCATCCCCGTGGTGGCGGTGGCGGCCGGGGCCTTCACCGAAATCGTCCACGAAGACTGCGGCCTGCTGTGCACACCCGACAATCCACAGGCCATGGCCAACGCCGTGCGGCAGCTGTTTGCCGAAGGCTGCCAGCGACGCGGTGTGCTGGCGCGCCAGCACGTGGAGCGCCACTACGCGTGGGACTCGGTGGTCAACAGCCTGTTGGGGCACTACTACAGCGTACTGGGTGAACAACTGCCCCTGCTGGCCAATGGTTGAGGTGACATCCGTGTCGATCAATCACTCGCCCAGCCTGCTGTTGGTGTTGCATGACGTGGCGCCGCAAACCTGGCCTGACTACCAGCCCTTTGTCGAAGCTGTCGACGCCCTTGGCCACGTGCCAATGACCTGGCTGGTGGTGCCGGACTTTCACCACACCAACGCGCTGGAGCATCACCCAGGCTTTCGACGCCTGCTCGACGAGAGGGTCGAGCGCGGCGACGAATTGGTGCTGCACGGCTATTACCATTGCGACGACGGTCCGCCGGCGACGCATCCCAAGGACTGGTTCATGCGCCGGGTCTATACCCACGAAGGCGAGTTCTACAGCCTCGGCGAGGAGGCGGCCCTCGCCCGCCTGCGCGCGGGTGTCGAAATCTTCCAGCGCTACCAGTGGCCGCTGGAGGGTTTCGTCGCGCCGGCCTGGCTCATGAGCGAAGGCACGCGCCAGGCACTGCGCCAGTTGCCACTGAGTTACACCAGCGATCCCCAGCACCTCTATCGCTTGCCGGACTTCACCCCGCTCGACGCCCCGGGGTTGGTCTGGAGCGCCCGCAGCGCCTGGCGCCGTGGCCTTTCCAAAGTCATCAATGATCAACGTGAACAGCGCTGGCGCCAGGCGCCAGTCATTCGCCTAGGCCTGCATCCCGTCGACATGCGTCACGACTTTTCCCGGGATTATTGGTTGCGCACCCTCGAGCGCCTGCTCAACGACGGTCGCGAGCCGTTGACCAAGGTCCAATGGCTGATGACCCAAGGCCTGCGGGCCTGCGACGCCGCATGAAACGGCTGATCTGGCTGAGCGCCGCCTTGCTCATGGCGCTGCTGGTGCCGTGGCTGATGGGTGGCGGGGAGATGTGGTCGCGGGTGCAGCGCTTTCCCTTGTCATTGCTGCTGACCATGCTCGGCATGATTGTCCTCTGCTGGGGCTTGAACTCCGTGCGTCTGCGTTTGCTGCTGGGTGAACACCGCGGGCGCGTCGGCCGGCTGAAAAGCATTGGCGTCGTCATGTCCACCGAGTTCGCCATGTGCGCCACGCCCGGCGGCAGTGGCGGGCCGCTGACGCTGATGGCATTGCTGGCGCGTAATGGCGTGCGTCCGGCCCATGGCAGCGCGGTGTTTGCCATGGATCAGTTGAGCGATCTGCTGTTTTTCCTCTGCGCCTTGGTCGGCATCCTGTTTTATGCACTGTTCCAGAACCTCAGCCAGCGCATCGAATGGATGCTGGCATTGAGTGCCTTCTCGTTGTTTGGCGGACTGTTCGGCTGCGTGCTGGTGGCCCGCTACCACCGCAAACTGATTCTGCTGGGCGCGCGGTTATTGCGACATTTGCGGGTAAAGACCGCCACTCGCCAACGCTGGGGACGCAAGATCCTGCACTTTCTGGCGGCATTTACCGACACCCTGAAATTGCCCCGTCAAACCCTGTTTCAGGTCTTCGGCCTGACGTGCCTTCACTGGGCGCTGCGCTACAGCGTGTTATATCTGGCGTTGAGGGGATTGGGCGCGGATTTGCAGTGGGCCTGGAGTTTCCTGATCCAGATGCTCTCCTTGAGCGCGGGGCAGTTCAGCCTGCTGCCCGGCGGCGCCGGGGCGGCTGAGTTGACCTCGGCGGCACTGCTGGCGCCGATGGTGGGCAAATCCACGGCGGCAGCGGCGATTCTGATCTGGCGGGCGGTAACCTATTACTTTTATCTGGTCGCCGGTGGACCGGTGTTCTTTTTGATGGTCGGGCGACCATTGATCAAGAAACTGATCAAGCTCAAGCAAGCCTGACGCCCATCCACACATCACCGCTTCGCGCTTTTGTAGGCGCTGGCGAAGCCTGCGATCTCTTGGTGTTTTCAGCGAGGCTGAAGATCAAAAGATCGCAGGCTTCGCCAGCTCCTACGGGGGATCGGATTCATCCTCGGGGTGCGTTTGTTTCCACAGTTGCGCAGCGTCGGGAAACTCCGTGCCATCTTCCGGGCTCAACGCCTCAGGATCGTAACGGCTCAGGCAACCCTCACCCAGGGTCGCCGGGGCTCGGGAGGTGGCTTTGTCCAACGGATCGGTCATGGCGAACCTCATGAAAAAGGGCCTGGTGATCACTCGCCCAGGCCCTTTGCAGTGTAGTCAGAACACCACGGTCTTGTTGCCGTGCACCAGCACCCGGTCTTCCAGGTGATAACGCAAGCCTCGCGCCAGTACCATTTTTTCCACGTCACGGCCGAAACGCACCATGTCTTCGATGCTGTCGCTGTGGCTGACGCGCACAACGTCCTGCTCGATGATCGGCCCCGCGTCCAGCTCTTCGGTCACGTAGTGGCAGGTGGCGCCAATCAGCTTCACGCCCCGCATCGAAGCCTGGTGATACGGCTTGGCACCGACAAACGATGGCAGGAAACTGTGGTGGATATTGATGACCTTGTGCGCGTATTCGCTGCACAAGGAAGGCGGCAGGATTTGCATGTAGCGGGCCAGCACCACCACCTCGGCGTCGTGCTGTTTGACCAGCCGCGACACTTCGGCAAACGCCGGCTGCTTGTCCTGTGGGTCGACCGGGACGTGGTAATACGGGATACCGTGCCATTCCACCATGCTGCGCAAGGCGTCATGGTTGGAGATGACACAGGCAATGTCGCAATCGAGCTCATCGCTGTGCCAACGGTGCAGCAGATCCGCCAGGCAGTGAGACTCTTTGCTGGCCATCAACACCACGCGTTTCTTCTGCGCGGTATCGGTGATTCGCCAGTCCATCGAAAACTCTTCGGCAATCGGTGCGAACGCTTCGCGAAAGGCTTCGATGCCGAAAGGAAGCGAGTCGGCACGAATCTCGTGACGCATGAAGAACCAGCCACTGTGAGTGTCCGAGTGATGGCTCGCTTCAGTGATCCAACCATTATGGGACGCCAGAAAATTACTGACTTTAGCAACGATGCCGACGCGGTCCGGGCAAGCGATCACCAGCCGAAAAGTGCGCATTAGGGGAACTCCAGAACTTCACAAAGGCGGCCATTCTAGCCATTGCGCGGCAAAACTGCAGTATCGATGACACGCCGCGCACATTTGTCTGCCCAGGCAGCAATGGGGCGGACCTTCGGCAACACGCTATATTTGTGAGCAGATGTGAAGACTGTGTTTCAGTATTTAACTGCAACGCCGTTTTTGCGAGGCTGCACTAATTAATTAAATAAAACATCGGTTAAATGTTTACTTGATGAAACTGTCTGATTACTATTGCCTCACTGTCTCCTTGTCACCCGCGTCCTACATAAGGTAGTCCTCATGTCCTTGATCAATGAATACCGCAGCACCGAAGAAGCAATCAAAGAACTGCAAGAGCGTCTGAAAGCCCTTTCCAAAGACGACAAGCTGCAGAAAGAGCTGGAATTCGAAGGCAAACTGCGTACGCTGATGGGCGAATACCAAAAATCGCTGCGTGACATCATTGCCATGCTGGATCCAGAAGCCAAATCGAGCAAAGCAACCCGTGGCGCCGTAAAAACTACCGGCACCAAACGCGCTCGCAAAGTTAAGCAATACAAAAACCCGCACAACGGCGAAGTCATCGAAACCAAAGGTGGCAACCACAAGACTCTGAAAGAGTGGAAAGCCAAGTGGGGCGGTGACGTGGTTGAAAGCTGGGCAACCCTGCTGGGCTAAGCCTCAGCGGTTCGCGCCGCTTTATGCGAACAAAAATAACGCCAGCGATTGCTGGCGTTTTTTTATGCCTGTGATTTACCCACTTCATCGCCACTCAAAGGCTTAAACGTTTACGCAATTGCTGGCTGTAGCCCTGCCACTCTATGAGTACCTCGCGCTGCAATGGCGTAGAAACGGCCATCCACTCCTCCATCGCCTCATCAAAACTTTGCAAGGTATTAGGCGCCCCCCATTCCGGGGAAGACAAACGCTGCTGACAGAACAGTCTCCAGCGCTCCTGCTCTTCGGCGGTCAAGGTCTCAGGGAAGTTACGCGCGCGATATCGGAACAATAACTCCGGTAAACGCTCATCATCAAAAGGCCAGTGCGCTGAAGCCAATTGAGCAGGGTCAGCCATGCGGACTTGCTCGCACAATCGACGATCGCGGTCGCCGATGAAGCCTGCGTATAACTGCTGCTCGGGATCCTCACTGGCCGTGAAATCCTCGCGCCCATAAATAGCCTGAAGTTTGTCCTGCCAAACTTGCTGTGCGTCAGTTAGCCGCAGCGCACGCTCGTGGTAAACGTCCATGTCCAGTTGCAGCCGCTGCTGGTCCTCGGCACGCAGCACCGAGAGTGGGGCGACCACCGGGCACTTGTTGATGTGAATGAGTTTGAGAGGCACCGGCAACTCGCCTTCGAGCAGTTCTTCACGGCGGGTATACAAACGTTGCCGCAGGGATTCAGCATCGTGGTCCAGCAAACCCAGCGGGTCCAGGTGCAAGTCACAGACAATCAGAGCATTGCGATTTTTCGGGTGCCAGGCCAATGGCAAAACTACTCCGATATAGTTTCGCGCAGCCGAAAAGCGCCCGGAAACATGCACCATAGGCTGCAACAGGCGGACCTGATCCATGACTTTCTGTTTGCTGCGCAACTGGAACAGCCACTCGTAAAGCCGGGGTTGTTTCTGGCGGATCAGACGGGCCAGGGCGATCGTCGCGCGCACGTCCGACAACGCATCGTGGGCCTGGCCGTGGTCAATACCATTGGCGGCGGTCAGGCGCTCCAGCTTGAGGGTCACGCGGCCCTCCTCTTGCGGCCAGACAATGCCTTCGGGGCGCAGCGCATAGGCGGCGCGCACCAGGTCGATCAGGTCCCAACGGCTGTTGCCGCCCTGCCACTCCCGCGCGTACGGGTCGAAAAAATTCCGATAGAGGCTATAGCGGGTCATTTCATCGTCGAAGCGCAGGGTGTTGTAACCGGCGCCACAGGTGCCGGGCGCGGCCAGTTGCCCGTGGATACGGGTCATGAAATCGGCTTCAGTCAAGCCATTGTCGGCCAGGCGTTGCGGGGTAATGCCGGTGATCGCACAAGCCGCCGGATGCGGCAGGATGTCCTCGCTGGGCCGACAATACAGATTCACCGGCTCGTCGATTTCATTGAGTTCGAAATCGGTACGGATCCCCGCCACCTGCAAGGGCCGGTCGCAACGTGGGTTGATGCCGGTGGTTTCGTAGTCGTACCAGAAGATGGAAGTCACGGGTTGTTCCTGGGTTGAAGACTGGCGAAGTCTAGGCCTTCGAGCCCATCGGCGGCCAGCGCTGCATAACTTTTGAAATCCAAACGGGCGCTGAGGCGGACATGGGTTCTGTAAGCACTGAAAAATCAATGTGGGAGCGAGCCTGCTCGCGATAGCGGTGGATCAGTCGGGATCAATGTTGAATGCGCCATCGCTATCGCGAGCAGGCTCGCTCCCACACGGGTTCTGCTTTGTCTTCGGGCCCTCAATCCTGTTGCAAGCCATGAAATGACATACATAGTTATGTCGTTTGCCCGTGCGAAGGCTGCTAGCATCTGAGCCGACATTCAACGTTCGAACCGGCCCATCACTCAGGTTGCCCATGCTCGAGAGACCAGCACTGCAAAGGAACGCGACGCTGCCCCCGCCACTCGATACGCGGTATCAGGTTGAAACGCCCGAAGGCATCGACCTGCCGCTGCGCCCGGCGGGGTTGATGCCTCGTGCGCTGGCCTTTGCCATCGACCTGGGCATACGCGGGCTGGTCCTGGGGCTGCTGTTCATCATCCTGGCGTTTTTTGGTGAGCTGGGCATTGGTCTGGGCTCCATCCTGCTGTTCGTTGTCAGTTGGTGGTACATGGTGCTGTTCGAGGTGCTGAACCAAGGGCGCTCCCCCGGCAAGCAGATCATGGGGTTGCGAGTGGTGCAGGACGACGGCAGGCCTATCGGCTGGTCCGCTTCATTGATCCGCAACCTGCTGCGTTTTGTCGACATGCTGCCCTTCGGCTATACCTTCGGGGCAATCAGTTGCCTGCAACATCCTGCCTTCAAACGCCTGGGAGACCTGGCCGCCGGCACCCTGGTGGTGTATCGCGAGCAACCGGTCAAACGTCCCGCGCTGCCCCTGGCGCAGTCGATACGATCGCCCTTTACCCTTAGCCTGAACGAACAACGCGCCGTGCTGGGTTTCGCTGAACGCCAGGCTGAACTGTCCGAAGCACGGGTCAATGAACTGGCGAGCATCCTGGCCTCGCCACTGAACGTCCAGGCGCCCAAAGCCGTGGCCGAACTCAATGGCATCGCCCGTGGCCTGCTGGGGCCGACATGAAACAAAGCCTGTTCGAAAGCCGCCACCAAGGGGAATGGGATCGCCTGTCCCGGCAGCTCGATCAACTGGAGCGCAGCCGCAACGTCCCTCAAAGCAGCGACTTTCCTCCTGCTTACCGCAGGCTTTGTCATCACCTGGCGCTGGCCCAGGCACGGGGTTACAGCAGCCTGCTGGTCGACACACTGCAGCAGTTGGCGCTGCGCGGCCACCAGCAACTCTACCGCGACCGCAGCCGGCCATCGACCAGCCTGTCGGCGTTCATCCTGGCCGGCTTCCCACGCCTCGTGCGGGAACAATGGCGCTTCGTACTGGCCGCCGGCCTGATGTTCATGGGCAGCCTGATCGGCATCGGGCTGCTGGTCTATCTGTTTCCCGAGCTGGTCTACAGCCTGTTGAGCGTCGAGGAAGTCAGCCAGATACGTGACATGTACGACCCGGCCAGTGGGCACCTGGGGCGCTCGATCGAGCGGGCCGCCAGCCAGGATTGGGTCATGTTCGGCTACTACATCATGCACAACATCGGCATCGCCTTTCAGACGTTTGCCAGTGGCTTGATGTTTGGCCTGGGCAGCGCGTTCTTCCTGTTTTTCAACGGCCTGACCATTGGCGCGGTAGCCGGGCACCTGACCCAGATCGGCTCGGGTGGGACGTTCTGGTCGTTCGTCATCGGCCACGGCGCCTTCGAACTCACCGCCATCACGTTGGCCGGCGCCGCCGGCCTGCAACTGGGCTGGGCGTTGATCGCACCGGGGCGCCTCACCCGAGGCGAGGCCTTGCGCATCGCCGCCGGCAAAAGCGTGCTGATGGTCGGCGGCGTGATGCTGTTGCTGCTGATTGCCGCGTTCATCGAAGCGTACTGGTCCTCCAGCGCCGTGACAGCCGCCACCAAATACACGGTCGGCGCCTTGTTGTGGCTTTTGGTGATCAGTTATCTGGTGTTTGCCGGACGGGCCCGCCATGCGTCTGAGTGATGCCACCGTGGTCATCCGCCCGCGCAGCACTTGGGAAGCCATGGACCTGGGCGTGCTGATGAGCCAGCAGCATCGACGTTTGCTGATGACCAGTTGGGCCGTCATCACGTTGCCGGTGTTTGCACTGTTGTCGCTGCTGCTGTGGGATTCACCTTCCCTGGCGATGTTCCTGTTCTGGTGGTTGAAACCGGCCTTTGACCGTTTGCCCCTGTACATTGTGTCCAAGGCGCTGTTCGGCGAAACACCGACGCTGAAACAGGCCTTGCGTCAGTGGCCCACGCTGCTCAAACCCCAGTTGCTGGCAAGCCTGACCTGGCGCCGACTGAGCCTGAGTCGCAGCTTCCTGATGCCCGTGGTGCAACTCGAAGGACTCGACGGCGAGGCGCGTGAACAGCGCTTGCGAGTGCTGCTGCAACGCAACCGTGGCGCAGCTCAATGGCTGACCGTGATCGGTGTCCACCTGGAGATCGCCTTGTGGTTCGGCCTCATGGCCCTGTTCTACCTGCTCGTGCCGCAACAGGTCGAACTGCAGTGGAACTGGCAGACGCTGATCGCCGTCGCCGAGCACGACTGGTTGTGGCTCGAACACCTGATCAACCTGCTGTATCCGCTGCTGCTGATCGTCTGGGAGCCGGTGTATGTCGCCTGCGGTTTCAGCCTCTACCTGAACCGGCGCACGATACTCGAAGCCTGGGACATTGAACTGGTGTTCCGACGCCTGCGCCAACGCCTGAGCAGCACCGCCCCCGCGCTGATGCTGCTGGCACTGCTGCTGGTGCCGCTGGCACCGCCGGCCTGGGCCGCCGAAGACAGCACCGCCCCCGACAGCCCGCGGCTGCTCAACCAACCCCTGACCAGCGAAGCCTCCAGGGACAGCATCAAGGCGATCCTCCAGGCTCCGCCGTTCAAGAACCCGGAAACGCTCACCCGCTATCGCCTGGGTGAAGAAACCGCCGAATCGCCCGGGCCCGACGAAGCGCCGGGCTGGCTCAAGGCATGGTTCAAATGGATCAGCGGCCAACGCTTCGACATCGCCGCCGCACTGATCCAGATCGTACTGTGGGCGTGTCTGGTGGCGGCGATTGTCTGGCTGGCCTGGCGCTACCGGGAAAGGCTCAGGACCTTGGTGAATCTGCGGCCGCCGAAACGCCCGTCCGCGCAACGAGCGGTGCCGGCGCAGATGTTCGGCCTGGACATTCGCGAAGAGAGCCTGCCGGACGACGTGGCCGCCAGCGTGGAACAGCTATGGGCCACTGACCCGCGCCAGGCCTTGGGCCTGCTGTATCGGGCTCTGCTCAGCCGATTACATAATGACTTTGCGATTCCCTTGAAACCGGCCGACACCGAAGGCCAGGTGCTGCAACGCATCGAACTGCTTGAGCATGAACGCCTGCTGACATTCAGCCGACACCTGACTCAGCACTGGCAAAACATTGCGTACGGCCATCGCCCGCCGCCGACACACCTGCAACAGCAGCTGTGCGACGACTGGCGCGGGTTGTTCGGGCCGCAGGGGGCTCGATGAATCGCCGCGCAGGGTTGTTGGTCGGCGCCGGGGTGGCCGCGCTGGTGTGCGTCTTGGGCATTTACCTGTTCTTGAAGGCGGTGCCCTATGAGGAAACCATCGATCACGGCCCCTCTCCCGAGGCCCAGGCCAATCCCTACCTGGCCGCCGAACATTTCCTGCGCCGGCAGGGCATAAACGTCGAGCACGCCAATAACCTGGAGGACCTGCCCAACCTTGAGCCTCACCAGCGCAGCCTAATGTTGCTGGGTGAACGCACCCACATGACCCCACGGGAAGTCGACCAATTGATGAACTGGGCCCAGGCCGGTGGACGCTTGCTGTTTGTCGCCGAAGCCTTGTGGGATAACAGTACCGCCAGCAGCGGCGACTTATTGCTGGACCGTGTGCGCCTGCGTCAATTCCTAAGCAAGGACCTCAAGGCGCCGGAGCCCGAGCTCATCAAGGATCGCTACCCCAAGTTGACCAAGCTGTACCTGGAGGACGAAGAAGCGCCTGCGTATGTCGGCTTCGACACCGACTTCCACCTCGAAGACCCGCAGAACCTCGCCCAGGCGTGGGCCAACAGCGCATTGGCGACCCATATGATGCAGCTCAACCACGGCCTGGGCTCGATCACGGTGCTCACCGACGCCGAGCTGTGGAAGAACGATCATATCGACCAATACGACAACGCCTGGCTGCTCTGGTATTTGAGCGCCGACACGAACGTCACGCTGCTGTACGACATCGACCACGACAACTTGCTGGCCCTGTTACTCCGCTATTTCCCCCAGGCCTTGGTGGCGCTGCTGGCGTTGATCGCCCTCTGGCTCTGGCGTTCGGCGGTGCGTCAGGGCCCCCTGCAACAACCGGCACCCAAAGCGCGGCGTCAGTTGGAGGAGCACTTGCAGGCCAGCGCCGGTTTTCATCTGCGGCACAATGGCCGGCAGCATCTGCTGCACAGCTTGCAACAAGACGTGCTGCGTCGGGCACGCCATCTGCATCCCGGTTTCGAACAACTGGCCGTGGCCGAACAATGGCAAGTGCTCGCCCGCCTGACCCGCCAACCTACGCGGGCCATCAGCCAGGCCTTAAGCCCCCGGCCGCAACAGCGCCTGTCCAGCGCTGAATTCTGCCGCCAGGTCGCCCATCTGCAAACCCTCAGGAATGCCTTATGACTGAACAGAACGAACCTGCCGGCGGCCAGACCCACGCCGCCCAACAGCGCCAGCGCGCCAGTCAACTGGCCCAGGCCATCCGCACTGAGCTGCACAAGGCGGTGGTCGGCCAGGCCGCGGTGATCGACGATGTGCTCACGGCCCTGATCGCCGGCGGCCATGTCTTGCTCGAAGGGGTTCCGGGATTGGGCAAGACGCTGCTGGTGCGCGCCCTGGCCCGCTGTTTCGGCGGCGAGTTCGCGCGCATCCAGTTCACCCCCGACCTGATGCCCAGCGACGTCACCGGGCATGCGGTATATGACTTGCAAACCGAGCAATTCAAGCTGCGCAAGGGACCGGTGTTCACCAACCTGCTGCTGGCCGACGAAATCAACCGCGCCCCGGCCAAGACCCAGGCCGCGCTGCTCGAAGCCATGCAGGAACGCCAGGTCACCCTCGAAGGCCGTGCCCTGCCCATCGCCCAACCGTTCATGGTGCTCGCCACCCAGAACCCGATCGAACAGGAAGGCACCTACCCGCTGCCGGAAGCCGAGCTCGACCGTTTCATGCTCAAGGTGCGCATGGATTACCCCGACGCCGACCAGGAAGTGAACATGGTCCGTCAGGTCAGCCGTTCGACCCGGGCCGACATGCTCGATGTACAGCCGTTGCGCACAGTGTTGCAGGCCAAGGACGTGCAAGCGCTGCAACGCATCGCCAGTGACCTGCCGATGGATGATCAGGTGCTCGACTACGCCGTGCGCCTGGCCCGCACCACCCGCAGCTGGCCGGGCCTGACCCTGGGCGCCGGACCGCGTGCCTCGATTGCCCTGGTACGTTGCGCCCGGGCCCGGGCGTTGTTACGCGGGGGCGAGTTCGTGGTGCCGGACGACATCAAGGGCTGCGCCCTGGCCGTCCTGCGCCACCGGGTGCGGCTAGCGCCGGAGCTGGACATCGAAGGGTTGTCGGTGGATCAGGTGCTGGGCCAACTGCTCGATCAAGTGCCGGCGCCGCGGTTGTGAATACACATTTCATGATGGAGAAACTCATTGTGGCGAGGGGATTTATCCCCGCTGGGGCGCGCAGCGGCCCCTTGCGGTGTGTCAGACAAAAACAGGGGGCTGCTTCGCAGCCCAGCGGGGATAAATCCCCTCGCCACAAAAGCGCGCTCTGCATTTCTCCAATGGGAACGCCCCCATGAAACCCTCGCGCCTGCTCCTGACCTGGCTCGCCATTCTGCTAGTCCTCGGCATCATCCTGGGCGCATTGCGGGCGCTGGGCGTTGCGGTTCCATCGATGTTGCTGTCAATCCACTGGGGACTGCTGCTGGCCTTGCTCGCCTTGGCGATACTCGACGCCATGCGCCTCAAGCGCTTGCCCTCGCCCCGGGTGCAAAGGCAGATGCCCGGCAGCCTGGCATTGGGTCGCTGGAGCGAAGTGCGGCTACAGATCAGCCATGACTTTGCACAGCCACTGAGCGTTCAGGTCTTCGATCACGTCCCCGCCGGCCTGGATTTCGAAAACCTCCCCTTGTCGGTCGAGCTGCAACCAGATCAACACAGCCAAATTGGCTACCGTCTGCGCCCGCTCAAACGCGGTCACTTCAGCTTTGAACACTGCGAAGTCAGCCTGCCCAGCCCATTGGGCCTGTGGGACGGCAAACGCCTGCTGGACGCGCGCGACGACACCCGTGTCTACCCGGATTTCGCCCGGCTTTACGACGGTCAGCTATTGGCGGTGGACAACTGGCTCAGTCATTTGGGTATCCGCCAGCGCCAACGCCGGGGCCAGGGACAGGAGTTTCATCAACTGCGCGAATTTCGCGAAGGCGACAGCCTGCGCCAGATCGACTGGAAGGCCACCGCTCGCCATCGCACACCGATTGCCCGGGAGTACGAAGACGAGCGCGACCAGCAGATCATCTTCATGCTCGATTGCGGCCGGCGCATGCGCAGCCAGGACGGCGAGCTGGCGCACTTCGACCACGCCCTCAACGCCTGCCTGCTGCTCAGCTACACCGCGCTGCGCCAGGGCGACGCCGTGGGCCTGAGCACCTTCGCCAGCGAACAGCCACGCTACCTCGCCCCGGTCAAAGGCAGCGGCCAGCTCAACGTGCTGCTCAACACCGTGTACGACCTCGACAGCAGCCAGCGCCCCGCTGACTACCAGGCCGCCGTCAACCAACTGCTGACCCGGCAAAAACGCCGGGCCCTGGTGGTGCTGGTGACCAACCTTCGCGATGAAGACGATGAGGAACTGCTGGCCGCCGTCAAACGCCTGGGCCAGCAGCATCGGGTGCTGGTGGCGAGCCTGCGGGAAGAGGCCCTCGACCGCTTACGTCAGACACCGGTGCAAACCCTGCCCGAAGCCCTGACCTACTGTGGAACAGTGGATTATTTGAACGCCCGGGCCGAACTGCATGAGCGCTTGAATGCCCATGGTGTGTCGGTGCTGCAAGCCCGGCCCGGGGAGTTGGGGGCCGAGCTGGTGACGTTGTATCTGGGGTGGAAGAAGGCGGGGAATCTGTAGGCCGTCAGAAGCATTATCAGACGGTACTTCCGTCGTAACGGTTACGGATCGACAAATGAAAATTATCGTCTCCAAATTCGTCTATCGAAGCCTCACCGTGCGCATCGGTGCGAATGCTGGAAGGCCCGCCGTTGACAAGTACCTCAAGCCCCGCGGCGACTTTATTCGAATACCGAGAGCGGGCACGGATGCTCTTAACACGATCAGGTGGCGGACTCGTCGTTGAGCTGTCCATATTCAGCCTCGTCGTCCAACGTTCAACCGTTACCAGATTATTGCCCAATGACATAGCCAATGCCTCCGTCGTCTCCCCCGACTCCACGGCCTCCATGTGCAAGGAAAAATCCGCATCCTGGGTCGTATTCAAGAAATTCAACTGCCACGTCACACCCTCGGGGCCGAGCAATTGGGCAGTGTGCAAGGGGGGAGTGATCACCACACCGAGATCTGCGGCGGGCACCCCGCTCCAGACCAGGTTTACATTTTTATTCAGAAACTGACTGGTGGTGTGAGGTCGCACGGTAAAAGTATGCCTTGCGCCATGGCAGGGATAGGCACTGCCTCCGAAAGTCACTGGAATTTCGTCAAACCTGTTCTCAAACTCCGGTTGAATTATTTGTCCCGGCAACGGCGGTGACTTCGGCATCCCACTCATCAACGGCATATCAAACTGCAATACAAACGGGTCAGACTGCGTCTCCTGGGTGGAAATAGACCAACTCAACGAAGTACTTCCCGCCTCCATCGCCACCAACTGCCCCAACGGCGGATCGAACACCAACCCTTGCGTCTCTTCGCCCGGCTTGTATTCCAGCAGGATTTGCGCCTCCGGATCGCCGATCAACCAGCTGTATTCATAATCCAGCGTCAGTGTGCAAACCTCTTCGGGGACCAGATTCAACTCCACTTCAGGCCACCTTACGGATTGGCCATTGATGTAGGGCTTGAACTCCTGAAGCCAGGTCATGTCATTGGGTACCAATTCAAAAACCATGACTGCAACCTCCCATCCCGCGTACCCCCCCGTGACAATGGCGTATAGCCTTCCCTTCCTGACACCCGGCAACCTGAACTGCACCGGGGCTTGTCCATCGGCATTGGTTCTGGTCGGAGCAATCGTGATGTGGGGGTACTCCCACCGCACTTCGACGTCTTCCAAAGGCTCGCCGGTCAAGGCCGACACCACGGTCACGACCGCTGAAACCAGCTCGCCGATATGACCATTGGTTTTGTCGCTGGTGAGCGACTGGATTTCCCGGGGCTCGTGCAAGAAGTACGACAGCGCCACCGATGCCGCGTACTGCCCTTCTCCCACCGTCGCGGTCAACTGCGCCGCACCGGGCGTGGTGGGCACATAACGCACGCGCGCCACGCCGTAATAATCGGTCACGGTGGTCACTTCCCCCAGGTCATCACCGCGCCAGGTCACGGTCACCCCGGCAATCGGCTTGCCACTGATGGAGGAGACCACGCTGACCTGTTCGACCAGTTCCTGCTCCCAGTCCAGTGTCTGGTGAACAGCGCTGTCCCAGCGGATCTCCAGCACTTGCTCACCTTCGCCCAACGACATTGCGTTCGCCGGGGACAGGCTGGCCAGACGCTGGGACGCCAGGCGCAAGGCAAAGCTGCCGTCCTTCAGGTCGCCGGCCTTGAGCGTGAAGCGCAGGCCCTCGCGGGGAAACTCGCGAGGCATTCCCAAGGGGTCAGGTAAAAAGCTGATGCCCAGTTCGGTGGGCCCGGTTCCGGTCATGCCGAGGGCCAGCTCACGCTCAAACAAGGGACTGTTCTCGGGGGCCATCAACTCAAACAGGTGCTCGCCCTTGCGCCGCGGGAAGTAGGTTTTTTCGCCCCAGGGTTGCGCCGCTGCGCCGTCAAACCGGACCGTCAGCCCCGCCCAGGGGTCACTGGCCAACGCCGTGACTTCAAAGGGGCGTTCCTCCTCGTAGCCGTCGTAGCGACTGCTGACCGAGGCCCTCACCGCCTGGGTGCCGGCGCTGGCCGGCGCCACGGCAAAACCGGACCAGCCTTCAGCGTTAGTGGGCTGCGTGCTTGTGCGGCCCGCTGTCCAGCTCACCGGAACCTGATCGACGGCAAGCCCGGTGAAGTGGGAAACCACCTGGACCCACAACCACGCAGGTTCCTGGCCTGGCACCGGGTCGACCGGCGCATCGCGCCAGGCGTGGATCCTGACCTTGTTATGCGCCAGCGTCATCGGTTTGGCCGTGGCGATGAAGTCCAGCGCAGGCACTGCCCACGCCAGGGCAAACTCGCCGGGTTGCTGACTGGCGGTAAAGTCCAGCGTCCAGATTGCGCCGCCGTCGTTGATCGGTTGCGCCAGATTCAACGCCGGGCGAACCGTTGCCCCCAGCTCCTCGGCGGATGTCCCTGACCATGCCAGCGTTGATTCCAATCCCACCAGCGGGCTCAGTGCATTGGGCAAAACGCTAAAGCGATGAACCGCCCCCAGGCACGGATAAAGCGCCTGTGCGTCCAGTGCGGCGGTTATCTGGTCGAGCCTCAGGCTGACTTCTTCCGTCAGATTCTCGGAGACCAATCGCCCCGTCAGCTCACGAACGAGCGACACACTCTCAAGGCGCAACTCCAGCTCAAACAGGCTGCTGGTGCTGCTATTGACCTGTGAGGCGAGGGTCCATTGCGCGCCTGCCGCTACCAACGGCTTGGCCGCTCCAAGGTCACTGGGCACCAACCCGATATCCGGCGCGGCCCCGCGCCAATGCAAACTGATGTTTTTACCGATCCAGGTGCTGCCGGGTTCGGGCACCACTTTGAGTGTGTGGGTCTGCCCGCGCCGACAGAGCACACCGAGCGCATTGCGCTCGACCACCTCATCATCGAGCAGAATACTGACCTCGTTTTTCCAGGGGCTGGTGGCAATCGCCGTCACATCAAAGGGGTGCTCCACCGCCACGGCCTCGTCATGGGCCTTGATGCTGGCGATGACCACCTTGTCCCCCGCGCTCTGCGGCGTGTACAACACACTGGCCCAACCGCCAATGCCCGTGGTCACGGTGGATAGCGGCACGCCCCCGGTTTTCCATTCGACCTGAGCATTGATGACCGGATCACCGTCACCGCTGACCACGAAGTGCAGCACCTGCACCCGCAACAGTACGCTTTCGTTTTCGTCCACCACGGGAAACTTGTTGGCCTCTCGTACTTCGCCCACCCGGACCAGATTGCGCGCCAGCGACATGGCTTTTTTCGGCGAAGGCTGCAACAGTTTCGAGCAGACCAGTTGCAGCTCGAACCGACCGTCATATTGATCTTCGCTGGTCAGGGTCCAGGCCAGCTCGGCGCCGGTGACCGGCACGGGGGCTTCCAGGGCCGGGCTGACGGCAACGCCCAGTTGCTCATGGGAATCACCGCTCCAGTGCAACGCCAACTGCGTCCCCTGCAAGGGGCTGTCGGCGGGCAGTTTCAAGTCCAGGGGATAATCCGAGCCGCGATTGGGGTAACCGGTTTTTTCCTCCCACCGCGACTCAACGCCCTCCACCACCGCCAGCACATCCTTCCATGGATCCGTCGCCAGCACCCGCACCGTCAGGGTTTGAGTCAGGACGCCAGAGGCGTAGTACAGGCTCTCGACCGACGCCTGGATCTCGGCATCGCCGGCCTGCGTCGGCTGAAAATCAAAGTAGGCCCAGCCGTCCGTGCGGGTGACGGCGACGCCGGTGACCTGCCCGGTCGTGGATGTCCAGTTCACGGTGCGGTCGCTCAAGGGTTGCCCGGTGTAATAGGACGTAACCTGCACCCCCAAGCGCACACTTTGCGCGTATTCAAGCACCGGGTAATACGCCGCCTCGAGCACTTCACGAAAGGCCAACCGGTGATGCCCCAGGGACACCTGCACCGGATACGCCTCGGCGGCGAACTGGTTGACCAGGTCCATCGAGAACAGATAAGGGCCGTCCTCACCGATTGCCGGGCAGTCCAGGATCCAGGCCGAATCCAACGGGTGATCCACGCCCCAGACCGGGGTCGCGACCACCGCACCCTGAGGGTTATCGTCGCTGCTCAACGCGGCGCTGGTGCCGACCCAGGCATTGCCCGGATCAGGAACGAACGCTAGCTGATGAGCCAAGTCACCCGAGGCACCCAGGCACACGTACAAAGGCCCGGTTGCCGGTAGTGATTGCTCGTCAAGCCTGAACGTTTGCATCACCGCCGGTTCAAGGTGCAGCTGGAGGTTGATGCGCGTGATGCGGATCTCTGAGAGAACGTCACCGGGAGCGTTTAGCGGGCTGTAGATACTCACCGTGAGGGTGTCTTGAGCGTTGAACGGCAGGTCCAGCGGGACGTTGTAGACAATGGGTCTGTACACCAGTGGCTGACCATCCCTCAGCCGTGCCTGATCCTGCTCCACATCCCGGGCTGGGCCCGGCGGCAACAGGATTTCCTGCTCCTGCGGCTGTTTATCGCTGCTAATCACCAGCCTGCCCGATTCGGTATGTTTCGTCTCGCACAGGAAGGTAAGGACGTAGCGAGCTTGTGCGCCCGGATCCTTGGGCGCCGTCAGCGCCTGACTGAGCGAAGCCCCATTGCCGGCGGTCAGGAAACGAACGAACTGGGTCTCCTCCTCATACCACTCCCTCATAGTCCCCAAGTAGCCCTGAATCGGTCCCACTGTCCAGTAGTCGGTCCAGTAATCGAAGTCGCCATTGAGCACCAGATTTTCATTGGCCAGGATAATCGGCTTATTCATGGCGACCTGCTCCTTCGCCGGTTGAAGAGCGGATAGGTTTGATTTCAGTCTTGCTGATCTGATCTTCGACGGCTCGCACGAACGGCGGCTCGCCGGCCCTGGCCATGTAACGGATGCGCACGATGATGTCCGTCAAAGAGAGCAGCATGCTTTTCTGCGGCTCTTTGTCCGGCCTTGGAAAGCTCAACAGCCAGCGCGAAACCACCCCGGTGTTTTCGAAGGGGTTGAGCATGCTGTCATCGGGTTTCATCGCCACCATGCCGTGGTCGCCAAGCCCCATCGACAAGGCGATCTGCTGACCGCTGCGCAGGTTGATCTGCAGATCGGAAGGCGCCACTTTACCCGTCGGATCATGCAAGTACTCCACCGACGGAATGGTTGCCTTGGTCGCGGTCATGCTGCTGATCTGCAGCAAGGTGGCACGTACATGTTCATAAGGCCCGATCAGCACAGGCAGGTCGACCTCGACTGAGCTGATTTGCCGGCAGTAGTGCCCCGGGTGGTCGCGATCGAACAGCAACTGAGAGAGTTTGAACTCCAGCGTCCCTTTGGATAACTGCACCAGCGCTTTGTCCCAACTGTCGATGCCCGTCTGCGGGTCGCTCGTATCATCGAACAACTGGCGCAAGGAAATGGTCTTGACCAGCTCCAACCGTCGTTCATAGCGCTGCAGGTACTCGCGCTCCATACGCATCAAATGCCCGCGCAAGTGCTCGCCGGCCGTCAGGCCGTGGCGCTCGTCCAACCAGACCTGGGGCAAGGGAACCTGCGAGTCATAGTCACCGGTTTCGGCACTCAGCGACGCCTGGGCGCTGAGGCACAGGCTGACGACGGCATCGTAGGCCTGGTAATGCAACGCCTTGAACTGGCCCAGCAACCAGCCGTACAGCTCGGCATTGGTCGCGCGCTTTTTGATGAAGTTGTACACCGTCACGGCCTGACTGTTGGCCACGAGGGTTTGCTCCAGGGTGGTTTGGGTGGCTTTCACGGCGTGGTCTTGGGCGACGATTTGCGCATCGATGGCACGCACCTCCGCCAACGCCTGATTACGTTGCAGTAACCACTCTTCGCGGCGGCGACGGTAGCTCTCGGTGGTGGCCTGTTTGTCGGCGTCCATTTGCTTCACCGACGCGGCGATATCCAACCCGAAACACACCGCGTCGGCTATTTTTTCGAGACGGTTTCCACCGTTGGCCAGGCCGAAGATCGTCGGCAGCGAGGCAATCACCGCACCTCCAGGTTTGATATTGGCCGACGTCAACGACAGCACTTTGGAAAGCTGCAGGCTCTCCATGACCTCGTACTCAACCTTCGACACGTTTTCTTTATAGAGACGCCCATAAGCGTCTGCCCGCTCCTGTGCCACCGCCCGGCTTTGCTCCAGCGCGATCTTGCTCGCTTGTAGCTGACTGATGTTCTCTTCTTGCACGGTCTGGGCATAAGCGCCCAGCTCCACCAGATGGTTTTGCTGCAGCTCCTGCTGCTCGGCCTGGTCCCGTTGTTCGAGTAAACGCAGGACCTGGGCGCCGTGATCCTGCAGTGCCTGTACGGCGCGCAATGCCACCTCGAACGTCGTACGCCAACGGAACGCCCCCACCACCAATCGGCCGCCCATGGGTCTGGGCGCACCGGCACCACCGGCCGCCAGGTCACGCAGCAACGCGTTGGGATCGGTGGGGGGGCTGAACAGCGCGACCTCCAGTGGCTTGCCGTCCAGGGTGAGGTTATTGCGCAGGTTATGCAGGCGCTGGCCGGGCAAGTCGTACAGTGCGAGCAACTGTTCATTGATCGGCGGTTTGAAGGGATCGTTGGCCAACAGCCCCAGCAACGGCGGTGCTTCGGCGGCAGCGGGAAAGTCCGCGAGGCTGAAGGCGAAGTGTTGCTCAAACGCCTCAAGATCCGGTCGCGACGTGCTTTTGTTGATCAGGCTGTCCACCGTGTCGGTTTCCCAACGGTTGACCGTTCGCACCGCCGGTGCCTTGCCCATCAGGAATTCGGCCTGGACGTAACACAGCTTGGCCGCCACCAGACTGTCACGGGTGAGTTGGCGGTAATACCAGTCTCCCCAGGCCATCAGGTTCCTGACGTAATCGGAGAACACCAGGATTTGAAAGTGCTTGGGCGCCGAATAGCCGATGGCGTCAGGGTCGGTGGGCGCCTGGGTTTCACAGCCCAGGTTGCCCGAACCGCTCAAGGGACGGCAGCGCCAATACGCCGGTTTGGGATGGGGGTATTGAGGGTCATCGCCAGGGTCGGCCGGCGCTTGCGGATCGAACAGGTAATGCAGCCAGTTCTGCGCCTCCAGGAACCGGTCTTCGATGCGCAAGCGTGTGGCCACCAGGTGCGGCAGGTGGAAAAACAGCTCCCAGAAAAACAGCCCGTTAGCCCCGTCAAAGGCACCGTTGGGCTCGCTGATCGTTTGGGATTCCGGGGGCGGCTCCGCCAGAAACTGCGTGTCCCAATCCAGCACCGCATCGACAGAAATATTCGAGCGCTGCACCAGCTCGGGGCCGAACAGCGAATTCAGGCGGGCGTATTTAAGGGTCAGCTCGGCCTGGTTGAGAGAGAGGAACTGCGCCGCATCCAGGCTATTTTTGAGCAGTGACGCGGGAGGAAACTTCGTGACGTTGATAATGGTCAGTTCAACGTTTATACGCCCATAGCCGCCGGTTTTAGTACCAAAGGAAAAGACAGGCTTGTTCCATGAACCTTTGCTCCGGCTAAAGACCTGCCATTCGGTACTCCAGCCTCCGGCAACCGACTTGGTGACGGTAATCGGGTCCGGGTCACTGCCATCCTTGTGGTCCAAGGTCAAATCAAACACAGCGCTGCCGGTTTGACCGGAGGGCCGCAAAAAACCTTGCACCATGAGAACATCATCGTCCAAGACGCGAAACACCACAGCCTGCAAACCCAGGTACGGCGTCAGCGTGCCCCCTGCACCCTCGACGGTCTTGACCATGGTCGGCTGATTCGTCAGCGGGTGCTGGACCGTATTTGCACTGATAAAGCGCTGGTAAGCAGCCTGCTCCAACCAGTGCCCATCATCCCAGGTCACAGGGCGGAACAGCACATCACGCACGGCTATCACCTTGAGGCGTTCGGGGTCGTTATCAGCCCTGCCGTTAGTCAACAAAACCCCCAGCTTGCCCTTGGGGTGGTAGTGGTCGGCCCACACGATGGCAATCAGGCGGGCGCCTTCGGAACGGTCCTCCTCATACTCGCCACTGTGCAGGCTCAGCGGTGCCGACCAACGACCGTTCTGGGCCATGAACGCCACTCTGACGTCCAGACGGTGCGGCACGCTTTGATCACCGCTACCTTCTACCTTGTACTGCCATTCAGCCCAGACCAGGCACAGCCGTCCGCTCCAGAACACCGGTCGGATATCCAGGATATTCACGCCCGTCGGCGTATCCACCGGCAGCCACTCACTCCAGGCCGCCGGGTTAATGGCTGTGCAACTGGGGGAGAGCTCGACCTCGGCCTTGCGCCAGAAATACTGGTAAGGCGGCACCCGCTGACGGCCGACAAAGTAGTAATCGGCCCGGGCGGGCGAGACGCTGTCCATGTAGCTGCTGAGCACGTCCAGGTTGCAGGTTTGCTCGAACGTTTGCAGGTACTCCTGCAAAGCCACCTGAACCGAATCGCTGTTCAAGTGGGCCTGGTTGAGGTTGTTTTCCAGGGCCTTGAACAGGCTGGTCTTGCGCTGCCGCACGAAGGGGTTGATGAAATTTTCCGGGTACAGCGCGATCATTTGCAGCGCCGACCAATCCGGGTAGTTGTTGTAGAGTTCCCAGGTGGCCAGGTCCCGCTTGTCGAACTCGGTGTCGGCATAGCCGGGTTCCAGTTTGCGGTAGGCGGCATGGATGAACTGCTGGGCGCAGCTGGTCGCTTCGGCGACCCAGGAGCTCTGCACCGGGTAGCTGTCCAACGGATCCAGGCGCAGCAGTTCGAACAGATCCGCCGGGGTACGCAGGAAGTTGTACGGAGGATTGGCGCCACTTTTCCCAACATGCCCGAGGCTGTATTCGATCAGGGCGGTCCGACGCTTTTCGAGCAAGTCGCTCATCGTGTTCAGTGTCATGGCGCTGGCTCCTCGCTTTCAAAGGTGATGGGCGGGAAATCAGCGGTCACGTCACCTTCAGGATAAATGGTGATCATGAACCTCCCGCCGGTAGGGCTGGACACAAATGTTCGAGCCATACCCTCCTGATTGGTGAAGGACTGGTCCGGTCGATAAACCACCGTACCTTGCCCACCGTCCATATCCTCGGTTAACCAGCGTACGAGATGGTTTTTCGCAAGGTTTCCATGAGCGTCCTGGATAGTGGCGTAAAGTTCGACTTCCTGACCGAAGGGAACCGTATCCAGTGGTACCGGTGACATGTACGCTCTTGGGATACGTATTTCGAGATGATCGATCGTGACCAGGACGGTAGGGGCATGCTCGCGTTCAAACAGATCGAGCCAGAATTGCGGCGTGTCCCACCCCAACACCTTGCCCGGTATGTACTCGGCCAGAACCACGCCTTCGGTAGTCGTCGCCTCGGTTTCAATGGTCCCCAGCTCGGCGCTCCAGTAAACGTTGACCCCGACCAACGGGTTGCCGTCGCTGTCCTTGAGGGTGACCGTGAAGGTGATTTTTTCCCCAGCCGCAGCCACCACCGTGTCAGTGTCCGCGACGCAAGTCACGGTAACGAGTTGCTTCAGATCCCCGGTGAAGGTCACCAACGGCCGATCGGATTCGGACAGGCTCAGCAAGGCATGCTCGGCGGCCTCTTTGTAGGCCGGCTTGTCGACCTCTTCTGGCAGCCCGCCCATCAGGAAAATCGTCAAGGCATCCATGCCGGTGCGCGCCGCCAGCACCCGCACCCGCATCAGCAGATCCAGTTGAGGCAGGTTTTTCAGGATTTTGTGCGCAGAATCGAAACGGCTGACGCACTCGCGCACCTCTTGCACGCTCCAGTCAAAAAACCCGGCCAGGCGGATGGACGCCGCCTGTTCGGCCAGACGCAGCGCGTGCCCCCCTATTGGAGAAGGCAGCGCATTGACCTCGCGCAGGTAGTCGAGCAGCGTCTGCGCCGGTTGGTCGCTCAGCTCAAACGCACGGTTGAGGGTGGTCAGGTAGTACAGCGTGCGCAGGGTGAATGCATGCTTGTCGTCCTGGTCCAGCCAGGCTTTATGGCCGTAATCCAGATACTCGCGCAACACAACGGCACCCAGCTCCAGTTTCGCCACCACCGCACTGCGCCGGCGTACATCGGCCAACAGCGCAAGCAATGGGTCAGTCAATGCGTTACGGCCCTTCACCCTGCCGTCAAGACTCGAAAGGTCACGGTCGAGCACCTGGCGCAGCAGCCGGCTCACCGTTGAATTGGCCCACGCCAGCACCTCAAATGCCTGCTCCGCACTGACCCCGGTGTAAACCGCCAGGCATTCCTTGACCACCGACATCTGGGCGTCCCTGGCCTCCAGCACCACGGCGAGCATTCTCTCGACAATGGCGGGCCGCTCCAACTCATATTGGTCACCCAGGCCAATGGTCACGGCTTGATTAAGCTGTTCTCGGGCAAACTCCAGGTATTGAGCCTCGGTGCCCGGCCGTGACGTCACCAGCCCGTCAGACTCGACCAAGATCGTCTGCATCCCCAACAACTCCAGCCAGCTGGCGCCCGCCATCGCCGGCACCCCGGCCATCAGGATCGCCGAGTGGGTGAGCAGTGCGCCGGGCAACAGGTTGAGCAGCTGTTCAAAAAGCCGCCCCTCAGCGTCCAGGGAGGTGTCCAGCACGGAGGGCGACGAGACCTGCTGCACCATCCAAAGCACCGGCAGGTCGTGGTCGGCGCACCAGTCCACACACAATTGCATGGCATGGATGAGGTTCAGCGCATCCGGGCTGTCGCTGGCGCTGGAATGGATCAGGGGCACACCCGCCAGGCCGTTGAGCCAAAGTTCTCCACCCAGCACCGTCAGCAACAACACGCCTTCGACCGGGGTGATGCCCAACAGTCGGGGCAGCTTCACCATGCGGTAGAAGCTGGACATGATCGCCAGATTACGCGGCAGACTGTCGCCGGCGATGCCATGAGCCTTGGCAATCGCCACGGCCAGGTAGTTGTAGGTCTGCAGGTCGATGCCCAACGCGCTGCACAGCTGGCTCACGGTCAGGTCGGGCACCTCCGGTGCCGGCACGATCGGAAACGTTCCGTCATCGAGCTTCAAGGGTTCACGGTAGTCGCCCTGGTCATTGAAGACCTGATCGAATTGGGAGAGCGCTTCACCGCGACCGTAAATCGACAACTCGTCGATGAACACCGCAAAATCGTCCACCGGACACTCACAGCGCTCGCGCAATGATTGAAACAACCCCAGCGCATGCACGACTTGTTCGGTGATCCACCAGTCGCCGGCCGGCGCACCACCGCGCACTTCAGCCTTGATGGCCGCCACCAGCAGCCCATCCACCTGCTCGCTCGGCAGTGCCAGCCATTGATCCAGGCGCAACTTGCGATTCATTCGGTCGTAATGTGCGAGTCCGGCGGCATCATCTGGGCTCACTGACAGCCTGTGCAGGAACGCAAGATCGTCTGCGCTGCCCACAATACTGACACCCGGGTGGTTGTTGGCATTGAGGTAAACCGACCCCGAGCGCCCGCTTTCCGGCACGTCGGGTTCCGTTTGCGACAAGTAGGTCACATTGGCCGAACGTATTGGCGCGAAGCCGCGTACCGACAGCAGGGCCTCGAGCCCCTGGGTGTCGAGTTTGGTCCGTTCGCCGAAGAACGGCACCTCGTTGAGGTCCTGCCATGTCAAGTCATCCGTGCCAAAGTTCTGCCTATAAAAGACTTCGCGGTCGGCGAGCTTTGCAGCCGCCTCCGTGAGCAAGCGCCGCTGATAAGGCCCCAGCCGCGACGCATGGGCCAGGGCAGGTCCTGCATCGCCGTACCAGGCCTGAGTCTGGAAAAAGTAAGGAAAGGACGGGCTCACGTGCTGGGCAAAACTGCCCACCGACAAACCATGATGGCGGGCGACCGTATCCACCGTAACCCAATGCTGGTAGTAAGGAAGCCCATTGGGGTAGCGCGCCTCGATCATGGCCTGCTCAAGGTTCTCTGGCGCCAGATCGATAAACTTTTCCAGCACCGGGACGATGATGTCCACCGATGACACCGATTGATGCACCGCGTTGAAATCAATGCTCAGCGGCTTCAGGTCTTTGCGCCGGTCATGCAATGGCAGCTTGAGCATATGGTTCGACGCCGCTTCGATGCGTTGCTCGATCCACCTCATCAACTCAATCAAATACGCCACGGGTGAGGCGATAGACTCCAGCGCCTGGGGTGGGCATAGACTGTCGAACCTAGGGTCAAACAGGAGTTCAAAACTGGGGCCTTGAACCATCGACAGCAAGCCACTGCTTGCCCGCCGCCGTTCTTTTGCAGAACCGTACAGACTGTGTTCGATGAACTGACGCCGCAGGTAAATGGCCATGCTGTTAAAGCGCCGTAACAACTGACGGGCATCATCGGGGCTCACGCCAAAGTCCCTCACCAATCCCTGCCCGCCCTTTTCCACCAGCGCAAAAATCGAACCACCCTCTTCGAGGTACGTCTGCAGTGTCGAGTAATGTGTGAGTTGTTGCTCACTGAACACCTGAGTCAGCAGCTGTAAAGCAGGGCGCGAATCAGCCATGAACGAGTCCTCGCATTCGATGTCGGCCCGCAACGGCCCGAGGAAGCCGTCAGGTCGAGCGTTTGGTTAACATGATTGGGCGCTTAAGGGCCGAAGCCGTCTACTGTCAGAACCGACAGGTTTCATGACCGTCTATCGGGAGTTGGGCGCCTGGGTCGGGCGAGTGGGCGGCAGGACTTCGAAGCGTTCGCTCTCAACCCAATCGGAAACCGTTGCGCCGTCCGCCGTGTCGGTGAGGGTTTGCTTGAACCGGCACCAGTGGCCGCCAGCGGACAGCGATTGCGCTGCCCCGCCCTGCCAACCACCGGTTTCGACGTTAAGCCCCGAAGCCCAGATCTGATCCGGATTGAACCAGCTCACCACCTGCCCGATGCCTGGCCGGCCCTCGCCTTCGAACTGGACCGGGTTGTCGACCCAGGCTCCGGCCATGGGCACCTCGATGGAAGGCAGATAGGTGCCCAACACCACCGCCCGCGCCGGTGAATCGGCGGAATCAAACCCCTCGCTCGACGCCACGGCCATCAGGCCGTAGGGGCCGCCGGGTTGATCGAACACCACCGTCAGCGACCAGGTGCGGTCTTCCAGCACCGGACTGCTGCCCAGCACCGTGCGCGCGGCGTCGCCCAGTTTCACCGTCACGGTGTCGCCCGGCACACCGAAACCGGACACCACCACGCGCCGGCCAATGTGCTCGTCGGTGGCCGGGGTTTCAATGTACGGGGCAGCAGGAACCACGTTGAAGGTCAACGGCGCGGTGTCTTTGGAGGGGCGACCTTCGAAGCGTTGCCGAGCCAGAATGGTGGTCTCGCCAACGGGAAGGGTCACTTGCGCTTTCCAGCCATCGGCGCCGACAAAAACATCCTCGATCAACGGTTCGCTTGCGCCTTGCAGCCAGATATCAACCCGCCCGCCCGACATGCCTGTGCCAGACAATGTCATGCTGCGCGGCAGATTGCCGCCCGGCTGCGGCACGTCAAACTCCGGCGGCAACACCACCACCGTGAAGGTCACCGTCTCACTGCGCTCGGAGGCTTGCCCACGCAAGGTTTGCTGCGCGTCGAGGGTGTAGGTACGAAACTCCAGCACCGGAAGCTCAATGAACCAGTCGCCGTCAGCGGTCAGCACTTTGGGCTCGCCCAGGTCCGTTTGGAATTGCGCATCACGCACCTGCATCGACGCCTCGGCCATGCCGTCACGCCCGCGCACGGT
>NZ_FOPO01000018.1:0-63115 GCF_900113505.1 Pseudomonas sp. NFACC45
ACCAATCGGACTTGTTTGGGTTGGACCAGTGGGAGCAAAGCTTGCTCGCGAGGCGGCCTGATAGCCGACCTGTTTCTCCCGGTCGTATCCCTATCCCCGTGTGGGAGCCCATCCATCCTCGATGTGACCGAGGTACCGCTATCGCGAGCAGGCTCGCTCCCACAGGAGAAACGCGTCCGCACAAAACCAGGCCGGCTGTCAGGCCGCCTCGCGGAGGACGTTGATCTCGGCGCCCCGTTAACCACGCTGGCCGAACGCAGGCGTTGCGCAGTGGCTACCTCGGCATGGATGCCGAGGTAGCCGCGCTGGGCCATGGATGGCCCTTCGCGGCGGGCCCACGGAGCAATGCCGGAGTGAGGGCACACCGAGCCTAAGCGAGGTGCCGAGTGGTGGGGCAGAGCGTTTTTGGTTACTTTTGGCTGGTCCGGCACCCGGCTCTTCCAAAAGTGACCCGCTGTAAGAGCGGAACCATAAGTGGCCGTTACCGCAGAAACGGATATACACACTCACGAAGGCAGCCTGACAACCAACCAGAATTTGTGGGAAGGGTCGGACAAAGCCCCTAATTCGAGCCGAATTTTCCGACGAGTTCCGGCGGTTGCCGGGTGGGAAGAACTCTGGCTAACCTTTTTCCCGTCGCTGCCAATTCAGCGTCCGGGCGTCGCGGCCCGAAAACTTGGTAATCCATTCCCCCTTTGGAGTACCGCAATGTGTAACAAACCTCCATCACCTTCAGAAACCAATAACGCTTCTCCCAACGCCAGCCTTAACCCCAAAAAGCTCGACGAAGCCGCCCAACGCGCCCTCGACTATTACCTAGCCCCAAAGCCCGAAGCCAAAAAGAAACCACCCTCAAACCAGCTATTCACCGTCGTGGAAGGCATCGACACCGAATGCCTGCTCGCCAACCTCAGCGAAACCCTGGCCTCAGCCAACGCAACCGTCAGCGACCTGGCCTTCGAACTCGAAGGCTCGCGACGGCATGTTGCATTGGGAGTGCAACAACTGATCGAGCTGAGTGAGTTATTGGCCAATCGCGTGCTGGACGAGCAGGTACCCGTGGCGAAGGGCTAGAAAAGCAGCCAAGGCGAACACAGAACCTGTGGCGAGGGAGCTTGCTCCCGCTGGGCTGCGGTAGGCGCTGCCGAGGGCTCGGGCCGCGTTCGGACGAGTTTTTGATCTTTCGCTTGAGACTCAAGCGTTTGGGGAAAGATCGCAGCCTCGTTGCACTCGACAGCTCCTACGGCAGCCCAGCGGGAGCAAGCTCCCTCGCCACGGGGGCAGCGTGGGCTTGAAAGCCGGGGCTCAATCCAACCCCAACTTCTTCAACCGATACCGCATCGACCGAAACGACAACTTCAACCGCTGCGCCGCCGCCGTGCGGTTCCAGCGGGTTTCCTCCAAAGCCTGGAGGATGAGTTTGCGTTCGACGTCCTCCAGATAGTCTTCCAGATTATCGACCCGCATCAGATCGGGGCTGCCGGCGTCGGCGGTGCTGATGCCCTCGGCCAAACGCAGGTCATGGGCTTCGATCAACTGGTGCTCGCAAAGGGTGTAGGCGCGTTCGAGCATGTTTTCCAGTTCCCGAACATTGCCCGGGAAGCGGTAGTTTCGAAGGGCGTCCAGCGCTTGGGGATGGAGCTTGACCGCGGGGCTGCCGGTGTTGGCGGCCAGGCGCTGGAGGGTGTGATTGGCGAGCGGTTCGATGTCTTCGCGGCGTTCGCGCAGCGGCGGGACGCGCAGTTCGATGACGTTGAGTCGATAGTACAGGTCCTGGCGAAAGCGCCCGGCGCTGACTTCGGCGTCCAGGTCCTTGTGGGTGGCGCAAAGAATTCGTACATCAACCACTTCTTCCTGCTGTCCGCCAACGGCACGCACAGCCTTTTCCTGGATGGCCCGCAGCAATTTGACTTGCATCGCCAGGGGCAGGTCGGCCACTTCGTCAAGGAACAAGGTCCCGCCGTGGGCGGCCTGGAACAGTCCGGGTTTGTCTTCGATGGCGCCGCTGAAGCTGCCTTTTCGATGGCCGAAAAACTCGCTTTCCATCAGTTCCGTGGGAATCGCCCCACAGTTGACCGGCACAAAACGCTGGGCGGAACGCGGGCCTTGCTCATGGATCAATCGGGCGACCAGCTCTTTGCCGCAACCCGATTCCCCGCTGATGTAGACCGGCGCCTGACTGCGAGCGAGTTTTTCGATCTGTTTGCGGACGTTGTGCATCGGCGGGGAGTCGCCCAGCAGACAGCGCTCGATGGACGCCGCCGGGATGGCGACTGACGGCAGGCGTAGTGCGCTGGTGACCAGCTCCCGCAGCCGACCCAGGTCGACCGGTTTGGTCAGAAAGTCGAAGGCGCCGGCCTTGAGGGCGTCGATGGCGGTTTCCAGGCTCCCGTAGGCGGTGATCATTGCCACGGGCAATTGCGGGTAGCGTTGCTGGATATGTTGCACCAGTTCCAGGCCAGTGCCGTCGGGCAGGCGCATGTCGGTCAGGCATAGGTCAAAGGTGTCTTCAGCCAGCAGGGCCTGGGCCTGGGCAAGGTTTTCGGCGCTGCGGGTGTCGAGTTTCATCCGGCCCAGGGTAATGTCCAGGAGTTCGCGGATGTCCGGTTCGTCATCGACGATCAGGATTCGTTGCCGTGAGCGTGTAGTCAAATCTGTTTCCGTCCGTGAGCAAAAGTGATGCGAAAGCAGCCGCCGCCTTGGCGTGGTTTGAAGTCTAGGCGGGCCTGGTTGCTTTCGCACAGCTCACGGGACAGATAGAGCCCAAGGCCGGTGCCCTGGCTGCTGGTAGTGAAAAAGGGTTCGAACAAATGCGCTTGCTGGTCCGGCGTCACGCCGGGGCCGTTGTCGATAATGTCCAGCGTGGACAGCTGGCTGTGGGGATCGATGAACAGCTTGAGCCAGACCTCGGCCTCTTCATGGGCCATCGCGCTGTGACGCCAGGCGTTGCGCAGCAGGTTGTCGAGCACCTGGGTCAACTGATCGGGGTCCATCAGCGTGATGTAGTCGCCCGGGTCGATGCTCAGGTGCAAGTGCTGATGCCCAGCCGCGTTTTCCCGGGCTTGTCGGACGAACTGGTCGAGCCAGATCCGTAGATCCAGGCGTTGCGGCGTGGTTTGCTGGCGACGAGACAGTTGCAGGACGTTTTCAATGACGCGGTTCATTCGTTGGGAGTGATCCTGGATGATCTGCGTCAGACGCCGATCTGCGTCGTTCAGTTCCTCGGACTCGCGCAGCAATTGCGCCGCATGGCTGATTGCCCCCAACGGATTGCGGATTTCATGGGCGATACCGGCGGTGAGGCGCCCCAGGGAGGCGAGTTTCAGCTGCTGGGCGTGCTGGGCCACTTGGGCCAGGTCTTCGAGGAAGACCAGGATCTGATGCTGATCGTGATGTCCCAGCGCAATGAAACTCGGTTGCAAGGTAAGGCCGGTGCCGTTAATGGTCAGGCTTTGCGGACGCAGGCTGGGGTTGTTCAACCACAGTTGCAGGCGCTCCACCAGGGCGCCTGAGCAATCGTCGAGCCGCTGGCCGACCAGATCGTGCATGCCCAACAGATTCAACGCGCTTTCATTGGCCAATTGCACCCGACGCTGGCGATCGAGCACCAGGATGCCGGTGCGCATGCGTTGCAGGATCAGTGCGTTGAGCGCCTCCAGGCCAACCACTTCGCTGGCCCGTTGTTCGGCCAGGATTTCACTGGCTTCCAGGCGTCGGGTCAGGCCTTGCACCAGCAGCGCGGCGGCAAAACACAAGGCTCCCAGGGTGCCGGCCTGCAGATAACTGCTGGGACGGCTCGAATCGCTGAGGTCGAGGAAGAAGCTTGATCCGACGATGCCCAGCGTGGCGACAGCGGCAATCAACAGGCCAATTCGGCCTCGCAACAGCGTATTGCCGATGGCCACCGAGACGATGAGCAGGTTACCGATGGCGCTGGGGGCGCCGCCGGCCGCGTAGAACAGCCACGACAACAACAGCACGTCGGTCAGAGCCAGGCCGAACAGCCGGGCTGGGCGGCGGGTATTTTCAAGAAACACCACCAACAGGATGTTCAGCACCAGGTACAACCAACTGCCGCTGCGCAGCAAATCGTTGTTGGCGAACTCCAGCAAGCGGTTGTCCATGTTGCTGGAGATCAGCAGCACCAAGGTGATGCCGATGCTTAGACGGTACAGGTGATAGAGACGCAGCAGGCGCTGCGCCTGTTTGACGCGAGGACTTGAGGCTTGCTCAGCGGTCACGAGTGCCCGGGCCTTGCTCGAGGTGAGCCTGGCTGCAATACCACTGTTGTTCGAGGGCCAGTGCCCGATCTCGTGGCAGGTGCACACCGCAATGGGCGCAACGGACCATGGGCGGTGCGTCCTGTTCCCGAGGGGAACGCGGCGCGGCAGAGGCGCCCTTGAACTTGCGCCACAACCATATCGCGGCGGCAATCAGGGCGATCCAGAACAGTAAACGAAGCATGATGGGCGGCTTTTTGGCTAATGATCAGGCAGTTTAGCCAAGGACAGGAACGGCGCACAGCGCTATAAAATCCAGGCACAAAAAAGGGAGACCCGTGGGTCTCCCTTTTTACGGGTGCCTGGCCTCAGTCGAACAGACCAAAGGTCATGTAGCTGAACCAGGAGCGATCGCTGGATTCGTTCTCGGGCTCTTCTTCCTCGATCACGTTGCCATCGGCGTCCTTGGGCTTGAGCTCGTTGGGAATGGCTTCCTTGGCATCCTGGAACTGACGCTGCACGTCCTGGTTGGCGCGGGTTTCGCCCGGCGGCAGGGGAGGACGGGATTCGATCAGGCCCAGGGTCGCCTTGCTCAGCCACGAACGGTTGTCGGCTTCGGCAACACGCGGGGTGAACTGACCATCCTCCAGGGACGGGTGATCCGGGTAGTTTAGCTTGAGGGTTTCCAGGCTGGTGGCCGCCAGATCGTCCAGGTGCAGGCGCTGGTAAGCCTCGGTCATCACCGCCAGGCCGTCGCCCACCGATGGGGTTTCCTGAAAGTTTTCCACCACGTAGCGGCCACGGTTTGCAGCGGCGACGTAGGCCTGACGGGTCAGGTAGTAGTCAGCCACGTGGATTTCGTAGGCCGCCAGCAGGTTGCGCAGGTAGATCATGCGCTGCTTGGCGTCCGGCGAATAACGGCTGTTGGGGAAGCGGCTGGTCAGCTGGGCGAACTCGTTGTAGGAGTCGCGCGCGGCGCCCGGGTCCCGCTTGGTCATGTCCAGCGGCAGGAAGCGCGCCAGCAGGCCGACGTCCTGGTCGAAGGAGGTCAGGCCCTTGAGGTAGTAAGCGTAATCGACGTTCGGGTGCTGCGGGTGCAGACGAATGAAGCGCTCGGCGGCGGATTTCGCAGCTTCCGGCTCGGCGTTCTTGTAGTTGGCGTAGATCAGCTCCAGCTGGGCCTGATCGGCATAGCGACCAAACGGATACCGCGACTCCAGGGCCTTGAGCTTGGCCGTGGCGCTGGTATAGCTGTTGTTGTCCAGGTCGGTCTGCGCCTGTTGGTACAGTTCGACTTCGCTCAGGTTTTCGTCTACGACTTCCTTCGACGAGCAAGCAGCAGTCAATGCGAGGATGGCGATCAGCAGCAGGTGTTTCACTTGCATGGCGGCTTGCGTCCCTATGACGGCCGCTGTCTTGGGCGGGGCCGTCCTGTTATGATGAGCGCCCCGTTGAGAAGCCTCGGGGCAAAAGACGCCGTATTTAACCACAAGCGCGCAGCCGAAACCAAAGGCTGTGCCGACGCCTAGTCCGAGCATGTCCGATAAAATAGAACTTCGCGCAGAGGTGCCGTCCGAATTGGGCGGCCAACGCCTCGATCAAGTCGCCGCACAACTCTTCGCCGAGCACTCGCGCTCGCGCCTTTCCGCCTGGATCAAGGACGGCCGCCTGACTGTGGATGGGGCGGTGATCCGCCCGCGCGACATCGTCCATGGCGGCGCTATCCTCGAACTGACTGCCGAACAGGAGGCCCAGGGAGAATGGGTCGCCCAGGACATTGCCCTGGACATCGTCTATGAAGACGACGACATCCTGGTGATCAACAAGCCTGCGGGCCTGGTGGTGCATCCGGCCGCCGGTCATGCCGATGGCACCCTGCTCAACGCCTTGCTGCACCACGTGCCGGACATCGTCAACGTGCCCCGTGCCGGCATCGTGCACCGCCTGGACAAGGACACCACCGGTCTGATGGTGGTGGCCAAGACCATTCAGGCGCAGACACAACTGGTCACACAGCTGCAAAGCCGCAGCGTCAGCCGCATTTATGAGTGCATCGTGATCGGTGTGGTCACCGCCGGTGGCAAGATCAACGCCCCCATTGGCCGTCACGGCCAGCAGCGCCAGCGT
Source organism: Pseudomonas sp. NFACC45 (assembly GCF_900113505.1). Taxonomy (NCBI): domain Bacteria; kingdom Pseudomonadati; phylum Pseudomonadota; class Gammaproteobacteria; order Pseudomonadales; family Pseudomonadaceae; genus Pseudomonas; species Pseudomonas sp. NFACC45. The sequence goes on from NZ_FOPO01000018.1 coordinate 6,348, forward strand.
ATGGCCGTGATGGAAGGCGGCAAGCAGGCGGTCAGCCACTATCGCGTGCTGGAGCGTTTCCGTTCCCACACGCACGTGCGGGTCAAGCTGGAAACCGGCCGTACCCACCAGATCCGCGTGCACATGGCCCACATCAACTTCCCGTTGGTGGGCGACCCGGCTTACGGCGGTCGCTTCCGCATTCCACCGGCTGCCAGCCAGACCATGGTCGAATCGCTGAAGAGTTTCCCGCGTCAGGCGCTGCATGCGCGTTTCCTGGAACTGGATCATCCGACTACCGGCAAGCGCATGAGCTGGGAATCGCCGCTGCCGGATGATTTTGTCTGGCTGCTGACGTTGCTCAAGCAAGACCGCGAGGCGTTCATCGGATGAGTGACTGGCTGATACCCGACTGGCCCGCACCGGCCTGGGTAAAGGCCTGCGTCACTACCCGTACCGGCGGCGTCAGCCTGGCGCCGTTCGACAGCCTCAACCTGGGCGACCATGTGGGCGATGAGCCTGCGGCCGTCGCTGAGAACCGTCGCCGCCTCACCGATCGATTGGCCATCCGTCCGGCCTGGTTGCAGCAGGTCCACGGTATTACCGTGGTCGAGGCTGATCCGGCTCGGGTGGCCACCGCCGATGCCAGCTGGACAGCCACACCGGGTATCGCCTGCACGGCGATGACGGCGGACTGCCTGCCGGTGCTGTTCTGCAACCGTGCCGGCACCCGCGTCGCGGCAGCCCATGCCGGTTGGCGCGGGCTGGCGAACGGCGTACTGGAAGCTACGCTGGACAGTCTGGAAGTGCCCGCCGATGAAATCCTCGCCTGGCTCGGCCCGGCCATCGGCCCGCAAGCCTTCGAAGTCGGGCCCGAGGTGCGGGAAGCCTTCGTCGCGCAGTTGCCACAGGCGGCGCAAGCCTTCGTCCCGAGCCACAACACCGGCAAATTGCTGGCCGACATCTATGCCCTGGCTCGTCTGCGGCTGGCGGCGCGCGGTGTTACGGCGGTCTATGGGGGCGGCCAATGCACGGTGACCGACCCACGGTTCTTTTCCTACCGGCGCAACCCGCGTACCGGTCGCTTCGCCTCCCTGATCTGGCTCGAGCGCTAGACTTCTCTGATCTGTATCAATAGCGCACTGCTTGAATCTTCCAGAATCGTCCACATCTATAGCGGTATCTGGCAGGTTTCTTCATTCAGGATGTTTTTCAGGTCCGGCCTGCTCAAAAGGAAGGTGACCCATGCGTATTGACCGTTTAACCAGTAAGTTGCAATTGGCCCTGTCCGATGCCCAGTCGTTGGCCGTCGGCCTGGACCATCCCGGCATCGAGCCGGCGCATCTGATGCAAGCCATGCTCGAGCAGCAGGGCGGCTCCATCAAGCCACTGCTGATGCAGGTGGGCTTTGACGTGAGCAGCCTGCGTAAAGAGCTGGCCAAAGAACTCGACCAGCTACCCAAGATCCAGAATCCGACAGGGGACGTGAACATGTCCCAGGATCTGGCGCGACTGCTCAACCAAGCCGACCGCCTGGCCCAGCAAAAGGGTGATCAGTTCATCTCCAGTGAGCTGGTGCTGCTCGCCGCCATGGATGAGAACAGCAAGCTGGGCAAGCTGTTGCTCGGCCAGGGCGTGAGCAAGAAAGCCTTGGAGAATGCCATCAACAACCTGCGTGGCGGCGAAGCGGTCAACGACGCCAACCACGAGGAGTCCCGTCAGGCGCTGGACAAATACACCGTCGACCTGACCAAGCGTGCCGAGGAAGGCAAACTTGACCCGGTGATCGGCCGTGACGACGAAATCCGCCGCACAATCCAGGTGCTGCAACGCCGCACCAAGAACAACCCGGTGCTGATTGGTGAGCCTGGCGTGGGTAAAACCGCCATCGCCGAAGGCCTGGCCCAGCGCATCATCAATGGCGAAGTGCCGGATGGCCTCAAGGGCAAGCGACTGTTGTCCCTGGACATGGGTTCGCTGATCGCCGGTGCCAAGTACCGTGGCGAGTTCGAAGAGCGGCTCAAAGCCTTGCTCAATGAATTGTCCAAGCAGGAAGGGCAGATCATTCTGTTCATCGACGAATTGCACACCATGGTCGGCGCGGGCAAGGGCGAAGGTTCGATGGACGCCGGCAACATGCTCAAGCCTGCGCTGGCCCGTGGCGAGTTGCACTGCGTCGGCGCGACAACGCTCAACGAATACCGCCAATACATAGAGAAGGACGCGGCGCTGGAGCGGCGTTTCCAGAAAGTGCTGGTGGAGGAACCGAGTGAAGAAGACACCATCGCCATCCTGCGCGGCCTTAAAGAACGCTATGAAGTTCACCACAAGGTGGCGATTACCGATGGTGCGATCATCGCGGCGGCCAAGCTCAGCCACCGCTACATCACGGATCGACAGTTGCCGGACAAGGCCATCGATCTGATCGACGAAGCCGCCAGCCGCATTCGCATGGAAATCGACTCCAAGCCGGAAGTGCTGGATCGGCTGGAGCGGCGCCTGATTCAACTCAAGGTCGAATCCCAGGCCTTGAAAAAAGAAAGCGACGAAGCGGCGAAGAAACGCCTGGAAAGGTTGCAGGAAGAGATCGTTCGCCATGAGCGCGAATATTCCGATCTCGAGGAGATCTGGAATTCGGAGAAAGCTGAAGTCCGGGGCTCGGCGCAGATCCAGCAAAAGATCGAACAGTCCCGTCAGGAACTGGAAGCGGCCCGCCGTAAAGGCGACCTCAACCGCATGGCCGAGCTGCAGTATGGGGTGATCCCGGATCTGGAGCGCAGCCTGCAAATGGTCGACCAGCACGGCAAGAGCGAAAACCAGTTGCTGCGCAGCAAGGTCACCGAAGAAGAAATTGCCGAAGTGGTGTCCAAGTGGACCGGCATTCCGGTGTCGAAGATGCTCGAAGGCGAGCGTGACAAACTGCTGAAGATGGAAAGCCTGCTGCACCAGCGCGTGATTGGTCAGGAAGAGGCGGTGGTGGCAGTGTCCAACGCCGTGCGCCGGTCTCGAGCCGGGCTGTCGGATCCTAACCGGCCGAGTGGCTCGTTCATGTTCCTCGGCCCGACCGGTGTCGGTAAAACCGAGCTGTGCAAGGCTCTGGCCGAGTTTCTCTTCGACACCGAAGAGGCCATGGTGCGCATCGACATGTCGGAGTTCATGGAGAAACATTCCGTGGCGCGGCTGATCGGCGCACCACCGGGCTATGTCGGCTACGAAGAGGGCGGTTACCTGACCGAGGCTGTGCGACGCAAGCCGTACTCGGTGATCCTGCTCGATGAAGTCGAGAAGGCCCACCCGGATGTGTTCAACATCCTGCTGCAAGTGCTGGAGGATGGTCGTCTGACCGACAGCCACGGACGCACGGTGGACTTTCGCAATACCGTGATCGTGATGACCTCCAACCTGGGCTCGGCGCAGATCCAGGAATTGGTCGGTGATCGCGAGGCGCAACGCGCCGCTGTGATGGACGCGATCTCCACCCACTTCCGGCCGGAGTTCATCAACCGGGTGGACGAAGTGGTGATCTTCGAGCCGCTGGCCCGTGATCAGATCGCTGGCATCACCGAGATCCAGCTTGGTCGCCTGCGCAGTCGTCTCACCGAGCGCGAGCTGAAGCTGCAATTGAGTGACGAGGCGCTGGATAAGCTGATCGCGGTAGGTTACGACCCGGTCTATGGCGCGCGGCCGCTGAAACGGGCGATCCAGCGCTGGATCGAGAACCCGCTGGCACAGTTGATCCTCTCTGGTCGCTTCATGCCAGGCGAAACCGTCACAGGCACCGTGGAGAACGACGAAATCGTTTTCAACTGAGGCGATTGTCTGGTCTTTTGTGGTGAGGGAGCTTGCTCCCGCTGGAGGGCGAAGCACTCCTCGTTTTTTGAGGGCTGTCACGCGACCCAGCGGGAGCAAGCTCCCTCGCCACGACCGTCGATCTTTTCCTGATTTATGGGTGTTTGCTTCCAAGCGCCATTTTTTTCATCAGGCCGTTGAACTCAAAGGAAAAGGCTTGTAAAGTGCGCCCCGCAGTACGTCACCCCCGAGGGCCACTTCTCTGTGAGAAGGAACCCAAAATAAGTTGCAAATCATTGTCTTGAAAGCAATTTAAGGGGTTGACAGAGGTTTTTAAGATTGTAGAATAGCGCGCCTCAGACACACGAACGCAGCGATGCGCTAGGGTAGAAGAGGTTGAAGCTGGCTTCAACGTAGCAGCTTAAAGTAGTAACTTGAAATATCAGTTCCGTGATAGCTCAGTCGGTAGAGCAAATGACTGTTAATCATTGGGTCCCAGGTTCGAGTCCTGGTCACGGAGCCATTTCAATCGGGGTATAGCGCAGTCCGGTAGCGCGCCTGCTTTGGGAGCAGGATGTCAGGAGTTCGAATCCCCTTACCCCGACCATTTTTGGGTCGTTAGCTCAGTTGGTAGAGCAGTTGGCTTTTAACCAATTGGTCGTAGGTTCGAATCCCACACGACCCACCATTTTTGAAACCAGTTCGCTGGAATCGAATCTTAAGATCAGAGGCCAAAAGCGCTGATCGAGGAAGGCGACTTGCGAAGGTCGCCTTTTTTTTACCGGGGTATAGCGCAGTCCGGTAGCGCGCCTGCTTTGGGAGCAGGATGTCAGGAGTTCGAATCCCCTTACCCCGACCATATTAAAAATCCTCGTATCGAAAGATACGGGGATTTTTTTTGCCTGCGAAAAAGTGACTTGGTTCAAGTCATCGTACAACTAGCCGATAACCCGCCGACAGGGGCACGGACGTCCGCCCTACTTCAGGCCAACAATAAAAAAGGCACCTCGTTATGTTTCTTCGTCAGCTGAATATCGCCCCTCGTGCCGCACTGGGTTTCGCCTTGATCGCCGTGCTGGTGGCGTTGCTCGGCGTGTTTGCGCTGGGGCAAATGTCGAGTATCCGCGACAGCGAAGTCGCGGTGGAGACCCGATGGCTCCCCAGCATTCGCGGCGGGGATGAGATCCGCGAGTGGATGCTGCGTATCCGCACTATTTCCCTGCGTATGGCCTTGGACCAGGATCCGAAAAACATCCCGGTGTACCGTGGGCAAATGGATACTCGTGATAAAGAACTGAGCGAAATGATCGCCAGCTACGAGAAGCTTGTCGTCACACCTGAAGGCAAGGCGTTGTATGACCAGTTCAAGCAAACTTTCGCCGCCTACCGTGCGGGCATCGCTCAGTCTTTCACCCTGGCAGAGCAGGGCCGTCGGGACGAGTTGATCAAGCTGTTGCTGGTAGACATGAAGACCGTAGTGGACGGTTCCGGTAAACAGCTCAACGACCTGGCGCTGCTGTTCTCCAAACAGGTGTCCATCGAAAGTCAGAAGTCCCAGGAGCACTACGCCACCTCCCGGATGATCGTCAGCCTGTTCATTGTGCTCGCTGCCCTGGCTACGGTTGTACTGGCGATGCTGCTCACCCGCAGTATCGTCAAACCCTTGGGCGAAGCGTTGAATGCCGCTGAAAACGTGGCCCGGGGCGATTTGACCCGGCCGATCGAAGCCCATGGCAACGACGAGGTGAGCCGCTTGCTCAAGGCGCTGGCGACCATGCAACAGAACCTGCGCGAGACGTTGCAAGGTATCAGCGCCTCGGCCACTCAACTGGCAACCGCCGCCGATGAGCTGAACGCGGTCACCCTTGATAGTAGCCAGAGCCTGCAACAGCAGAACAACGAAATCGAACAGGCCGCCACTGCCGTCACTGAGATGACCACTGCCGTGGAAGAAGTTGCACGTAACGCGGTTTCCACGTCCGATGCCACGCGCCAGTCCAGTGAATCGGCGACCCTTGGCCAAGAGCGGGTCAGCGACACCGTTGACGCCATCGGTGCGCTCGCCAGCGACGTGCAGGTCACCGGCGGCCTGGTGCAATCCCTGGCCAACCAATCGCAGGACATTGGCAAGGTACTGGATGTGATCCGGGCCATCGCCGAGCAGACCAACCTGCTGGCCCTCAATGCCGCCATCGAGGCAGCCAGGGCAGGCGAAAGCGGTCGCGGCTTTGCGGTGGTGGCGGACGAGGTGCGAGCGCTGGCTTATCGCACGCAGCAATCGACCCAGGAAATCGAACAGATGGTCCAAGGCATGCGCAGCGGTGCTACCCAGGCACTGGATTCCATGCAGGCCAGTTCCAGTCGGGCCGCCAATACCCTGGCGATGGCGGAGCGGGCGGGCGAGGCGCTACAAACCATCACGACGTCGGTCAATGAAATCCACGAACGCAATCTGGTAATCGCCAGCGCCGCCGAAGAACAGGCACAAGTGGCTCGCGAGGTGGATCGCAACCTGGTGAACATTCGTGATTTGTCCGTGCGCTCGGCCACCGGTGCGGACCAGACCAGCGCGTCCAGCCATGAGTTGTCGCAACTGGCTAATGCCTTGCGCGCCATGGTTCAGCGGTTTCAGGTTTGATTGGGGACGCGGCCTGGAGTAAGGATTTCAACTCAAGCGCGTGATTGCCTGGGCGGCAGTCATCGCGAGCAGGCTCGCTTCCACAGTTGATTGTGGTCACCCTGTGGGAGCGAGCCTGCTCGCGATGGCGGTGTTGCTGATCGAGCGAAGTCGCTAGCGGTCGCTCCCGGTTATCTTCAGTGCAACTTCAGCCTGGGCTCAGTCCCGCGCCCGATCTTGCTGCCCAGCATCAACATCGCCGTACGGAACATGCCGTACAGCGCCACCTGATGCATGCGGTAGAGCGATACATAGAACATCCGCGCCAGCCAGCCTTCGAGCATCACGCTACCGGTGAGGTTGCCCATCAGGTTGCCCACCGCCGAGAAACGCGACAGCGAGATCAGCGAGCCGTAGTCGGTGTATTTGTATTCGGGCAGCGCCTTGCCTTCGATCCTCAGCTTGAGGGACTTGGCCAGCAGCGAGGCCTGCTGGTGGGCGGCCTGGGCGCGGGGTGGGACGTTGCGGTCGGTGCCCGGTTGCGGGCAGGCGGCGCAGTCGCCGAAGGCAAAGATGTTCTCGTCACGGGTGGTTTGCAGTGTCGGCAGTACTTGTAGCTGGTTGATCCGGTTGGTCTCCAGCCCGTCGATTTCCTTGAGGAAGTCCGGGGCGCGAATCCCGGCGGCCCAGACTTTCAGGCTCGCGTTGATGACCTTGCCATCGACGGTGATCAGGCTGTCGGCTGTCACCTGGCCAACAGCGGCGTTGGTCATGACATTGACCCCAAGTTTCTCCAGGGTCTTGTGCACAGGTCCGCCGATGCGTTCTGGCAAGGCCGGCAGGACCCGTGGTCCGGCTTCGATCAGGGTGATGTGCATGTTCTCCGGTTTGATCCGGTCCAAGCCATAGGCAGCCAGCTCATGGGCGGCGTTGTGCAGCTCGGCCGCCAGCTCAACCCCCGTCGCACCGGCGCCGACGATGGCGACGCTGATGCGTTCGACCACGTCGGTTTGCCCGGCATGGGCGCGCAGGTAATGGTTGAGCAATTGCTGATGGAAACGCTCGGCCTCTTTGCGCGTGTCGAGGAACAGGCAATGCTGCGCCGCGCCTTCGGTGCCGAAGTCATTGGTGGTGCTGCCGACGGCGATTACCAGAGTGTCGTAACCCAGTTCACGGGCCGGCAATAGTTCCAGGCCCGCCTCGTCATAGGTGGCGGCTAGCTGGATGCTCTTGCGCTCCCGATCCAGGCCGCTCATGCGCCCCAGCTGGAAGCCGAAATGGTTCCATTTAGCCTGGGCGACGTAGTTGAGTTCGTCTTCGGAGGAGTTCAGGGAACCGGCAGCCACTTCATGCAACAGCGGTTTCCAGATATGGGTCAGGTTCGCGTCGACCAGCATCACACTGGCCGTGCCGCGCTTGCCCAGAGTCTTACCCAGACGGGTAGCCAACTCCAGACCGCCGGCGCCGCCGCCAACGATGACAATACGATGAGTCATGGGGATATCTCGCAAGGCTAAAGGAAATCGGTGCCGTTACCCGCGCGAGTGCCACGCAACTCATAGCGTCAGGTAACTGATCAGTCGGCTCAACAGGCCCAGGCCGATGGTGATGGCCAGTACCACTACCAGGAGCATCCACGGCCGGAAAGGCCGGCGCTCGACTCGGTGTTGGGACAGTTGCAGGTACTCTTCGACATGCTTCTGGTCTTCCGGGTTCAGGCGGCTGGTCATAAAGGCCTCGGCAGGTAGACGTTTCGAAAGGTATAGACGCTACAGCGTCTGGCTATCCGGCATTGAAAGCAGCGTAGCCGCTCGCCGGAACAGGTTCGACACTCAAGCTGTCGTCCAGGCGAATGATTCCACTTTTTAACACCCGTGCGGTGATTCCGCCATGGCCGCGCACGGCCTGGAACGTCCCTTCGCCGAGGTTGCGTTCCAGCCGCGCGCACGGCTGGCACCAGCCGGTGGTTTCGAAGATGGCCTGGCCGATGCGAAAGCGCCGGCCCTTGAGGCTGAACAGATTGATACCGCTGACCACCAGGTTGCGGCGCAGCTCTTGCGGCAACACCGGCTGATCCACTGGGCGGCCCATCAGCGAACCGATCACGGCCAGGTGTTCCCACTGAATCAAGGTGACTTGCCGGGCATTGCGCACGCCGGGACGGGCATGGTCGCCCGTCAGGCCGGCTTCCAGGCGTGCCTCCACGGCGTCCAGTGCAATCATGGGCGCATGGCCCTGGGGTCGCACGCCTATCCAGCGTACGCGGCCTTGCTGGGGCACAGCGGCAATCAGTTCCTGCAGTGGGCTCACAGGCTGATCCCGACATCGAACACGATGCTGCGCCCCAGATTGCTGCGCAGGAAATCCGGCGCATCGGGATGGGCGAACAGTACCCGGGCAAACGTCGGCCCCACCAGCGACAGCGAGCGCCAACCCTGGCGCAGGTATTCGGTCGGCGGCGGGAAATGGCTATTGAGATCCAGCACTTCACGCTTGAGGCTGGCGAAGGCGATGATGTCCAGCTCCCCCAGGTCCATGCCGCGTTCGGTGTAGTTGTGGGCTTTCTTGCGCAGGGTCGGGGCCAGGCGCAGCAGGAACTCATTGGCCGGGATGCGTCGGGGCTTGGCTTCGCGGCGCACCAGTTGGCTCAGGGAGAAAGCGCTACGGCGGCGTTGCAGCTCGTCGCGCCATTCGTCATTGAGGCGACGGCCTTCGTCGAGGACAAAAAACACTTCGAAGTTGGCATCGCGAAACAATACGTCCGGCGGCTCTCCGGCAGGGGCGAACTCGTCGGCGCGATAGGGTACGTTCAGCCCTTGCAGCAGACGCTGGCAGACCCAACGCTCACGCTCCCATTTGCGGGCATTGGACAGAAAGGCGTTGGCTTGCTCGGCCGCGATGGTCAGCAGGCGTAAATAATCGGAATCATCCATGAGCCCAAGCTTAGCGTTCAATTGCGACAAGCTGGAAGCGTTGCATTGATTTATGGCCGGTTAGGAGTGGGGTGTAGACTGCCGGCTTGAATCCTGAGGTGATCATGGAGTCTTTGATGCAAGGACAAGCCAGAGGAGTAGCGCCATGATCGGAGCCGAACTGCTGTCTGCGCAGACGCTGACGGTCGGCTGGCTGATTTATCTGCCGGTGCTGGCCTGGGCCGTAGCGCGGGCGCCATGGGTGGAGCTGTTCACCGACAGCCGTCGCCAGCACTTGCTGTTTGGCACGGTCCTGGCGCTGTTCATGTTGTGGCTGGTGCGACGGGATTTCGATACCGGCGTCTCGTATCACTTCATCGGCATGACCGCCGTGACACTGCTGCTGGATTGGCCGCTGGCGATTCTCGGCGGCCTTTGCGCCCAGCTTGCCCTGGTGCTGCTGGGGCGTCAGGACATGGCGGCGGTGGGTATCAACGGTGCGTTGCTGATTTTGCTGCCGGTGCTGGTCACTGAGTGCTGCGCGATCCTGGTGGAACGCGCCCAACCGCGCAATCTGTTCGTGTACATCTTCTGTTCGGGATTTCTCGCCGCCGCGCTTTCGGCGTTGTTGTGCCTGCTGGTGGGGCTTGGCCTGCTGTGGTACGACGGGGTGTTCGCCATGCCTTACTGGCTGGAAGATTTCATCGGCTACCTCTGGCTGATCATCTTTCCCGAGGCGTTTATCAACGGCATGGTGATCAGTGCGTTGGTGGTGTTCAGCCCCGAATGGCTGGAGACCTTTAACCGTACGCGCTACCTGTCGGCTCCCTGGAAGGATGACGACAAGCCTTGATTCACATCAAGGCTGAGCAGCCGGGCGCGCTTCATGCTCTGGAAAAATTCCAGGAGCACAACCATGAGTGTTTATGAGTGGGCGAGACAAGAGATCAGGCGCAGCCAGGACGCGGCAGTGGAAATCGGCTTCGACCCGGGCCTTAGCCTGCGGGCCTTGCTCAGTGCGATCGTGCAGCAGAGCAAGGCGGTGCGCAGTGTGGAAGACCTGGCCGATGAGCTGAGTTTCCTGGCGGAGAACCTCGACGATGAACAGGACTACGGTTTCATGAGGCCTTAGTGGCGAGGCTCGAACTCTTCGCTGAACAGGTCGTCCTCGGCATCGGGGCTGACCGGGATCTTGTGTTCTTCCGACGCCCAGGCGCCCAGGTCGATCAGTTTGCAGCGGTCGGAACAGAAGGGCCGGAAGGTGTTTTCCGGACTCCATTCCACAGGGGCGCCACAGGTTGGGCAATCAACGGTTGGGGTTTGGCTCATGACTGGCCTCCACGCAAAGTAAGGTAAAAGTGATGCAGGCGCTCGACCTCGCTGTGCAGCCAGGCGAGGTCGCGGTCATTGACCACCACGTCGTCGGCATGGCTCAAGCGATCCTGACGGCTGGACTGGGCCTTGAGGATCGCCTGGACCTGTTGCTCGCTGGTCTTGTCGCGCTGCAAGGTGCGTTCGATCTGTAGTTGTTCCGGCACATCGATCACCAGGATCCGCTGGGTCATGGCGTACTGGCCGGACTCGATCAACAGCGGCGACACCAGAATCGCGTAGGGTGATTGTGCCTGGGCCAGATGATGAGCGATTTCCTCGGCGATCAACGGATGCAGCAGCGCCTCGAGCCAGCGGCGTTGCTCGGCATTTTCGAAAATCAGTTGGCGCAGGGCCGCTCGGTTCAGTGTGCCGTCGGCCTGCAATACGCCGGGGCCAAAATGTTCGGCGATTTTAGTCAAGGCCGGGCGTCCGGGTTCGACCACCCAGCGCGCCGCGTGATCGGCGTCGACGACGTGCACGCCCAGGTCGATAAAGTGCTGCGCCGCCGCGCTTTTGCCGCTGCCGATACCGCCAGTCAGGCCGAGAATCCAGGGTTTTTCTGCGGGGCTATTCATTGAAATCGACATTAGGAACCGACAGACTGCCAATAGAAGTCGGTTATTTGACCACCCCAGAGCAAGGCAATCCAGCCGGCAATGGCCAGATAGGGCCCGAAGGGGATTTGCGTCGATGTCGGTGCATCACGCAGGCGCAGCACAATGACCCCGATAACGGCGCCCACCAGCGATGACAACAGCAACGTCAGGGGCAGGATCTGCCAGCCGCCCCAGGCGCCCAGCATCGCCAGCAGCTTGAAATCCCCGTAGCCCATGCCTTCCTTGCCAGTGATCAACTTGAACACCCAGAACACCGACCACAGCGCCAGATAGCCGGCCACGGCGCCCCACATCGCCTGATTCAAGGGGACGAACAACCCGAAGCTGTTGACGATCAAGCCCAGCCACAACAACGGCAGCACCAGGGTATCGGGCAACAACTGGTGCTCGGCATCGATCAGGCTCATGCCCAGCAGGCCCCAGGTCAGCACCATCACCATTGCGGCCTGCCAGCCAAAGCCGAAATACCAGGCGACGAACGCCGACAGGATGCCGCAGGCCAACTCGGTCAGGGGGTAACGCCGGCCGATGGGCGCGGCACAACTGGAGCAACGACCGCGCAATGCCAGGTAACTCAATAGCGGAATGTTTTCCCAGGCCCGGATGCGGTGGCCGCAGTGCGGGCACTGGGAGTGCGGCAGCATCAGGTTGTAGACCGGGCCGGGGGCTTCGGCGGGCAGGCCCAGCAAGTCATGGGCTTGCAGCCGCCATTCGCGCGAGAGCATCTTGGGCAGGCGCCACACCAGGACGTTGAGGAAACTGCCGATGATCAGTCCGAGCAATAACGCGGCGAGCACAAAGGCCAGGGGATACAGCGCGAAAAACTCAGTCAGGGGCATGTCAGATCGCAGAGCCGAGTTGAAAGATGGGCAGGTACATGGCAACCACCAGGCCGCCGACGACCACCCCCAGGACCACCATGATGAACGGTTCCATCAGGCTGGTGAGATTGTCCACCAGATTGTCCACCTCGGCTTCATAAAAGCTCGCCACTTTGTCGAGCATGTCGTCCAGCGCGCCGGACTCCTCGCCGATGGCGGTCATCTGGATCGCCATGTTCGGGAATATGCCTGAAGCACGCATGGAAAAATTCAACTGCATGCCGGTCGAGACATCCTGCCGGATGCGTTGTACCGCACGTTTGAACACCACGTTGCCGGTGGCGCCTGATACCGAGTCCAGGGCTTCCACCAGCGGCACGCCGGCCGCGAATGTCGTGGACAGGGTCCGGGCGTAGCGGGCCACGGCGGATTTGTACATCAGGGTGCCAATCAGCGGCAGTTTGAGCAGCCATTTATCGCGCCAGTCACGCAAGCCCTGGGAGCGCTTGAGTGCATGTTTGACACCGAAGAACGCCGCCACCGCGCCGCCCAGCAGCATCCACCACCACTGCTGCATGAACTCCGACAGGCCGATGACCATCACCGTGAAGGCCGGCAGTTGGGCGCCGAACCCGGAGAATACCGATTCAAACTGCGGCACCACCTTGACCAGCAGAATCCCCGTGACGACGGCGGCGACGAGCACCACGGCGGCCGGGTAGGTCATGGCCTTCTTGATCTTGGCCTTGAGGGCTTCGCTTTTTTCCTTGTAGGTCGCGACGCGCTCCAGCAGCGTATCCAGGGCGCCGGCCTGTTCACCGGCGTCCACCAGGTTGCAGTACAGTTCGTCGAAGTATTGCGGGCTCTTGCGCAACGACGCGGCGAAGCTGTTGCCGGCGGCGACTTCCTGTTTCACCTCGTCCACCAGCTTGCGCATGTTGGCGTTGTCGAAGCCTTCGCCAATGATGTCGAACGCCTGCAACAAGGGCACGCCGGCCTTGAGCATGGTCGCCATCTGACGAGTGAACAGGGCGATATCCAATGGCTTGATACGCTTGCCCTTGCTGAATATCGACGTGGACTTCTTGCGTACCTTGCCTGGGTTGATGCCTTGTTTGCGCAACTGGGCCTTGACCAGGGCCGGGCTCTGACCGGTCAGCTCCCCAGTCATTTTTGCGCCCTTGCGGTCTTTGCCTTCCCACGTGTAAACGTCGGTTTTTATTGCCTTGACCGCCATGTTCAATCCTTGGTGACCCGGTTGATTTCTTCGAGGCTGGTGATGCCTTGCATCACTTTGAGCAGTCCCGAGGCGCGCAGGTCATTAAAACCGTCCTTACGCATTTGCAGGTCGATTTCCAACGAGTTGCCCTCGGCCATGATCAGCCGTTGCAGCTCGGGCGTATTCTTGACCACTTCGTAAACCCCCACGCGCCCCTTGTAGCCGTTGTTGCACTGTTCGCAACCGACCGGCTCATAGATCGTGAACGAGCCGATGCGTTCCCGCGGGAAGCCTTCCTTGAGCAGGGTTTCCTCGGGAATCTCGATGGCCCTTTTGCACTGCGGGCACAGCTTGCGCGCCAGTCGCTGGGCAATGATCAGGTGTACCGCGGTGGCGATGTTGAAGCCGGGAATGCCCATGTTGTGAAGACGGATCAGGGTTTCGGCGGCGCTGTTGGTGTGCAGCGTGGAAAGCACCAGGTGTCCGGTCTGCGCGGCCTTGATGGCAATTTCGGCGGTCTCCAGGTCGCGGATCTCGCCCACCATGATCACGTCCGGGTCCTGGCGCAGAAACGAACGCAGGGCCTGGGCGAAATCCAGACCCTGGCGTGGATTCACGTTGACCTGGTTGATGCCTTCCATGTTGATTTCCACCGGATCCTCAGCGGTAGAAATATTGATGTCCACGGTGTTGAGTATATTCAGCCCGGTATAGAGCGACACGGTTTTGCCAGAGCCGGTGGGGCCGGTGACCAGAATCAACCCTTGTGGTTGTTTGAGAGCGGCCATGTACAACTCTTTCTGATCCGGCTCGTAGCCCAGGGCATCGATGCCCATCTGCGCACTGGAGGGGTCGAGGATCCGGATCACCACTTTTTCACCCCAGAGTGTGGGCAGGGTGTTGACCCGGAAGTCAATGGACTTGTTTTTCGACAGGCGCATTTTCAGACGCCCGTCCTGGGGTTTGCGCCGCTCGGAAATATCGAGGCTGGCCATGACCTTCAGGCGCGCGGCGATGCGGGTGCCCAGCTGGATCGGCGGGCGGGCCACTTCCCGCAGCATGCCGTCGGTACGCACCCGTACCCGGTAGATTTTTTCATAGGGCTCAAAATGCAGGTCAGAGGAGCCGCCCTTGATCGCGTCCAGCAGCATCTTGTTAACGAACCGCACCACCGGCGCGTCGTCGGTGTCCTGGCCGGCGATGGAGTCCTGCTTGTGATCATCGATCGACTCGATGTCCAGGCCATCGAGGTCGACATCGCCCATGCCTTCCAGACCGGTGCTGGAAGACTCGAAAAACTTTTCGATAGCGTCGCTGAGCTTGTCGTCCTCCACCAGGATGGCTTCGGTGGTCAGGCCGGTGCTGAACTGAATGTCATTGATGGCCTGGTGGTTGGTGGGGTCGGAGATGCCCACGAACAGTTTGTTGCCACGTCGCCACAGCGGCAGGGCGTGATGCTGGCGCACCAGTTTTTCGCTGACAAGGCCGGTGGGTTGGGTTTCCTTGTCCAGGCTGTTGAGGTCCAGCAGGGCCACGCCGAAATGCTCCGAGGCAATTTCCGCCACCTGGCGACTCTGGACCAGTTTGTTCTGCACCAGGTAACTGACCAGAGGCATGCGACTGCTTTGGGCTTGTAGGTACGCCTGCTGCGCACTTTGCTCAGTGATCATTTCGGCCAGTACCAATTGCTTGGCCAGACCGCTTAAGGCGATGTCATTCATGGGAATCCCGAACGCGGACAGTTCATGACTTATAGCCTAGTCAAGCATCCAGACCAAACCAGCGGTGCGGGGTGACAAAAAATGTCAGATAGTGCGGTTGTTGGGGTAGGACCTAGCGGCGCTGCGGGTCGAAGTCCCTTGCCAGTGGGCGCGATAGGGTTGGCACAGGCCGTGCAAAGGTCCCTTCAGGTCATGAGACTCCACCTCATGCTATGGAGATATCTATGAATAAGCAGAAGGGTTTTACGCTGATCGAGTTGCTGATCGTTGTGGCGATCATCGGCATTCTGGCGACGTTTGCGTTGCCGCAGTATTCCAAGTATCAAGCGCGGGCGAAAGCGACGGCGGG
Source organism: Pseudomonas sp. NFACC45 (assembly GCF_900113505.1). NCBI lineage: Bacteria > Pseudomonadati > Pseudomonadota > Gammaproteobacteria > Pseudomonadales > Pseudomonadaceae > Pseudomonas > Pseudomonas sp. NFACC45. Next base: position 21,746 of record NZ_FOPO01000018.1, read on the forward strand.
GCTGGCGGAAGTCTCCGCGTTGAAGGTGCCGTTCGAGGACGTCATGAACCAGGGGACCAACCCGACGTTAGCCAACATCGGCGGAACATCGCCCACCAGCAACTGCACCCTGACCGCTTCAGGTACTGCAGCGGACGGAACCGGAACCATTGCCTGCACCTTGTTGAATGCGCCAGCTCCGGTTCTCGGCAAGGCAATCACCCTCTCCCGTTCAGCGGCCGGTGTTTGGACCTGCGGTTCGACGGCCGTCCAGGAATTCTTGCCCGCCGGTTGCACGGGGGCAGCGGCACCCTGATTTCGGGTCTGGCTGAGCCTGTGGCGAGGGGGCTTTCCCCTCGTCACGGAAAATCTTAACAATTCATAAACTTAGCGAGAGCCGAAAACCCGCAACTTGCATGTCCAAAATCAGCAGGCCATGCATTTTGCATGATTGTGAAAATTGCCGTTTCGCTTAACTGATTGATTTAAAACGAATTAATTGCTGATGCAAAACTGGCACAACCTTCGCACTACTCCTGTTAACCCTGCCGGGAAACACCGCCGGCAGTTTTTGAGAAAAACAGGAGTTACTCGTATGAAGAAGTTCGCTATCACTGCCGCAGCTGCCACCGCCCTGACTCTGACCATGGCTAGCGCTTTCGCCGAGACCACTCAAGCAACTCAGGCTCCGATGATGCTGGCTGCTGGTGAAGTGACAGAGGTTAAGGAAGACGTTTCTGATACCTGGATCACTACCAAGGTCAAAGCTGACCTGGCTACCGAAGCTGGCATGCCTGCTACCGACATCAAGGTCGAAACCAACAAAGGTGTTGTTTCACTGTCCTCGACTACAGTGCTGACCGACGCGCAAAAAGAGCGTGCCGTGATGATCACCAAGAACATCAAAGGCGTCAAAGATGTTTCGGCTGACGGCCTGAAATCCGAGTAAGACTCAAGACTTCTCGCCTGGACCGGGAGAAGGCACGGCAAGCGGGCTGAGACATACGTTTGCCGTTGCTTTGGAGTTCATGCGAAAGGCCACACGGAGGTGGCCATTACAGGCCCCCGGCATTCGTGCCGGGGGCCTGTTCTATTGCGGGGCGGAAAAGTATTCAGGGATCAGCCTGGGAAATCGAGTGGCCCTTTTCGCGAGCAAGCCCGCTCCCACAATGGATCGTATTCTTCCTGACGAAACTCGGTCCACTGTGGGAGCGGGCTTGCTCGCGAAGGCGGCGGCACGTTAACCCACATGCCTGCCGATTGTGCAGTGGCCCGCTCAGCTCCCCCGCTTGCTGGTGATCTGCACCAACCGGTTACCTTTGAAGCGCAAATACTGGTACATGCCGTTGTTGGGTCCGTAGGTCCATTCTTCCACCGGGTATTCTTCCCGGCGATTGACACTGCGCTCGTAGCCCAGGTCATCCCGCGCCGCGGGTTGCCCGCATTTTTGCAGCACTTCGCTGGAGCGATCACCGACGCTGATCAACTGGCTGCCACAACGCAATGTATCGGCCGCCGACACGTGGCCGCTGGCGAGCAGCAAGATCAGGCTAAGCCCGTGCAGACGTTTCATCTTATTCGGCATCCAGATGCATAGGGGTGATCACGCGCCCGTCACTTTCGGCCTGACCGAGGCTGGCGTCGATGAAATACACACGGTCATCGGCCAATTGCCCTTTGTCCACCAGGAAGTCCTTGATGCTGCTGGCACGCTCCTGTCCCAGCTGGCGCAACAGCACTTCGTTGCCACTCCAGAACGTGATCACGCCTTCGCGCAGTTTTTCCGTGCGTGCCTTTTTATCCAGTTGCGTCCATTCCACCGGTGGCTGGGTCTTGAGACGGGTGCGATAGATGCCTTCGAGCAGCGGTGCCTTTTCATCCTCGGGCACCTCCAGCAGCGAGGCTTTGGCAGGGACTTTGTCGCCTCTGCGCTGCAGCATCTTGTAGTAGTTGTACTGGTATTCACGTTCCAGACGCTGGGCGGCGAGCAGCGGACCGTCGCTGCTTTGGGCGGCGGTGCCTTCGATCTCCAGGCGCAACTCCGGACGTTTACCGAGGGCTTCGGACAACTTGAGCAGCGTGCCTTCGTTGTCCGGGTTCAGTTCGCTTGAGCCCGGGGCGAATGACACGCTGCCCAAGTCTTGCGAGGCCCCCCCGGCCACCAGTCCACCGATGAGTTTGAATGGCGCCTGGGCCGCGCGTACCACCAGGTTGCGCAGGGTTTGCCAGACAATTGGCATCACGCTGAATTGCGGGTCATTGAGGTCGCCGGAAACCGGCAGCTCGATGGAAATCCTGCCTTCGGAATCCTTCAGCAGCGCGACGGCCAGCTTGAGCGGCAGGCTCACGGCGTCCGGGCTGTCGACCTTTTCCCCCAGCTGCAGTTGCTCGACTACCACTTTGTTGTCGGCCTGCAACTGGCCTTTGGTGATCCGGTAATGCAGGTCGAGGTTGAGTCGGCCCTTGCGGATGCGATAGCCGGCGAATTTGCCGGAATAGGGCGTCAGGGTCGTCAGCTCGACCCGTTTGAAACTGGTGGCGATGTCGAGGCTGGCCATCGGGTCGAAGGGATTGACCGCGCCCTTGATGGTGACAGGCGCGTAGCGGTCGACCTTGCCATTGATGTCCACGCTGGCCGGCTTGGCTTGGCGGCTGTCGATGGTGCCGATCTGGCCGTTGAGCTGTTGGATGGCCGTGGCGAAGTTCGGTGTCAGGCTGAAGTCGGCGAAGTTGGCTGAACCGTCATTGATGGCAATGCCGCCGACGTGGATGCCCAGCGGTTTGTCCTGGGAGGCCGGTTTTGCCGGGCTGTTGTTCGTACCGCTGTCGGCCGGTTGCGGGATCAGCAGGTCATCGACGTTGGTGGTGCGGTCTCGGTTGATCATGAATCGCGCGTAAGGCTGGTACAGGTTGACCTTGTCGATCGACAGGCTATCGCCGTGCTGATAGTTGAGCCCTTCGAGCACCAACTGTTTCCATTTGATGAAGTCCCGGGTCCTGAGGGTATCGAGGGTGTGCAGTTGATCGACCTGGGCGCGACCGGTGACGGCGAATGCCAGCGGCTCGGTGCTCTTGAGGTCCACCGCCAGATCGCTGCCGAGCATCCCGGAGCGCAGTTCCAGGCGAATGAACGGGTTGATGTACGCCTGGGCGACGCGTAGGTCGATGTCCTGGGTCTTGACCTTGAGCCGGGCGGTGACCGGGTTCAGGTTGACCTCGCCGTCAGCCAGGATCTTGCCCTGTTTGCCTATCCCGGTATCCAGCTTGAGGGTAAAGGGTGAACCGTTGAGGGTGTCGTAGTTCTGCAGGTCGAGGTTCAGCGGGCCCAGGTCCAGGGCCACGGCAGGTTGCGCCTGACGATCGGCCAGATGCACCTGGTAATTGCGCAGTTGCACGTCCTTCAACAGCACCTGCCAGGGCTTGCTCGGTGCTTGGGGTTCAGGCTCGGGCGAATCGGCGGCTGCTGGGGCCGATGCCGGTTCGACCTTGACCTGCGGTTTAGCCGGCTGACCGGCGAAGAGTTTTTGCCAGTCCAGTTGCCCATCCGCCTCGCGCGCGGCCCAGGTTTCCAGCTTCTGGCTGCGGATCTTGCCGACGATGACGTGTTGCTTGGCCAGGTCGACGGTTGTTTCACTCACATCCAGGCGTTCGAGCTTCGCCAATGGACGGCCATCCGGCGCCTTGATGGAGAAGGGGGCCACGCTGACGGCCACGTTGTTGAGCAGCAGTTCGGTGCCCTTGGCCAGGTTGAGCTTGTAGTCGGTACTCAGGTTCAGCACGCCGTTTTCCAGCACCAGCGGTACCGCGTCGCGTACGTAGGGCCACCAGACTTTCATCTGGCCGTCGGTGACTTTGATCTTGCCCTCGGAGGCGATCGGCGTGAGGCTGAAGTTGCCGGTCCAGTCGACCCGGCCGCCTTGAGGGCTGACGGCCACCAGGGTCATGTCGGCGTTGTCGTCGGGCAGCGTGCTGAGGTTCTTGAGCTCGAAATCAAGGGTGTCGTACAGAAATTCGATGGGCTCGCTGGGACGCAGGTCCTGAAAATGCAGGTAACCACCGGCCAGTTTGATCCGGTCGATTCGCAGGGGAAACGGCTTGGCGTCGGGGTCGGTCGGGGTGGGTTCGCTGGCCGGCAGCTTGAACAGGCCCAGCAGGTTCAGCTGACCGTCCTTGGCGAACATGATCTCGGTCTTGGGCTTGTCCAGCTCGATATCGGTCAGGTGCAGGGCGCCGGACCAAAGGCTGTCGAGCTGCAGGTTGGTGTACAGCCGCTCGAAGGCGACCTGCTCCTTGCCCGGTTCGCCGACATTCAGGCCCCAAAGCGTGACTTCGAGGCTGAAGGGATTGAGCTCGATACGCTGAATCCGGGCTGGCACCGTTGCATGGTCGGCCAGTTGCTGATTGGCGATCCGCAAGGCGACACCGGGTAATATCAGAAAACCCAGCAGGCTGTAGAGGGCCAGTACGGTCAACAGGGCGCCGAAAGCGCGAATCAATCCTTTGGGCATGTGCGGCTTCATCTGGTGTGAATTCGGAGTGCCTTGGAGTATGGCATGCGTTTACGGTTCCGAAGCCACTGTGATTTATCAGATTTATCCGTTTTCGGCGTAGGAGTTGAACCGCTGGTTCAGAGCTGAAGGATCAACGTCTTGAGTGGCGGCTGCTGGTCCAGCGAGGGGAAATCGCTGCCGGGTGTCAGTATTTTCCATTCGCGCACCGGGCGGCCGGCCTTTTCCGCGCAGCGCAGCACTTGCTCGCGCCAGTCGTTCATGGAGACTTTTGCCAGGTTGTTGCAGCAGATCAGCACGCCATTTTCAGCGGTGGTGAGCAGCGCCGGCTTGAGCAGGCTCTGGTAATCGCGCAACAGGTCGACAGTGCCGAACGCGCTCTTGGCCCAGGCGGGCGGGTCGAGCAGCACCAGGTCGTACTGGCGTTGCTCCAGGCGCACATAACCTGGCAGTTTCTGCCCGCGCCGCTGACTGATGGGCAGGCCGGCCAGTTGGCGGATGGCCGGGAAGTAATCCGATTGCACGAAATCCATGGGCGGCAGATCAGGGTTGAGCAGACCGTTCTCGCGCCCCACCGCCAGGTTGCCTTCGGCAAAGTCCAGGTTACACACCTCGCGCGCGCCACCGGCTGCGGCGCTCAGGCCGACGCCGCAGGTGTAGGCGAACAGGTTCAGCACGCTTTTGTTGCGGCTGTGTTCCTTGACCCAGCCACGGGCGTTGCGCAGGTCGAGAAACAGCAACGGATCCTGTCCGGCATGGCGCCCGCGCACGCGGTAGTTCAAGCCCCATTCACGGCCGACAAGGTCTTGCAGGGCGGCTTCGTCAGCTTGGTAAACGGTGTCCTGGCGGTCGACGCGCGAATTGCCCCGGGCGCGATCGTTGTAGACCAGCAGGGTGTCCAGGCCCAGGTACTCGTTGACGATACCGTGCAATTGCAGCAAGGCATCGCGTTCCAGCGACTGATGGAAACTCTGTACCAGCAATTGCGGGCCGTAGCGGTCGACCGTCAGGCCGGGGGCGCCTTCCTGGCTGCCATGGAACAAGCGATAGCAATCGGTGCCTTGCTGGTGCAATTGGCCGAGCAGGTCCTGACGCTGATCGAGGGCGGCGCGCAGCGCCTGATTCAAGGAAGACATGCCGGGCGCGCCTTAAGGAAATGAGGCGCGGGAGTTTAGCAGTTATGGATACTCGGGTTGGGATTGCATACGGATCTGAAGCTGGGCACCGACCTGTGGCGAGGGAGCTTGCTCCCGCTGGGCTGTACTGTAGGCGCTGCCGAAGGCTGCTATCTTTTGATCTTTCACTTGAGATTCAAGTGTAAGAACAAGATCGCAGCCTTCGGCAGCTCCTACAGGTCCAGCTCAAGCAAGCTCCCTCGCCACAGACTCTTGTGTTGCTGGCTCAGCGATTCAGGCGCTTATCGATCAGCCCCTCCACCACGCTCGGATCGGCCAGGGTCGAGGTGTCGCCGAGGCTGTCGAGCTCGTTGCAGGCGATCTTGCGCAGGATGCGCCGCATGATCTTGCCCGAGCGGGTCTTGGGCAGTGCCGGCGCCCACTGGATCAGTTCCGGTTTGGCGAAGCTGCCGATCTCCTTGCTGACGTGGTCCAGTAATTCTTTTTTCAACGCGTCGTTGGCCTCGATTCCATCCATCGGCGTGACGAAGGCGTAGATGCCCTGGCCTTTGAGGTCATGGGGGTAACCGACCACTGCTGCTTCGGCGATGTTGTCGTGCAGCACCAAGGCACTTTCTATTTCGGCAGTGCCGATGCGGTGCCCGGAGACGTTGATCACATCGTCGATGCGCCCGGTGATCCAGTAATCGCCATCTTCGTCTCGACGGGCGCCGTCGCCGGTGAAGTAATAGCCAGGGTAGGGCTTGAAGTAGGTGTCGACCATGCGTTGATGATCGCCATAAACGCTGCGAATCTGCCCCGGCCAGCTCGCCTTGATCGCCAGCACACCGCTGCCGGCACCATTGATTTGCTTGCCGGTTTCATCGAGCAATACCGGTTGTACGCCGAACATGGGGCGGGTGGCGCAGCCCGGCTTGAGCCGCGGCGCACTCACCAGCGGGCTGAGCATGATGCCGCCGGTTTCGGTCTGCCACCAGGTGTCGACAATCGGGCAGCGCTGTTCGCCCACCACGTTGAAGTACCATTCCCACGCCTCCGGGTTGATCGGTTCACCGACGCTGCCGAGCAATCGCAGGCTTTTGCGCGACGTTTCCTGCAGCGGCCCGGTACCTTCGCGCATCAGCGCCCGCAGGGCGGTCGGGGCGGTGTAGAAAATGTTGACTTGATGCTTGTCGATCACCTGCCAGAAACGCGAACTGCTGGGGTAGCTCGGCACGCCTTCGAAGATCAGCGTGGTGGCGCCGTTGGCCAACGGTCCGTAGACGATATAGCTGTGGCCGGTGACCCAGCCGACATCGGCGGTGCACCAGAACACTTCGTTGTCGCGGTAGTCCAGTACGTACTTGAACGTCATCGCCGCTTGCAGCAGATAACCGCCGGTGGTGTGCAGCACACCTTTGGGTTTGCCGGTGCTGCCGGAGGTGTAGAGGATGAACAGCGGGTCCTCGGCATCCATCGGTTCCGGTGGGCAATCGTCGCTCATCTCATGCATGGCCTGGTGGTACCACAGGTCGCGGCCTTCGACCCAGGCCACTTCGCCCTGAGTGCGCTCGACCACCAGCACGGTGCTGACGTTGGGGCAACTTGCCAGGGCTTTATCGACATTGCGCTTGAGCGGTATGAATCGTCCGCCGCGCACGCCTTCGTCGGCCGTGATCACGGTGCGGCAATCGGCGTCGAGAATCCGGTCGCGCAGCGAATCCGGCGAAAAGCCGCCAAACACTACCGAATGCACGGCGCCAATGCGGGTGCAGGCAAGCATGGCGTAGGCCGCCTCCGGGATCATCGGCATGTAGATGCAGACACGGTCGCCTTTCTTCACGCCGCGGCTTTTCAGCACGTTGGCCAGGCGGCAAACATGGTGATGAAGTTTTCTGTAGGTGATTTCTGCCGATTCGGCGGGATTGTCGCCTTCCCAGATGATCGCTGTCTGGTCGCCACGTGTATCCAGATGGCGGTCGATGCAATTGGCGCTGACGTTCAGTTGGCCCCCGGCGAACCAGGTGGCGTCGCCGATCTTGAGGTCATAGCGCTGGACGGTTTGCCAAGGCGTCATCCAGTCGAGAAAGCGCGTGGCCTGCTCGGCCCAGAAAGCGCTGGGGTGTTCGATGGATTCTTTGTAGAGCCGCGTGTACTCGTCCTGACTCAGTTGCGCAGCCCGGCGGACGGCATCGGCTTGGGGGTACTGGCTGATATCGAACATGACGGTTCCTTATTCTTGTTTTTGCGACAAGAGGGGAGCGGCACGACCCTCGTAGGAGCTGCCGAAGGCTGCGATCTTTTCTCTCAATACACTTGAATACCAAGTGGAGGATCAAGATCAAAAGATCGCAGCCTTCGGCAGCTCCTACAGTGCCGTGTACCCCACGGTGTGCGGGTAACCCGAGCCGTAGGAACTGTCCTGAACGAAAAGCGACAGGGCGGGTGAGCCGCCCTGTCAGACTATCACCCGCGATGACGCCCGCGGAAGTAGTTGATCAAACCCTGGGTCGAAGGGTCTTCGGCCGCGCTTTCTTCGCTGCCCACCAGACGGTTGTAGACGCCCTTGCCCAATTCCTTGCCCAGCTCCACGCCCCATTGGTCGAAAGCGTTGATACCCCAGACCACGCTTTGCACGAACACTTTATGTTCATACAGCGCTACCAAGGCGCCAAGGCGACGTGGGCTGATGCGTTCGACCACCAGGGTGTTGCTCGGACGGTTGCCCGGGATCACTTTGTGGGAGGCCAGTTTCTGTACGTCTTCTTCACTCGCGCCTTTGTCACGCAGTTCAGCTTCGGCTTCGGCGCGGGTCTTGCCCAGCATCAGTGCCTGGCTCTGGGACAGGCAGTTGGCGTACAGCCATTGGTGGTGATCGGAAACCGGGTTGAAGCTGACGATCGGCACGATGAAGTCTGCCGGGATCAACTGGGTGCCCTGATGCAGCAACTGGTGGTAGGCGTGCTGACCATTGCAACCGACGCCGCCCCAGATCACAGGCCCTGTGTCGGTAGACACCGGCGTGCCGTCCTGGCGCACGCTCTTGCCGTTGGATTCCATGTCCAGTTGCTGCAAGTGCTTGGTGATGTTGCGCAGGTAGTGGTCGTACGGCAGGATCGCGTGGCTTTGCGCGCCCCAGAAGTTGCCGTACCACACGCCCAGCAGCGCCAGGAGTACCGGCATGTTCTGTTCGAACGGCGCGCTCTGGAAATGCTGGTCCATGGAATAGGCGCCGGAGAGCAATTCCTTGAAGTTCGACATGCCGATGGCCAAGGCGATCGGTAAGCCGATGGCCGACCATAGCGAGTAGCGCCCGCCGACCCAATCCCACATCGGGAAGATGTTTTCTTCGCGGATGCCGAAAGCCACGGCGGCGGCGTTATTGCTCGATACGGCGATGAAGTGGCGGTACAGCTCCGCTTCGGAACCGCCCTGGGCCAGGTACCAGGCACGGGCAGCCTGGGCGTTCTTCAGGGTTTCGAGGGTGTTGAAGGATTTCGACGAGACGATGAACAGCGTGGTCTCGGCGCGCAACTTCATGGTCAGTTCATGGAACTCGCTGCCGTCGATGTTCGCCAGGTAGTGACAGCGCACGCCTTTTTGCGCGTAAGACAGCAGCGCTTCGGAGACCAGTTCCGGGCCGAGGAAAGAGCCACCGATGCCGATGTTCACCACGTCGGTAATCGGTTTCTCGGTGTAGCCGCGCCACAGGCCGTCATGGATGCGGCCCACCAGATCAGTGATCTGGTTCAACACCTTGTGTACGTCGGGCATGACGTCGACGCCGTTCACCAGCAGTTTATCGCCTACCGGCCGGCGCAGCGCGGTGTGCAGGGCCGGGCGGTTCTCGGAGGCATTGACGATTTCGCCTTCGAACAACGCCTTGATCGCGCCCTTGAGGTCGACTTCATTGGCCAGGCACACTAGCAGGTCACGGGTCTGGGCGTTGATCAGGTTCTTTGAGTAGTCGAGAAACAGGCCGCAGCTCGACAGGGTGAATTGATTGAAACGCTGCGGATCGGCATGGAACGCTTCGCGCATGCTGAAATCCTGCATGGCTTTGCGGTGGTCATTCAGCGCTTGCCAGGCAGGCAGAGCGGTCACGTCGTGAGGGGTTCGGTAGTACGCCATCGCTGCGGGTTTCCTTTTTACTTGAACGACCTTTTGTACACTAAAAATTCCGGCATGGCCTCAGGTGGGCGGCCGGACAACTGCGTCGACACGATCTATGGACACAGGGCGACTACAGTAAACCTCGCGTCGCGATCTGTCTTGGCTTTGTCAGACCGTTGCCCGGTACTTTTTTATACAACAGGGGCGGGATTGGTCCAACAGACGGAAGTGCGGCGAGGCTAGTCGAAGAGGTGCTTTCGCTGTGGGAGCGGGCTTGCTCGCGAAGGCGGAGTGTCAGTCTCATCAATATTGAATGTACCGACGCTTTCGCGAGCAAGCCCGCTCCCACAGGGGTTTATCAGATTGATCAGGCGAGCTGCACCGGGATGGCATTGCTGGTATGGCTCAATTCGTTGCCTGGAGCCATGTACAACATGCGGGGCTTGAAGTTGACCAGTTCGGCTTCGCTGTAATGGGCGTAGGCGCAGATGATCACCCGATCACCCACCTTGGCCTTGTGCGCCGCAGCGCCGTTGACCGAAATCATTCGCGAGCCTTCTTCGCCACGGATCGCGTAGGTGGTGAAGCGTTCACCGTTGTCGACGTTGTAGATCTGGATCTGTTCGTATTCGCCAATACCCGACAGGTCCAGCCACTCACCATCAATGGCGCAGGAGCCTTCATAGTCGAGCACGGCGTGAGTGACTTCGGCGCGGTGCAGCTTGGCCTTGAGCATGATGGCGTGCATGAATGTTTCCTCTGGTCGGGTCCGAACGGCGGGCAGTTTGCCCGAAGGCTACTGAAGCGGCAATAACACTGCAGTACCCTTGTGGGAGCGGGCTTGCTCGCGAAGGCGTCGGCACATTCAACATCGATGTGACAGATACACCGCTTTCGCGAGCAAGCCCGTTCCCACAGGGTTTTGTGGTATTCAGGCGGGCGTGTCGAGGTCCAGGTGCAGGTTATCGATCAACCGGGTGGTGCCCAGGAAAGCGGCAACCAGAATCACCAGGTCACGATCCTCTGCCGTGGCCGGACGCAAGGTACGGGCGTGGCGGATTTCCAGATAATCAGGACGCAGGCCGGCAGTTTTCAGTTGCGTGATCTGCTCGGCCACCAGCGCCGGGAAATCCCGGCGGCCCAACCTGATCGCCTCGGCAATCTGGCTCAGGCTGCGATAGACCACGGGTGCCACCGCGCGTTGTTCCGGGCTGAGGAAGCCGTTGCGCGACGACAGCGCCAGGCCGTCTTCGGCGCGAACGGTGGGCTCGCCGATGATCTGGATCGGCATGTTCAGGTCATGGACCAGCGCGCGGATCACCGCCAGTTGCTGGAAGTCCTTCTGGCCAAACACCGCAAGGTCGGGCTGGACCATGTTGAACAGCTTGCTGACCACCGTCGCCACGCCCTCGAAATGCCCCGGACGGCTGGCGCCGCACAGGCCTTCGGACACTTGCGGGACGCTGACCCGGGTCTGCCCGGCCATGCCGTCGGGGTACATTTCTTCGACGGTTGGCGCGAACAGCAGATGGCAGCCGGCCTGGAGCAGCTTTTCCTGATCGGCGGCGAGGGTGCGCGGGTATTTGTCCAGGTCTTCGCCGGCACCGAACTGCAGCGGGTTGACGAAAATGCTTGCCACCACGAAGTCGGCCCGCTGCGCCGCTTTGGTGACCAGCGCCATATGGCCGCTGTGCAGGTTGCCCATGGTCGGCACGAAAGCGATGCGTTTGCCTTCGCTGCGGGCGCGGGCCACGGCAGCCCGCAGTTCGCGTACGGTTTTGACGGTGTTCATGCAGAAAATCCGTGCTCGACGCCAGGGAAAGTCGCCGCCTTGACTTCGGCAACATAGGCGCCCAGGGCGGCCTGAATGGTCGTTTTCCCGGTCATGAAGTTCTTCACGAACTTGGGTACGCGACCGGTGATCGACAAGCCGAGCATGTCGTGCAGCACCAGTACCTGGCCGTCGGTGGCGCTGCCGGCGCCGATGCCGATGACCGGGATCTTCACCGCCTGGGTGATTTCCTCCGCCAGTTCGCTGGGCACGCATTCGAGCAGCAACATCGCGGCACCCGCCTGCTCCAGCGCGATCGCATCGGCGCGCATCTGACGGGCCTGGTTTTCATTGCGGCCCTGAACCTTGTAGCCACCGAGGATGTTCACCGCCTGGGGCGTCAAGCCCAGGTGTGCGCACACCGGGATGCCGCGTTCGGCCAGCAGGCGAATGGAATCGGCCAGCCACAACGCGCCTTCTATTTTCACCATGTGGGCGCCGGCCTGCATCAGCATGGCGCTGTTGGTCATGGTTTGTTCGAGGGTGGCGTAGGCCATGAATGGCAGGTCGGCAAGGATCAGCGCATCGGTGTTACCGCGTTTGACGGCGGCCACATGGTAGGCCATCTCGGAGGTGGTCACCGGCAGTGTGCTGTCGTGACCTTGCAGCACCATGCCGAGGGAATCGCCCACCAGCAGCACTTCGACACCGGCCTCATTGCAGGCGTGGGCGAAGGTTGCGTCATAGCAGGTCAGCATGGTGATTTTTTCACCTTTTTGCTTGAGACCTTGCAGCGTGGTCAGGGTAATAGCTGGCATGAAAAAGTCCTCATTAGGCGCTCGTGATCTACTGCGAGTAACGCGCATGATGGGTCATTTATACAGGCGCACCTTCTATGCGTGGTGCTTGTAAGGCCTGGATTGCGCCCTTTAGCGCCGCGTTGGCGGCAACGGGACGCCTATAGTCGTGAGGAGTACCCGGGAAGTCAATTGGATGTGTTACCGCCGGGTGTTACCGGGGTTACTGATGCGTTTCAGCGTGGGGGAGAGTCTCGAAAGTGACTGTAGGGTCCGAGTCTTGTGGGAGCGAGCCTGCTCGCGATTGCGGTGTGTCAGTCGACATTTGCATTGGCTGAATCACCGCTATCGCGAGCAGGCTCGCTCCCACAGGCTATCTACGTCAGTGGGAGGGCAAGCGTTCCAGGCCGACAAACGGGCACGCTGCGAGCAAATCCTTGAGCAGACGCCCGTCGGCCAGGCGCAGGTCGGTGGGTGCCAGTTCTGCGAGGGGATAGAGGACGAAGGCCCGGGCGTGCATGTGGTAGTGAGGGACTTTCAGGCGGGGTTCGTCGATCAGGCGATCGCCGAACAGGAGGATGTCCAGGTCCAGGGTGCGCGGACCCCAGCGTTCCAGACGTTCGCGACCTTGCCCGGTTTCGATGGCTTGCAGCGCATCGAGCAGGTCCAGCGGCGCCAGGCGACTGTCCAGCGCCGCGACCGCATTGGTGTAGCGTGGCTGGCCGGGCAGCAGGGAGTCGCTCTGGTAGAACGCTGACACGCCCGTCAGGTGTGTATCGGGCAGTTGCGCCAGCGCCTGGATAGCGCTGCGCAATTGTTCGGCGGGCTCGGCGAGGTTGCTGCCCATGCCGATATAGATGTGTTCCATCGACTACTCGTCCGAAGCGCTCGGGACACCGGCACGTTTGCGCTTGGCGCCGCTGCTGCGACGACGCTTGCGCGGGCCGCTGGCGCCATCGTCCTTGCCGCTGAGCTCGCGGATCATGTCGCGGCGCTCGCTGTCGTTGGCGTCCTGGTAGTCGGTCCACCATTCACCGAGGCCATCGGTTTGTTCGCCGGCGCTTTCACGCAGCAGCAGGAAGTCGTAGCCAGCCCGGAAACGCGGATTGTCCAGCAGCAGGTCGGCACGTTTGCCGCTGCGCCGTGGCAGGCGTTCCTGCATGTCCCAGATTTCGCGGATCGGCATCGTGAAGCGTTTCGGAATCGCGATGCGCTGGCACTGTTCGCTGATCAGCTCGTGGGCGGCTTCCTGCATGGCGGGGATCGGCGGCATGCCGCGCTCCTGCAGGCGCAGCACCCGGGCCGGGAGAGCAGGCCAGAGCAGTGCGGCAAACAGGAAGGCCGGGGTCACCGGTTTGTTCTGCTTGATGCGCAGATCGGTGTTGATCAACGCTTCGCTGATCAGGGTGTGGGTGTAGGTCGGGTTGTACTCCAGCGCTTCGGCGCTGGCCGGGAACAGCGGGTCGAACAGTTGCAGGTCCACCAGCATTTCAAAGGTGTCCGCCGCGTTGCCCGACAGGAACAGCTTGAGCACTTCCTCGAACAGGCGCGCCGACGGGATCTCCCGCAGCATCGGTGCCAGTTCGCGAATCGGCGTGGCGCTGTGTTTTTCGATGCCGAAATCCAGCTTGGCGGCGAAACGCACGGCTCGCAGCATGCGCACCGGGTCTTCCTGGTAACGCTGTTTGGGGTCGCCGATCAGGCGGATCAGGCGGTTACGGATGTCGTGTACGCCATTGGCGTAGTCTAGGATGCGTTCGCTGACCGGGTCGTAATACAGGGCGTTGATGGTGAAGTCGCGGCGCTGCGCGTCTTCTTCCAGCGTGCCGTAGACGTTATCGCGCAGGATGCGCCCGCTCTCGTTGCGTGAAGACTGGTTGCTGTCTTCTTCTTCATCGCTTTGCGGGTGGTTGGCGCGGAATGTTGCCACTTCGATGATTTCGCGGCCGAAGTGGATGTGGACCAGCTTGAAGCGCCGGCCAATGATCCGAGCGTTGCGAAACTCGGCGCGGATCTGTTCCGGCGTGGCGCTGGTGGCGACGTCGAAATCCTTGGGTGTGATGTTGAGCAGCATGTCACGCACACACCCGCCCACCAGATAAGCCTGGTAACCGGCGTTCTGCAGGCGTTCGACGATGTTCACCGCGTAACGGCTGAACTGGGCCTTTTGCAACGAGTGCTGGCCACTGTTGAGCACTTCAGGCGTGCTGCGAATGTGTTGCGTACGACGCAAGGGAGAACGGAATGACTGGAACAGCTTCTTCAGCATGGGATGCACTGTTTGAAGGAATATTCGGCCAAAAACGAAGAGTGACCGCATGATGGGCGGGGATTCTAGCATTTAGTCGAGGGATGGTGTAGGACGGAGCAGTTTTGAGCTGCAAGCTTGAGCGACAAGCCTTGTAGGCTTCAAGGAAGGGGAATGCCGGAAACCACAGGGGGAGCCGAAGCTCCCCCAGAATTAGTTGCGTGCTCTGTTTTTATTATTGATTTCGGGCTTCTTGTTTTTGTTGAGTGCCCGCGCCACGAGGTTTTCCCTGCGTGACCCTCCCATTCGGGAGTCAAGAGCAAACGGATTGCTTTGGTCGCTGTGTTGCAGTGATCAATCGATCCAACCAGTTCAGGCACCTGTCTTGAGACAGTTTTTATTGTTCTCGGCCTGGTTGTGGGGCGAGCCCCAAATACAACGCCTCTCCAAAAGAATCAGTTAGCTGCGCCTCTCGCCGTCTTGTTTTTATTGTGCGTGAGTCGATTCGTCTTATTTTTATTGTCGTTTATACGGCTTGTTATTGTTCTTGTACCAAAGCTATAGCAGGGTGCGTGCCAACTTTTGCGAAGCCCAGCAAAACCGGGGGAATGGTGGGGTTGCTGGTTTTTTCGGGGCGAAAAAAAGCCGGGGTTTCGTTACCGTAAACCCCGGCTTCTGTTACGTGAAAAAGCTGAGGTAACAGTTTTTTCACATTGGGCGGTGTTACCCGCGCACCTCAGCTTTCGCTGGCGACCCCGGTCTTGCGGCGTGGGATACCCAGACGCTGGCGGCGTTCCCACAGGCATTTGCGGCTAACCCCCAGCTTGCGCGCCAGTTCGGTCTCAGTCATGTGGTCCTGGTGTTCGAGGACAAAATGCTGGAAGTAATCTTCCAGGGACAAGTCTTCGGTAGGCTCGTGACTGGAGTTGTTGGCGCCACCCTGTTGCGGGGCCAGGCCGATGAACTCGTCATCGTCCAGGTCACTGAGCTCGATGTCGATGCCCAGCAGGTCGGCCGAGATCTCCGGGCTCTCGCACAGGATCACTGCTCGCTCTACCGCGTTTTCCAGCTCTCGAACGTTACCCGGCCAGGCGTAGTGACGAATGGCCTGTTCAGCGTCCGGGGCGAACTTGAGATCGGTGCGGTTGACCCGCGCGCTCTGGCGGGCAAGGAAAGCATTGGCGATTTCGTTGACGTCAGCGCCACGCTCGCGCAGGGCCGGCAACTTCAAGGCGATGACGTGCAAACGGTAATACAGGTCTTCACGGAACTGGCCGATCTTCGCCAGGCTCTTGAGATCGCGGTGCGTGGCCGCGATCAGGCGCACGTCGACTTTCTGCGACTGCACCGACCCGACCCGCCGGATCTCGCCTTCCTGAAGCACCCGCAGCAAACGTGCCTGGGCTTCAAGGGGCAGTTCACCGATTTCATCGAGGAACAGCGTCCCGCCGTCCGCCGCTTCCACCAGCCCGGCGCGCCCGGCGCTGGCACCGGTGAACGCGCCCTTTTCGTGACCGAAAAGTTCGGACTCGATCAGGCTTTCCGGAATCGCCGCGCAGTTCACCGAAATCATCGGGGCCTTGGCCCGTCGGGACAGGTTATGCAGCGCTCGGGCGACCAGTTCCTTGCCGGTGCCGGATTCGCCCTGGACCAGGACATTGGAGTCGGTGGGCGCCACTTTGCGGATCTTGCTGTACAAGTCCTGCATGGGCGGGCAGGAGCCGATGATGCCGATTTCGCCGTTATGGTTGCCGGCACCACCTTTGGCGGAGGCTGTCGCCTTGCTCGCGGGTTCCGGCGCATGGCTGGCCGCCGTCTGTCGATCGCGCAGGATGCGGGCCACGGCCTGGAGCATCTCGTCGTGGTCAAACGGCTTGGCGATGTAGTCCACTGCGCCCATTTTCATGGAGTCTACCGCCGAGCGCAGGCTGGCGTAACTGGTCATGATCAGCACCGGCGTGCCCTGGCCGAGCTTGATCAGTTCGGTGCCGGGGGCGCCTGGCAAGCGCAGGTCGCTGACGATCAGGTCAAACGTTGGGATGCTGAAACGTTCTTGTGCTTCCTGCACTGAACCGGCTTCGCTGACCTGGTACTGATTGCGTTCCAGCAGGCGGCGCAAGGCGGAGCGGATAATTGTTTCGTCTTCGACGATCAAAATGTGCGGCATTGATTCGATTCTCTCGACGGTCTCAGTTCACAGCGGACGTCGCTTCGACATGACGCGGCAAGGTCACCCGTATACGGGTGCCGCGTTGGCTTTGTACATCGGCCGGGCTGTCGATGGTGATTTGTCCATAATGCTCTTCAACGATGGAATAGACCAGTGCAAGGCCCAGACCGGTGCCTTCGCCCGGGTCCTTGGTGGTGAAGAAAGGTTCGAACAATCGGTCCATGATGTTCTGTGGGATACCGCTGCCTTCGTCTTCGACGATCAGGTCGATCGTGTGCTCGCTGGCTTCGCTCTTGACCCGCACCGCGCTGCCCGCAGGTGAGGCGTCGCGGGCGTTGGACAGCAGGTTGATCAGTACCTGGGCGAGCCGCTGGGGGTCGCCGTCGACCCAATGGTCCGGGTCACACAGGTTGAAGAATTGCACCTCGAAATTGCGCCGGTTAAGGGCCAGCAGACCAATGGCGTCCTGGGCCACTTCGGCCAGACAGACGGGCTCATCGTTGTGCTGGTGGCCGCCGGCATGGGCGAAGCTCATCAGCGACTGGACGATACGCGACACACGCTTGGTCTGTTCGAGGATCTGACCGCTGATTTCCGTCAGTTCGCCGTCGTCCTCGCGCTCTTCGCGCAGGTTTTGCGCCAGGCAGGCGATGCCGGTGATCGGGTTGCCGATTTCGTGGGCGACCCCGGCGGCCAGCCGACCGATGCTTGCCAGCCGTTCGGAGTGGACCAGCTTGTCTTCGAGCATCTGAGTATCGGTGAGGTCTTCCACCAGCAACACCAGGCCACTGTTACCCGGCGCCAGCGGCTCGTCGATCGCCGCCTTGTGCAGGTTCAACCAGCGCGTCTGGCCGTCAAGGGCCAGGTGCTGCTTATGCAAATGCTCATCCGGCAGGTCGATGAAGCCTTGAAGCAGGCCTTTCCACGGCTCACTCAAGGTACTCAGGCGCGAACCGACCACACGCTGGGCGGCGATTCCGGTCAGTTCTTCCATGGCCTTGTTCCACATCAGGATTTCCTGGTCCTTGGCCAGGGAGCACACGCCCATCGGCAGTTCCTGCAGCGTCTGGCGGTGGTAGCGGCGCAAGGCGTCGAGTTCGGCGGCCAGGCCGGTGAGGCGCGAGTGGTAGTCTTCCAGACGGCTCTCGATGAAGTGGATGTCTTCAGTGACATAGTTCTCGCCGCCGGCCTTGTAGGGCAGGAACGTCTCGACCATGTCCTGGGCCACGCTGGGGCCCATCAGGCCGGACAGGTTGGCTTCGATCCGGTCCCGCAGGCGACGCAAGGCATACGGACGGCGTTCATCGAAGGGCAGGTAGAGGTCGCGCAGCGCCTGCTCGACTTCTTTTTGCGCGGCCTTGGCGCCCAGGGGCTTGGCCAGTTGCGTGGCGAACTCCTGGGGCGAGGCGGCGTGCAGTTCCCGACGCTGGGGGCGGCGGACATTGTCCACCGCGCAGGCTTCGGCGGCGCTGGCCTCTTCGCTGCTGGCGTTGGTGAACAGTGAAATCAGGGTGAACATCAGCACGTTCGCCGCCAGCGAGGCGATGGCCGCCATGTGCCAACTGGTGTCGTCGAGCACGTAGATCATGTTCAGCAATGGGATATAGAAGCCCTGCATGTTGCCCAGCAGTGGCAACAGCATGGCGACCAGCCACACCAGAATCCCCGCGAGCAGACCGGCGATAAAGCCACGGCGGTTGGCAGTTGGCCAATACAGCACCGACAGTACGCCGGGAAGAAACTGCAAGGTGGCGACGAACGCGACAATGCCGAGGTTGGCCAGGTCCTGTCCGTCTCCCAGCATCAGGTAAAAGCCGTAGCCGGCCATGATGATGGCGACGATCAGTGCCCGGCGGGTCCATTTCAGCCAGCGGTAGATATTGCCCTCGGCCGGCGGCTGGTAGAGCGGCAGCACCAGATGGTTGAGGGCCATGCCCGACAGTGCCAGCGTGGTGACGATAATCAGGCCACTGGCCGCCGACAGGCCACCGATGTAGGCCAGCAATGCCAGGGCCTTGCTGTTGGCGGCGATGCCGATGCCGAGGGTGAAATACTCAGGGTTGGTGCTGGCGCCCAGCTTCAGTCCGGCCCAAAGGATCAGTGGCACCGCCAGGCTCATCAGCAGCAGGAAGAGCGGCAGCCCCCAACTCGCGCTCACCAGCGAGCGCGGGTTGAGGTTTTCGGTAAAGGTCATGTGGTACATGTGCGGCATGACGATCGCTGAGGCGAAGAACACCAGCAACAGCGTGCGCCACGGGCCTTCCTGCAGAGGTGTGTGCAGGGCGGCGAGGGCGGTCTGGTTCTGCAGCAGCCACAGCTCCAGTTGTTGCGGGCCATCGAAGACGCCGTACAGGGCATAGAGGCCGACGCCGCCGATGGCGATCAGTTTGATCACCGATTCGAAGGCGATGGCGAACACCAGGCCTTCGTGTTTCTCCCGGGTGGCGATATGGCGGGAACCGAAGAAAATCGTGAAGAGAATGATCAGCGCGCAGAAACTCAGTGCGACCCGGTGCTGCACCGGTTCGCGGGTGAGGATGCTGATGGAGTCGGCCACCGCCTGGATCTGCAGGGCCAGCAACGGCAGTACGCCCACCAGCATGAAAATCGTGGTCAGCGCGCCGGCCCAGGTGCTGCGAAAGCGAAAGGCGAACAGGTCGGCCAGGGATGATAGCTGGTAGGTGCGGGTGATTTTCAGGATCGGGTAGAGCAACACCGGCGCCAGCAGGAATGCCCCCGATACACCCAGGTAACTGGACAGAAAACCGTAGCCGTACTGATAGGCCAGTCCGACCGTGCCATAGAACGCCCATGCGCTGGCGTAGACGCCCAGCGACAGGGTGTAAGTCAACGGGTGGCGGATGATCGCCCGGGGGATCATGCCCCGTTCGCTGATCCAGGCGACGCCGAACAGCACTGCCAGGTAGGCGGCGCTGATCAGGATCATCTGGGTCAGGCTAAAGCTCATCGGCATCTTTTTGGCTCTGCAGGATGAAGGTCACGACGATCAGGATCAGCCAAAGCAGATAGGGCCGATACCAGGCACCCGTGGCGTCTATCCACCAATCCATGATGGCCGGGGAGAACAGATAAATCCCCACTACCAGGAGCAGGACCAAGCGATAGATGTACATCCCGGCCTCTCTTTTTTAAACGCGTGCCCGAAAACGTGCGGCGATGGTAACGGATGGCGGCCAAGCTGCAAGCGCCGTCAACGTATTTGCGCCTCTGGCAGGGTCAACGTGCGCGGGATCTTCCCGGCATCCCAATGGCGAATGCCCCAGTCCAGCAGGTCCCGGGGGCTGGCGTCGACCTGTTCGGGGCCCGGCTGTTGGCCCAGCGCGCGCAGTGCCCGCAACAACATTGGCGTGGCCTGATCGGCCGCCAGCGGTGGCGAACGATAGGACTTGCCGAGTTTATGCCCGTCCGGCTGGGTGATCAGCGGCACATGCAGGTAGCGCGGTTGTGGCAAGCCAAGCAGCTCTTGCAGGTACAGCTGACGTGGCGTGGAGTCCAGCAGGTCGGCGCCGCGCACGATATCGGTGACCCCCTGCCAGGCGTCGTCCAGCACCACCGCCAGTTGATAAGCATAGAGTCCGTCGCGACGGCGAATCACGAAATCGCCGACTTCACGGCCCAGGTGTTGACGGAACTGGCCTTGTACGCGGTCGCTGAAGTGATACGCCAGCTCAGGAACGCGCAGGCGGATGGCCGCGTCTTTGATGTCGTGTCCGGCGTTGCGGCACAGGCCTGGATAAATGCCCTGGTACGGCTCCAGTTGTTTGCGCGAGCAGGTGCAGGCATAGGCCAGACCCTGGCTGAGCAGGCGATTGATGACCTGGTCGTAGGCCTCATGGCGTTCACTCTGGCGGACCATCTCGCCGTCCCATTCAAACCCGTAGCTTTGCAGCGCCTGCAAAATGGCCGCTTGTGCGCCAGGCTCTTCCCGTGGTGGGTCAAGGTCCTCCATGCGCAGCAACCAGCGCCCGCCGGCGGCCCGGGCATCCAGATAGGACGCCAGCGCGGCGACCAGCGAGCCGAAGTGCAGATGGCCACTGGGCGTGGGGGCGAAGCGGCCGATGTAGGGGGCAGTGGCGGTCATAAGGCGAATGGTACTGGGTCCGGGCTATTGGAATACATATCCTGCTGACGAAGCCACCCCTCTGTGGGAGCGAGCCTGCTCGCGATAGCGTCTTATCAGTGGGCATTGATGTGGCTGACCCACCGCTATCGCGAGCAGGCTCGCTCCCACAAGGGAACCGGGTGAGTGGGAAGTTTCAGAAACAAAAAACGGAGCGTGTGAACGCTCCGTTTTTGTTACAGCCCAGGCAATTACTTGCCGACCTGTTTTTCCTTGATTTCCGCCAGGGTCTTGCAGTCGACACACATGTCGGCGGTCGGACGTGCTTCCAGCCGCTTGACGCCGATCTCGACGCCGCAGGACTCGCACCAACCGTATTCTTCATCTTCGATCAGCTGCAACGTCTTGTCGATTTTCTTGATGAGCTTGCGCTCACGGTCGCGGGCGCGCAGTTCGAGGCTGAATTCTTCTTCCTGACTGGCCCGGTCGGCCGGGTCGGGGAAGTTCGCCGCGTCGTCTTTCATGTGATCCACGGTGCGGTCGACTTCCTGCATCAAGTCCTGTTTCCACTTGTTCAGGATCTTGGTGAAGTGCGCGCGCATGGGGGCGCCCATGTACTCTTCGCCAGCTTGCGGGACGTACGGCTCAAACCCGCTGAGCGACTGATTTTGATTCTGCTTTGCTTGGGTGGGCATGAATGGACCGCCTCTACTCTTGTAATCCACTACGCAGGATTGCTCCATCACCGACACCTGCCGGCCCTGCGGCTGCAAGCGGGCGAACTTACCAGATCAAATCGGGCCGCGCTACTCCCGGTTGTCGAGCCTGCGGTGGCCGGGGCTTGCAAAGCGTGGTCAAGTTCAGTCCGGTGGAGTGACAAACCTGCTCAATGCTTGATTCTAGTCAAGCCTGGGCCAATCGCAGGAGACATTTGCTGCAGGCAGCCGAACCCTGAGTTCGTGCTCGCTTGCGCAGTTGTTTCTGGGTTGGCCGGAGAGTTAGGTAGAATCGGTTCTTTTTTACCAGAAGGAAGGCTAATGGCTCAGCCCTACAGTGCGCGTAGCCGCGCCATCGAACCTTTCCATGTGATGGCGCTCCTGGCCCGTGCCAATGAGCTGCAGGCCGCCGGGCACGATGTCATCCATTTGGAGATCGGCGAGCCGGACTTCACCACGGCTGAGCCGATCATCCAGGCCGGCCAGGCCGCGCTGGCGGCGGGAAAGACCCGTTACACGGCGGCCCGTGGCATCCCCGAGCTGCGCGAAGCCATCGCCGGTTTCTATGGGCAGCGCTACGGTGTGGACATAGACCCACGGCGCATCCTGGTCACGCCTGGCGGATCCGGCGCGTTGCTGCTGACCAGCGCGTTGCTGGTGGACCCGGGCAAGCACTGGCTGTTGGCGGATCCCGGTTACCCCTGCAATCGCCACTTCCTGCGGCTGGTGGAGGGTGCGGCTCAATTGGTGCCGGTCGGCCCGGACGTTCGCTATCAACTGACCCCGGACCTGGTGAACCGCTACTGGGACCAGAACAGCGTGGGGGCGCTGGTCGCGTCGCCGGCCAACCCGACCGGGACGATTCTCAGCCGGGACGAACTGGCCGGTCTGTCCAAGGCAATCAAGGGCCACAACGGTCACCTGGTGGTAGATGAGATCTATCATGGCCTGACTTATGGCACCGACGCCGCGAGCGTGCTGGAAGTCGATGACGAAGCTTTCGTCCTTAATAGTTTTTCCAAGTATTTCGGCATGACCGGCTGGCGGCTGGGTTGGTTGGTGGCCCCTTCGGCGGCTGTCGGTGAGCTGGAAAAGCTGGCGCAGAACCTCTACATCAGTGCGCCGAGCATGGCCCAGTACGCGGCGTTGGCCTGTTTCGAACCGGCGACAATCGAGATATTCGAGCAGCGTCGTGCCGAGTTCGCGCTGCGGCGCGACTTTCTGCTGCCGGCCTTGCGTGAGTTGGGTTTCGGCATTGCGGTGGAGCCAGAAGGCGCGTTTTACCTGTATGCCGACATTCGTGCATTCGGCGGCGATGCTTTTGCGTTCTGCCAGCACTTTCTGGAAACCGAACATGTGGCGTTCACGCCCGGGCTGGATTTCGGCCGCCATCAGGCTGGGCACCATGTGCGTTTCGCCTACACCCAGAGCCTGCCGCGGCTCCAGGAAGCGGTGGAGCGAATCGAGCGCGGACTGCGGAGTTGGCAAGGCTGATGCTTTTTTCACCTGCGCTGGAAGAAGGTCGGCTGATTCGACGTTATAAGCGTTTTCTTGCCGATATCGAGACCGTTCATGGCGAACTGCTGACGATTCACTGCCCCAACACCGGGTCGATGCTCAATTGCATGGCCGAAGGTGCGCGAGTCTGGTTCAGTCGTTCCAGCGACCCCAAGCGCAAATTGCCCGGCACCTGGGAAATAGGCGAGACCCCCCAGGGGCGGTTGGCCTGCATCAATACCGCGCGAGCCAACCCGTTAATCGAGGAGGCCCTACGGGCCGGGGTCATCAGCGAGCTGAACGGTTTTACCGGGCTCAAGCGTGAAGTGGCCTACGGTCAGGAAAACAGTCGTATCGATTTTCGACTGGACTATGACGAAGGCTGCGCCTGGGTCGAAGTCAAAAGTGTCACGTTGGGTTTTGACGGTACCTGCGTGGCGGCGTTTCCCGATGCGGTGACCCAGCGGGGAGCCAGGCATCTGCGCGAACTCGCTCACTTGGCCCGGGACGGCGTGCGGGCGGTGCAGTTGTATTGCGTCAACCTGAGCGGGGTTGACGCAGTGCGTCCGGCACAGGAAATCGATCCGGTGTACGCGGCGGCCTTGCGCGACGCTGTGGCCGCGGGTGTGGAAGTGCTGGCCTACGGGGTGACGCTGACGCCCGAGCAGATGTGGGTGGACCGCCCGTTGCCGGTGTTGCTCGAACCGCTACAGCTCAGCCCAGATCCCCTGCTGGTCCTCCCGACTGTCTAACGCAGCCAGGAACTGTCCGGCGCAGGGACCAGCCACGCACTCACCGTTTTCGATCAGGAACAGTGCGCCATGGGTGGCGCACTGGATCAGGCTGGCACTGGCGTCGAGAAACTCGTCGGGCCGCCATTCCAGCGGCACACCACGGTGCGGGCAGCGGTTGAGATAAACATAAACCTGGCCTGTGCGACGCACGGCCAGCAACCTGCGCCCATTGATGTCGAAACCGCGACTGCTGTTGTCGGGCAATTCGGCGCCGGTACAAAGAAACTTCATGTGGGTCTCTATGGTTATGAGTGATCGAGTTTATGTGGGAGCGAGCCTGCTCGCGATAGCAATCAGTGAGCAGCAATGTAGTCGACACACCGCTATCGCGAGGAGGCTCGCTTCCACAGAGGTCACACCAAAAGGTTCATGCTTGACGGTCAAATGAAAACAATTATCAAATGGCGCCTCCTTCGCAGGGGGCTGAGGATACTTTGCCTGAGGGGTTCATGCCCGGCCCTGTGAATATTTCTTCGAGGAAGCAGCCCGATGCGCCTGAATATCCGTGTTGTCACGCTCTGTGTCGTCATGTTGGCCAGCCAGGGCTTGGTGGCGGCTCAATTGCCGCAGCGCTGGGTCAGTGCCGGCGGGGCAGTGTCCGAATGGGTCAGCGCGCTGGGCGGTGAGTCGAAACTGGTGGGCGTGGACACCACCAGCCAGCATCCCGAAGCCTTGCGAGGCTTGCCCAGTATCGGTTATCAGCGACAGCTGTCGGCCGAGGGGATATTGAGCCTGCGTCCGCAGATCCTCGTAGGCACCGAAGAAATGGGGCCACCACCGGTGCTGTCGCAGATCCGCAGCGCCGGGGTACAGGTTGAACTGTTCTCGGCCACGCCGGACCTGCCGACTCTCCAGGGCAATCTGCGACACCTGGGTCAACTGCTGGGCGCCGAGGACCAAGCCGCGCAGTTGTTCGACCGTTATCAACAGCAGCTCAGCCAACAAAAAGCTCGGGTGAGTAAAATCCAGCTCAAGCAAAAGGCCCCCGGGGTGTTGCTGCTGATCGGGAGCGCCGGCGGCAAGCCGATGGTCGCAGGCCTAGGCACCTCCGCCGATTGGCTGGTGCAGCAGGCCGGTGGTCACAACCTGGCGACACACAAAGGTTACAAGTCATTTTCGGTGGAGACTTTGGCCGGCCTGAATCCCGAAGTCCTGGTGTTCGCTGATCGCGCGTTAAGTGGCGAGGAAGCACGTGCGGCGTTGTTCCGGGAAAACCCGATTCTCTCCTCCACCCGCGCCGCCAGGGCCGGGCGCGTTATCGAGCTTGACCCGACGCTGTTGGTCGGCGGACTGGGTCCGCGCTTGCCGCAAAGTCTGGTGAAGCTGACGAACGGTTTTTACCCAGCCGAGCCGGCCAAGGCACCATGACCCCGTTGGTCAAGCCGCGCACCTTGTTCATTGGCCTCGGAGTGTTGTGTCTGCTGGCGATCTGGCTGTCCCTGGCGCTGGGGCCGGTGAGTTTGCCCCTGTTTGATACCTTGCGCGCCGCGTTGCGTCTGATGGGCTTGCCAGTGGCCGCCGAGGGTCTGGAGCAGGCCGAACTGATCCTCGGTCAGATCCGTCTGCCGCGCACGTTGCTGGGGTTGGCGGTGGGCGGGGTATTGGCATTATCCGGGGTGGCGATGCAGGGGCTGTTCCGCAACCCGTTGGCCGACCCGGGACTGGTGGGAGTGTCCAGCGGTGCGGCGCTGGGCGCGGCGTTCGCCATTGTTGGCGGCTCGGCGCTGGGCGGCTTGCCCGAAGCGTTCGGTCCCTATGTGTTGTCGTTGTGTGCGTTTCTCGGCGGGCTTGGGGTCACGGCATTGGTTTATCGCCTCGGCCGGCGCAACGGCCAGACCCATGTCGCGACCATGCTCCTGGCCGGTATCGCCCTGACCGCGCTGTCCGGTTCGGCGGTGGGCCTGTTCACTTATCTGGCGGACGACGCAACCCTGCGTACCTTGACGTTCTGGAACCTGGGGAGCCTGAATGGCGCCAGTTATGCGCGGTTGTGGCCGCTGTTGCTGGTCAGCGTTGGCGTAGCACTCTGGCTGCCACGACGGGCCCGGGTGCTCAATGCTCTGTTGCTGGGTGAGTCCGAAGCTGCCCATTTGGGCGTTGATGTCGAAGGGCTCAAGCGTGAATTGGTGTTTTGCACGGCCCTGGGGGTTGGCGCGGCAGTGGCAGCGGCGGGCATGATCGGGTTTGTCGGGCTGGTGGTACCGCATCTGGTACGGTTGATGGCCGGCCCCGATCATCGAGTTCTGTTGCCGGCTTCGGTGCTGGCGGGGGCGAGCCTGCTGCTGTTCGCCGACCTGGTGGCGCGTCTGGCGCTGGCACCGGCGGAGCTGCCGATCGGTATCGTCACGGCATTCATCGGGGCGCCGTTCTTCCTCTATTTATTGCTGCGAGGGCGCGCCTGATGTTACGAGCGCAGAACTTGCACATCCAGCGGGGTCGCAAGACCGTGTTGGCTGATATCAATCTTGAGCTTCATCCCGGCCAGGTGCTGGGCGTGCTCGGGCCCAACGGTGCAGGTAAAAGTACTTTGCTGGCGGGGCTGTGCGGTCAATTGCCTCCCGCGCAGGGGCAGGTCTGGCTCGATGATCGGCCTTTGTCCCAGTGGGAGGGGGCCGAGCGTGCCCGTTGCCTGGCGGTATTGCCGCAGTCATCGACCCTGGATTTTGCCTTCCGCGTCGAAGAAGTAGTCGGCATGGGGCGCCTGCCTCATCAGAGTGGTCGAGTGCGTGACGAGCAAATTGTTGCCTTGGCGTTGCACGCTGCAGACGCGGCGCATCTGCAGGGCCGCAGTTACCTGGCGCTGTCGGGAGGCGAGCGTCAGCGGGTGCACCTGGCACGGGTCTTGGCACAGTTGTGGCCAGGGGAAGCGGGGCAGACCCTGCTGCTGGACGAGCCGACCTCAATGCTCGATCCACTGCACCAGCACACCATCCTGCAAGCGGTGCGTGAGTTTGCCGATCGCGGCGCGGCTATATTGGTGATCCTGCATGACCTGAACCTGGCGGCGCGTTATTGTGATCGCCTGTTGTTGCTCGCGTCTGGCCGGCCGGTGGCCCTGGACACGCCGCAGCAAGTGCTGCGCCCGGAACCGCTCAAAGCGGTGTTTGGCCTGGAAGTGCTGGTGCAACCCCACCCGGAGCGCGGACATCCATTGATCATCGCCCGCTGAGGGTTGCCTGAGGATGTAGACGTGCGCCTGATCCTGATTCTGGCATTGAGTGTGCTGACGGCGTGTCAGAGTGTCGCGCCGCCACCGGTCGACGGGCAGATCCTTGATTTGCACAATGGCCGGGCCGTCACGCCTCAAGCGTTGATCGAGCGCCTGGCACGGGCGCCGCGAGTGGTGGTGGGCGAGCAGCACGATAATCGCGATCACCACGCGCTGCAGCTATGGCTGCTTCAGGCCCTGGCCGCGCAACGGACCCAAGGCAGCCTTCTGCTGGAAATGTTGACGCCCCTCCAGCAGCCTCGGGTTGACGCGGTCCGCCAGTTACCTGCCTTGCCCGCTGATCTGCCCGCAGCCCTGGATTGGTCGCCGGGATGGGACTGGAGCCTGTATGGGCCGGTCGTCGAGTTCGCTTTGGCGCAACGCTATCCATTGTTGGCCGCCAATCTGGACGCCGCCGAGATCCAGCGCGTCTACCGGCAAGCACCGGACTTGCGAGGCGCCCGTGCGAATGCAGTCGGGGTGAAGGATCAGTTGCTGGAGCAGATCCGCCAATCCCATTGCGGCCTGCTGCCCGAATCACAGATGCCGGCGATGCTGGCCGTCCAGCAACAACGTGACCGACGCATGGCCGAACGTCTGCTGGATGCGCCGTCACCTGCATTGTTGTTCGCCGGTGCCTGGCATGGCCGAAAGGACGTCGGGGTGCCGCTGCATGTGCTGGATTTGGGGGCCAGTGAGGCACCGATCGTGCTGATGCTGGCCGAGGAGGGCAGCGAGGTTTCATCGGCCATGGCAGATTACGTGTGGTACACCAAGGCTACGCCGCCGCAGGATTACTGTGCCCAGATGCGCGAACACATGCGAGCCCCGTAGGCGCTGACGAAGCCTGCGATCTTTTGATCTTTCGCTTGAGAGTCAGGTCTGGGAAAGATCGCAGCCTCGTTGCACTCGACAGCTCCTACAGGGGGCGATGTGGAGAAGGGTGCATTCTTTCAGACAAAAAAAGACCCGACAAAAGTCGGGTCAAATAACCGTGATTAGCCTGATGAGGAGATATCTGAGAGTCCGAACCAAGGGCTTTTCAAATATCGACCAGTCTCGCGACCGGATGCGCTAATCATAGCGATTCTCATTACCATGTCAAACGTTGTTTTGGGAATTTGCCTAAATAACTTTCACGCGAAGGCCGTGTGGCGACAAACAAGGAGAATGGTCAGGCTTTGTGACGCGTCGAAACAGCGTCCAACTGCTTGTTCAAGGCTTCCTTGCGTTCGGCGGGGATGTCATTCCAGTGCACATCCATCAATGCGCCCTCAATGGCATAGAGCAACACCTTCGAAGCCCGGAACCCGCGGGTGCGTACCGCGCGATAGGCATCAACCGCTCCGAGGCGGCGCAGATCCGAGGCGCTGTGGATGCCCACGGCATGCAGCCACTGGGCGGATGTCTTGCCCAGGTTCTTCAGGTGTTGCAGTTCATCATTCATCGAGCCTCCTTGCGACGGCCGATTGGTGCAGTGGGCAAGCTTCTCAGCAGTGTAGCGGTCAGTAGGAAAAACGTGATTCTTTGGTGGGATTTGAAGCAAAAGCTTCTAATGCATTACGCACGATAGGGTGGGGAGGCGCGGCAGGATGCGTCGTCCAGCGCAGGCAGGGGCGCTGGAGATCAATGGGGCTACGGTAGATTCGGCCCGATTCAGCGGGTGCGGTAGCGCAGCCGGGTGCCGAAGTTCATCGACATCAGAATCTCGTCGGCAGACAGCTCCGCGGGGAAATAGGCGCCTGAGATCTGCGCATGGGCCAGGCTGGCACCTTCCAGGGAAGACTTGCGAAAATCGATACCGCGCAAATCCGCGGAGCGAAAGTAAGCGTCGGTGAAATCCACGTCGTCGGCATTGAGCTCGCGCAGGTCCAGGCCGCGAAAGTCGCCGCCACTCAAATCGACCGGCCCTTGAGGGCGTTCGCTGTTGAAACCGGCAATGTCGTCCTTGCGAAGCAAAGCATAAAGCGGGGTACTAAGAGGCTTGGGGTGGCTCATTTCATATCACCTGTTGGTTTTATGACGCCAGTATAGTGCCACTGTTTGGCGGCCGTGAAGGGTGCGCAGACTCCACGGCCGAAATAGTTTTTTACAAGCCTGGCAAGCGTTGACGAATCTGCGCGACCACGATGTCGAGCGTGCCGCTTTCATTGGTTTGGACCCGTTTACTGCAGAGGATTTCCGCCGGGGTGAGTGCTTCGCGGCTGGCCTGTTGGGCGGCGATAACGGCCAGATTTGCGTCGGAGGGATCTGTTTGATCGGCCTGACGTTGCGCAAGTCTGCTTTCGATAACCGCTTGTGGCGCGTTGCAATCGAGGATCAGGAACGGAGCGCCGGTGGCCTCGGCAACTTTCGCCGCCGCATCGCGCTGATCGTGTTTGAGGTACGTGGCGTCGATCACTGCTGGGAACCCGGCATGCAGGATGACACCAGCGATTTCATGCAAGCGGGCATAAGTGGCATCGCTGGCGTCGCTGCTATAGATGCCAGCTTGTGGATCATTGGGCACTTGCTGCTCACCAAACAGACGCTTGCGCTCAACGTCCGAGCGCAAGCGAATGGCGCCCAGGGCTTCCACCAGGCGCATCGCGACATGGCTTTTGCCAACGGCCGAAACGCCGTGGGTGATAGCCAGAAAGCGCGAGGGAATGGTGCTGTAGCTTTCGGCCAGGTTCGCGTAGTTGCGGTATTGACGCAGGGTTGTGGCGCGCTGCACTGGGTCGGCTTCGGCCGGCATGCTGAACAGCGCGACCTTGGCGCGGACCAGGGCGCGGTAGGCTTTGTAGAAGTTCAGCAGCTCCAGCCCCTGATAGTCGCCGGTCAGCTCCAGGTATTGGCTGACGAAACGTCGCGCCAAGGACTTCAGACCCCGGTCTTCCAGATCCATGGCCAGGAAAGCGGTGTCGGCATAGACATCGGTGAAGCGGAAGGGCTCGTTGAACTCGATGCAGTCGAAAATCACGACCTTGCCATCGATCACCGTGGCGTTGCCCAAGTGGATGTCACCGTGGCATTCGCGGATGAAACCTTCGGTTTTGCGTTGACTGAACAGCGGTTTGAGGCGTTCGAAGCTGCTTTCGGCCCAGGCTTGCAGGGCTTCGAGCTGCAACAGGTCAGCCTTGTCACTGAGGAACGGACGAATCTGTTCGAAGTTCTGCCGCACCGGCGCCATGACGCTGTCGGGGGTGCCGGCGGCGTTTTCGGCAGGCACTGTGGGCGTGGAGAGATGGAAGCGGGCGATCTGCGCGGCCATTTCGTCGACGTGCGCAGTGGTCAGTTCACCATTGGCCTGTAGCGTGCTGAGCAGTTGGCTCTGGGGAAACTGACGCATCTTCAGGGCGTATTCGATGGCCGGGCCTTCGCCACCCAATTGTGGCGCTTGCTCGGTGCCGGTAATCGGCATGACTTCCAGGTACAGATCCTGGGTCAGGCGCTGGTTCAAGCGCAGTTCTTCCCCGCAGAAATGCTTGCGTGCCTCGAGGCTGGTGAAATCAAGGAAGCCGAAATTGACCGGTTTTTTGAATTTGTAGGCATATGGCCCAGTGAGCAATACCCAGGAAATGTGGGTCTCGATGACCTGGAACCCTTCGACGGGATGCGGATAGAGGGCCGGGTTTTGCAGGGCAGCGATCAGGGACTGGCTCACGGGCGATCCTTCAGAGACTGGGAAAATTCAAGGCCGTCATTATGGCGGCAAGCCGCGTTAACGCAAACAGGAGGGCCCGTTGTGTGGTCATGTTGAACCGCGGCAAAGTGCGTATAATCCGCCGCCATGACTCGTACCCGATCCCCCCGTACCCCCAAGAAACCACCCGCCAGTCGCCTGCGGCCCTGGCTGGGCTGGGCCCTTAAACTCAGCCTGGTGGGCCTCGTCGTGCTCGCTGGCTTTGCGGTCTATCTCGATGCCGTGGTCCAGGAGAAGTTCTCCGGCAAGCGCTGGACCATCCCGGCCAAGGTCTACGCCAGGCCCCTGGAGCTGTTCGTCGGACAAAAGCTGAGTCGGGACGATTTCCTGACCGAGCTCGATGCCCTGGGCTATCGCCGTGAAAGCGTTGCCAATGGCCCGGGTGCTGCGTCCGTCAATGGCAATACCGTCGACCTCAATACCCGCGGTTTCCAATTTTATGAGGGCATGGAGCAGGCGCAGGCGGTGCGAGTGCGTTTCTCCGGCGACTACGTCGCTGCGCTGACCGGTGCCAACAATGCGAAGCTGTCAGTGGTGCGCCTTGAACCGCTGCTGATCGGTGGCCTGTACCCCAAGAACCTTGAAGACCGGATCCTGATCAAGATCGACCAGGTGCCGCCGTTCCTGCTCGATACGCTGATCGCTGTCGAGGACCGCGACTTCTATCATCACTTCGGCGTTTCGCCCAAGTCGATTGCCCGAGCCATTTGGGTCAACACATCCTCGGGCCGTATGCGCCAGGGCGGCAGTACCCTGACCCAGCAATTGGTCAAGAACTTCTATTTGACCAACGAGCGCAGCCTCAGCCGCAAGCTTACCGAAGCCATGATGGCGCTGTTGTTGGAGCTGCACTACGACAAGCGAGAGATTCTCGAGGCGTATCTCAACGAAGTCTTCGTCGGCCAGGACGGTCAGCGAGCGGTTCACGGTTTCGGCCTGGCCAGCCAGTTCTTCTTCAGCCAGCCGCTGTCCGAGCTCAAACTGCATCAGGTGGCGTTGCTGGTGGGGATGGTGAAAGGGCCTTCCTCCTACAACCCGCGGCGTAATCCGGAGCGCGCCCTCGAGCGGCGCAATCTGGTACTCGACTTGCTGCAACAGCAAGGCGTGGCGACGGCCGAGCAAGTCGAAGCAGCAAAGAAGATGCCTTTGGGCGTGACCAAGCGCGGCAGTCTGGCAGACAGCTCGTTTCCGGGTTTCATGGACCTGGTCAAGCGTCAACTGCGTGAAGACTACCGCGATGAAGACTTGACCGAAGAAGGCCTGCGGATCTTCACCAGTTTCGACCCGATCCTGCAGATGAAGGCCGAAGCATCGGTCAATGACACCTTCAAGCGACTGGCCGGGCGCAAGGGCTCTGATGAAGTGGAAGCCGCGATGGTGGTGACCAACCCGGAAACGGGGGAAGTCCAGGCCATGATCGGCAGTCGGCAGGCCAGTTTTGCCGGTTTCAACCGGGCGCTCGATGCGGTCCGCCCGATCGGCTCCCTGATCAAGCCGGCGGTCTACCTCACCGCCCTGGAAAAGCCGAGCCAGTACACCTTGACCAGTTGGTTGTCCGACGAGGCGTTCTCGGTCAAGGGCGCGGATGGCCAGGTGTGGAAACCGCAGAATTATGATCGCCGGTCCCACGGTACGGTGTTCCTGTACCAGGGCCTTGCGCATTCCTACAACCTGTCGACGGCTCGCCTCGGGCTTGAAATCGGCGTGCCGAACGTCCTCAAAACCCTGGCCCGCCTGGGTGTCAGTCGCGAATTCCCGGCATTCCCATCGATGCTGCTGGGGGCCGGTGGTCTCACGCCGATTGAAGTGGCAGCCATGTATCAGACGCTGGCCAACGGCGGTTTCAATACGCCGATGCGCGGCATTCGCAGCGTGCTGACCGCCGACGGCGAGCCGCTCAAGCGCTATCCGTTCCAGATCCAGCAGCGTTTTGATCCAGCGTCCATTTATCTGATCCAGAGCGCCATGCAACGGGTCATGCGTGAAGGCACTGGCAGTTCGGTTTATAACGTACTACCGCGTAACCTGACCCTGGCGGGCAAGACCGGTACCAGCAACGACTCGCGCGACAGCTGGTTTGCCGGTTTCAGCCAGGATCTGCTGGCGGTGGTCTGGCTCGGCCGTGACGACAATGGCAAGACCCCGTTCACTGGCGCCACCGGTGCATTGCAGGTCTGGACCAGTTTCATGCGCAAGGCCGATCCGTTGCCGCTGGACATGCCGCAACCAGACAATATCGTTCAGGCCTGGGTGGATTCGCGCACCGGCCAAGGCTCCGACGCCAGTTGCCCGGGCGCGGTGCAGATGCCGTATATTCGCGGCAGCGAACCACCACCCGGTGCAGCCTGTGGCATTCCAAATCCCGCCGAATCGGTCATGGATTGGGTCAAGGACTGGATGAATTAAGCAAAGAGGGTTTCAAGTGAACAAGTGGTTGATTCCAGCGGTAACGGCCGTGGCATTGCTCAGCGGTTGCTCTACCGTACAGCGCGGGTCGATTCCGGTTGTCGATTCCGGCACTGCCGTTTCCAATAGCGAGCGGGTCTCGGCCAATGGCGGTTTCCGTCAAACGACGGTGCAGCGGCCGGTACAGGGACAGGGACAGGTCCAGGCGATTCCCCAGGGCGATACCGGTGTCGTGGTGATGGTGCCCGGTGGCGGCGCCACGACGTCGGCGCCGATCAGCAGCACACCGATCACGCCGGGGCCGATTACGCCAGGACCTATCGATACCTCACCGATCGACCAGGGCAGCT
Source organism: Pseudomonas sp. NFACC45 (assembly GCF_900113505.1). Lineage (NCBI taxonomy): Bacteria > Pseudomonadati > Pseudomonadota > Gammaproteobacteria > Pseudomonadales > Pseudomonadaceae > Pseudomonas > Pseudomonas sp. NFACC45. The sequence goes on from NZ_FOPO01000018.1 coordinate 55,184, forward strand.
ACAGCATGCCTTCTGCGCCAAGCAGCATTCCCTCGACCAGCTCGGGAGGTCTGTCCGCAGATGAACAATTGGACGGTCCAGTACTGGCATTGCTCACCACCGCTCAACAGCAACAGGCCGGTGGTGATCTCAATGGTGCGTCCTCCAGCCTGGAGCGAGCCCAGCGTGTTGCGCCGCGCGAGCCCCAGGTTCTCTATCGCCTGGCCCAGGTACGCATGGCCCAGGGCGATGCGCCGCAAGCCGAGCAGCTGGCCCGCCGTGGCCTGACATTCGCCAACGGTCGTCCTGCGCTTCAGGCCAGCCTGTGGGAATTGATCGCTCAGGCCCGTGAGAAACAAGGCGACTCCGCCGGCGCGGCATTGGCCCGTCAGAAGGCCAAGGTTTCGCTCTGATGGATACGCGTTTTCCCAAGATCGCCGATCAGTTGCTGCTGATTGAGCGGGAGTTGCGGGTCCAGGGCTGGTGGAGCAGCGTTTCGCCGTCAGCCGAGGCGTTGGCCAGTGTCGAGCCGTTCGCGGTCGACACGCTGGACTTCGAGCAATGGCTGCAATGGATTTTCCTGCCACGCATGAAAGCCATCCTGGAAAATGACCTGCCGCTGCCCAACGCCTCCGGCATCCTGGCGATGGCTGAAATGGTCTATGCCCAGCGGCCGGGGCAGGGTATCGAGTTGCAGCGACTGTTGGCGCAGTTCGACCAATTGATCAGCGACGTCAACTGACTGCCATTTATTGGCAGTGCTCCTCGATCTGCTTACGGGTTTCGTCGATGCGCTGGCGCCGCTCCTCTTCTGTGAGGCGGCGCATTTCCCCTTCCACATCCTCGCGTACCCTCGGGTTGTTCTGCAGTTGCGCCAGATTGGTCCGAGTCTGTTCGCAGAAGGCCTTGAGCTGGGCTTGCTGCTCGGCAATCTGTTGCTTGACCTGTTGGTCAATCGCCTTCTGGTCGCCAATGACCCCGGCAGGCGGGGGGGCTGCTGGCTTGGCGGCGGAAGGGGAGGGCTTGATCACCGTCGTGGCCTGTCCTCCCGGCGGTGGCTGAGAGCCAAAGTGGGTAACCCCTTGGGCATCCACCCATTTATAGACCTGACCGGCCATGCACATCGGGCTCAGGCCAACCAGCAGGCTGGCCGTCAAGAAGAACATTCGCATGCTGTTTCCTTGTCGTGGGTTGCGCAATTGAAGCTAACACAGTTGCTGTTTAAAGGTTTTTTCTTGCGTTCTCATGCGCTTACTTCGAATAAAGCGCATTGACGGCTTGACTTGCAGAGGGCGAAACAGAAGAATCCAAAGTCCGCTGTAGAGGGACTGCCAGAAGCAGGCCCACTCGGCAGATCATGAGGCGCACATCCGCGCCGACCTGTTACACCCGCAACGCGTTACCTCGCGCTGGGTGGGAAAGGCCCGCAACACTTGGGACGATCCCAATACTTGCTCAGTCAGTGCTGACGTAGTCGGCGACCACCGTCGCTCATGCTCTGCCGAGAAGTAAACCTATTAAGACCCGTCCCTTTGTGTGGGCCGGTATTCTGGCGTTTTAGAGGTGAACAACGTGGAGCTTTTATCTGGCGGTGAGATGCTCGTCCGCTTTTTGCGTGACGAAGGCGTCAAATATATCTACGGGTACCCCGGTGGTGCTCTTCTTCATGTCTATGATGCCCTGTTCAAAGAACCGGAAGTGACCCACATCCTGGTTCGTCATGAGCAAGCGGCGACCCATATGGCTGACGGTTATGCCCGTGCCACCGGTAAAGCCGGTGTGGTCCTGGTGACTTCCGGCCCTGGCGCCACGAACGCCATCACCGGTATCGCCACGGCGTACATGGACTCCATCCCGATGGTGATCATCTCCGGTCAGGTGCCCAGCACCATGGTCGGCACCGACGCGTTCCAGGAAACCGACATGATCGGTATTTCCCGGCCGATCGTGAAGCACAGCTTCATGATCAAGCACGCTTCGGAGATCCCGGAGGTCATGAAGAAGGCTTTCTACCTGGCTGAATCCGGTCGTCCGGGCCCGGTTGTGGTCGATGTCCCGAAAGACATGACCAACCCGGCCGAGAAGTTCGAATACATTTTCCCCAAGAAAGCCAAGCTGCGTTCCTACAGCCCGGCTGTGCGCGGTCACTCCGGGCAAATCCGCAAGGCAGCCGAAATGCTGCTGGCGGCCAAGCGTCCGGTGCTGTACTCAGGTGGTGGCGTTATCCTCGGTGGTGGCTCCGCGCCGCTGACCGAACTGGCGAAAATGCTTAACCTGCCGGTCACCAATACGCTGATGGGTTTGGGCGCCTACCCGGGCACTGATCGTCAGTTCATCGGCATGCTCGGCATGCACGGCAGCTACACCGCCAACCTGGCGATGCACCATGCCGATGTGATTCTGGCGGTCGGCGCGCGTTTTGACGACCGTGTCATCAACGGCCCGGCGAAATTCTGCCCGAATGCCAAGATCATCCATATCGACATCGACCCGGCGTCCATCTCCAAGACCATCAAGGCAGACGTGCCGATTGTCGGTCCTGTGGAGAGCGTGCTGAGCGAAATGGTCGCCATCCTCAAGGAAATCGGCGAGGCTCCGAACAAGGAGTCCGTGGCCAGTTGGTGGAAGCAGGTCGATGAGTGGCGCGGTGATCGTGGCCTGTTCCCTTACGACAAGGGCGACGGCAGCGTCATCAAGCCGCAGACCGTGATCGAAACCCTGTGCGAAGTGACCAAGGGCGATGCCTTTGTGACCTCCGACGTGGGCCAGCACCAGATGTTCGCCGCGCAGTACTACAAGTTCAACAAGCCCAACCGCTGGATCAACTCTGGTGGCCTGGGCACCATGGGCTTCGGTTTCCCGGCGGCCATGGGCGTCAAGTTGAGCTTTCCGGATAGCGACGTCGCCTGTGTCACGGGCGAGGGCAGTATCCAGATGAACATCCAGGAGCTGTCGACCTGTCTGCAGTACGGTTTGCCGGTGAAAATCGTCAACCTGAACAACGGCGTACTGGGCATGGTTCGCCAGTGGCAGGACATGAGCTACGGCAGCCGTCACTCGCACTCCTACATGGAGTCGCTGCCGGACTTCGTCAAGCTGGTCGAAGCCTATGGTCACGTGGGCATCCGCATCACTGACCTGAAGGACTTGAAGTCCGGGCTCGAAGAAGCTTTCGCCATGAAGGATCGCCTGGTGTTCCTCGATATCAAGGTCGATACCAGCGAGCACGTCTACCCGATGCAGATCAAAGACGGCTCCATGCGCGATATGTGGCTGAGCAAGACGGAGCGTACCTAATCATGCGACATATTATTTCCCTGCTTCTGGAAAACGAACCGGGTGCTCTGTCTCGCGTAGTGGGCCTGTTTTCGCAGCGCAACTACAACATCGAAAGCCTGACCGTGGCGCCAACCGAAGACCCGACCCTGTCGCGTCTGACGCTGACCACTGTGGGGCACGATGAAATCATCGAGCAGATCACCAAGAACCTGAACAAGCTGATCGAGGTGGTCAAGCTGGTGGACCTGTCGGAAAGCGCTCACATCGAGCGCGAGCTGATGCTGGTCAAGGTCAAGGCCACCGGTGCCCAGCGCGCCGAGATCAAACGCACTACCGATATTTATCGTGGGCAGATCGTCGATGTCAGCGCCAGCGTCTATACCGTTCAGTTGACCGGTACCAGCGACAAGCTCGACAGCTTCATTCAATCGATCGGCACTGCCTCGATTCTGGAAACCGTACGCAGTGGCGTCACCGGGATTGCCCGTGGCGACAAAGTGCTGAGCATCTAAACCAAATTAGCGAATGGCCTGAATGGCCGGATATAGGGGTAATTCATGAAAGTTTTCTACGATAAAGACTGCGACCTGTCGATCATCCAGGGCAAGAAAGTCGCCATCATCGGTTACGGCTCCCAGGGCCACGCTCAAGCGTGCAACCTGAAAGACTCCGGCGTTGACGTTACTGTTGGTCTGCGTAAAGGTTCGGCGACTGTTGCCAAAGCCGAAGCTCACGGCCTGAAAGTGACCGACGTTGCTTCCGCTGTTGCGGCTGCCGACCTGGTCATGATCCTGACCCCGGACGAGTTCCAGTCTTCGCTGTACAAGAATGAAATCGAACCGAACATCAAGAAAGGCGCCACCCTGGCCTTCTCCCACGGTTTCGCGATTCACTACAACCAGGTCGTGCCACGCGCCGATCTCGACGTGATCATGATCGCGCCGAAGGCCCCGGGCCACACCGTTCGTTCCGAATTCGTGAAGGGCGGTGGTATCCCTGACCTGATCGCGATCTACCAGGACGCTTCCGGCAACGCCAAGAACGTCGCTCTGTCCTACGCTGCCGGTGTTGGCGGCGGGCGTACCGGCATCATCGAAACCACCTTCAAGGACGAAACCGAAACCGACCTGTTCGGCGAACAAGCCGTTCTGTGCGGCGGTACTGTCGAGCTGGTCAAGGCCGGTTTCGAAACCCTGGTTGAAGCTGGCTACGCGCCGGAAATGGCCTACTTCGAATGCCTGCACGAACTGAAGCTGATCGTTGACCTCATGTACGAAGGCGGTATCGCCAACATGAACTACTCGATCTCCAACAACGCTGAATACGGCGAGTACGTGACGGGTCCGGAAGTGATCAACGCCGAGTCCCGCCAGGCCATGCGTAACGCCCTGAAACGTATTCAGGACGGCGAATACGCCAAGATGTTCATCAGCGAAGGCGCTACCGGCTATCCTTCGATGACCGCCAAGCGTCGCAACAACGCCGCCCACGGTATCGAAATCATTGGCGAGCAGCTGCGCTCGATGATGCCGTGGATCGGTGCCAACAAGATCGTCGACAAAGCCAAGAACTAAGTCGCGAGCTTGATCGGAAAACGCGGCCCTGGCCGCGTTTTTTCGTTTGGGCGGTGGCTTCTGGTATAAAGCTGCATCGTTTGCGGCCGAACCCTCGTCCCAGACACCTGTCGAATTTTTCACACCGTTGCAAGGTACTGTCCATGAGCGAACGCCCCGACGAGCCCAACCAGGCTCCTGACGCCGAAAGCCTGCTGCCCATCGATGAGCACGTCGAAGAAGGACATGACGCTGAAGGCCGTAAGGTCCGGCACCGTGGCATCTATCTGCTGCCGAATCTGTTCACCACCGCGAACCTGTTCGCCGGTTTCTATTCCATCATCAGCTCCATGAGCGCCCAAGCGGCCTTGAGCGCCGGCGATAGCGCCGGGGCGAGTCGTTACTTTGCCTTCGCTGCCATCGCGATCTTTGTCGCCATGGTGCTTGATGGCCTGGACGGGCGCGTGGCCCGCATGACCAATACCCAGAGCGCGTTCGGTGCCGAGTACGATTCGCTGTCGGACATGGTCGCTTTCGGCGTGGCCCCGGCCTTGCTGGCGTTCGGTTGGGCGCTGGGGGACATGGGCAAGGTCGGCTGGATGGTCGCCTTCATCTATGTTGCCGGTGCTGCGTTGCGTCTGGCACGTTTCAACACCCAGGTCGGTACGGCTGACAAACGCTACTTCATCGGCTTGGCGAGTCCTGCCGCGGCGGGTGTCGTAGCCGGTGTGGTCTGGGCTTTCAGCGACTACGGTATCCAGGGATCGAAGATGTCGTTCCTTGTGGCGCTGCTGGTAGCAGCGGCCGGTATGCTGATGGTCAGCAACATCAAGTACAACAGCTTCAAGGAGCTGGATCTCAAAGGGCGGGTGCCGTTCGTAGCGATTCTGGCAGTGGTGCTGGTGTTCGCGGTGGTCTTCAGTGATCCGCCACGCATCTTGTTGCTGGTGTTCCTCGCCTATGCCGCCTCCGGTCCGGTTCAATACCTGTTGCGCCTGCGCCGCCACAAAAAAGCCGAGTGATGTAATTTCCCTCATACTCCGCAGTCTATTGGTGCATCTGCCCTCCAATGCTGCGGAGTTGTCATGCTGATCAAGATCCCCAAGTCGTCCGACTGCCTTGAGTCGGACGTCACGCCAGAATCCCTCTATCTATCCCGTCGCCAAATGCTGGGAGCCACCATGGCGGGGCTTGCCGTCAGCGGTCTTCCGCGTTGGGCCAGTGCTGCCGATGTTGCGCGTTATGCGGATGTGGAGCCCGGCAAGGCGCCGTCCTGGTTTGCCGAGAAGCTGCCGTCCACCCAATGGGGCGCGGTTACGGTCAAGGATGAGTCCATCACGCCTTTTAAAGACGCCACCCATTACAACAATTTCTATGAGTTCGGAACCGGCAAAGGGGACCCGGCGGCCAATGCCGGATCCTTGAAAACCGAGCCTTGGAGCGTGGTGATCGACGGGGAAGTGGGCAAGCCGGGGCGCTATGCTTTGGAAGACTTCATGAAACCATATCAGTTGGAGGAGCGAATCTATCGCCTGCGGTGCGTGGAGGCTTGGTCCATGGTTATTCCGTGGATCGGCTTTCCCATTTCCGCATTGCTCAAGCAGGTCGAGCCGACCTCCAGGGCCAAGTACATTCGTTTCGAAACCCTGCAGGATCCCAAGACCATGCCTGGGCAACGCTCTGGGTTTGCTTTGATTGACTGGCCCTATGTTGAAGGCTTGCGACTGGATGAGGCGATGAACCCGCTGGCAATCATGGCGGTTGGGATGTATGGGCGAGAGTTGCCGAACCAGAACGGCGCACCGTTGCGCTTGGTGGTGCCGTGGAAGTACGGTTTCAAAAGTGTGAAATCCATTGTGCGCATCAGTCTGGTCAGCGAGCAGCCCAAGACGACCTGGCAGAGCATTGCGTCCGACGAGTACGGCTTTTACGCCAACGTCAATCCGACGGTCGATCACCCGCGTTGGACCCAGGCACGGGAGCGCCGTCTGCCGAGCGGGCTGTTCAGTCCTAACGTGCGCGATACGTTGATGTTCAACGGCTATCAGGATGAAGTCGCTTCTTTATATGCAGGGATGGACTTGAGGAAGGACTATTGATGCGCTTTCCAGTCTGGCGAATCGGCGTCTTTGTTGCTGCGGCGGTTTGGCCGTTGCTCTGGCTCTACGAAGCGTTGATGAATAAGTTGGGACCTGACCCGGGCAAGGTGCTGGTGGATCGGCTCGGGTTGGGCACGCTTATTTTGTTGTTGATCACCTTGAGCATGACGCCGTTGCAGAAACTCACGGGGTGGGCAGGGTGGATCGCGGTCAGGCGTCAGCTGGGATTGTGGTGTTTTGCTTACGTGGTATTGCATCTGAGTGGGTATACGGCGTTCATCCTGGGGTTCGATTGGTCGCAACTGGGCGTCGAATTGAGCAAGCGACCTTATATTATCGTTGGGGCGCTTGGGTTTCTGGGCCTCTTGGCGCTGGCGATTACTTCCAATCGCTACAGTCAGCGGCGACTGGGCACGCGCTGGAAAAAACTGCATCGCTTGGTTTATCCAATCTTGGGCCTTGGATTGCTGCATATGTTGTGGATTGTGCGGGCGGATCTTAAGGAGTGGTCGATTTATGCTTCTATAGGGGCCGTGTTGCTGATGTTGAGATTTCCGCCGGTTATGCGTCGGATTCCGCGCCTAATGGGGCGCAAGGCACCTTCTGCAACAAAAGCGTAATTAACGCTTGACGGCAAATCCTAGACGTCTATAATTCGCCCCACTTCCGGCGCAGTCGAAACGGAAAACTCCTTGAGTTTCAATGAGTTAAGTAAGTTTCGAGGGTGCAGGGCTTCAGGTCATCGAAGCTTGGGAAGTAGTTGGTGGGGCGGTTTTCCTGGCTCCATTAGCGATTCGATCTTCTCGATCGAAAGCGGTCAAAAAGAGGTGTTGACAGCAGCGAGTAACGCTGTAGAATTCGCCTCCCGCTAACGAGAGATCGGAAGCGCAAGTGGTTGAAGTTGTTGATGTTTCTTAAGCGAAACTTTGAAAACTTCTTAAAATAACCGCTTGACAGATACACCGGGCGCTGTAGAATGCGCGCCTCGGTTGAGACGAAAGGCTCAACCCACCGCTCTTTAA
>NZ_FOPO01000030.1:0-1136 GCF_900113505.1 Pseudomonas sp. NFACC45
CCGGTGACCGTGACCTTGAGCAATGGCTCGGTCATCACCATCGCCGCTGGCCAGACCACCGGCACCGTCAACGTCGACACCCCGGCCAACGACGTCTACAACAACGGCAGTACCGTCAGCACCACCATTACCGGCGCCACGGGTGGCAACTTTGAAAACCTGGTGCCGAGCACCACGCCTGCTGTGACGACGATTACCGATTCGGTGGACAGCACCGGTTTGAGCCTGTCAGCGTCCACTCAAGTGGCCGAAGGCGGTTCGATTGTATACACCGCGACATTGACCAATGCCGCCGGTACTCCGGTCACCGTGACCCTGAGCAACGGCGCGGTGATCAACATCGCTGCCGGCGCCACCACCGGCACCGTGACCGTCGATGCGCCAACTGACGACGTCTACAAAGACGCCGGCAAAGTTGAAGTCAGCATCGACAACGCCACCGGCGGTAACTTCGAGAACCTCGTCCCGAGCACCACTCCGGCAGTGACTGATGTCACCGACACCATCGACACGTCGACTGTCAGCCTCACCGCAACGTCCTCCGTGGCTGAAGGCGGCACCGTTGTTTACACCGCTTCGGTCAATGCACCAGTGACCGGAGCTCCGTTGGTCGTAACGTTGAGCAACGGCCAAAGCATCACCATCCCGGTCGGCTCCAGCAGCGGTTCGGTGAACTTCGTTACCCAGAACGACGCCCTTGCTGGCGGCGATTCGCTGAGCGTCAAGATCGACGACGCCCAAGGCGGCAACTACGAAAAACTGGACATCGACGCCACTCCGGCAGACACTACCGTTACGGATACCCAAGACACTACCGGTCTCACTTTGAGTGCGACCGACACCGTTTCCGAAGGCGGTTCCATCGTTTACACCGCAACATTGACCAACGCAGCCGGCACTCCAGTCACCGTCACATTGAGCAACGGCGCGGTGATCAACATCGCTGCTGGGCAAACCACCGGCACTGTGACCGTCGATGCGCCAAAAGACGACGTCTACAAAGACGCCGGCAAAGTCGAAGTCAGCATTGATACCGCCACCGGCGGTAACTTCGAGAATTTGGTGCCAAGCACCACGCCAGCGGTGACTGATGTCACCGATACCATCGATACATCGACCGTCAGCCTGACCGCAAC
>NZ_FOPO01000008.1:0-325883 GCF_900113505.1 Pseudomonas sp. NFACC45
TGAGGCTTGACCATATAACACCCAAGCAATTTGTTGACCCGATACACAAAGGGCACCAGATTGCGGTGTGTGAAGACGCTATGAACCGAAAGTTCGCACAACACACAAACCTATCGCATACCCATTCGCTGGAACGTGACCGCAAGGCACGCGCTGGCTACCGAATTTCTTGACGACCATAGAGCATTGGAACCACCTGATCCCATCCCGAACTCAGCAGTGAAACGATGCATCGCCGATGGTAGTGTGGGGTTTCCCCATGTGAGAGTAGGTCATCGTCAAGATTAAATTCCGAAACCCCTATCTGCTGATGCAGGTAGGGGTTTTGTTTTTGTGCCGAAAAAAAAAGATGACCTGAAGAGGTCATCCTTTTTTGCATCTGGCAGTTAAGCCCCAGGGACCGGGCAGCTCAGATCGCCTTCTTCGCACTTGAGGTAGGTCTTGAGCGTCTCGACCCGGGCCTTGGTTACGGCTGTGGTGCAATTGCTGTGGACCAGCGGATAGACGCTACCCCCTTCGACTCCGGAGGCAGAAAAATTGCATTCGGCGTCACGGAAGCTGATCCAGGCCCGCTGTGCCTTGACCAGTAGCTGCTTGGCCTGCGGGTCATCTTTCAGGCGTGCAGTGATCTGCTTGTACAGCTGGTTCAGCTCGTTGTCAGCGGCTTTGTGCTCTTGGGCTGCGCACTGGTTCATCGCTCCCTGGGTGGTAGCATTGGCGCAGTCATTGGCTTGAACGACGCTGACAAAAAGCAGCGGCGTCAGTCCTAGGAACAAGCGTGAGGACATGGTCGATCTCTCCCTGATGGGGTTACAAATGCCGAAGGAGTGTACCCAAACGCGGGTTCGATACAACTTTCTGGTTGGCCTCGTGGTCTTACAGGCCTAGTGTTGAACACAGGAGGTGACTCATGCATTCATCTGATCGCATCGAAAGAAAAATTCTGCTCAAGGCGCCGCGCTCGCAGGTCTGGCGGGCCTTGGCCAATGCTGAAGCCTTCGGTCAATGGTTCGGCGTCGCGCTTGAGGGTAGACGATTTGTCGCGGGCGAGCGTACCCAGGGGCAGATCACCTATCCAGGCTATGAACACCTCATCTGGGACGTTGCGGTGGAGCGAGTCGAGCCGGAGCGGGTTTTTTCGTTTCGCTGGCATCCGTACGCCATTGAACCGCAGGTGGACTACTCTCAGGAACCCGAAACGAGGGTTCAGTTCGAACTTGAAGACATGGATGGCGGCACCTTGCTCAAAGTGGTGGAGTCGGGCTTTAACGGTATCCCGCAGGCGCGTCGGCTTAAGGCTTTTCGTATGGACAGCCGTGGTTGGGACGAGCAGATGGTCAATATCGAAGCATTCCTGGCCAAGGCCTGATCCTCAGTGTTTGAGCACTCTAAGGGTTTACGGAAGGGCGGCTATAGCGAATGTCTTACACGCTATGGTTGCTATATCGTCTGTTGCGTTTTGGATCCGATGCGTAATCTGTACTCAACCACTGAAGCACAGGGAGTGCTTCAGGATCAGGGACGATCGACCTTGCAAGGATGGCTATCGACAGGGAGTCGTGATGGTCTTGGAAAAACCCGCCTCGGCGGGTTTTTTTTCGTCTGCAGAAAAGCCGACCTATCAAGCCAGGCGTTGCGCCATAGTACGGTCCGAGCCATCAGCAGCAAGGGCCTGCCCAGGTGTACGGTCCGAACCATCAGCGGCCAGGGCCTGCCCAGGTGTACGGTCCGAACCATCAGCGGCCAGGGCCTGCCCAGGTGTGCGGTCCGAACCATCAGCGGCCACAGGCTGCTGATATCCGAGCGTTTGCGTAAAGAAACGGTCCTGCTGCTGGCTCGGCAGGGCAAAGGCACTGACGCTCAGGACGAAGGTGGTAACGGCGATCAAGGAGCTGAAAGTTTTCATGGCGATGACTCCGGTCATATCAAAGGGGTTGAGTGCCGGGTCGTTCAGATGTCGCGATCTGCTGAACCCGTTGCAGCCCGGACGGTAGTCTTGCTGCATGGGTTCAGAGTAGGGGCGAGGAGGGGGACGCCGTTAGACGGATACTGCCCTCGGTTTGCCTGATCCTGTTTGTGTGCAGGATCAGGCGCGACTCACCTGCAAGGCCTCGGCACGTAGCCGGGCGATGTCCTTGCTCGGCGAGGCCCCGAATAGACGGCTGTATTCGCGGCTGAACTGCGAGGGACTTTCATACCCCATTTTGTAGCCGATTGACGAAACGTCGCTATTCTCCGCCAGCAACAGCCGTCGGGCTTCCTGCAGGCGCAGCTGTTTCTGGTATTGCAGCGGGCTCATGGCAGTCACAGCTTTGAAGCGATGATGCAGTGCCGAAGGGCTGAGATTGATCATTTGTGCCAGGCTATCGATGCTCAGCGGCTCGGCATAATGGCTGTTGAGCCACTCGATTGCGCGACTGATACGGTGGGTTTGCGTGTCGGGGATAGCAATTTCGTGCAAGCGCTGGCCCTGGGCACCCCGTAGCAGGCGGTAGAAAATTTCCTGTTGGGCCAAGGGCGCGAGTGTGGCGATATCGTCCGGACTATCCAACAGCCGTAGTAAACGCAACACCGCATCGAGCAGCGGCGCATCGATGCGGTCCAGGAATAATCCTCGACCGGTCCGTTGGGCCGGTACCCCAATGGGGCTGGCGTCGGCGATCAGACGGCAGATCTGAGCCGGGTCGATATCCAGGCGAATGCACAGGTAGGGGCGTTCGGGGCTGGCTTCGATCACCTGACCCGCCAGCGGCAGGGTGACCGATACCACCAGGTAGTTGAGCGAATCATAGACGTAGCATTCATCCGCCAGCCGAACCTCTTTGCGGCCCTGGACGATCACGCACAAACCGGGCTTGTGGATCGTGTGCAGGGCCTCTGTGGGCTGGTCGCTACGGATCAGGTGCAAGGCCTCGATGGCCGTGGGATGAACGCCGAATTCCGGGGCGAAGCGCTTCATCAGTTCCGCCAGTTCGGTGCGGCGCGGGTTGACGCCGTCCTCAGGCGCAACGTGGATGGACGTGGATACCGACATGCCGATCTATCTCCCTGGCCAAATGGGTGGACCGCGCTAGTAAAGCCGATTGTGCGCCCGGCGACCAGAGGCGGTTTTATCGCTACAGGATCGTGCAAGGGCGCAGGAGGATCCGGCTAACCCAGACACGGATCTGCTCCCTAATCTGGACCTGTCAAAACGCTCCCACCGGGGGGCAATACATCCAGACGAGGAAACCATCATGTCCACTATTCAAAACAAAGTTGTGGTTATCACCGGCGCCAGCAGCGGTATTGGCGAAGCCGCCGCACGGTTGCTGGCTGCCCGGGGCGCGCGAGTGGTGCTGGGTGCACGACGCGTCGATCGCTTGCAGGCGCTGGTGCAGGAACTTGAAGCCGACGGCCAGCAGGCTGCTTGCAAAGCCGTGGACGTGACGCGCCGTGATGATGTCCAGAGCCTGATCGACTTCGCTGTCGAGCGATTCGGCAAGGTCGATGTGATCGTCAACAACGCCGGGGTCATGCCGCTCTCCAAACTCGAGGCGCTGAAAGTTGATGAATGGGACCGCATGATTGACGTCAACATTCGTGGCGTACTCCACGGTATCGCCGCCGGTTTGCCCTTGATGCAACGCCAGCGCAGTGGCCAATTTATCAACATCGCTTCTATTGGTGCCTACACCGTCAGCCCGACGGCGGCGGTGTACTGCGCCACCAAGTTCGCTGTGCGGGCGATTTCCGAGGGTTTGCGCCAGGAGGTCGGCGGTGACGTGCGAGTGACGGTGATTTCCCCTGGCGTAACCGAGTCGGAGTTGGCCGAAAGCATTTCCGATGAAGGCGGGCGCGCCGAGATGCGCGAGTTTCGCCGGATCGCCATTCCCGCCGAGGCGATTGCCCGGGCGATTGCCTATGCCATTGAACAGCCGGCCGATGTGGACGTCAGCGAACTGGTGGTGCGCCCGACGGCCAGCCCGTTCTGACTGGAATCGTTATTGCAGTGCCAATCGCGCCGCTGCCCGTTGAGTAATCTGCGAGCGCACTCGAAACGACTCTGCTGCGCGTCGGTTGGCTTCTGCCAGCACTTGGGATGGCGCAGAGTCCGGGCTGCCGGCGCTGAATGGCGGGGCCGGGGCGTATTCAAGCTGTAGCTGGACCAGCTCGGCGGTGTCCTGGTCGAACAGTTCGGCCGCCAGGGTCAAGGCAAAATCGATCCCGGCGGTGATGCCACCCCCGGTGAACAAGTTGCCGTCGCGTACCACGCGGTCCTTGACCGGTGTGGCGCCCAGGGTTTGCAGCAGACTGTGATAGGCCCAATGGGTGGTGGCCCGTTTACCCCGCAACAGGCCCGCCGCACCCAGCACCAGCGAACCGGTGCACACCGAGGTGATGTACTGCGCGTGGGCCGCCTGTTGCTTGATGAACGCCAAGGTCTGCTCGTCTTCCATCAAGGGCCCGACGCCGCTGCCGCCTGGGATGCAGATCACGTCGAGCTTGGGGCACTTCTCGAACGTGGTGGTCGGTAGGAGTACCAGCCCGGTGCTGGCGGTGACGGGGGCCAGGTCTTTCCAGATCAGATGCACCTTCACGTCTGGCAGCGAGGCGAGCACGTCATAAGGGCCGGTGAGGTCCAGTTGTTGAACCTGGGGAAATAACAGAAAACCGATCTGCAACGCCATGGCGCTTTCTCCTGAAGTGATGCCTGAGAGGTGGACGGTTTAACTTTAGGCCCGTAGGCTCTGGCGTATACGCCAATAAGCCCACGAATTACGCCAATATGCCAAATCCCCCGAAAACCGTTCATGTACTGGCCTTTGCCAACGTGCAGGTGCTGGATGTCACCGGGCCTTTGCAGGTCTTTGCTTCGGCCAACGACCTGGCACGCCAGCAAGGCTTGCCGTTGCCTTACGCCCCGACCGTGATTGCTGCCGGTGGCGGGGCGGTGATGTCGTCGGCGGGGCTGGCGCTGCTAGCCGAGCCGCTGCCGAGCGAGGGCAGCGACACATTGCTCATCGCCGGCGGTTGGGGGGTGTACGAGGCGGCGCAGGACACGGCGCTGGTGGCCTGGGTCAGGGACCATGGCCTGCGTTCGCGCCGGGTGGCGTCGGTGTGCACCGGGGCGTTTCTGCTGGCCGCCAGCGGTTGGCTGGACGGACGCCGAGTGGTCACACACTGGACCCGTTGTGAACTACTGGCCAGGCAACATCCGCAACTGCGGGTCGAACCCAACCCGATTTTTATCAACGACGGCCCGGTCTGGACTTCGGCGGGCGTTACGGCCGGCATCGACCTGGCGTTGGCCCTGGTGGAGGACGATTTGGGTCGCGCCATCGCCCTGGAAGTCGCCCGGCAACTGGTGGTGTTCCTCAAGCGTCCGGGCGGTCAATCGCAGTTCAGCGTGACCTTGTCACTGCAGAATCAGGGCAGTCGTTTTGACGATCTGCACGCCTGGATTGCGGAAAACCTCACCCAGGACCTGGGCTTGCCGAATCTGGCGGCCGAGGCGGGGATGAGCGAGCGCAGTTTCGTGCGCCACTACCGCGCCGACACCGGCCAGACGCCGGCGCGGGCGGTGGAGCTGATTCGCGTGGAAACCGCCCGCCGGCTGCTGGCCGACACTGCACTGCCGATCAAGCGGGTCGCGGTGCAGTGCGGCTTTGGCAGCGAAGAAACCCTGCGCCGCAGCTTCCTGCGGGCCATGGGCGTGACGCCTCAGGCGTATCGCGAGCGTTTCGCGGTCAGCCTTCAAGCAGATCCAGCAATGCCCTGAGCGTGGCCTGGGGGGCTTCCTGGGGAATGTTGTGGCCAACGCCGGCCAGCACTCGACGCTGGTAAAAACCGCTGAAATGCTCGGCGTCTTCGTCGTGTTCAGGCGCAGGTCCGACGCCGTCATCGGCACCGCACAGGGAGATGCTCGGTACGCTGATGGCCGGTTGCGCGGTCAGTCGCTCCTCCATCCACTCCAGCGTCGGGTCGCCCGGTGCGTACATGAAGCGATGGCGGTAGGAGTGAATCACCACCTCGACGAAATCCGGGTTGTCGAAGGACGGGGCGCTGAGTGGATACAGCGCTGCGCCGCGCGTCCAGGTCGGTGACCACAGGCGCCAGAGCAACTGGCACAGTTCGCGCCGGTTCTGGGTCAGGCCTTCGACGCCCCGGGCACTGTGGAAGTAATACTGGTACCACAATCTGTGCTCGGTCTCAGGGGCCAGTGGCTGAGTCGATCGGGGAATGTCCTGCAAGTTGTAGCCATCCCCAGTCACCAGGCAGCGAACCCGTTCGGGCCACAGCGCCGCCACGATACACGCGGCCCGCCCGCCCCAGTCGTAGCCGCATAACGCTGCTTGGGGGATGGCGAGTGCCTGCATCAGGTCCAGCAGATCCTGGGCCAGCGCCGCTTGCTGGCCGGAGCGCAGGATGCTCGGGTTATTGAACCGGGTCGGGCCGTAGCCGCGCAGGTACGGCACGATAACCCAATAGCCGCGCTGAGCCAGGGCCGGAGCGACTTCATCAAAGGCCCTGGGGTCGTAAGGGAAACCGTGCAGCAGAATGACCGGGGCGCCGCTGGCGGGGCCGTGCTCTTCGTAGGCGATGCGCAGCAGAGGCGTCACCGCGAAGCTGATCCTGGGCGCCTGGTTCATGTCGGCCTCCTGCACGGCTCGGTTGCCGTTATGCGGGTTCCTGATTCACGTATTTGCTCCGATCCGGCGTGAAGGTCACGATCATGTTCGTGCTGGAGCAGGTCAGGGTGCGGTCCTGGGACAGGTCGATGTCCAAATCTTCACCGCGCAGGCCCTGCCATTGGGCGAGGTACTTGAGGCAGCCGAACTTTTCGTTTTTCTTCAGGCTGCGGCTGACACCGCCTTTCCAGCCGAGCACCGGCAATTCACCGGCCAGGCAACGCTGCGCCAGCTCGGGAAACTTCAGCGCCCGGTCGCGGCCGATTTCCCAGCACTTGATCAGGCCCTTGTCCTGGCCTTCCCAGAGGTCTTCCCGGGTCAGGCCTGTTCGGGGCGGGGTGGTGATAGAGCGTTTTACATGGGTCATGTCAGATCCTTGAATCGGGTTTTATCGGGCAGCTCCGCTGCACCCGTGAGTGCATCGATCTTAGGAGGGGTTTGCGGGGCTGGCAACCTGTAGCGGGGCGTGGCGATAAATGGGAGGGATGCCTGTGATGCTTTTTTGTGGCAAGCAGATTATTTCCGCTGATGACACCCTGTAGGAGCTGCCGAAGGCTGCGATCTTTTGATCTTGATTTTGGGACTCAAGCGCTAAGGAAGAGATCGCAGCCTTCGGCAGCTCCTACAGGGGGATGGGGTTCCTACAAAAAAATAGGTGAGCCGGAATTTTCTGACGAGTCGTGGCGGTTGTCGGTTCGGAAGCGGCGGGGCTAGGCTTTGCCGGTCGCTGCAAAATCAGCGACCGGGTTTGGTCACCCGTCCAATGTCAGGCGCACACGCGCCAACCTCAGCATGTCGGCGCTTTTTTATGTGCTTGTCGGTATGCTTTGCGGTGGGCTGTGCGCGGGGCACTTTCGAGTGCGCCGGGTGCCTGACTTCCCGGTTGACCAACCTGCGTATAGCCCACCACCCCTCGTTTGGTCACGAGGTGAGAGGGCTCAATTTCAAGTCAGGAGCTTCACAATGGTCAAGATCACCCCCAACCCCCCAAAAGCCGAAAACCTGTCCGCCTACACCACCCTCGACACAAAAAAGCTCCGCGAAGCCGCCGACCGGGCGCTGAATATCCACTTGTCTCCCCCGACCCCAACCCAACCCGATACCCAGCATGGCCAGGTATTTTCAGTGGTCCCAGGCCTCAACACCGAATCCGTGTTGACCAGCCTCAGCGAAACCCTGGCTTCGGCCAACGCCATGGTCAGTGACCTGGCATTCGAGCTGGAAGGCTCCCGGCGGCATGTTGCGCTGGGGATTCTGCAGTTGATTGAACTGGGTACGTTGCTGGCCGATCGTGCGCTGGATGACATCGAATTGGCAGAGCCTACGCGGTAGTCATTGCACCTGTTCTCTGTGGCGAGGGGATTTATCCCCGCTGGACTGCGTAGCAGCCCCTCCAGAGGCCAACCCCATTCGACCCCTGTAGGAGCTGCCGAAGGCTGCGATCTTTGATCTTGATTTTGGGACTCAAGCGCTAAGGAAGAGATCGCAGCCTTCGGCAGCTCCTACAGGGGGATGGGGTTCCTACAAAAAAACAGGTGAACCGGAATTTTCTGACGAGTCGTGGCGGTTGTCGGTTCGGAAGCGGCGGGGCTAGGCTTTGCCGGTCGCTGCAAAATCAGCGACCGGGTTTGGTCGCCCGGGTTTAGAATGGCGCACGGTGCCGCGCGAGCGGCAAGCTGCTTTATGGCTGGCTGTGCGTGGGAGGGCTTCGGGCCCTGCCGGGTTTCCATTCCCTGGTCGACCAACCTGCGTACAGTTCGCCACCCTCCTGCTTGGTCGCGGAAAGGGCGAACTCCCTCTTTTGAATGGAGCTTCACGTCATGGTCAAGATCACCCCCAACCCGCCAAAAGCCGAAAACCTGTCCGCCTACACCACCCTCGACACAAAAAAGCTCCGCGAAGCCGCCGACCGGGCGCTGAACATTCACTTGTCTCCCCCGGCCTCAGCCAAACCCGATACCCAGCATGGCCAGGTATTTTCAGTGGTCCCAGGCCTCAACACCGAATCCGTGTTGACCAGCCTCAGCGAAACCCTGGCTTCGGCCAATGCGATGGTCAGTGACCTGGCATTCGAGCTGGAAGGCTCCCGGCGGCATGTGGCGCTGGGGATTCAGCAGTTGATTGAGCTGGGGACGTTGCTGGCCGATCGTGCGTTGGATGACATCGAATTGGCTGAGCCTACGCGATAGTCATTGCACCTGTTCTCTGTGGCGAGGGGATTTATCCCCGCTGGACTGCGTAGCAGCCCCTCCAGAGGCCAACCCCATTCACCCGACATACCGAGTTGGCAGTTTTCGGGGCCGCTTCGCACCCCTGCGGGGATAAATCCCCTCGCCACAGATGGATGGGTTTACCCTAAAACCAAGCCAGTACAACTCACGGCTGCCAATGGGTTTTGTCCCCACTCAATTTTCGGTCCAGAAAACTGGCGGCGCTGATCAGTGCCAGGTGGCTCAAGGCTTGGGGGGTGTTGCCCAGGTGGTAGCCGTGGCTGTCGAACTCTTCGGCATATAAGCCCAGTGGATTGGCGTAGCGCAGCAACTGCTCGAACTCCAGCTGGGCTTTTTCCACGCGGCCGGCGCGTGCCAGGCATTCGACGTACCAGAACGAGCAGGCGACAAACGAACCTTCGGTGCCACTAAGCCCGTCGATGGGGCTGTCGTCGTTGCGGTAGCGGTACACCATTCCGTCGCGCACCAGGTCTTTTTCAATGGCATCAAGGGTTGAAAGCCAGCGCGGGTCGCGGGCGCTGACGAAGCGCACCAGGGGCATCAGCAACATCGAACCGTCGAGAGCGGTGCTGCCCAGGCGCTGGACGAAATGCTGCCGGTCCTCGTTCCAGAAGTTTGTCCAGATGTCTTCGTAGATGGCCTGGCGGGTCTGGTCCCAGCGCGCGAACGGGGCGGGCAGGGAGCGTTTTTCGGCCAGGCGGATGGCACGGTCGACGGCGACCCAGCACATCAGGCGCGAATGCAGGAAGTGTTGCTTGTCGCCGCGCATTTCCCAGATGCCCACGTCTTTGTCCTGCCAGATTTCGCACACCTGATCGACCACGTTGACGGTGTGCTTCCAGCCTTGATGGGAAATGGCTTCGCCGTACTTGTTGACCAGGTACACCGCATCCATCAGCTCGCCAAAGATGTCCAGTTGCACCTGTTTGTAGGCGAGGTTGCCGATGCGCACTGGCTGGGCATTGCCGAAGCCGCTCAGGTGCGGCAACTCGGTTTCCGGCAGCTCCTGCCTGCCATCCAGGCCATACAGGATGTTGAGCTTGGTCGGCTGATCGCAGCAGTCGCTGACCCGGCCCCGCAGAAAACGCATGTAGGCGTTGGCTTCTTCAACGAAGCCCAGGCGCATGAACGCATAAACGGTGAAGGAAGCGTCGCGGATCCAGGTGTAGCGGTAATCCCAGTTGCGCTCGCCGCCACGGGTTTCCGGCAGGCCGAAGGTCGCGGCGGCGAGGATGGCGCCGTGTTTACGCGAGGTCAGCAGTTTCAGCGCCAGGGCGGAGCGGTTGACCACCTCGCGCCAGCGCCCGCGATAATTCGATTGGCCAATCCAGCCGCGCCAGAACGCCAGGGTTCGTTCCAGGCAGAGGGCGCCGACGTCATCCTGAAGTCGTGGGTCGTCGATACCGCCCAACAGGAACTCGGCAGTCTGGCCCTCTTCCAGGGTGAACTCGGCCTGCGCCGCGTTGCCGCTCAGCGTCATGGCCTGATCGGAACACAAGCGCAGGGTCGGTTGTTGCGCGGCTTCGAAGAGGACGTGATCACCGTCCCGGCGCGCAGTGGTCGCTGCTCGCGCATAGTCGTGGCGCACCGCGCAGCGCATGCGAAAGGTCGCTCGGCCGACGGTCATGTGCACTTTGCGCATCAGCACCGGCAAATCATCCTCGCTGTCGCTGATGGGTAGCATGTCGGTGATCTCCACCACCGCACCGTCACTCAGCCAGCGGGTTTGCAGCACGTTGGTATCAGGCAGGTAGATCTGCTGGCGACGGGCGTGGGGCAGGTCCGGGGCGAGCTGGAAGATGCCCGCTTCGGGGGTGTCCAGCAGCGAGCAGAAAATCGATGGGCTGTCGAATTCCGGCCAGCAGAAAAAGTCGACGCTGCCTCGGTCATTCACCAGCGCAGCACTGCGCATGTCGCCGATGATGCCGTGGTTCTCGATAGGGCTTTGTGGTTCGTGATCGTTAGCCATTGCCGCGAAACCCCGGATAAAGGCTCATCCCGCCATCGATGAACAATGTGGTGCCCACGACATAATCGGACAAGTCCGACGCCAGCCAGACCACCGCGTTGGCGACATCTTCCACATCGCCAATACGACCGTAAGGGATCAGCTCCAGCAGTTTTTGCTCCTGCTCACCCTCGGTGGCCTCGCGGTTGATGGCGGTGCGGATCGCGCCGGGCGCGATGCCGTTGATGCGGATGCGCTGGTGGCTGGTTTCCTGGGCGAGACTCTGCATCAATAGATCGACGCCGCCCTTGGACGCGGCGTAATTGGCGTGACCCGCCCAAGGGATGCGCTGATGCACCGAGCTCATGTGGATGATCTTGCCCGCGGCCCGGGAGACGCCTTGGCGAATGCCCTGCTGGTTGAAAATCCGCAGTGCAGCGCGCGCGCAGAGGAACTGACCGGTCAGGTTGACGCCGATCACCGTGTTCCAATCCTCCAGGCTCATGTCGACGGCGGCGGCGTCTTTTTGCAGGCCAGAGTTGGCGACCAGAATGTCCAGCGTGCCAAACGCATCCAGGGTCTGGGCGAACAACCGTTCGACGTCTTGCTCTTTCGATACATCGGCACCGATAGCGATGGCCTGGCCGCCGTTGTCGTTGATCTCGCGGGCTAGTTCTTCGGCCGGGCCGGCGCTGGAGTGGTAGTTGAGCACCACGGCGGCACCGGCCGCCGCCAATGCCCTGGCCGAGCCCGCACCAATGCCGGAACTGGCGCCGGTGACCAGGGCAACCTGTCGGTCGAGGGATATCTGCATGGTCTAGCACCTTGAATGGAGAGCCTTACCTGCTGACTGGTATGAGGTGCGTGGAGTTCATTTAGGTAAAACAGTCTTCACATTTCAACGGCTGCCGGACGCCAAGGGGGCAAGCGCCTGTTGGACCTGTAGGAGCTGCCGAGCGAAGCGAGGCTGCGATCTTTTCCCCAGGCACTTGGATTTCATGTGAAAGATCAAAAGATCGCAGGCTTCGCCAGCTCCTACACAGCCCGGCGGGAGCATGCGCTCTCACCCGAACGTCACCAACCCCGCCCCGAATTCACCCAGAAATTCACCGACAACGAAGTGGACACCGACTCCACCTGATGGAACCAGCCTTCGGGCAGGAACAGCAGATCCCCGGCTTCCAACGTCACCCGCAGGAAGGTCACATCACGGGCGCGGGGGAAACGCTGGTAGTCCGGCGCATCTGGGTTGAAATCGCAACCGTCCAGACCACCTTGGGGCGCTGTGGACCAAGTGCCGAGGGCTTCGCGGTGATGGGGCGCGGCAAGGGTGAAGGTTTTCTGACCCCAGACCTGGGCGAACAGATTGTCGGTGTCGTCGCGGTGCAGTGGCGTCAGGGTGCCTTTGGGGCCGATCCAGATGCGCGGGGGGATGAACAGCGACGGGTCGAAGTAGGCCGGGTACTTGATCTGCTCCATCAGCTGCGCCGGCAGAATGTTGTTGCCCATGTAGGCCGGCGGTTCGCCATCGGCGCCCTTGACCGCCGGGCTGTCCAGGGAAGCAATGAAATCGGCCATGGACGTTGAGCGAAAATCCCGCTCGGTGGAGAAGGTTTTCTTCACGTAATCGCCGTGGCGGGTGATGCCTTGCAGCTCGGCAAAATGCACCAGGGATTCTTCGCGGCTGAGCTTGAACAACGGCCAGTCCTGCAAGGCATCGCTGATCACCACCGGAATGCCGTGAGGCAGGTAGCGCGCGCGAAACTCCTGCACCGACAGCTCGCTGCGCGGCCGACGTTCCACGCTGCGTTGGGTCGGCAGGCTGGCAGTGAGCTTTTCGCTGAAGCGCGGCGGGGTGGGATAGCGCTTGTTCATGTCGACTTTTTCCACCGCGCCACCGCCGTGGCGGGCATGCTCGATGATCTGCGGCAACAATGTCGCCAGGCCCATGTTGCCGCCGATCTTCAGGCGTCCGCTGGCGAACAGCTCCTCGACATTGGCCATACCGGCCATGATCCCAAGAAAGTCTTTTTCCGCCACTTCGATGGTCACGTCGGGGCTGCTGTGGCGACCGGCCTGGGTGCGGCTGCTGGTCTTGACCTCGGACCAGTACGCCTGCTGGGGGCCGAACACGAATTGGAAAACACCTTCGATACCAACGGCGCCGGCGTTGGCGAACAGTTTGCCCAGGATGGTTTGCAGGTCCACGGCGGTCACTCTTGCGGGTTTTAGTCTGAGCAGGTAACGAGGGCCGGGACCGGAAATTTAACCCTCCTAGCGGGTTGCAACCATGAACACACGAGGAAATGGCAGCAGAACCGTTCCATCGTCCAGGGCTGGATAAGCCTGTTCGACGGCGTTGAGGTACTGCTCCAGGTATTGCACACGCTGCACCTCATCCAGCGGCTCGAGAAACGGCCGCAAACCGCTGCCCTTGAACCACTCCACCACGCCTGCGGCGCCTCCGGCCAGCGGGTGATGGTACGTGGTGCGCCACACATCGACGCGGGCGCAATGGGGCTTGAGGATCGAATAGTACTGGCTGGCATCGGCCACTTCCGTGCGCGTATCGGCTGCTCCGGCCAGTTGCCTGGCCCAGGGCCCGTTGGCGGCGATTTCTCGCATCAAGCGGTGGGACGGCTGGTGCAGCGTGTCGGGCATCTGGATCGCCAGGCTGCCACCCTCGGCCAGTTTGTTTACCAGTGACGGCAGCAGGGTGGCGTGGTCTGGCAGCCATTGCAGCACCGCGTTGGCGAAGATCACATCAAAGGGGCCGGGTTCGTCCCATTGGCCGATGTCCGCGGTGTCGAATGCCACTTCGGGCAGGCGCTGGCGGGCGGCCTGTATCATGTCGCTGGAGCTGTCCAGGCCGCGCACCGTGGCCCCGGGAAAGTGCTCCACCAACAATTCTGTGGAATTGCCGGGGCCGCACCCCAGGTCGATCACCGAGCGCGCCTGCCCCGGCGGGATGGCGGCCAGCAGGTCCCGGGCCGGGCGGGTGCGTTCCTGTTCAAACGTGACGTATTGCTTGGCGGACCAGCTCATGGTGTTCTCCTGTGGAGTGGATCTGACCGAGATGCTCGCCAGTATAGGGCGTCTGTGAAAGCATGGGGTCCATCCCGCGACGCTGACTAATTCGCCGTGTTGCCACTTCGTTATCTTTCATACACGACCGATCGGAGAAAACCGCAGTGACCCAACTGACCCTGCTGTGCCTGCCGTATTCCGGCGCCAGCGCGATGGTTTACAGCCGCTGGCGGCGCAAATTGCCGCAATGGCTGCACCTGCAACCGGTGGAGTTGCCGGGGCGCGGGGCGCGTTTCGGCGAGCCGCTGCACACCGACATGGGGCCGTTGGCGATGCAATTGGCCCGCGAACTGCGCCCCACTCTCCAGACCCCTTATGCGTTGTTCGGCCACAGCCTGGGCGCGCTGCTGGCCTGTGAAATCGCCCATGCCTTACGCGAGTTGGGTTGCCCGGAACCGGTAGCGCTGTTCGCCTCGGGCACCGCGGCGCCGACGATGCGCGCTGATTACGACCGCGGTTTTGCCATGCCGAAAACCGATGCCGAATTGATCGAGCAACTGCGCACCCTCAATGGCACCAGCGAAGAGGTATTGGCCAATGAAGAACTGATGGCCCTGACCTTGCCTGTGCTGCGGGCGGATTTTCTGCTGTGTGGGCGCTTCGAGCCGCGAACCCGAGCGCCGCTCAAATGCCCGGTACACGTGCTCGGCGGCACCACCGACAAGGCCAGCACCGAGCAGCTGATCGGCTGGAGCCGGGAAACCTCCGGCAGCTTTTCGGTGGACATGCTAGCCGGCGGTCACTTCTTTATCCATGAGCACGAGGCCAGGGTGCTAAGGCTGATCAAGGATCAGTTGAGCGTGCATCATCGGCGGCATGGGTTGGCAATCAGCGCCTGATGCACTGATTCACAAACAATCTGCTTTTGTGGCGAGGGAGCTTGCTCCCGCTGGGTTGCGCCCCGTGTAGGAGCTGACGAGTGTAACGAGGCTGCGATCTTGTCCCGGACAGTTTAGGTCTCAAGCGAAAGATCAAGATCAAGATCAAAAGATCGCAGGCTACGCCAGCTCCTACAGCCACGGATTTCCCTCTTTCCTGACCTCTATTCTCAAACGCTAATTTTTCCGGTCTGCATTCGTTTTATAGGGACGACATGCCTTTGTGCCTTGTGCCCACTGATTCCGGATACCCAGAAATGAATGCTGAAGACGCCTTGAAACTTGCTCGCCGGTTTATCGGGTTGCCCCTGGACAAGCGCCGGATGTTCCTGGCGGCGCTGGACAAGGAGGGCGTCGAGTTCAGCGGTTTCCCCATCCCCCAGGGCGTCGAAGCCGAAGATCGCCAAGCGTTGTCCTACGCCCAGCAGCGTATGTGGTTCCTCTGGCAACTGGAGCCCGGCAGCGCAGCCTACAACCTGCCGGGGGCGGTGCGGCTCAAGGGCGCGTTGAGTCTGACGGCGCTGGAGCAGGCCTTCGCCAGCCTCGTCGCGCGTCACGAAACCCTGCGTACGGTGTTCCAGCGTCAGGCGGACGATAGCCTGTTGCAAGTGCCGACCTGCGCGCCGCTGGTGATCGAGCAACAGGATTTCAGTGCCTTGCCGGCCGCCGAGCGCGAACGGGCGGTGGCCGAGGCGGCGCAGCAACAGTCACTGCTGCCCTTCGATCTGGCGGTCGGGCCGCTGCTGCGGGTGAAGTTGCTCAAGCTCGACGAGCAGGAACACGTGCTGTTGCTGACCTTGCACCACATCGTCTCCGACGGCTGGTCGATGAACGTGCTGATCGACGAATTCATCCGCTGCTACGACGCCCATGAAGCGGGGCAGACGCCGCAACTCGCGCCGCTGCCGATCCAGTACAGCGACTACGCCCTGTGGCAGCGTCGCTGGCTCGAAGCGGGCGAGCAGGCGCGGCAACTCGAGTATTGGCAGGCGCAACTGGGCAGCGAGCATCCGGTGCTCGAACTGCCGACCGATCACTCGCGCCCGGCCATGCCGAGCTATCGCGGCAGCCGTCATGAGTTTGCCATCGACGCCACTTTGGCGGAGCAACTGCGCAGTACCGCCCAGCAGCATGGCGTCACGCTGTTCATGCTGTTGCTCGGCGCGTTCAACGTGCTGTTGCATCGCTACAGCGGCCAGTCCGATATCCGCGTCGGCGTGCCGATCGCCAACCGCAATCGCGATGAAATCGAAGGCCTGATCGGCTTCTTCGTCAACACCCAGGTGCTGCGCACCGAACTCGACGGGCAGACGCGGGTTGCCGATTTATTGCGCGCAGTCAAAGAGACCGCGCTTGGTGCCCAGGCCCATCAGGACCTGCCATTCGAGCGTCTGGTCGAAGCCTTGAAGCTGGAACGCAGCCTCAGCCATACGCCGCTGTTCCAGGTGATGTACAACCATCAGCCGCACGTAGCCGACATCACCACGGTCAGCACCGCGTCCGGGCTGGAACTCGGCATGCTCGACTGGCAGGGCCGCACCACCCAGTTCGACCTGACCCTGGACACCTACGAAAAGGCCGGCAAGCTGCATGCCGCGCTGACGTACGCCAACGACCTGTTCGAAGCACCAACCATCGCGCGCATGGCCCAGCATTGGTTGCGTTTGCTGGCGGCGATGGTCGCCGATCCGTCGCAACGCATCGGTGAGTTGCCGCTGCTCGACGCCGACGAGCACAACACCCTGGTGCACGGTTGCAATGCCACGGGCCAACGCTATCCGAGCGACCGCTGCATGCATCAACTGATTGAAGCCCAAGTGGCGCGTACCCCGGATGCTCCGGCGTTGTTGTTTGGCGACCAAAGCCTGAGCTACGCCCAGCTCGATGCCCGCGCCAACCGCCTGGCCCATCTGCTGCGTGAGCGCGGTGTGCGGCCGGACACGCTGGTGGGGATCTGCGTCGAGCGTTCGGTGGAAATGGTGGTCGGCCTGCTGGCGATTCACAAGGCTGGCGGCGCCTATGTGCCGCTGGATCCGGAATACCCGCAGGATCGTCTGGCCTACATGATCGAAGACAGCGGGATCGCGTTGCTGCTGACCCAGCGCTCGCTGGCGGCGGGGCTGCCAACCGATGGCGTCACCGTGATTTTGCTCGATCAGCCGAGCGGCTGGCTCGACGGTTACAGCCAGCGTCGCCCCGAGGTGACGGTTGATCCGCTGAGTCTGGCCTATGTGATCTACACCTCCGGCTCCACGGGCAGACCCAAGGGCGCGGGCAACAGTCACGCGGCACTGGTCAACCGTGTGTGCTGGATGCAGCAGGCTTACGGCCTGGACGACAGCGATGCGGTGTTGCAAAAAACGCCGTTCAGCTTCGACGTGTCAGTGTGGGAATTCTTCTGGCCGCTGATGGCCGGTGCATGTCTGGTGGTGGCCGCGCCGGGCGTGCACCGCGACCCGCAGCAACTGATCGAGATCATCAACCGTTACGGCATCAGCACGCTGCACTTCGTGCCGTCGATGCTGCAGGCGTTTATCCATGAGCCGGGCGTGGAAACCTGTGAAGGGCTAAGGCGCATCGTCTGCAGCGGCGAAGCCTTGCCGCTGGACGCGCAGAAACAGGTCTTCGCCAAACTGCCGAACGCCAGCCTCTACAACCTGTACGGGCCGACCGAAGCGGCCATCGACGTGACCCACTGGACGTGCGTCGACGAAGGTGCCGATTGCGTGCCGATCGGTCGGCCGATCGCCAACGTGCGCACCCACGTGCTCGACGCCCAATTGGCGCCGGTGCCGTACGGCGTGTCTGGCGAGTTGTACCTGGGCGGGGCGGGGTTGGCGCGCAGTTATCACCAGCGCCCGGCGCTGACCGCCGAGAGTTTTGTGCCGTGCCCCTTCCATGACGGCGCGCGCCTGTACCGCACCGGCGACCGGGTGCGCCAGCGTGCCGACGGGGTGATCGAATACCTTGGCCGCCTCGACCATCAGGTCAAGCTGCGTGGCCTGCGCATTGAACTGGGTGAAATCGAAACCCGCCTGATGCAGCACCCGCTGGTGCGCGAGGCGGTGGTGTTGGTGCAGGACGGCAAGCATCTGGTGGGTTATCTGGTGCTGGAACACACCCACCCGCACGAGCAGTGGCAGCAGGACGTCAAGGCCTGGCTGCTGGGCAGTCTGCCGGAATACATGGTGCCGACCTACCTGATGCCATTGGCCGGATTACCGGTCACCGCCAACGGCAAACTGGACCGCAAGGCCCTGCCGCAACCGGACGCGACGCCGCAGCAGGCGTTCGTCGCGCCGCAGGATGCGCTGCAGATCGCGCTGGCTGAAATATGGCAGGACGTACTCGGGCTGGAGCGGGTCGGCCTCGAAGACAACTTCTTCGAGCTGGGCGGTGATTCGATCATCTCCATTCAAGTGGTGAGTCGTGCGCGACAGGTCGGTATCGGCATCAATCCGCGTGATCTGTTCCAGTACCAGACCGTGCGCAGCCTGGCCCTGGTCGCCAGCCTCGACCATCACAGTGCGGTGGATCAGGGGCCCATCACCGGCGCGGCCCTCCTCGGGCCGATCCAGCAGCAGTTTTTCTCGCGGCCGATGAACGCCCGTGAGCACTGGAACCAGTCGCTGCTGCTGACCGCTCGCGAGCCCTTGAATGGGCAATGGCTCGACGCGGCGCTGACCTGCGTGATCAATCATCACGATGCCCTGCGCCTGCGCTTTGTGCCTGGCGCGGACGGCTGGCAACAGAGCCACGGACTGCTGCAGCAAAGCGCTGATCTGTGGCTGCGCGAAGCCCAATCCGCCGAGCAATTGAATGCGCTGTGCGACGAGGCACAGCGCAGCCTCTCCCTGCAAGAAGGGCCGCTGTTGCGCGCCATGTTGGTGAATCTGGCCGACGGCAGCCAGCGGCTGGCGCTGGTCATCCATCATCTGGTGGTGGACGGCGTGTCGTGGCGGGTGTTGCTGGAAGATTTGCAGCAGGCTTACGAACAACTGGCGGCGGGTGGCGGCGTGACCTTGCCGGCCAAGACCAGTGCGTTTCAGAGCTGGACCGCGCGTCTGAGCGTCGAAACGTCGCGCTTCGACGATCAGTTGGCCTATTGGAAAGCCCAGCATCTGGGCGCGCTGGATCTGCCGTGCGATCGGCCCCAAGGCAGCCTGGAAAATACCCACGGCGCGAAGATCGAATGGCGTCTGGATGCCGAACTGACCCGACAATTGCTGCAGCGGGCGCCTGCGGCGTATCGCACTCAGGTCAACGATCTGCTGCTGACCGCGCTGGCCCGCACCATCAGTCGCTGGAGCGGGCAGCCGGACACGCTGATCGAACTGGAAGGTCATGGCCGTGAAGCGCTGTTCGAAGACATCGACCTGACCCGGACGGTGGGTTGGTTCACCAGCCTGTTCGCGGTGAAGCTGACGGCCAGCGACGATCTCGGCGGTTCGATCAAGGCGATCAAGGAGCACCTGCGCGGCGTCCCGGACAAAGGCCTGGGTTATGGCGTGCTGCGTCATTTGGCGGCACCTTCGGTGCGCGCCGAACTGGCGGATCTGGCGCCCCCGCGCATCACGTTCAACTATCTCGGGCAGTTCGACCGGCAGTTCGATGAGGCGGCGTTGTTCGTGCCCTCCAGCGAAGGCAGCGGCGTCGCCCAGGACCCGACCGCACCCCTGGCCAACTGGCTGACCGTGGAAGGTCAGGTCTATGGCGGCGAACTGGCGATGAGTTGGGGTTTCAGCCGTGAGATGTTCGACCGCGCGACCGTGCAGCAACTGGTCGATCGATACGCCATTGAGCTCAAGGCGCTGATCGAACATTGCGCCAACCTGGTCACGCCGCAAGCCACACCGTCGGATTTCCCGATGGCGTCTGTCACTCAGGCGCAACTCGACGGGCTGCCGGTGCCGGCCGGCCAGCTCGACGATCTCTATCCACTGTCGCCGATGCAGCAGGGGTTGTTGTTCCACACCCTCTACGAGCAGGCCGCCGGTGAGTACGTGAACCAGTTGCGGGTGGACGTGCAAGGCCTGGACACCGAGCGTTTCCGCGCCGCTTGGCAAGCCACCGTCGATGCGCAGGACATCTTGCGCAGCGGTTTCGTCTGGCAGGGGCAATTGCAGCAACCGCTGCAGATCGTCCACAAGAAGGTGCAATTGCCGTTCACGGTGCTGGACTGGCGCGAGCGTAGCGACCTGGCGCAGGCCCTTGCCGCGCTGGCCGATACCGAGCGCGCGCAAGGTTTCGATCTGAGCCAGGCGCCGCTGTTGCGCCTGGTGCTGGTGCAGACCGGCGCCGGCCAATGGCATTTGATCTACACCTATCACCACATCTTGATGGACGGCTGGAGCAATTCGCAGCTGCTCGGTGAGGTGATGCAACGCTACAGCGGCCGCACGTCGGCCAGCGCCGTCGGGCGCTATCGCGATTACATCGCCTGGCTGCAACGTCAGGACGGGCAATTGAGCGAGGCGTTCTGGAGCGCTCAACTGGCGACTTTGCAGGAGCCGACCCGCTTGGCGCGAGTGATGTCCGCCAGCGAAATCCACAGCGGTCATGGCGATCACTTCCAGACCCTGGACGTGCAGCGCACCCAGGTTCTGGAACAGTTTGCCCGCCAGCAGAAAGTCACCCTCAATACCTTGGTGCAAGCGGCGTGGCTGTTGTTGCTGCAACGCTATACCGGTCACGACTGCGTCGCCTTTGGCGCCACCGTGGCCGGGCGTCCGGCGGACTTGCCGGGCATCGAGCGACAGGTCGGCCTGTTCATCAACACGTTGCCGGTGATCGCCGCGCCGCGCCCGGATCAGTCGGTCGGGGCCTGGCTGCAAGCGGTGCAGGCGCAGAACCTGAGCCTGCGCGATTTCGAGCACACGCCGCTGGCCGACATCCAGCGCTGGGCCGGGCAGGGCGGCGAAGCGCTGTTCGACAACATCCTGGTGTTCGAGAACTACCCGATTGCCCAGGCCCTGCAAGAAGGCGCCGGGCAGGGCGTGGTGTTCGGTGAGGTCACACACCAGGAGCAAACCCATTACCCGTTGAGCGTTGCGGTGACCATTGGCCAGAGCCTGGCGCTGCACTACAGCTTCGACCGGGCGCATTTCAGCCCGGCGGCCATCGCCGGCATCAGCGAGCACCTGTTGCAACTGCTGGAACGCTTCGCCGAATCGGCGCTGCGCCACCTGGGGGAAATCGCCTTGGCCGGCGCCGAGGAACAGGCCCGGCAGCAGGCGGCCAACCACCCGCAGCCGTACCCGACCGAGATTGCCGTACACCACCGCATCGCCCATCTGGCGGCGCTAAACCCGCACAGTACGGCGGTGATTTTCGACGGCCAGCGTTTCAGTTATGGCGACATCGAGCGGCGGGCCAACCAGTTGGCTCATGCGCTGATTGCTCATGGCGTGGGCCCGGAAACCCGGGTCGGTGTGGCTTTGCCGCGCAGCGAAGGGGTGATTGTCGCGCTGCTGGCGGTGCTCAAGGCCGGCGGTGCTTATGTGCCGCTGGACACTGGCTATCCCCGTGAACGCCTGGCGTACCTGATCGAGGATTCAGGGCTGGCGTTGTTGCTCACCGACTCCCGGGTGTCGGCGCAGTTGCCGTTGGAAGGCGCCGCCCAGGTGCTGGAACTCGATCGCCTGGACCTGAGCCTGCAACCGGTGAGCACACCGTCCGTCCAGATCGACCCGCAGAACCTCGCTTACGTGATCTACACCTCCGGTTCCACCGGTAATCCCAAGGGGGTGAGTGTGGCCCATGGTCCGTTGGCGATGCACTGCCAGGCCATCGGCGAGCGCTATGAAATGCACAGCAGCGATTGCGAATTCCATTTCATGTCCTTCGCCTTCGACGGTGCCCATGAGCGCTGGCTCACCAGCCTGACCCACGGTGCCTCCTTGCTGATTCGCGATGACAGCCTGTGGACCCCGGAACAAACCTATAACGCCCTGCGCGAGCACGCTGTGACGGTGGTGGCGTTCCCGCCGGTGTACCTGCAACAACTGGCCGAACACGCCGAGCGCGAGGGCAACCCGCCGAAGGTGCGCATCTATTGCTTTGGCGGCGATGCGGTGGCCAACGCCAGTTTCGAACGGGTCAAGCGCGCCCTGAATCCAGACTTCATCATCAACGGCTACGGCCCGACCGAAACCGTGGTCACGCCGCTGATCTGGAAAGCCGGCCGTGACGTGGTGTGCGGGGCTGCGTATGCGCCCATCGGCAGCCGCATCGGCGACCGCAGCGCCTACGTGCTGGACGCCGACCTGAACCTGCTGCCCCAAGGCATGGCCGGTGAGCTGTACCTGGGTGGCAGCGGTCTGGCCCGGGGTTACCTCAACCGTCCAGGCTTGACGGCCGAGCGGTTTATCGCCGACCCGTTCAGTGCGGGTGGTGGCTTGCTGTACCGCACCGGCGACCTGGTGCGCCAGCGCGCAGACGGCACGTTCGATTATCTGGACCGCATCGACAACCAGGTGAAGATTCGTGGTTTCCGTATCGAACTGGGAGAAGTCGAAGCCAGCCTGCAAGCCCTCGATGGCGTGCGTGAAGCGGTGGTGGTCGCCCAGGAAGGCAGCGCCGGCAGCGGCAAGCGTCTGGTGGCCTATGTGGTGGCCGATGAATCAATGGTCTCGCGTGCCGATGTCACCGAGTACCTGCGCGACCAACTCAAGGCCACCCTGCCGGCGCACATGGTCCCGGCCTATCTGCTGCTGCTCGAACGCCTGCCACTGACCCCCAACGGCAAGCTCGACCGCAAGAACCTGCCCAAGCCTGACGTCAGTCAATTGCAGCAACGCTACGTGGCACCGCGCAGCCCCCTGGAGCAGCAACTGGTGTCCATCTGGCAGGACGTGCTCAAGCTCGGGCAAGTCGGCCTGCGGGATAACTTCTTCGAGTTGGGGGGTGATTCCATCGTCTCGATCCAGGTGGTCAGCCGCGCCCGGCAGGCGGGTATTCATTTCACCCCCAAAGACTTGTTCCAGCACCAGACCATCGAAGCGTTGGCGGTGGTGGCGCGTCTGGGTGAAACCACGCACGTCATCGATCAAGGCCCGGTGACCGGTGCGCTGACCCTGTTGCCGGTGCAACGGCTGTTCTTCGAGCAGGCGATCCCTGAGCGTCAGCACTGGAACCAGGCGGTGATGCTCAAGCCCACGCACGCTCTGGATGCCCGCGTGCTGGCGCAAGCCTTGAGCGCGCTGGTGGTGCAGCACGATGGCCTGCGCTTGAGCTTCAGCGAGCGCAGCGAGGGCTGGCAGGCCACTTACCGGTCCCCGGCCAGCGACTGCGCAGAGCTGCTTTGGGCGGTGGACGTGCCTGACGCCCAGGCGCTGGATAACATTGCCAACCGTGCACAACGCAGCCTGGACCTGCAAGACGGGCCACTGCTGCGGGCGGTGCTGGCGACGTTGGCCGATGGCAGCCAGCGGCTGTTGCTGGTGATCCACCACCTGGTGGTGGATGGCGTGTCGTGGCGGATTCTGTTCGACGATCTGCAAAGCGCCTACCGGCAACTGGCCGACGGCGCGATGCTGCAGTTGCCAGCGAAAACGACCTCGGCACAGGTCTGGGCCGAACGTTTGCAAGGTTATGCCCGCAGCGCGTCGTTGCAGGAAGAACTGGCCTACTGGCAGGCCCAACTGGAGGGTGTCGATGGGCGGTTGCCGATGGACAATCCCCTGGGCGGCCAGCAGAACCACCTCGCGCTGACGGTACGCACCCGGCTCGATGCTTCATTGACCCGCCAACTGCTGCAAGACGCGCCCAAGGCCTATCGCACCCAGGTCAATGATCTGCTGCTCACCGCTTTGGCCCGGGTCATGGTGCGCTGGACCGGCACCGACAGCGCGTTGATCCAGCTCGAAGGCCATGGTCGTGAAGCGTTGTTCGATGATGTGGACCTGACCCGCACCGTCGGTTGGTTCACCAGCCTGTACCCGGCCAGACTGACGCCGTCGACGGACCTGGGCAGCTCCCTCAAGCAGATCAAGGAGCAGTTGCGCTCGATCCCCAACAAAGGCCTGGGTTTCGGTGCCTTGGCCCATCT
The DNA here is from genome assembly GCF_900113505.1 of Pseudomonas sp. NFACC45. Classification (NCBI taxonomy): domain Bacteria; kingdom Pseudomonadati; phylum Pseudomonadota; class Gammaproteobacteria; order Pseudomonadales; family Pseudomonadaceae; genus Pseudomonas; species Pseudomonas sp. NFACC45. Next base: position 23,865 of record NZ_FOPO01000008.1, read on the forward strand.
GGCGGATAGCCCGACGCAGGCGATCCTTGCCCGGCTGCCGGTACCGCAGCTGACCTTCAATTACCTGGGGCAGTTCGATGCCAGCTTCAGCGAAGCGCAAGGTGCCTTGTTCGTGCCGGCCAGCGAAGGCGCCGGCGATGAATTGAACGCCCAGGCACCGCTGTCCAACGTCCTGGCGCTTAACGGCCAAGTGTTTGGCGGCGAACTGAACCTGGGCTGGACCTTCAGCCGCGAGCAGTTCAACGAAGCCACCGTCCAGGCCCTGGCCGACGATTACGCCCGCGAGTTGCAAGGCCTGATCGAACATTGCTGCCACGGCGAGCATGGCGGCGTGACGCCGTCGGACTTCCCCCTGGCCCGCCTGAACCAGCAGCAACTCGATGGATTGCCGGTGGCGACGGCGCAGATCGCCGACCTGTATCCACTGTCGCCGATGCAACAAGGGATGCTGTTCCATAGCGTCTACGGCGACGCCACGGGCGACTACATCAACCAATTGCGCCTGGACGTTGAAGGGCTTGACCCGCAACGTTTCCGTCAAGCCTGGCAGGCAGCGGTGGACGCCCATGACATCCTGCGCACACGGTTTGTCTGGCAGGGTGACCTGCCAGATCCGGTGCAGATCGTCAGCAAGCAATTGGACTTGCCTTACCGCTTGCATGATTTGCGGGACGCTGCGCAGCCCGATGAAACCTTGCAGGCCCTGGCCGAAGCCGAGCGCCGGCAGTTGGACCTGAACGCGCCGGCCCTGTTGCGGCTGCTGATTGTGCGGCTCGATGAGCAGCGCTATCAGTTGATCTACACCCACCATCACATCCTGATGGACGGCTGGAGCAATTCCCAGTTGCTGGGGGAAGTGTTGCAGCGCTACAGCGGCCAGAGCGTTTCGCTGCACGGCGGTCGTTACCGCGATTACATCGCCTGGCTGCAACGTCAGGATGCGGCGGCCAGCGAAGCGTTCTGGAGACCGGCGCTGCAGCGCCTGGAGACGCCGACGCGTCTGGCCGATGCTGTGGCGAAGTCCGGGGAGGCCGACACGGGCTACGGCGATCATGTGCAGGTCCTGGACGAGACGCTGACCCGGCGCCTGGAAACGTTTGCCCGCGCCTCGAAAGTCACCGTCAACACGCTGGTGCAGGCCGCGTGGCTGCTGTTGTTGCAGCGTTACACCGGCAAAGACACCGTGGCCTTCGGCGCGACGGTGGCCGGCCGCCCGGCGGACTTGCCCGGTATCGAGCAGCAGATCGGCCTGTTCATCAACACCCTGCCGGTGATCGCCAGCCCCCGAGCCGAGCAGTCCCTGGACAGCTGGTTGCAAACGGTGCAAGGGCAAAACCTGGCGCTGCGCGAGTTCGAGCACACCGCGTTGCTGGATATCCAGCGCTGGGCCGGGCAGGGCGGTGAAGCGCTGTTCGACAGTTTGCTGGTGTTCGAGAACTACCCGATTGCCCAGGCCCTGGAGCAGGGCGCGCCGGATGGCCTGCGCTTCGGCCCGGCGCTCACCCAGGAGCAAACCAACTACCCGTTGACGCTGTTGGTGGGCCTGGACCAGCAACTGTCGGTGCATATGAGCTATCAGCGGGCGAGTTTCGCACCCGCTACCGTCGTGCGACTGGCGACGCATCTGGCCCAGTTGTTGGGCCAGATGACCGCCCAAGGCGAGCGCTGCCTGGGTGAACTGTCGATGCTTGAGTTCGATGAGCATCAGCGCCTGACCCACGACTGGAACCCGGTTGATGCGCCCTTCGAACAAGCGCTGTGCATCCACCAGATGATTGCTCGCCAGGCCGAGGCCGCACCGGATGCCCTGGCGGTGACCTTCGCCAATACCCGACTGAGCTACAGCGAACTCGATAGCCGCGCCAATCGCCTGGCTCACCAGCTCATCGAAATGGGCGTGGGCCCGGAAGTGCGGGTGGGCGTGGCAATGCCGCGCTCCGAACACCTGCTGATCGCCTTGCTGGCGGTGCTCAAGGCCGGCGGCGCCTACGTGCCGCTGGACCCGGATTACCCGGCCGAGCGCGTGGCCTACATGCTCGACGACAGCCGCGCGCGAGTGTTGCTGACTGAACAATCCGTGGCGGCGACGCTGACCGTGCCGGCCGAAACCGCTGTGCTGATGCTGGATCAGCTCGACCTGGCGCACTACCCATTGAGCGCACCGCACACAACGGTCACGCCAGACAACCTGGCCTACGTGATCTACACCTCCGGCTCCACCGGCCAACCGAAGGGCGTGGCGATTGCCCATCGCAATGTGCTGGCGCTGATCGACTGGTCCAGATCGGTCTACAGCCAGGACGACATCCAGGGCGTGCTCGCTTCGACTTCAGTGTGCTTCGACTTGTCGGTGTGGGAGCTGTTCGTGACCCTGGCCAACGGCGGTTCGCTGATCATCGCCCGCAATGCCCTGGAGCTGCCGCAACTGCCGGCCCGCGATCAGGTACGGCTGATCAACAGCGTGCCGTCGGCCGTCGCCGCGTTGCAGCGCAGCGGCGAAATTCCGGCCAGCGTGCGCATCATCAACCTGGCCGGTGAGCCGCTGAAGCAGAGCCTGGTGGATGAGTTGTATCAGCATCCTCCCCAGCCTGTAGGAGTAACGCCTGTGGGAGCAAAGCTTGCTCGCGATGGCGTCCTATCGGCTGACTTGTGCGTGACTGACTCACCGCTATCGCGAGCAAGCTTTGCTCCCACAGGCCTGCTCCCACAGTTGGCAGGGATTGAGCACGTCTACGACCTTTACGGCCCCTCGGAAGACACCACCTATTCCACCTGGACCCGCCGCACCGCTGGCGGCACGGCGAACATCGGCCGGCCGCTCAAGCACACCACCAGCTACCTGCTCGACGCCAACCTGCAAGCGGTGCCCCAGGGTATTTCGGCCGAGCTGTACCTGAGCGGCGCGGGCATCACCCGTGGCTACCTCGGCCGCGCCGCGATGACCGCCGAGAAGTACGTGCCCAACCCGTTTTCCACCACCGGCGAACGTCTATACCGCACGGGTGACTTGAGCCGTTATCGCACCGATGGCGTGCTCGAGTATCAGGGCCGCATCGACCATCAGGTGAAGATCCGCGGTTTCCGCATTGAGCTGGGAGAGATCGAGGCGCGACTGCTGCAACAGCCTCAGGTGCGTGAAGTGGCGGTGCTGGCCCAGGACGTGTCGGGCGGCCAGCAATTGGTGGCCTACGTGGTTGCGCCGTCCCTGAACCTGGAGGGCGCCGAGGAGCAACGCGCACTGCGCGATGAACTCAAGGCCAGGCTCAAGGAACACCTGCCCGACTACATGATTCCGACCCATCTGCTGTTCCTCGATCAATTGCCGCTGACCCCCAACGGCAAGCTCGACCGCAAGGCCCTGCCGGCTGTGGACACCGGTCTGTTGCAGGCCGGTTATGTCGCGCCTGTCACTGAGCTTGAGCAGCAGGTCGCGGCGATCTGGGCACAGGTGCTCACTGTGCAGCGTGTGGGCCTGAACGATCACTTTTTCGAGCTGGGCGGGCATTCGCTGCTGGCGGTCAATGCCGTCTCGCGCATGGCGCTCGAACTGGGCTTGACCCTGACCCCACAACTGATTTTCCAGCACCCCGTCCTGAGGGATTTTGTCGCGCAACTGGACACCGGGGACGCGCCAATCAATGAACAGAAACTCAGCAAGCTGCAAGCCCTGCTTGATGAAATGGAGGAAGTCTGATGGACAAGAGTGTTGCTTTGACGATTGCCAAGCGCTTTATCACTCTGCCGCTGGACAAACGTAAGCTGTACCTGGAGAAGATGCTCGAAGAGGGTGTTTCGCCGGCCAATCTGCCGATTCCCGAGGTGCGTCTGGGGTTCGAACACATCCCGCTCTCCTATGCCCAGGAACGTCAATGGTTCCTCTGGCAAATGGATCCCCACAGTTCGGCTTACCACATCCCCAGTGCCCTGCGCCTCAAGGGGCAACTGGACGTGCCGGCCCTGGAGCGCAGCTTCAACGCACTGCTCGAGCGCCACGAAAGCTTGCGCACCACCTTCAGCGAGAACGGCGAGCAAACCGTGCAGGTCATCCACCGGCACATGCCTCTGGGCATCGCGGTCCAGGCCTTGACCGCCGGTCCGTCGGCCAACCAGGACGACGACATCAAGGCGTTCGTCGAGGCTGAAACCACACGCCCGTTTGATTTGCGCCAGGGGCCGTTGCTGCGGGTTTCGCTGTTGAAAATCGCCGAGGACGACCACGTGCTGGCGTTGATCCAGCATCACATCATTGCCGATGGCTGGTCGATGCAGGTGCTGGTGGATGAACTGGTGCGGCACTACGCGGCCGACACCGCCGGCCAGCCGTTGGCGTTGCCAGCGCTGAGCGTGCAATACGCCGACTATGCGATCTGGCAGCGTCACTGGCTCGAGGCCGGTGAACGTGAGCGGCAGTTGGCCTACTGGGTGCAAACCCTGGGCGACGAACAACCGGTATTGGAGTTGCCCCTCGATCATCCGCGCCCGCCCGTGCAGAGTTTTCGCGGTGCGCGCCTGGACCTGAACCTGCCGCCGGAACTGGGCGCGGCGCTCAAGCAGTTAGCCCAGCGCGAAGGCGCCAGTCTGTTCATGGTCTTGCTGGCGTCTTTCCAGGCCTTGCTGCATCGCTACAGCGGCCAGCCGCAGATTCGCGTCGGCGTGCCGGTGGCTAACCGCAATCGGGTCGAGACCGAGGGCCTGATCGGCTTTTTCGTCAACACCCAGGTGCTCAACGCCCATGTGGATGGACAACTGCCGTTCGACCGTTTGCTCGCGCAGGTCAAGCAGTCGGCCATGGCGGCCCAGGCTCATCAGGACTTGCCGTTCGAGCAGTTGATCGAGGCCCTGCAACCTGAACGCAGCCTCAGCCACAGTCCGATCTTCCAGGTCATGTTCAACCACCAGACCGCCAGCGACACCCAGAACCGACAACTGCAACTGCCGCACATGAGCGTCGAAGACCTGGTATGGGAAGGGCGCACCGCCCAGTTCGATCTGACCCTGGGCACTTATGAAACCGGGCAGGGTGTCGCGGCGGAGCTGACTTACGCCACCGACCTGTTCGAACCCCAAACCATCGAACGCCTGGCGCGCCACTGGCAGAACCTGTTGCAAGGCATCGTCGATGCGCCGCAGCAGCGCATCGGTGAGTTGCCGCTGCTCGACACCGCCCAGCAGCGCCTCACGCAGCAAGACTGGCACCGTGTGGTCGACCATGGCAGCGCCGCCCTGTGCGTGCACCAGCGCATCGCCGAACAGGCGCGCAACACGCCTGATGCACTGGCGCTGACCATCGATGGACAGGCCTTGAACTACGGGCAACTGGACGCGCGCGCCAACCAACTCGCCCACCGCTTGATTGGCCTGGGCGTGACGCCGGATCAGCCGGTGGGCATCGCGGTGCAGCGCAGCGCCGAGATGATCGTCGGCCTGCTGGCGATTCTCAAGGCCGGCGGCGCTTATGTGCCACTGGACCCGGCGTACCCCGAGGATCGCCTGGCCTACATGATCCAGGACAGCGGCATCGAGTTGCTGCTGACTCAGGCCCCTTTGCAAGCTCAACTGCCGATCCCAGCGACCCTCCAGACCCTGTTGCTGGACCAGCCGGACGCCGCTTGGCTCGGTGCACCGCGCACCTGTCCGGAGGTGCCCTTGACCGCCGAGCACCTGGCCTACGTCATCTACACCTCCGGCTCCACCGGCAAACCCAAGGGCGTGATGGTGCGTCATGGGGCGCTGAGCAATTTCGTCACCAGCATGATCGCCCGGCCAGGCATCACGGCCAGCGATCGCATGCTGTCGCTGACGACGTTTTCCTTCGACATTTTTGGCCTGGAAATCTACGGGCCATTGTCGGCTGGAGCCAGCGTGGTGCTGACCGGGCAGAACGTGCACCAGGATCCGCAAGCGGTGTTGGCGCTGATCGAACAACACGATGTGACGGTGTTGCAAGCCACGCCTTCGAGCTGGCGTATGTTGCTCGATCATGAACACTCGGCGTTGCTGGCCGGTCGCACGTTCCTCTGCGGCGGCGAGGCGTTGCCCCTGGAGTTGGCGCAACGACTGCTGGCGCTTTCGCCGAGGGTCTGGAATCTCTACGGCCCGACCGAAACCACGATCTGGTCGGCGGTGCATCCGCTGAGTCTGGAAAACAGCCGTCCGTTCCTGGGCAAGCCGCTGGACAACACGGCCCTATACATCGTGGGCAGTGACCTGACGCTCAACCCTGCGGGCGCGCCGGGTGAGTTGCTGATTGGCGGTGACGGGCTGGCCCGCGGCTACTTTCAACGTCCGGCGTTGACCGCCGAACGTTTTGTGCCGGACCCGTTCTCCACCTGCGGCGAGCGGCTGTACCGCACCGGCGACCTGACCCGTTATCGGGCCGAAGGCGTGGTCGAGTACATCGGACGCATCGACCATCAGGTCAAGATCCGCGGCTTGCGCATCGAGCTGGGGGAAATCGAAGCGGCGTTGCTGGCCCAGGACAGTGTGCGGGAAACCGTGGTGGTGGCCCATGAAGCCCCGACCGGTGCACAACTGGTGGGTTACGTGGTGCCCGCGACCGGTGAAGTAGCGGACGAGTCTTCGTTACGCGCTTCGCTCAAGGCCGCGCTCAAGGCGCAATTGCCCGAGTACATGGTTCCGGCGCACCTGGTGTTCCTGGCACAACTGCCGCTGACGCCCAATGGTAAGGTCGATCGCAAGGCGTTGCCGGCGCCCGATGTTGGCGACGTGCAACGGCTTTACGTGGCACCCCGCAATCAGCGTGAGCAACAGGTGGCAGCGATCTGGCAGGAGGTGCTCAAGCTTGAACGAGTAGGGCTGGAGGACAACTTCTTCGAGTTGGGCGGACACTCGCTGCTGGTCACCCAGGTGGTGTCTCGGGTCCGTCGAGCGTTGGATATCGAAGTGCCGCTGCGCAGCCTGTTCGAACACAGCACGTTGCAGGACTTTGTCAATGGCCTCGACGCCGGCCAAGGCGAACAGGCGCCTGCGATGGTGCCGGTGTCGCGTGACGCACCGCTGCCGCTGTCGTTTGCCCAGGAACGCCAGTGGTTCCTGTGGAAAATGGACCCCGACAGCGCCGCCTATAATATTCCGACCGCGCTGCGGATACGCGGTGCGCTGGACAAAATCGCCCTGCGTCACAGCTTTGAAGCGCTGCTGGCACGTCACGAAAGCTTGCGCACGGCGTTCGTCGAGGACGATGGCCGCACCTGCCAGGTGATTCGCCCGCAGTGGCAGGTCCACTTCGTCGAGCACCGCCTGGCAGTGGCGGACGAGGCCAGTATTCAGGCGTTCCTCGAGCAGCAGACGCAACGCCCGTTCGATTTGCTCAGCGAGGCGCTGTTGCGCGTGGCGCTGCTGGAGCTGAGTGAGCGGGAGCACATGCTGGTCCTGACTGTGCATCACATCGTTGCCGACGCCTGGTCGTTGCAGGTGATGGTCGATGACCTGATGAGCCTGTATTCGGCTTTCATTCAGGAGCAGCCCGCGCAGTTGCCGCCTCTGGCGGTGCAATACGCCGACTATGCCGTCTGGCAGCGGCAATGGATGGCCGCCGGCGAACAGGAGCGACAACTGGCGTACTGGACCGGGCAACTGGGCAGCGAGCAACCGCTGTTGGCGCTGCCCACAGACCATCCGCGCCCGGCGCAGCAAAGCCTGCGCGGCGCGCGGTTACCGATTGTGCTGGATCGCGCGTTGAGCGATGCCCTCAAGGCCTTGGCCCGACGGGAAAACGTCACGCTGTTCGTGTTGTTGCTCGGTTCTTTTCAGGCGCTGCTACATCGCTACAGCGGTCAGGCCGACATCCGCGTCGGAGTGCCGATTGCCAACCGTCAACGCCTGGAAACCGAGCGGTTGATCGGTTTCTTCGTCAATACCCAGGTGCTGCGGGCCGAGTTCCACAGCGATTTGACCGGCGCCGGTTTGTTGCAACAGCTCAAGCAGACGGCCATGGCGGCGCAGATGCATCAGGACCTGCCGTTCGAGCAATTGGTCGATGCCTTGCAACCGCAGCGCAACCTGAGCCACAGCCCGTTGTTCCAGGCCATGTTCAACCATCGCAACGAAACCGGTGCGACACTGGCCCATGCCTTGCCGGGCTTGGCGGTCGAACCGTTTGGCTGGGCGCAGCGCACCGCACAATTCGACCTGAGCCTGGATACCACCGACAGCCCGCAAGGGCTGCACGCCGCCCTGACCTACGCCACGGATCTGTTCGAGCCGGCCACCGTCGAGCGCATGGGCCGGCATTGGCTCAACCTGTTGCAAGGCCTGGTGCAGGACCTGCATCGCCCCGTTGCGCAGTGGGCGCTACTGGACGATGACGAACGGCGGCGGATGCTGGTCGACTGGAACGCAACGACGGCCCAATATCCCCTCGATCGCAGTGTGCACGGGCTGATCGAAGAACAGGTGCGGCGAACCCCGGATGCGCCGGCACTGGTTTTCGGCGAGCACCGTCTGACCTATGCCCAGCTCAACGCCCAGGCCAATCGGTTGGCTCACCGGCTGATCGAGCTGGGCGTCGGTCCGGATGTACTGGTGGGCATCGCCGTGGAACGTTCCGTGGAAATGGTCCTGGGGTTGCTGGCGATTCTCAAGGCCGGCGGTGCCTATGTGCCGCTGGACCCGGAATATCCACGGGAGCGCCTGGCCTACATGTTCGACGACAGCGGCATCGGTTTGCTGCTGACCCAGAGCCACTTGCTTGAACAATTGCCGATCCCGCAGGGGCTGCGCAGCCTGGTGCTGGATCTGCCCGATGACGGGCTGCAAGCAGGCCGCGATGCCAATCCGCAGGTCAAGCTCGACGGTGAAAACCTGGCGTATGTGATCTACACCTCGGGGTCCACCGGCAAGCCCAAGGGCGCAGGCAATCGTCATTCGGCGTTGGTCAACCGGCTGTGTTGGATGCAGGACGCGTATCGGCTGGAGGCGAACGACAGCGTGCTGCAAAAAACGCCGTTCAGTTTCGACGTGTCGGTCTGGGAGTTTTTCTGGCCACTGCTGACCGGCTCGACGTTGGTGGTGGCCGCGCCGGGCGCTCATCGCGACCCGACGCAACTGATCGAACTGATCACGGCGCAGCGCATCACCACGCTGCACTTCGTGCCGTCGATGTTGCAGGCTTTTCTGCAAGACCCACACGTGGCCGAATGCACCAGCCTGAAACGCATCGTGTGCAGCGGTGAAGCCTTGCCGGTGGATGCGCAGCAGCAGGTGTTCGCCAAACTGCCGAACGCCGGCCTGTACAACCTCTACGGTCCGACCGAGGCGGCCATCGACGTGACCCATTGGACCTGTGTCGAGGAGGGGCGCGACAGCGTGCCGATCGGTCAACCGATTGCCAACCTGGGCACCTGCATCCTCGATGATGAACTGTCGCCGGTGCCAGTGGGGGTAATCGGCGAGCTGTACCTGGCGGGCGAGGGCCTGGCCCGTGGTTACCATCGACGCGCGGCGCTGACGGCCGAGCGGTTCGTGACCGGCCCCTTCGGCCATGGTCAGCGGCTGTATCGCACCGGTGATCTGGCGCGATACCGCGCCGATGGCGTGATCGAATACGCCGGGCGGATGGATCATCAGGTGAAGATCCGTGGCCTGCGCATCGAGTTGGGTGAAATTGAAGCGCGCCTGGCCGAGCACGACGACGTGCGCGAAGCGGTTGTCATCGCTCAGGACGGGACCTTGCTGGTGGCCTACGTGGTGCCGGCGTGCGCCGAGTGGCTGGCCGCCGAAGACATCGCTCGCCAGACATTGCAAGGCCGTCTCAAGGAGCATTTGAGCCAGGCCTTGCCCGACTACATGGTGCCGCAGCACTGGTTGTGGCTGGAAAAAATGCCCGTCAGCCCCAATGGCAAACTGGAGCGCAAAGCCCTGCCCAAAGCCGATATCACTGTCAGCCCCAAGGCATACACCGCACCGGTCACCGCCATCGAACAGGCCTTGGCCAATATCTGGCAAAGCGTGCTCGGGCGCGGGAAAGTGGGGATCAGTGACAACTTCTTCGAGCTGGGGGGCGATTCGATTGTCTCCATCCAGATGGTCAGCCGGGCCCGTCAGGCAGGCATCCATTTCAGCCCCAAAGATCTGTTCATACACCAGACCATCCAGGGCCTGGCCAGCGTGGCGACCCTGGGTGACAGCGGGTTGACTATCGATCAAGGGCCGGTGACGGGAGAGACGCTGCTGCTGCCGTTCCAGCAATGGTTTTTCGACCAGCCCATGGCTGAGCCTCATCACTGGAACCAGTCGGTGCTGCTCAAGGGGCTGCGGCCGGTACACGCCGGGCATCTGGAGCAGGCGTTGCAAGCATTGGTTGCCCATCACGATGCCTTGCGCCTGGCCTTCAGGCGTGAGGACGACGCGTGGACCGCTCGCCATCAAACACTCGCCGAACAGCAGGCGGTTTGGCGCCGCTCACCGCTGTTGTGGACCGCTGAGGTGGCAGATGCCCCGGCGCTGGAGCGCTTGGCCGAACAAGCCCAGCGCAGCCTGGACCTGGAAAACGGCGCGTTGTTGCGCGGTGTCCTGGCGAACCTGGCCGATGGTAGTCAACGGCTGTTGTTGGTGATCCATCACCTGGTGGTGGATGGGGTGTCCTGGCGCATTCTGCTGGAAGACGTGCAACAGGCTTATGAACAATTGCAGGCCGGTCAGGCGCCGAAACTGCCGGCCAAGACCAGTGCCACCCAGGCCTGGGCACAACGCTTGAAAACCCATGCAGGCAGTGCAGCGCTCAACACCCAGAGGGCGTACTGGCAAGGGCAACTTGAGGGCGCTCGCAACGATTTGCCCTGTGACCGGCCGCAGGGCGAACTGCGCAGGTGCCATGGGGCGCAGATCCAGACGCGTCTGGATAAAAACCAGACCCGCCAACTCTTGCAGCAAGCGCCAGCGGCCTATCGCACCCAGGTCAACGATTTGCTCTTGACGGCCCTGGCCCGAGTGATCGGTCGGTGGACCGGGGATGCCTCGACCTTGATTCAGCTGGAGGGCCATGGCCGCGAGGCTCTGTTCGATGGCCTGGATTTGAGCCGCAGCGTCGGCTGGTTCACCAGTTTGTTTCCAGTCCGGTTGACACCGGCCGCGACCACCGAGGATTCGATCAAGGCCATCAAGGAGCAATTGCGCGCGATACCCGACAAGGGCCTCGGATTCGCTGTGCTGCGCTACCTGGGGGATGAGCAGACGCGGCGTACCCTTCAGGCGTTGCCGGTGCCACGGATCACCTTCAACTATCTGGGCCAGTTCGACAGCGGATTTGCGGATGACGCCGCCGGGCTGTTTATCCCGGCCAGCGAATCGGCGGGCACGCCACAGAGCCCGCTGGCGCCACTGGATAATTGGTTGACGCTCAATGGCAGCGTCTACGCGGGTGAGTTGAGCATCGACTGGACATTCAGCACGCAGATGTTCGATGAGTCGACGATCCAGGCGCTGGCCCTGGATTACGCTCAGGAGCTGCAGGCGTTGATCGAGCACTGCTGCCAGACCCGGCATCAGGGCTTCACACCGTCGGACTTCCCGCTGGCCGGGTTGACCCAGGCCCAGCTGGACGCGTTGCCGCTGGCTGCGCGGCAGATCGAAGACATCTATCCGTTGTCGCCCATGCAGCAAGGCATGCTGTTCCATACGCTGTATGAGCAACAGGCTGGCAATTACATCAATCAACTGCGTGTAGATGTTGCAGGCTTGGATGTCGAGCGCTTCCGTCAGGCCTGGCAGGCGGCCATGGACGCCCATGAAGTGCTGCGCAGCAGTTTCGTCTGGGACGGCGATTTCAAGCGGGCGCTGCAGGTGGTACATAAACAGAGGGAGGTTGCGTTCCTGTTCCACGATGGGGGCGCCGTAGCGAATCCATCCCTGGACCTGGACGCCCTGGCGTTGGCGCAGCGTCAGCAGGGTTTCGAGCTGGATGTGGCGCCGCTGTTGCGCTTGCTGGTGGCGCGCGTGGCGGAGGACCGCTATCACCTGATCTACACCAGCCATCACATCCTGATGGACGGCTGGAGCAACTCGCAGTTGCTCGGTGAAGTGTTGCAACGCTACAGCGGCCAGACACCGGCCCGACCGTCTGGACGTTACCGGGACTACATCGACTGGTTGTCGCTTCAGAACCCACAGGCCAGCGAGCAGTTCTGGACGGCACAACTGGCCGAACTGGACGAGCCGACCCACCTTGCGGGGGCCTTTGCCCGGGACCATCGCGGCGAGGCAAGCGCCGGCCACGGCGAATATGAGCAGGTGCTCGATACCCATGCCACGGCCCGGCTGCATGCCTTTGCCCGCGAGCAGAAAGTGACGGTCAACACACTGGTGCAAGCGGCCTGGCAGTTATTGCTGCAACGTTGCACCGGGCAGTCGGTGGTTGCCTTTGGCGCCACCGTGGCCGGACGTCCCGCACATATCCCCGGCGTGGAACAACAGATCGGTCTGTTCATCAACACCTTGCCGCTGGTGGGCAGCCCGCGGGCGGAGCAGAGCATCGGCCAGTGGTTGCAAGAGGTCCAGGGGCGAAACCTGAGCCTGCGCGAGCACGAACACACGCCGCTGTTCGACATCCAGCGCTGGGCCGGGCAGGGTGGTGCGGCGCTGTTCGACACGTTGCTGGTGTTCGAGAACTATCCAGTGTCCCAGGCGTTGCAGCAGGGCGCCCCGGACACGTTGCGCTTCGGTGAAGTCGCCAATCATGAACAAACCAACTATCCACTGACCCTGGCGGTGAACCTGGGTGACACGCTGTCGTTGCTCTTGAGCTACAACCACGCCAGCTTCGCGCCAGACGACATTGTCGGTATCGGCCAGTCCCTGCGTTATCTCCTGGAACAGATGGTGCTTGGCGGCGAGCGCTCGGTGGGGCAACTGTCGTTGCTCGATGCAGGACAGCAACGGGTTCAGCAGGCGTGGAACGCCACCGCGACGCCGTACCCGCTCGATTGCAGCGTGCAGCGACTGATTGAAGCGCAGGTGGCCAAGACGCCTGATGCGTGTGCCCTGGTATTTGCCGGGCAACGGCTGAGCTATGCGGCCCTCAATGCCCAGGCCAACCAACTGGCCTATGTACTGATGGAGCAAGGCGTCGGGCCGGAAGTGTTGGTGGGCATCGCCATGGAGCGTTCGGTGGACATGGTGGTCGGCCTGCTGGCGATCCTCAAGGCCGGTGGCGCCTACGTACCGCTGGACCCTGAGTATCCACAGGAGCGCCTGGCCTATATGTTCGAAGACAGCGGCATTGGCTTGTTGCTGACCCAGCGCCACTTGCTTGAACAATTACCGCTGCCGGCGGGCCTGCGCAGCCTGGTGCTGGATCAGCCGGGCGACTGGCTGGCTGGCCGCAGCGAGGCCAATCCGGTGGTCGAGCTCAGCGGCGAAAACCTGGCCTATGTGATCTACACCTCCGGTTCCACCGGCAAACCCAAAGGTGCGGGCAACCGGCATTCGGCCCTGGTCAATCGGTTGTGCTGGATGCAGGACGCCTATCAGCTGGACGCGAGCGACCGTGTGCTGCAAAAAACACCGTTCAGTTTCGACGTATCGGTCTGGGAGTTTTTCTGGCCATTGCTGACCGGTTCGACCCTGGTGATGGCGCCACCGGGTGCCCACCGCGATCCGGAACAGTTGATCGAGCTGATCACCGCGCAGCAGATCACCACCTTGCACTTCGTACCTTCGATGTTGCAGGCGTTCATGCAAGATCCCGCAGTCGGCGGCTGCCAGAGCCTGACGCGGATCATTTGCAGCGGTGAAGCCTTGCCGGTGGATGCCCAATTGCAGGTGTTCGCCAAGTTGCCGGCGGCCGGCCTGTACAACCTGTACGGCCCCACCGAAGCGGCCATCGACGTGACCCATTGGACGTGCGTGGACGAGGGCCGCGACGCGGTGCCGATCGGTCAGCCGATTGCCAACCTGAGTACGTTTATCCTCGACCACAACCTTTCGCCGTTGCCGGCGGGGGTGACGGGCGAGTTGTACTTGGGCGGTGAAGGCCTGGCTCGCGGTTACCATGCTCGCCCGTCGCTGACGGCCGAGCGCTTCGTCACCAGCCCGTTCGGTGACGGTACGCGCCTGTACCGGACCGGCGATTTGGCGCGCTACCGTGCCGACGGTGTCATCGAGTACGCCGGGCGCATGGACCACCAGGTGAAAATCCGTGGCCTGCGCATCGAGTTGGGGGAGATCGAGGCGCGGCTGGCCGAGCATGCGCAGGTCCGCGAAACCGTAGTGATCGCCCAGGACGGTGCGGTGCTGGTGGGCTATGTGGTGCCACAACGCCAGGCGCTGTTGAGTGCCGAAGACGACATCCGCCACGAATTCGAGCAGGCATTGAAGGCCCACTTGAGCCAGCATCTGCCGGACTACATGGTCCCGCAGCACTGGGTATTGGTGGAGCGCATGCCGGTGAGCCCGAACGGCAAACTGGAACGCAAGGCGCTGCCTCGGTTCGACGCCAGCCAGTCGCAGCAAGGCTTCGTGGCACCTGAGGGTGAGCTGGAGCAACAGATTGCCGGTGTCTGGCAAGAGGTGCTGGAGCTGGAACAGGTCGGTCGCAACGATCACTTCTTCGAGCGCGGGGGGCACTCATTGCTGGCGACCCAGGCCGTTTCACGCTTGCGCAAGCTGACCGGCTATCCGCTGAGTCTGCGTGACCTGTTCAATCATCCGCAGCTCAAGGCGCTGGCGACGCTGATGGCCGGCACCACCGATGGGCCGGTCCGGGCGGGCGATTCCCGTGAGGTGCGGCTCCAGGCCCATGGGCCACGACGTTCCGCGCCGCTGTCGTTGGTGCAGCGACGTTTGTGGGTCGCCGAACAATTGTCCGGCGGCACTTCGGCGTATGGCATGCCCATGGCGCTGCGCCTGTGCGGCGAGTTGTCGGTGGAGCGTCTGATGAGCAGCTTTGCCGACGTGGTACGCCGTCATGACGTATTGCGCACTGCGTATCGCCAAAACGAAGAAGGGGATCCGGTGGCGCTGATTGCCGATGAGGTCCGACTGGACTTCCCGGTGATCGACCTGTCTGGTCTGTCGCCCAGTGCCCGGCAGGAACAAGTGGCCCAGGCGACGCTGGAAAATGCCCGCACCCCGATCGATCTGGAGCAGGCACCGCTGCTGCGCGGGCGGATCCTGCACCTGGGGCCGACTGAACATGTGTTGCTGTACGCCATGCATCACATCATCTCCGATGGCTGGTCGATGGGGTTGTTGATCAACGAACTGGTGCAGGTCTACGAAGCATCCCTCACGGGTGAAACGATGCCGCTGGCGCCCCTGGAGATTCAGTACCATGACTTCGCCTTGTGGCAGCAGGCGCTGGAAGAGCAGGGCGTCTTGGCGCGTCAGGCCGACTACTGGAAACATCGGCTCAGTGGCTATGAGGGGCGCCTGAACCTGCCGCTGGCAAGTCCTCGGGGCCAGACCGCCTCCTATGACGGTGATGCGCTGCAGTTCCAGCTTCCTACCGGGCTGACCGGAGCCTTGCGCCGGTTGTCCAGTGAAGCCGGGGTGACGTTGTACAGCACGCTGCTGGCGTCCTTCCAGGTGTTGCTGCATCGGCTCTGCGCTGCGCAAGATCTGGTGGTTGGCGCCGACGTGGCGGGTCGTGAACAGCCGGAGCTGGAGCGGCTGATCGGTTTCTTCGTCAACGTGCTGCCCCTGCGTTCGCGCTTGGACGCCGATGCCACGTTCGCAAGCTTTTTGTCGCAAACCCAGGACAACCTGCTCAGCGCCCTGGAGCATCAGGACTTGCCGTTCGACCAGATTGTCGAAGCCTCGGGCGTGCCGCGACACAAGGGCATGAACCCTTTGCTCCAGGTGTTGTTCGTGATGAACAACGTGCCGGTGCGTACCCGCGCCATAAAGGGGTTGAGCGTGGAATTGCTGCCGGCGCTGGAGACCCATTCTAAATTCGATATGGCGTTGTTCGTTGACGAAGAAGAAGGGCAATTGCGCGGCACTTGGCAATTCGCCACAACCTTGTTCGGACATGAGCGCATTCAGCACCTGATTCAGGCCTGGACCGCCCTGTTGGAACAGATCGTCGCTGATCAGAACATTCAATTGGGAGCTATCAGCATGCCAGTCGACAACTTGGCGGCCGCCGCCAGGCCTGCCACCGTCCCGGGGCCCAAGGCCGATAAGCTGGGCAAGTTTCTCAAACGCTCCGTGACACCGCTCGCCAAGCCTCGACCGGCGCGGGTGCGTGAATCACTAGTGGCAGCACCGCAGCGATTCCCGTTGATGCTGGAGCCGGGTGAACCCCAGCTGGATGTCATCGAGTGGATTCACCAGAACCGGCCGCTGATCGAGCAAAAACTGGCCGAACACGCGGGCATTCTGTTCCGCGGCTTTGAACTGGACGGCATCCAGGGCTTTGAAGCGTTCGCCGAAGCGATCCAGCCCGGCCTTTATGGCCAGTACGGCGATCTGCCGAAGAAGGAAGGGGGCAAGAACACCTACCGTTCCACGCCGTATCCGGAGCGCAAGATGATTCTGTTCCACAACGAAAGCTCCCATCAGGACCGCTGGCCGCGCAAGCAGATGTTCTATTGCGAGCAAGCCGCGCCTGTGGGCGGTGCGACGCCGGTGGTCGATTGCCGGTTGATGTACGAAAAGCTGCCGGCGGACCTTCGCGAGAAGTTCGAAGACAAAGGGCTGCTGTATGTGCGCACCTTCACCGACAAACTCGACGTGTCGTGGCAGCACTTCTTCAAGACCGAGGACCGCCGCGAAGTGGAGGCCCGGTGTCGGGCGGGCGGTATCCAGTGGCGCTGGCTCGACAACGACGAGTTGCAGACCCGTACACCGGGGCCGGCGATCATCACGCACCCGATCACTGGGGAGAAGTCGTTCTTCAATCAGGTGCAATTGCATCACATCTATTGGCTGGAGCCGGATGTGCGGGAGGACCTGCTGTCGATGTTCGGCCTGGAACGCATGCCTCGGCATGTGTATTACGGCGATGGCACACCCATCGAGGATGAGGTGATGGCGCGCATCGGTGATTTGTATGAAGCCTGTGCGGTGCGTTTCGACTGGCGCAAGGGCGACGTGATCTTGCTGGACAACATGCTGGTGGCCCACGCCCGCGACCCGTTCGAGGGCCCCCGCAAGATCGTGGTTGCCATGGGCGATATGTATGAGCGCAGCGCGCTGGAGGGCCAGGCCGATGCCGGGCCCGCCATCCAGGGCATCCGCAACCTGGAGGAAACCGGAGCATGAACGAGGTATTGATGGACCAGCAGGATCCCGGCTTCGCCTTGACCCCCGAGCAACAAGCGATGCTCGAGCAACTGTCGAGCACGGCGACCTGTGGCGAAGCCTTGCGTTGGCTGAACGTGGTCATCGACGGCGATCTCGATCCGCAGCGATTGCAGTCCGCGTTCGATACGTTCCTGGCGCAGCAGCCAATGCTGCTGGCGCGGCTGGACAAAGTGGCCGGTTTCCACGGTTTGCGTCAGGCCGCCAGCGGCGCCGCTCGTTTCCCGTTGACGATACCGGCAGGCGAGCAACGGACTGAGGATGTCCAGGCGCAGATCAAGGATTGGCTGGGCCGAGCTTTTGTGGTGGGCGAATCGCCAAACGTCCAGGCCGTGCTTTATCGTCTGGCGCCGCAGCAGTGGCAACTGGTGCTGGGCATCGCCCGCTACAGTGCCGATGCGCAATCGCTGAATCTGTTGCTGGAGCAAATCCAGCAAGTGTACGCCGCAGTTCAGGCGCCGGAAGACGAAGCGCCGGGCGAGTTTGCCCAGTACCTGGAATGGCGCAGCGAGGTGGTGCTTGATGAAGATGCCGCCGCCGGACGAACCTACTGGCAGCAATACCTGCAGGGCGTGCAAACGGACATCGCCACCCCGTGGTTGGCTGCGCGCAGCGCCGGCAGTGAGGCGGGGCCCGCCGATACCTGTGTGTCGCTGACACTGGAACCGGCCCAGCGCGACGCGTTGCAACGGTTGGCCGAGCAGCTCGGTCAGCCGCTTTCCACGGTGTTGCAAGGCGCATGGTGGGTGTTGCTGGGACGTCTGAGCGGCCTTGAGCAGGCGCTGGTGGGCGTGCGCCATGACAGCCGTGGCGACTATGAATACTTCGCCAATGCCGTGGGGGTGTTCGAGAAAACCCTGTCGCTTAGCGTTTCATTGCCCGCGACGGTGTCGTTCAGCGAGTGGCTGGACGAGCTGGCGGCGCGTCTGGAAGCCCATCGTACCTGGCAGGAATACTGGGCGCCGGAACTGTCGCCTGGGGCGGCGCGCCCGGCCTACGGCTTTACGCTGGGGCAGGAGAGGCCTACCGGGACCCGTGCTGGTCTGAACTGGGCGGTCGCAGAGTCCGTGCGTGTGCCGGCAGACTCGTTCGAATTGCTGTTGCAGGTTAAATTGAACGCTGCCCAGCAGCTTGCCGCGGTCAATCTGTGTTACGCCAGCTCGCGTTATTCGCCGGCCTCGGCCAGCGCCGTGTTGGAACAGTACGGGGTGCTGTTGGCGTCGATCCTTGCCGCTCCACACACCGCATTAGCGCGGCTCGGCCTGTTGAGCCGCACCGCAGAGCAGCGCTTGCTGGCAATCAACCCCGCCATGCAGGCATTGGCTGATGGTCGTTATCTGCCGCAGCACATCGCCGATCTGGCGTTGCATACACCGAACGCCATTGCCCTGACCGACGCCCGTCAGCAACTGAGCTACGGCCAGTTGCAAGCCCGGGTCGACAGCATGGCGCAGGGCCTCAAGCAGCAAGGCGTGGGCGCCGGTTCGATTGTCGCGCTGGCGTTGCCGCGTTCGGTGGATCTGGTGATTGCAATGCTGGCGAGCTGGCGCCTTGGTGCGGCGTATCTGCCCCTTGATGTGCAGTGGCCCCAGGCGCGTCAGGCGTTGATGCTGGAACAGGCCGGCGCGGCAGTGTTGTTGACCGATGCGGCGCATCTGCCGGTCTGGCAGGGGCAGCCGTATAAGGCGCTGACCGCGGCTGAGCTGAGCCATCCGGCTATGGCACTGCCTGCGCTCGCTACCCAAGGCAACGATATCGCCTATGTGTTGTTTACCTCCGGCTCCACCGGTGTGCCCAAAGGCGTGGTGATCGAGCATCGGCAACTGCTCAACTACACCACCCAGGCCAGTCAGGCGCTGGGGCTTGCCCAGTGCAAAAACGTCGCTTTCAGTTCCACCGTGGCGGCGGACCTGGGCAATACGGCGTTGTTTGGCGCGTTGTTCAACGGCGCGACCCTGCATGTGGCCAGCGATGAGCAGATGCAGGACGGCGCGCTGTTTGCCCAGTACCTGCAACAGCAACAGATCGATTGCCTGAAAATCGTGCCCTCGCACCTCGCGGCGCTGCTGGACAGTGACCGGGCGATGCTGCCGCTTACGCTGGTGCTTGGCGGTGAGCCGATCGCTGCGACGTTGGTCGAGCGCATCGCCCGGTTGCGCAGCGATTGCCGGGTGTTCAACCACTACGGGCCGACCGAGGCCACGGTGGGGGTGATGATTCATCCGCTGTCACTGAACGGCGCGGCCGGCGACTGTTCGGCGCTGACCCAGGTGTTGGGCAACAACCAGGTTTACGTGCTGGACGCCGATCTGCGTTTGGCGCCGGTGGGCGTGCTGGGTGAGGTGTACCTGGGCGGAGCGCAGTTGTGCCGGGGTTATCTGAATGCCGAGGCCGATGAGTCTATGTTCATCCAGAGTCCGTTCGATCCAGCGCAGCGTTTATATCGCACCGGCGACCTGGCGCGTTATCGGCCGGACGGGGCGATCCAGCTATATGGACGGCGCGATCAGCAGGTCAAGGTGCGTGGGTTCCGCATTGAATTGGCGGAGATCGAGGCCGTGCTTGTACGCATGCCACACGTGGCCGAAGCATTGGTGTTGCCGGCAGCGTCGGTCGAGCAGGGGCTCCTGGCCTTTGTAGTACCGCAGTCGGGGCCGTCGACGGGCTTGCTCGACGCCGCCCGCGCTGAGCTGAGCGCCCGCTTGCCCAGCGTGATGGTGCCCCAGCACGTGCACCTGATCGAACGATTCCCGCGACTGGCCAACGGCAAGATCGATCGCCACGCACTGCAGCAGTTGGCGATGGCTACAGCGGATGATGAAGACGCCGCGCCACGTGATGCGCTGGAGCAATTGCTCGCCGCGCGCATGGCGCAGTTGCTTGGGCTTGAGCGATTGGGCATCGATCGCGACTTCTTCGCCGCCGGAGGTCATTCGTTGCTGGTGATCAAACTGGTGGCTGGTATTCGCAAGTTGTTGCAGTGCGAAATTCATCCGGGACTGGTCTTCGATCATCCGACCGTGGCGTCGTTGGCCCTGGCCTTGCGGGCGCTAGAGAGCAGTCCGGGGCAGCTGGAAAAAATGGCCCAGGTGCGCTTGCGCATGGAGGCGATGAGTCCTGAGGAAAAGGCCCTCCTGACCGAACAGGCTCGGCAGCTGCAAGCCGCCAAGGCTGCCCAAGGCAACTGACACTCGCATGAAACAAAAGGCCGGCGCCCCTATGCGCCGGTTTTTTTTATCTTTTTTCGCAAATGATAAATAAACTCATTCCGGTTTTTGGCAGGTGCTGCGTCTTACTTAGGTATGTGGACAAATCGGGTCGGGCAGGACGCTCAGGCACCGGA
Source organism: Pseudomonas sp. NFACC45 (assembly GCF_900113505.1). NCBI lineage: Bacteria > Pseudomonadati > Pseudomonadota > Gammaproteobacteria > Pseudomonadales > Pseudomonadaceae > Pseudomonas > Pseudomonas sp. NFACC45. The sequence goes on from NZ_FOPO01000008.1 coordinate 44,470, forward strand.
TGTGTTCAGCAAAAATTTCGCCGTCGTCCAGCCGAATGACCGTGCCCGGGGAGGGGCCGGTCGGCCACGCACTGACACATTGCCTCGTGGCAATCGATCGTGCGGGTTCTCTCGTGCTGGCCAGCGGCGGGCCCTTCGGCCCCATGGACTTTTACTTCTACCAATAATAGAGAGCACGATGTCATCCATTCATGAGTTCAAACCTCTGTTCAAGGCACTCGTCATGTCCCGCGGCCTGCGTTCGCGTAGGGTGTTGACCGGTCTGGGGCTGGTCTGCTTGCTGCCACTCAGCGCTCAGGTGATGGCTGAAGACGTCAGCATCGACATCCCTGCGCAATCGCTGCCCCAGGCACTGCAAGCGTTCGGTCAGCAGACCAACCAGCAAGTGATCTACAACGCCGGTGATATGGCCGGACTGAAAAGCAACCGCGTCAGCGGCAAGATGAGCCCGCAGGCGGCCCTCGCCGAATTGCTCAAGGGCACTGGCGTACGCTACAGCATTGAGGGCAATACCCTGATGCTCGTGCGCGGTTCCGCCCAAGCCCTTGAGCTGGGCGCGACCACCGTCAAAGCACAGGAGCTGGTTGCGACGACCGAAGGCAGCAAGTCATACACCAGCAACGCCGTGACCATCGGCAAGGGCACCCACAGCCTCAAGGAAATTCCTCAGTCGATCACCGTGATGACGCGTAAGCAGATGGATGACCAGAACCTGGTCAACCTCAAGGACGCCGTCAACCAGACCACCGGCATCGTCGGCCTGCAGGGCGTCGGCCAAGGCATGATCCTGTCGTCGCGTGGTTTCCAGATCGACGATTGGCAATACGATGGTGTGCCGATCCTGCGGAACAACTATTCGCTGGGCAACTGGGCGACCCAGGACCTGATCTTCTTCGACCGCCTGGAAATCATGCGCGGCGCCTCCGGCCTGCTGCAAGGCACCGGCAGCCCCGGTGGTGCCGTCAACCTGGTACGCAAGCGTGGCCAGAATGCACCGACCGTGACCCTGACCGGCAAGGCCGGCTCCTGGGATCACTACGGTCTGCAACTGGACGCCGGCGGCCCGCTGAACCAGGCCGGTAACATTCGCGGTCGCATCGTGGTCGACGAAGACCAGAGCAATTCATTCGTCGACCATGCGTGGAGCAAGACTCACTCGCTGTACGGCGCGCTGGACGTCGACCTGAGCGAAGACACCACCCTGGGTTTCGCGGTCAGCCAATCCAACGGCGAATCGCGGGGCAACATCCGCGGCCTGCCACGCTACGCCGATGGCAGGATGCCGGACGTGTCGCGCTCGACCTACACGGGGGCGCGCTGGAACCGGTCCGAAATCGACGTCACCACCCTCTATGCCGATCTGGAGCACCGCTTCAACGAGGACTGGGCGTTGAAGATCGGCGCGGTGCATATGAGCGAAGACAACCAGGCGAAAAACCAGCGCGTCCAAAGGGGGGGGGGTCTCTTGCCTGATGGCAGTGGCGTGCAATACGCCGACTTCCTGACCGATTTCCAGTCCACGAAGGCCGGTCTCGACATGAACCTGACCGGCAAGTTCGAAGCCTTGTCGATGGAGCAGGAAGTCATGCTGGGCGGCAACTACTCGCAGTTGGAGACCGATGACCGCTACGCCCGTACATTCAACAACACTAGTGATTCCATCTTCGACATTGACAATGATCGTCCGGACATCAGCTACGACAGTTTGATCGCCGCAGGCGGCCAAGGCACCCTCAGCAAATACGATATCCGCCAGAAGGGTGTGTACGGCACCTGGCGCGTCAAGCCGGTGGACGATCTGACGCTGGTGCTGGGTTCCCGGGTCAGCTGGTACGACTACAGCTACAAGTCGAAAACCGAAAATTCAGTCGGTATCACTGGCAACGCGCCTAGCACCGGAACTGAAACCGGGGTAGTCACGCCCTACGCGGGCATCATCTATGACCTGAGCCGCGAATGGGCTGTGTATGCCAGTTATACCGACGTGTTCCAGCCGCAGACCAATCGCGATGCCAACGGTTCGGTGCTCAAGCCGATAGTCGGCACCAACTACGAAGTCGGCCTCAAGGGCGAGTTGATGGACGGTCGGGTCAATACCTCCCTGGCAATCTTCCGCTACGACCATGAGAACCGTGCCATCAACGACGGCGGTTCGGGGTGTGGCGGCTCGGGTTGCTCGGTGGCCTCGGGCAAAGTGCGCAGCCAGGGTATCGATGCCGAAATCAGTGGTGAAGTGATAGACAACCTGCAGCTGTTCGCGGGCTACACCTACAACACCACCAAGTACCTGGAGGACCCGGACAATGAAGGGAGTGTCTTCAGCACCTGGACGCCGAAACACATGCTGCGTGTGTGGGGCAACTACCAGTTCACCGGCGACTGGAGCCGTGTCAGTACCGGCTTGGGCTTCACCACCCAAAGCCACACGCTGGTTTACGACTATGATCGTGAAATCCCGGGTTACACCGTATGGAACGCCCGTGTCGGCTACCAGTTGACGCCGGAAATCGCTTTGGCGGTCAACGCCAACAACCTGTTCGACAAGACGTACATAACGTCCGCCTACAACCAGCTCAATGGCAACAACAACTTCGGTGACCCGCGCAATCTGATGTTCAGCGTGACGTACAAACCGCAGTTCTGATCCTCGCGAGAGTGATATAGACCTGCCTTGCGGGTAATGCTGTTCACTTAAGGAAACGGCGCTTTTCGAGACGGGAAAGCGCCGTTTTCTTTGCCGAGGTGCCCACTGCGCAACACCTGCGTTCGGCCAGCGTGGTTAACGGGGCGCCGAGATCAACGTCCACCGCGAGGTGGTCTCATAGCCGACCTGTTTTTGCGGGGGGACTCAATCCAATGTGGGAGCGGGCTTGCTCGCGAAAGCGGCGGGTCAGTTTGCGAGGATGTTGGATGTGCCTGCGTCATCGCGAGCAGGCTCGCTCCCACAGGTATTGTGTCGTTTGCAGATGCTGTGAATATTCGAAACCCCATGTGGGAGCGGGCTTGCTCGCGAAAGCGGCGGGTCAGTTTGCGAGGATGTTGGATGTGCCTGCGTCATCGCGAGCAGGCTCGCTCCCACAGGTTTTGTGTCGTTTGCAGATGCTGTGAATATTCGCAACCCCATGTGGGAGCGGGCTTGCTCGCGAAAGCGGCGGGTGAGTTTGCGTTGATGTTGGACGTGCCGACGTCATCGCGAGCAGGCTCGCACACAGGTTTTGTGTCGTTTGCAGATGCTGTGAATATTCGAAACCTCATGTGGGAGCGAGCCTGCTCGCGATGGCGGTGGTTCAGGCACACCTACCCTAAGCGCTTTTCCCCTTCAATCGCACTGGCCAGAAAACTCTCGATCAGCGAATCAAGTAACCCATCATCAAAAATCATGCTGCGATGGCGTAACGGGGAATACACCGAACATTGCAGCTCGCCAGTCAGGCTGTAGTCCTTGATCAAGGCTTCACAGAAGGCCAATTCCTCCGGGGTTTTTTCTACCTGTGTCCACCAGCAGCTAGGCCGAACCCGTACCGGTTTGAAGGTGAACCTGTCGAAGGCTTCCAGCAAACGATCATGCACCGAGAACGCCTGGGCGTTCATGACTTCATCCTTGATGCTCTGCACGGTCGCCAGCAAGTCGCCTCGCTCCGGCTCGATCTGGCTGGCGGCCCACTCATGGAATGCCCTGACCGTGCTCTCGGGGTGCTCACGTCGATAAGCCGCCGTGCGTTCCGTGAGGGTCGGAAACAGCAGGTCGAAGTATTCGATGGCTTCAATCAGGTCCTGGGAGGCCGGGTCGGCTTTTTCCAGAGCTGGCAGATGCCGATGACGCGGCAACGCTGCGGGATACAGATGCTCTGGAACCGTGCTGTCCACCAGGCCGAGAAAACTCACGGTGTGGCCCTGGCTTTCCAGCGTCGCCGCGATGTCCAGCGCAATGGCGCCGCCCAACGACCAACCCATCAAGGCATAAGGGCCTTGCGGCTGGGCCTTGACGATTTCCTGGCTGTAATCGGCGATCATCTCGCGCCAGGCTTCAGGCCCGACATGCGGTTCACTGAAGCCGCGGTGCATGACGCCAATGGTGCGCGCCCGATGTTGGAGTTTGCGCGCCAGCGGCTGGTAACAGAACACGATGCCGCCGCTGGGATGCAGGCAAAACAGCTGCGGTGCGTTGACCGGTGCGTTGTTCAGTTCGACAAGGCACTGGGTCTGCTCCCGATGTTTTTGCGAGACGAACAGGGCCAGCTCGGCCACGCTCGGGTTGGCCAGCAGCTCTTGCAGCCGCACGCTGATATTCAGGTGTGTCTTGAGGTTGGCGATCAGCTCGATTGCCAGGATCGAATGCCCGCCCAGTTCAAAGAAGCTGTCGTTGATACCCACGCGTTCAACCTTGAGGGACTGTTGCCAGAGCTGTGCCAGGGCTTCTTCCAGCTGAGTGCGAGGCGCCAGGTAATGGGAATGCCAAAGACTGGCGTCGGGTTCCGGCAACGCCTTGCGGTCGAGCTTGCCATTGGCATTGAGCGGGAAGTGATCGATGAACAGCAGGTGGCTGGGCACCATGTAGTCCGGCAACTGCGCTTTGAGTGCGCTCAACATGCCTTCGCGTAACTCGGCCGTGGCCGGTTGCGCGGCAATCACGTAGGCGACCAGTTGCAGGCCGCCTGGGCCTTCATGCGTCAACACGACTCCATCTTGCACCGCCGGCAGCGTTTGCAGGCGCGCCTGGATTTCCCCCAGCTCGATGCGAAACCCGCGAATCTTGACCTGATGATCCAGGCGTCCGATGTACTCGATGCTGCCGTCGGTGCGGTAGCGGGCCAGGTCCCCGGTGCGATAGAGGCGGCCACCCGGCAGCGGGTCGAACGGGTCGGGGATGAAGCGGGTGGCGGTCAGGTCGGCACGTCGGTGATAGCCGCGGGCCAGGCCGGCACGGCCGACGTATAGCTCACCGATGCAACCCTTGGGCACCGGGTTCAGATGAGCGTCGAGCAAATACCAGGACAGGTCGACGATGGGTTCGCCGATGGGGCTTGCGGCCTCGCTGTGCAAGTCACTCATCGACAACGGCCGCCAGGTGACATGCACGGTCGTTTCCGTGATGCCATACATATTGATCAGTTGCGGCGTCTGGTCGCCGAAGCGTTCGAACCAGGGGCGAAGACTCTGTACATCGATCGCTTCGCCGCCAAAAATCACTTGTCGTAGCCGGTGGGCAAGAGGCTGCCCAGGCTCGCAGGCGACCTGCAGCAACGCCTTGAACGCCGAAGGTGTCTGGTTGAGCACCGTGACGTTTTCCTGGCAAAGCAGGGCATGGAAATCCTGCGGTGAACGGCTCACGGCGTGGGGCACGATGACCAATCGGCCGCCGTGCAGCAGAGCGCCGAAGATCTCCCACACGGAAAAGTCAAAGGCATAGGAATGGAACAGGCACCAGACATCCTGATGATCGAAGCTGAACCAGTGGTCCGTGGCCTGGAACAATCGGCTGACGTTGTGGTGCGCCAACAGTGCGCCTTTGGGCCGGCCGGTCGAGCCTGAGGTGTAAATCACGTAGGCCAGGTTGTCCGGGTCCATCGGCACATTCGGATTGTGCTCGGGGTAGGCGCCATCGGCATCGACCGAATCCAGCAACAGACAGCTTATGCCAGCGGGCAGCGCCAGCGATTCTCGCAGATGAGCCTGGGTCAGGATCTGCGTGACGCCGCTGTCCGCAATCATGTAGGCCAGGCGGTCGGTCGGGTAGGCCGGGTCCAGCGGCACGTAGGCGCCCCCGGCCTTGAGAATCGCCAGCAGGCCGATGATCATCTGTGGCGTACGCTCGACGGCGATGCCGACCAGCACATCGGGCCCGACGCCTTGCTCGATCAGCCGATGGGCCAGTTGGTTGGCCTGTCGGTTGAGTTCGGCATAGCTCATGTGCTGCCCTTCAAAGGTCAGGGCGATGGCCTCACCCGTGGCGGCGGCATGGCTTTCGATCAACGAGTGCAGGCACTGTCCGCGGTGCAGCCGGGTTGGCTGGCGGTTCCAGTCGTTCAGGGTTTTCTGGTGCTCATCAGCGTTGAGCAATTGCAGTTCGCCGAGGGCGCGTTCAGGCGTCTCGATCACGCTCTGCAACAGGTGCTGCCAGTGCTCGGCCATGCGCTCGATGGTTTCAGTGCGATAGAGATCACGGCTGTATTCGAAGGTCGCCCGTATCTGCTGCTGTGAATAATCAACATCCAGCGACAAGTCGAACTTGGCCTGGTTGTCACCGGTACTGAGAAACTCCAGCGTGAGTTGACCCAAGCTTGGCGTCGACGGTGAGGACGAGCCGGTGCGCCAGTTGAACAAGACCTGGAACAGCGCACTGGCGCCCTGTGCACCGGGACGTTGCAACTGATCAAGGATCAGTTCCAGGGGGTAGTCGGCATGTTCCAGCGCGGCGAGGGACTGCGCGCGCAGGTCCCGGAGGAAATCCAGCGCGCTGCGGGTCGAGTCGATCCGCGTCCGATACACCTGGCTGCTGACGAAAAATCCCACCAGCTCCTGGCTCTCATGGCTGTTGCGGTTGGCGTTTGGAACGCCGACGGTGAAGTCGTTCTGGTTGCTGTAGCGGCCCAGCAACAGTTGCCAGGCACCCAGCGCGACCACGAAAGGTGTAAGCCCCTGGCGTTGGCAGAACGCATCCAGGGCTTGGGCCAGCGCAGGTGCAAGCGCCACCTGCACGCGTCCGGCCACATGTTGCTGGCCCGCGACGCGGGGCAAGTCTTGAGGAAGTTCCAGCGTGGGCAGGTCGTGGCCCAGGTACTGACGCCAGTATTCGCCACTGCGCTGGCAGGCCGAGCTTTGCACATACTCGCCTCGCTGATGGGTCGCGTAGTCGGCGTATTGCATGGGCAACGGTGGCAGTGGCGACGAATCGCCGAGCACGGCCCGGGCATAGGCCTGGGTCATGTCGTGCATGAGGATCGTGTTGGACCAGGCGTCGGAGACGATGTGATGCATATTGAGCAACAGCACCTGTTCATCGCTGCCCAGCCTGAGAAGTGTTGCTCGCATCAGCGGCGCGCGGGTGAGGTCGAACGGATGTCGGGCGTGCTGCGCGATGCGTTGCGCGAGCGCCACGGCACGGGCCTGTTGGTCGAGCGCGCCGAGGTCCTCGCGGTGCAGGCTCAGGCAGGCGTTGCGCTCCACCACCTGGACCGCTGCACCGTCGAGGTCATTGAACGCGGTGCGCAGGATGTCGTGTCGGTCGATGACGCGATTGAGTGCCTGCTCCAGGGCGTCGGCATCAAGGTCGCCCGTCAGGCGCAGGGCGCGCGGCAGGTTGTAGGCCGAACGGCTCGGATTGCGCTGTTGCTCCAGCCACAAGCGCTGCTGCGCGAAGGACAAGGGCGCGCGGTCCGGCCGGCTGCGGCTGGAGCGGGCTTGCATGTCGCCAGCGTCTTCCTCCAGCAACAGGGTCAGCAGGTCATCATCTAGCAATGGGTTCATGGTGTTCTCGCGGCAAATAGCAGGGCGTCAGGCAGGTTCAGGCAAAGGCTGCGGGGGCTTTTTCACTGATGACCTGACCGGCCTGCATCCGGACCAGTTGATCGGCGATGTCGAAATAGCGGTCGTCGTGGGAAATGACGATGATGGTTTTGCCCAACGCCTTGAGCTCCGGCAGCAGTTCGGTATAGAAAACCCGTCGGAACACCGGGTCCTGGTCGGCGGCCCATTCATCGAACACCAGCACTGGGCGCTCCTCAAGCCAGGCGTTGAGCAACGCCAGGCGTTTGCGTTGGCCGGTGGACAGATCGGTGGTGCTGAAGACCCCGTCGTGAATGCTGACCTTATGGGCGATTTCCAAGCGTTGCAGGTAGCGGTTGGCGTCTTCAGGCACTTGTTGATCGCCTTGGACCAGTTCATCGAACAGGTAGTAGTCGGCGAAAATCGTCGTAAACAATTGGCGATAATCGTCGCGGCCTGCAGCCACTACCGGCTTGCCATCCAGGAGGATTTCGCCGCCTTGGGGCGAATAAAGGCCCAGTAGCAGTTTGATCAGCGTGGTCTTGCCGCCACCGTTTTCACCGACGATGAACACAATGTCGCCCTGGGCGATGGACAGGTTGACCGGTCCCAGGGCGAACGGTTGGTCGCCAGCGACCGCCGGGAAGGCGTAATGCACGTCACGCAATTCAAGCTGCTGGATCGTCGGCTTGGGGACGCTCTTGTCGGCGAGCAACAGGTGCGGCTCCGGCGAAGAAAATTGCTCGGCCAGTTCGGCGATGCGCTTGAAGGCGATGTTTGCCCGGCTGATCACCGGCAAGGTCATCACCAGATATTCCAGCGGCCCCTTCATGTACAACAACACCAGCACGAAACCGCTAAGCACGGCTTTATCAGTGCCCAGCCACAGCGATTGCAGGGCCAGGACCAGGCCGATGACCACGAAAAACAGCATCGAGCCGAAGGTCTTGGCAATCACGAACGTGTTGACCGAGCGGATGTTGGTGTCGCAGATCTGGTCGGCGGTGGCTTCGATACGCTGGCTGAACATGCGCTGGCGGCGTGGGCGATGGATGCGCAATTCCTTGGCGCCGGCGGCGATTGCGCTGTAGTGCTTTTGCAAGGCGTCTTCGGCCTCGCGGGCTGCTTCGAAACCGCGGATGCCGCGGGCCCGTGCCACGTATTGGATGACAGTGCCGATCACCAGCGCCACCAGCAACAGCGCAAACATCGGCAATGACAGGTAGGCCAAATAGCCCAGGCAACCGAGGGTCACGGTGAAGGCGATGGCCAGCGGTGCGAAGGAAAACGCAAAGTTGCTGACCATGTTGACGTCGTGGGTCAGTATCGGGATGAGCCGATGACTGCGAAAACGTTCGATCTGCTCGATGGGCGCCAGCAGGACTTTCTGGCCGAGGGATTTGCGCAGACTGGCGATGATGTTCTGGCCGACGTGGTTGGTGCCGATGTCCGACAGAATCGACGTCAGCAGCGCCGCCGCGCAAAGCCCGGCGAAGGTTGCGAGTACTTGGGGTGTGGGCCCTGCATCGGCGTTCAGTGCGTCGTTGATGGTTGCCAGCAGGGCAGTGATGCTCAGGCCGCCAAGCATGCCCAAGAGAATGGAGCCCACTACAATCAGCCGGAAGGGTTTGAGCAGGATGAACAGTTCATTGATCACCCCGCGTGTTGGTTGGCTCATGGAGGTTTCCCTGCTTGATGAAAAGGGCGAAGGCCATCGCGGGTGGTCGCCGGGAGGGCTTTAGGGCGCAGGCGCGCCTGTCTGTAAGACGGTTGATGTGGGAGGGGATTTAACGGCGAATGGCCTGAGGAACACCGTTTGTGGCGAGGGGATTTATCCCCGCTGGGCTGCGAAGCAGCCCCAATGAATATTGCCTGGATATTCCTGACTGATCTGTGTTGCCTGTTTGGGGGCTGCTTCGCAGCCCAGCGGGGATAAATCCCCTCGCCACAAGGTATTTGGGTGGGCCTGCCGATTTACATATCCCGCGCCACCCGAAAGCCGATCCAGTCTCCACGCACACTGGGCACCAGCGCGTTGCGGTTGCCGGAGCGGGAGAACACCGGGGCTTCACCCCAATCGTTGCCGCGGATGCGCTGGTACTCGCACTTGCCGGTCAGCCAGGCGCTGCCGTCACTGGGTGCACCGGCGTAGTTTTCGTTGTAGCAATCGGCCGTCCACTCGTAGACATTGCCGTGCATGTCGTACACCCCGAATGCATTGGGCGGATAAGTACCGGCCGGTGCCGTGAAGTTGTAGCCATCGGCGGCGCCGTAGGTGTTGGCGTGTTGGGCGATGCTGTACTCCTTGCCTTCATCGAACGGGAAGGGGAACGGCCCCGTGGTGCCGCCGCGTGCCGCGTATTCGCGCAGGGATTCACTGACCAGCCGGTATTGTTTGCCGGTTTTTTTCGACAACCACGCCACGTAGGCATTGGCTTCGGCGAAATCCATGCACACTGCTGGATGCCGGTCGGTGTATTGCTTGCGCGGGTCGCTGCCTTGGTAATCAGGAATCCCGGCCTTGCACGCGCGACCAGGCCGTTTATCGCCATCGGGCATCTGATAGCCGGTGTCACGCAGGTAGGCGAACCATTCGCCCTTGAGCACCTGGAAGCGGCTGATCGCCAGCGGTTTGGCGAAGGTCACCGGGTGCATCGGGCCTTCGTCGGGCTCGCGTCCCACTTCGTCTTCCGGGGTGCCCATCTGAAAGGTGCCGGTGGGCAGCACGACCATTTCCGGGCAGTCCTTGCAGTCGCGAAAGACCTGGCCCGGTTGCGACGCCTGGGCACCGGAGGGCAGCAGGGCGGCGAGGGCCAGTGCCGGGAATAGCTTCAAGGAAAAACTGTTCATCCATCTCTCTCGATAGTCAGGTTCAGAGTGTCTTGCCCAGCAAGCCCATGAAGCGATCGATCTCGGCTTCGGTGTTGAGCAGGCCCGGCGCGGTTCGAATGACAGGCCCGGCGTCGCGATGCACGGCGTCGGCAATCACCCGGTTCTGCATCAGGTAGGCGGCGATCTCGTCGCTCTCACGGCCCTTGACCCGGAAGAAGGTGAAACCGGCCGACACGTCCGGGCTCATGGGCGTGACCAGCTCGATTTGCGGCAACGCCAGCAGCTGTTTTTTCAAGTAGGTATTGAGCGCGTGAATGCGCGCCTGCACCTCGGCCTTACCCAATTGCAAGTGCAGCTTGAACGCCTCGTCCGCCGCCCAGCGATGCTCGAAGGCGTGGTAGCCGCCGGGTGTCATGGTGGTGGAAAACGTCGTGGCTTCGGAAAAGGTCGGGATGATCGGCGTGACGTACTTGAGCTCTTCGCTGCGGCTGCACACCAGGCCGGTGCCCCGTGGGCCGAACATCCATTTGTGGGTGCCGGCGATGAAGAAGTCGCAATTCATCGCTGGGAAGCTCAGGTCTTCAACACCGAAGCCGTGCACGCCGTCCACCACGTAGATGATGCGCTGTTCCTCGCTGCGGCCCTGGTTGTGCTTGTCCACCAGCGCGCCGATCTTGTCGATCGGCAGCTTCACGCCGCTGCCCGAATGCACCCAGGTCAGGCCCAGTACGCGGGTTTGCGGGCGGATGTTGCGGTCGATGGTGCTCAGGATTTCATCGTGGCTGGCGTTGTGGGCGTTCTCGAACAGTTTGATCTTGCGCACCCGGGTGCCATCCCGTTGGTTGCGCAAATCAAGGATGGTGTGGGTGGCGTAATGTTCGTGGGCGGTGCTGAGGATTTCCTGGTCGGCGCTCACATGAACACCGCCGTAGATGATCGCCAGACCCTCGGTGGTGCTGCCGGTGAGGGCGATCTGCGCAGGGTTTGCTTGCAGATAACGGCCGGCCCATGTCCGTACGTTTTCTTCGCGCTCCTCGGTGACACCCAGGTCCCAGTCCATCAGCAATCCCGGGTTTTTATCTAGGGCGGCGCGGTGTTTTTCGATGGCCTCACGTACCGGCCGCGGGTGGGTGGTGACCAGGAAATTGGAGAAGTGCAGGTAGTCCGGGTCCTGGTTGAACAGCGAGCGCAACTGCGCCCATTTGTCTCGGGGCAGCGGCGGCAGCGGATCGGCGATAGCGGTGCCAGGCAGGCTGGTGGCCAGCGGCAAGCCGGCGGCGAGGATCCCGGCCTGCTTCAGGAAGGTACGGCGTTCGTTCATGGTTGGCCGGCCTTCTGGTTCGAAGCCACGGCGGGATGGGCGGCTTGCTGGACCTGATCCCAGACCCGCAGAAAGTTGCCGCCCCACAGTTTGGCAATGTCCGCTTCGGAATAGCCGCGGGTTAGCAGTTCGGCGGTGACGTTGCGGATGTCGCCCACGTCCTCCCAGCCTTTGACGCCGCCGCCTTCGTTGAAGTCCGAACTGATGCCGACATGGTCGATGCCGATCTTGCGCACGGTGTAATCGATGGCGTCGCCCAGGTCCTTGAGGCTGGCCTTGGGTTCCTCCTCCAGAATGCCGTAGAGCTGGCCGGCGTATTCACCGAATTTCTGTTCCGGCCACGCGGCGATGATCGGATCGCCCGGCATCAGCGCCATGGCGAGGTTGGGCAGCGGTGGCAGGTCGAAACGTTGGCGCAGGTCGTTGAGTTTGTCCTGGGTTTTTTGCGTCAGCGGGCGCAGGTATTGGGAGAAACCGACGACTTGCACCACGCCGCCGCTGGCCTTGATCAGCTGCATTTCCTTGTCGCTGAGGTTGCGCGGGATATCCACCATGGCCCGGGGTGCGGAATGGGAGGCCACCAAGGGCGTGCGGCTCAGTTGGGCAACTTGCTCCAGGGCCTGGGTCGACATCTGCGACACGTCGATGATCACGCCCAGGTCGTTCAGGCGCGTCACCGCTTGCTTGCCAATCTCCGACAGGCCGCCGAGGGCATCAGGTGAGTCGTTGAAGAACGGCAGCGGGCGCGAGGAGTCGGCCCAGTCGTTGTTACCGATGTAACTGAAGCCGAACATGCGCATGCCCCGCGCCGTCCACAGGTCCAGCAGGCTCAGGTCGTGCCCCAGTGGGTAGGCGTTGAGCATGCTGATGAAAATCGCGAACTTGCCTTCGCCATGCAGGCGCCGAAAATCATCCGGGGTGTAGGCGATGGCGACCTGGTTGGGAAAGTCGCGGACCATGCCGGTGATGATCTTGTAGCGCACTTCCTGCTGATTGCGCGCTTCCTCGACGAAACCGGCGGTGGGCTTGTGCGGCGCATTGGGGCCGTTCCACAGCTCCGGCCAGCCGAAGATCGTCAGCGCCGCGCCGGACAGATGCCCGCGATTGGCTTTGACCAGGTCGAACTGGCCGCTGCCGTCCTTGTCGACTTCATTGCCGGCGGTGCCGAAATCCAGCGGTAGGCTGATGTGGCTGTCAAAGGAGAGGAGGCGCTCGTGCAGTTCCCTGGCCTCTTTCATCACCTTGACCGGGTAGCCGGGGTTGTCTCGCCACCAGTGGTCCCAGGCCGCGAGGCCGCCACCGACCATCAGTGCAAGGGCCAGGGGCACGCCGATGAAGAGAGCTTTTTTCGAACGTGGTGTTGTCATTGCCGATCTCAGTCAGGTTCGCTGCGGGGGGCTTTGCTATCTGGGGAGAACGAGTGATCGGGCAGGAAATTTAGGTGAGCCTGATGGCCCCATCGCGAGCAAGCTTTGCTCCCACAGTGGAATTCAGCGCGTTCCAGTGTGGGAGCGGGCTTGCTCGCGAAGGCGGCCTTGAACTCATCAAATTTTCATCGCATGTACGCACCTCTATTGTGGGAGCGAGCCTGCTCGCGATGACGCCCTCACAGCCTCTATAAATTTGTTGGCCCGCCCATCGTTCTAGCTTGGATAACGCCCGCCCCAGGGCCGAACACAGGTAAGGCAATGACGATTTCTCGACGATGGTTCATGGCGGGCCTGGCGCTGACCGGTGCCGCCGTGCCTGCGGTGTATTACGGGCATCGCGAACTGACCCGGCCGGACCCCACCATCACCCCCGGCGAGGCCTCATTCGATGTGGCGGACGTGGCAGGCCAGCGCCGGGCCGATACGCTGCGGGGGATCTGGACGATCCGTTTTTCAGGAAGCGACGCGGGCCTGGACGGCTTGCCCCAGGACGGTCTGCAAGTGTTCCTCGACATTGCCCACAAGGGGCGTGGTGTCGTGGGTTGCCTCGACACCGCTGAACGCCTGCGCGCCGGTGATGAGCCTCATTATCGAGTGTTGGGCGATTTGGCCGGAACCGATCCGAAACAACTGAGCTGGCGCCTGATCGGTGCTCAGCATGGGGCACCGGACTACGAATTCATCATGACCCTGGACGAGGTCTGGGCCGGCTTCGGCAATGCCGGCACCGCCACCCTCAGCGGTCGCGTGTTGCGCCTGGATCGCCCGCTGGCGCTGCCGGAACTCGACAATCAGTTCATCGCCCGCAAGTTGCCGTTCCCCGAAGCCCGGGAACGCACGCCGCTGAGCCCGCCGTTGCTGGCCTGGCTGGTGTCGCCGGAGCATCGGTTGTTCCATCAGCTCTGGCACGCCTCACGGGACAAATGGCACAGCCTGGACGAAGACAAGCGCAACGCCCTGCGTGGCATCGGCTGGCAGCCCGGCCCACGGGACCATGAACGTGACGCTCGCGGCAAGCGCAAGGATCGCAACGGCTCGGGCGTGGATTTCTTTTTCATGCACCGGCACATGCTCGGCACGGCCCGTTCGTTCCAGCCGCTGCCGTCGTGGCCGCGCTTCCCGTTGCCGCAACCGGAGCTGGAGCGTGATCGGCTGGGCTTTGCCCGGTATTTCGATAACCACGATGGCACAGCTTTGCCGCCCACTTGGCTGGCCAGCGGCGACGAGCAGTACGCCCAATGGGTGAGTGATATCAAGACTGCCGAGACCTATCACAGCAATTTCCAGGTCTGGGAATCGCGCTACCGCGACCCGCGCTACCTGTCGAAACTGACCCTGGGTCAGTTCGGCTCGGAAGTGGAGCTGGGCCTGCACGACTGGCTGCACATGCGCTGGGCCTCGGTGCCCCGCGATCCTTCCAACGGCCACCCGGTGCCCTTCGCCCGCGACCCGGCCGACTTCGCCCAGCGCTGGTATGCGCCGGAAAACGACTTTCTGGGCGACCCGTTTTCCTCCCATGTGAACCCGGTGTTCTGGGCCTTCCATGGCTGGATCGACGACCGCCTCGAAGACTGGTTTCGGGCCCACGAACGTTTCCATCCGGGGGAAGTGAGCCGGCTTGAGGTCAACGGCGTGCCTTGGTTCGCCCCGGGCCGTTGGGTAGAAATCGCCGACCCCTGGCTGGGCCCGGACACCCACGGCTGCAGCACCACGCCGGGGCTGCAGCCCGGACGTTCGGTGGAGATGGACCCGGAAACCATGAAACTGGCCCTGCGCATCACCTTCGGCAGCGACGACAAAAAACTCTCCGAACTGTTTCGCCGCGTGCCGCAACGGCCTTGGTATGCGCGGAATCTCAAGGCCAAGCCGGTGTAAAGCTTCGCTTCCCAAAGAAAACCAAAGCGAACGCTGTTGTGGCGAGGGGATTTATCCCCGCTGGGCTGAAGCAGCCCCAAACCAGCGCACTCAAAACAACTGACTCACCGAGGTGCCGGCTAATGGGGCTGCTGCGCAGCCCAGCGGGGATAAATCCCCTCGCCACAAATATCACTTGGCTTTAGAGGGCATGCGCCTTTAACGCGGCACTGCGATGTCCAGCGCGCGGTTCGCCAGCAGCTCACTCAGCTCGACCATCTGCTGGATCCCCAGGGCAAAACTCCGTCGCGTGCCGTCCAAATCAAATGCCAGCTCGTTGGCCATGACATTGATCGAAGCCAGGGTTTCGCTGAGGTTGGCGAGCAGGCATTCCATGTCCGCGTCTTCGACGACGGTGAATAACTGGCCGGGTGATGAGGTGGGTTTTGTGGGTTTCGGATCGAGATAGAAGGCGAGGGCGCGGTCGGCGGCTTCGTTGAGTTTTTTTGAATCGTTTTCGGGGGGATTGGGGGTGATCTTGAACATGGTGTAACTCCTAGTATTCATTTTCAGGAGCCGACACCATCGCTACCAAACGATTGGGTGGCGGCCGTACGCGGGTTGGTAGACCGGAGCACTAGGAACCCGGCGCGCCCGAAGACGCCCTGCGCACGGCCACCATGAAACAGACGCCGAGAGAGCATCTGTAGGAGGTGGCGCTTGCGCCTAGTTGACTCGCGGGCTACCAAACCCGATCGCTGAAATCAGCGACCCGGAAACAGTAAATGCCACGAGCCAGGCGCACAAGCCGACGGATTCTGGCGTAGTTGTAGGCAATGGCGCAAGGCGATGTAGCCTCGCTCGGACGTCCTACATTGCAGCCTCAACAGCACTGAAGCGAACGCAGTTGTGGCGAGGGAGCTTGCTCCCGCTGGGCTCTGTAGGAGCTGTCGAGTGCAACGAGGCTGCGATCTTTCCACTGCCAATTGAGTCCGAAGCCAAAGATCAAAAGATCGCAGCCTCGCTGCGCTCGACAGCTCCTACAATTTAGCCTTACATCACCCGCCAACCCCCACCCAGCGCCTTGTACAACGCCACGCTCGCCTGCACCCGCGCTAATCGCAATTGCACGTTCATGTCCTGGGCGGCGTACAGCGTGCGTTGGGTTTCCAGCACGGTGAGCAGGTCTTCGGCACCGGCCTGATAACGGCGCTGGGCGATGTCGAATGCGCGCTGGGCCTGATGCAGTTCTTCGCTCTGCCACTGCCGCTGCTGGTCGAGCCCATGGATGCCGTTCAGGGCTTTTTCGACGTCGGCGAAGCCGTTGATGATGGCGGCGCGGTAGAGCTCCAGCAGTTCTTCCTGGCGCGCGGTGGCTTTGTCCCGTTCGGCCTTGAGGCGACCGTTGTTGAAGATCGGCGCGGTCAAACCTGCGGTGAGGTTGTAGACGTTGTTGCGCAGCAACTGCTCGGCGATGTCGGCGCCGGTCGCCAGGCTCAGGCCCAGGGTCACGGAAGGCAGCATGGCCGCGCGGGCCACGCTGATGTCAGCCTGGGCGGCGGCGAGGCGCGCTTCGGCGGCGGCGATGTCCGGGCGGCGACTGAGCAGGTCGCTGGGCACCCCGGCGTCGATAGCGGGCCAGTGCAAACGGTCGAAATGTTCATCGTCGAGTGTGACCGACTGCACCGGTTGCCCCAGCAGCGCCGCCAGGGTGATCAAGGCTTCCCGGGCCTGCTGCTGCACTTGAGGCAACCTGCGCTGTTGCGCCGCCACCAGGCTTTTTTGCTGGGACAACTCCAGGGCCGTGGCGCTGCCGGCGTCGTAGCGGGTCTGCACCAGGTCGAGTACACGTTGGGCGTTGTCCAGGTTCTGTTCGGCGATGCGCTGTTGCTCGCGCAGGGACAACGCCTGGGTGTAGCTGTTGGCGACGCCGCTGAGTAGGGTCAATTCCACGGTCGCCCGGTCGAACTGGCTGGCCGACAGGTTGCTCAGTGCGCTGTCCCGGGCCGCCCGTTTGCCGCCCCAGAAATCCAGTTCATAGGTGGCGCTGAGGTTGGCGTCGTAGTAGTCGATGGTGCGGTTGTTCCGGTCGACGTCCAGTTGGCTGTAACCCTTGCCCCGCAACAATTCCTGGCGATTGCCATTGAGCCCGGCCTTGATTTCCGGCAGCAGCGGCGCGCCGGCGATCACCGCGCTGGCCTGGGCCTGACGCACCCGGGCCATGGCGGCTGCCAGATCGTGACTGTCCAGGCGCGCCTGTTCGATCAGTCGGTTCAACTGTGGGCTGCCGAACTGCGTCCACCATTGTTGGTTATCGGCGTGCGTGCTTGGCGTATTGAGGTTCTGCCAGGCCGGTGGCGGCTGGATGCCGCTGTCCGGCGCCGGCAGAGGAGTGCCGCAGGCTGCCAGTAACAGGCCGGCGGCGAGGAGGGTCAGGTGCGCTTTCATAGAGTGGCGTTCATTCACTGGTAAGGGCCGCGACCGGGTCGAGGCGAGCCGCCTTGCGGGCCGGCATGAAACCGAAAACAACGCCGGTGACCAGGGCGCAGCCGAAGGCGCCGAACACCGCCAGCCACTCGAAGGCCACGGCGATCTTGCCCAGCAGCAGCGCACCGCCCACCAGCAAGGCCAAACCGATGCCGGCCAGTCCGCCGACCACCGAGAGCATCACCGCTTCGGTGAGGAACTGGCGCAGGATGTCCCGCTGGCGGGCGCCGGTGGCCATGCGAATGCCGATCTCGCGGGTTCGCTCGCGCACGGTCATGAGCATGATGTTCATCACCCCAATGCCGCCCACCAGCAGCGAAATCGCGGCAATGGCCCCGAGCATCAGCGACAGCGTGCCCTGTGTACGCGCCTCGGCCTGGATCATCGCGGCGTTGTTGGTCAACTCGAAATCCTGCTTGCCGTCATGCAGGCGCAGCAGGGTGCGGGAGATGGCCTGTTCGGCCTCCTTGACCTTGCCAGCGTCCCGGGCGGCGATCACCACGTACTCGGGATGCCGGCTGCCGAACAAGCGCACACTGGCGGCAGAGTAGGGCACGGCGATGCGATTGTCGGCATCCGAATCCCCGGAGCTGGCGCCTTTTTCCGCCAGCACGCCGACCACCTGAAACGGCACGTTCTCAATCAGGATGTAGCGGCCAATGGGGTCGTCGACCTCCTTGAGCAGCTTGTGCCGGACCTTGTGACCGATCACCGCCACTGCCGCGGCGCTGCGTTCATCGGCATCGGTGAAGTAGCTGCCCTGGGCCACTGGCCAATTGAAGATGGTCGGGAAATTCGTATCGTTGCCGCCCACGTAGCTGGTGTGGTCGAGGTTGCCGAAACGCACGCTGGCGTCGGCGCCGTTGACCGGCATGATCCGCTGCACCTCGGGCAGGGCGGCGAGGGCGGCCAGGTCATATTCACTGATGATGCCCTTGGCGGCGCGCGGGGTGGGCGCGGTGCCGTTGAGGTAGATGATGTTGGAGCCGAAGGCGCCCATTTGGGCCATGACCTGGCGCTTGCTGCCTTCGCCCACCGCCAGCATCACTACCACCGAGGCCACACCGATGATAATGCCCAGCAGCGTCAGGGCGGTGCGGAAGCGGTTGATCCACATCACCCGCCACGCCGCTTGCACGGCGTCGAGCAGTTCGCCTTTCCAGGCGCCGTTGTGTTCGCTGCCGGCGCTCAGGCGCTGGCGCAGGTCCACCGCTTGCAACGCGTTCGGGTTGGCGTGGTGCGGAGTCGGATCGCCGCCGGCGCTGTCGCTGATGATCAGCCCGTCGCGAATCTCAATGATGCGCTTGGCCCGCGCCGCCACTTCGCGGTCGTGGGTGATCAGGATCACCACATGACCCTGGCTTGCCAGTTCGTCGAGCAACGCCATGACCTCGATGCCGCTCTGGCTGTCGAGGGCGCCGGTGGGTTCGTCGGCGAGGATGATGTGGCCGCCGTTCATCAAGGCCCGGGCAATCGACACCCGTTGCTGCTGGCCGCCGGACAGTTGATGAGGGCGGTTGCCGGTACGGCTGGCCAGACCCAGGCGTTCGAGCAGGGCGCTGGCCCGGGCGTGGCGCTCGGCGGCCGAGGTGCCGGCGTAGATCGCCGGCATCTCGACGTTTTCCTGGGCAGTGCCGGACGGGATCAGGTGATAGCCCTGGAACACGAAGCCGAAGGCTTCGCGCCGCAGCCAGGCCAGTTCGTCGCTGCCCAGGCCGGCGACGTCTTCGCCGGCAAACCGGTATTCGCCGCTGGTGGGGCGGTCGAGGCAACCGAGGATGTTCATCAGCGTTGATTTACCGGAGCCGGACGCCCCGACAATCGCCAGGAATTCCCCAGCGTGAATGGACAAATCGATGCCGCGCAGCACCTCCACCCGAGGGCTGTCACCACCGCCGTAGGCCTTGCGAATGTCCCGCAGTTCGATCAGGGGCGTGTCCATTCAGCCTCCGCTGCCGGAGGCCGGACCGATCAGCACCTGGTCGCCTTCGCTCAGGCCGTCGAGAATTTCGGTACGCAGCCGATCGCTGACGCCGGTACGCACGGTGCGCAGCTGGACATCGCCATTGTCGGCCACCACCTGCACTTGCCCGGCGTTGGCCTGCAACGCGGCGCTGGGAACGGTCAGTACATCGCGTGCCTGGGCGGCAACAAAAAACACCTGGGCGGTCATTTCCGTCATCAGGGCACGGTCGGCGTTATCCACATCCAGCAACACGGTATAGAGCACCACCCGTTCGCTGCCACTGCGCCCGCCCGTGAGGCTGCCGCCCTGGCTCGCCTCCAGCGGGCGCGGCGGCACCGGCAGAATCTGACGCACGGTGCTGCTCCAGCGACGGGCGCCGCCGGCCAGGGTGGTGAAGTAGGCGGTCATGCCCGGTTTGACGTGACCGATGTCCGCTTCCGAGACTTCGGCCCAGACGGTCATCGGCGACAGGCGGGCGATGCGCAGAATCAACGGAGTTTGCTGTTGGGCGTTGAGGGTCTGGCCTTCCCGGGCACCGACGGCGACCACGGTGCCGCTCATGGGCGCGAAAATGCGCGTATAACCCAGCTCGGCCTCGTCACTGCGCAGGTTGGCCTGGGCCTGGCGGATCTGGGCCTGGAACATGTCGATGCGCGCCTGGGTCGCCCGCACTTCGGCCTGGGCGGTCTGCACGTCTTCCTCGCGGGTGGCGCCGCCGGCCTTGAGTTGCTGCTGACGGCGGAATTTCTGCTGGGCCAGATCGTGCTGGGCTCGTTGTTCCTGGAGCTGGGCCTTGAGGTTTTCAATGGAGAAGCGTCCGGCGTCCAGCTTGGCCTTTTGTGTGGAGGGATCGATCTCAACCAGCAATTGGCCTTCGCGAACGTCGTCGCCGGCTTCTACATGAATCTTGCGGATCTGCCCGGACGCCTGAGCGCCGACGTCCACGTAACGCCGCGGTTGCAGGGTGCCCAGGGCGGTGACGCTGTTTTCGATATCGCCACGGGTGACGGGTGCGGTCATCAGCGATTCACGGCTCGGGGCCACCGCTTGCCAGGCGGCAAAGGCCACGGCTGGGAGCAGAGCGAAGGTTAAAAGCCAGGCGCGTCGGGTAGGGCGGGGACGTTTCATGCAGGGTTCCGGCCGGTGGTGTCGGGCCCGTCGCAGGCAGGGCAGGGACGGGAGGCTGTCTTGGTAAACGAGCGCTTCGGACGGGAATTTACTGTGTGAAACACTTGGTAGCAGGTTGGAAAAATCAGTTGAAGCGCCACTGCTCCCCTGTGGCGAGGGCGCTTGCTCCCGTCGGGCTCTGTAGGAGCTGTCGAGCGAAGCGAGGCTGCGATCTTTTGATCTTTCGCTTCAAACTCAATTGGCAGTGGAAAGATCGCAGCCTCGCTTCGCTCGACAGCTCCTACAGAATCCAGCGGGAGCAAGCTCCCTCACCACAAAAGCGGTGCTTGGCGCCTAGTTATCTGAACGAATCCGGACTGATACAAACCAAAGCTTTAAATCTATATGAGAATTACTATAAATTACGCGATTAAATCTGCCACTATCGTGCCATTGCCGATTTCAGGCGCGCCGATCTGGCACAGGGATAGCTGTCGCAGCCATTGCGCAGGGGAGTCATGTTGGAAAACTACTATCGCGAGCTGGTGTGTTTCCTGAACGCCAGGCTAGGCAACCGCCAGGCGGCCGAGGATGTGGTGCATGACGCCTATGTGCGGGTACTTGAGCGCGCCAGTGACACACCCATCGAGCAGCCTCGGGCGTTCCTGTACCGCACCGCGCTGAACCTGGTGATCGACGGACATCGGCGCAATACCCTGCGCCAGGTCGAATCCCTGGACGTGCTGGACAGCGAAGAGCGTTTTTTCACGCCATCGCCCCATACCAGCCTTGACCACGGTCAGCGCCTGGACCTGCTCCAGCGCGCGCTGGCCGAGTTGCCGCCGCTGTGCCGCGAGAGTTTCCTGCTGCGCAAGCTCGAAGGTCTGTCCCACCCGCAAATCGCCGAACGCCTGGGCATTTCCCGAGCACTGGTGGAAAAACACATCGTCAACGCCATGAAGCATTGCCGCATTCGCGTGCGGCAGTGGGACGCGCATTAATCCCTCCACGCCGGTCGCATCACGGTAAATTTTTTTTCACTGTCCTCGTTCCTCTCAACAGACGACTTGCCGGCTTGCCAAAGATCGGTCGGGTCACCCCAGGCTTTTCGCGCCCTGTTGAGGGGCTTCTCCAGAGGACACTGGACATGACACAGGCAATTGCTTCGCCCAACGTTCACGACTTGATCGGTATCGGCTTCGGCCCCTCGAACCTGGCGCTGGCTATCGCGCTGCAGGAGCGGGGCCCGGTCCAGGGCGAACTGGATGTGCTGTTCCTCGACAAGCAGGCCGACTACCGCTGGCATGGCAATACCCTGGTGACCCAGAGCGAGTTGCAGATTTCTTTCCTCAAGGACCTGGTGACCCTGCGTAACCCCACCAGCCCCTATTCGTTCGTCAACTACCTCAAGCATCACGGCCGGCTGGTAGACTTCATCAACCTCGGCACGTTCTACCCGTGTCGCATGGAGTACAACGACTACCTGCGCTGGGTGGCCGCGCAGTTCGCCGGGCAGAGTCGCTATGGCGAAGAAGTGCTGCGCATTGAACCGGTGCTGCACAACCAGCAGGTCGAAGCGTTGCAGGTGATTTCCCGCGACAGCCAGGGTGAAGAGCGGGTGCGCACTGCTCGCTCGGTGGTGGTCAGTGCCGGTGGTACACCGCGCATCCCCGAAGCGTTCAGCGTTTTCAAGGAGGACGCTCGGGTGTTCCACCATTCCCAGTACCTGGAGCGCATGGCGACGCAGCCGTGCGTGAACGGCCAGCCGATGAACATCGCGATCATCGGCGGCGGACAGAGCGCCGCGGAAGCCTTCATCGACCTCAACGACAGCTTCCCTTCGGTGCAGGTCGACATGATCCTGCGCGGCTCGGCCCTCAAGCCGGCCGATGACAGCCCGTTCGTCAACGAGGTGTTCTCCCCGGAATTCACCGATCTGGTATTCCAGCAGCCCCACAGCGAACGCGAGCGGCTGGTCAACGAGTACCACAACACCAACTATTCAGTGGTGGACATCGACCTGATCGAACGGATCTACGGGATTTTCTATCGCCAGAAAGTCTCAGGCATCGCCCGTCATGCCTTCCGTACTCTCACCACGGTGGAGAAAGCCACGGCCACCGGTGCCGGCGTGGAGCTGGCGGTGCGCAACAACGCCACCGGAGAGCTGACCGTGCGCCGTTATGACGCGGTGGTGCTGGCCACCGGTTACGAACGGCAGATGCACCGCACATTGCTGGCGCCACTTGAGCAATACCTGGGGAATTTCGAGGTAGACCGCAACTACAAGTTGATCACCGACGAGCGCTGCAAAGCGGCGATCTACATGCAGGGCTTCTGCCAGGCCAGCCATGGCCTGAGCGATACCTTGTTGTCGATCCTGCCGGTGCGCGCCGATGAAATCGCCGGTTCGCTGTACGAGCACAGCATGCATCGCGGACAGAGCCGTTCGGTGCGCGACCTGAAGCTGGCCACGGCATAACCCTGCCTACAACAATCGGCCTGCGGGCAATTTCTCAGAAACTTCCTACACTCACCTCACGTGTCCTGTCTTTCAGGCAGGGCGCGTTGACGGTTCGCTGTTCCCTCGCTTTGGCAGTCTGAACCCATCAGCCGGTCTCCCTGACTTGACGTGAAGTCGGTGGTGTTCCGGGCCGACTACGCCAAACGAAACAACCTGATCCAAATGACGCTGTTCTTACGCACAGGCCTGGTGGCGCTGTTGCTGGGCTTATCAAGTGTGACGCCGCAGGTTGGCGCGGCGCCTGAGTCGCTGCAAGTGCTCGGGCGTTCCAGTGTGAGCGACTATTCGGTGTCCCTGGGGGAGGCCGACAAGAACTGGCTACGCCGCAAGGGGACGTTGCTGTTAGGGGCCTCGGCGCCGGATTACGCACCTTTCGGTATCACCAGCAATGGCCGCGACTATGAGGGTCTTACGGCTGACTATGCCCAATTGCTGGGGCAGATGTTGCACGTCGATGTGCGGGTGCAGCGCTACGCGTCACGGGAGGCATCGCTCCAGGCTTTGCGCAGTGGTGAGATCGACATGCTCGGAACGGCCAACGGCTTCGAAGCCAGCGACCCCGAGTTGGCGATGTCCCAGCCCTATGCCGATGACCTGCCCACCTTGGTGGCCCGGGTCGAGGATAGCCAGGATTTGCCCACGGACCTGGCGGGCATGCGCGTGGCGATGCTGTATCACTATCTGCCTACCGATACGGTCAAGGCGTTTTATCCGGATGCGGCCTTGCAGTTGTACCCCTCGACCTTGAGCGCGATCGGCGCCGTGGCGTTTGGGCAGGCCGACGTTTACCTGGGGGATTCGATCAGCTCCAATTACCTGATCAGCAAGAACTACCTGAACAACGTCCAACTGGCTGATTTCTCACGCATGGAAGTGCAGCCGTTCGCCTTTGCGGTCAGCCGCGAGAACGCACGCCTGCTGCGCATTATCAACGCCGCGCTACAAGCCATCCCCGCCAGTGAGCGCATGAGCATCCTGCGCCGCTGGAGCGCTGGCGGCGCGAGCATCCCCGGTCAGCAACCTCTGCATTTCAGTGTCAAGGAACAGCGTTGGCTGGATGCCCATCCGCGGATCACGGTGGCCGTCAACCAGAACTTCCCGCCACTCACGTTTATCGATGAAGGGCATTTGCGGGGTATCAGCGCTGATGTGCTGGCCAGGATCAGCCTGCGCACCGGCCTGAAGTTCGATATCCAGTGGGGTACCTCGCTTCATGATGTGATCGGGCGCGTCAGCAGCGGTCGGGCCGACGTACTGGCCGCCGCGCCACCCAGCACCGAGCTTGAGGGGACGTTGCGTTTTACCCGGCCTTACCTGAGCAATCCGTTCGTGCTGGTGGCGTCCGCCGGGGGCAAGGTCCCGTTGACGTTGGACCAGATGGAGGGCAAACGCCTGGCGCTGATCCGTGGCAATGCGCTGCGTGAATATCTGCTGGAACAATTTCCCCGGGTGCATCTGGTGCCGGCTGAAAATTCAGCGGACGCGATGTCCATGGTCGCCGCCGGTACGGTGGACGGCGCGATCAATTCGCTGATCAGCGCCCGCTATATGATTTCTCGCCAATACCGCGGCAAACTGCACATCACCAGTACCGTGGGGACGTTGCCGGCGCGCGTGGCCCTGGCGACTCATCGTGATGCGCCGGAGCTGCATTCGATCCTGGACAAGGCGCTGCTGAGTATTTCTCCCGAAGAAATGGACGAGCTGACCAATCGTTGGCGCAGTGAAGTGGTGATCGACGACAGCTACTGGTTGCGCAACCGCACCACCATCGTCCAGGGTTTCGCCATCGCCGCGCTGCTGTTGCTGCTGGCACTGGGGTGGGCCTTTTACCTGCGGCGTCTGCTGGAACAGCTGCGCGTGGCCAAGCAAAGCGCCGATGATGCCAATCGGGCCAAGACCACTTTTCTGGCGACCATGAGCCATGAAATCCGTACACCGATGAACGCGGTGATCGGCATGCTGGAACTGGCCCTGAAAAAAGCCGACCAGGGTGTCATGGACCGGCTCGCCATCGAGGTCGCGTCAGGCGCCGCCCGCGGCATGCTCGACTTGATCGGTGACATCCTCGACATCGCCCGCATCGAGTCAGGCAGGCTGTCGCTGACCCCGCAGCGGGCCAATCTGCGGGAGCTGATCGAATCGGTGGCGCGGATCTTTGAAGGCCTTGCCTGGCAGAAACAACTGCATTTGCAGCTTGAGCTCGACGCCGCGATCAACCGCGACGTGTTGATCGATCCGTTGCGTTTCAAGCAGATCGTGTCGAATCTGCTGAGCAACGCCATCAAGTTCACCGAGCAGGGGCAGGTGCGCTTGAGTGTGCGAGCCGAACCGGGCGGCGACGCGCAGTGCCTGCCAATCCGCCTGCGTGTTGAAGATAGCGGCTGTGGTATTTCGGCCGAGGATCAGCGCCGCTTGTTCAGCCCTTTTACCCAGGCCAGCAACAACACCCAGTCGGCCCGCAGCGGCTCCGGGTTGGGGCTGGTGATCAGCCGCACGCTCTGCGAAATGATGGGCGGCACCCTGACGTTGAGCAGCGTGCCGGGGGAGGGCACGCAGATTGAAGTTTTGCTGAGCTTGCCGGCGCTCGAGGCCTTGGCTCAGGCGCCGTCGGCGCAAGTCGAGGCGCTGGCACCGGTGCGGGCGCTGAACATTCTGGTGGTGGACGACTACCCGGCCAACCGTCTGCTGCTGTCCCAGCAACTGAGCTATCTGGGTCATCGTGTCCGGGAAGCCGACGAGGGTGTCCAGGGGTTGCGCGCCTGGCGGGCTGAACGCTTCGATGTCGTCATTACCGACTGCAACATGCCGTTGATGAGCGGCTACGAACTGGCCCGCGCCATTCGCGAGGCGGAGCGGGCCGAGGGTTTGTCGCCGGGGGTGATCCTGGGTTTCACGGCCAATGCCCAGCCCGAGGAAAAGGCCCGTTGTGTCGAAGCCGGCATGGACGATTGCCTGTTCAAACCCATCAGCCTCAAGGAGCTGAACAGCTGCCTGGCTTCAGTCACGCAGGGTTGCGCCGCAGTGCCCGATGAACTGGCGCTCGCGCCGACCACCGGCGACATCGACTTGAGCAGCCTTGAACAATTGAGCGCAGGTGACACTGGCTCAATCAAAAAACTGCTAAGGGAACTGGTCAACAGCAATGCCGATGACCAGGCGCAATTAATGCGTCTGCTCGCTCGCCAGGACCTGCCAGCGCTGGCTGACCTGGCGCACCGGGTCAAGGGCGGCGCGCTGATGATCAGGGCCCAGCGCCTGATTGCCGCCTGCGAAGCCCTGGAAAGTGCCTGCCGCGGGGGTGACCGGCCGTTGCTCGGCGCCGCCGTGGATGACGTGCGCCAAGCCATGGAGCACCTGACTGAACGACTGGAGACCTATGTGGCGGGGGAGCGTGCTTGCGCTGGGCCGCGAAGCGGTCCCCGCGGGTCTTCTCATGGCTAAGCGAGCCGCGTAGTCATCCCGAAGCTACATACGAAGTACCTTTTTCCTCCATTTTTTGGGATTCGTCCTACAGCGCCTATCAAAAGCTTCCTCTAGCCTGACGCCCCTTAACGATTGGGACGCCTGTCATGCCGAACAAAGCATTACGTATCATGATTGCCGACACGCAACATGCTCATCGAATGAGGCTTGAGCACCTGTTCAATCAACAGGGCTATTTTCGGATCGCCCCCGTGAGTGGCCTGCAGGAGCTGTTGACGCTGGTGGAATACGGCAGCGAGCCGTTCGACCTGGTCGTGGTCAATGCCGGCCTGGCGAAGGGCGCGCTGGACTTGCACGATTTCATCCTCGATAACCCACAGCTTCTTCACGCGCTGATTTACAACACCCCCCAGATCGGTCTGTCCTCGGCGGTTGTCGCGCGTCGGCCGAGCATGCACTTGAGCACGGCCCAACTGCCTGACCTTGCGTCATTGGCCAGTCTGATGGAGCGGATTGATCCCCAGGCCTGCGAGTTGACGCGACCCTGGCTTCGCCCCCTCAGGCAAGGTCACGCAGGGTGAAGCTGCACCGTTGGTCGGCACTGTCAGACCTGACAGGTGGCTTGGCCCGGCGCCTGTGCAACAGTCCGAAGCAGTCATGGCATCGGCGCCGTTTGCATTTACGTGGGGAGTTGCCTTGAAAGACGTATTGATCGTGGATGACCACCCTGTCATACGAGGGGCATTGCGGCTCATTTGCCAGAACGAGGGGTTTACCGGAGTCAGGGACGCGGGCGGTGTCGCCGACGCCAGGGCGATGATCAAGGAAAAGGCGCCAGACCTGGTAATTCTGGACCTGGTGATGAACGGATTCGATGGCATGGATCTGTTGGTCTGGATCATGGCCCAGTTCCCTGGGTGCGGCGTGCTGGTGTTCACTTCCCAGGACGCGCAGCACTTTTGCAACCGCTGCATTTCCGCCGGAGCCAGGGGCTTCGTGACCAAGAGAAGCGACCTGAAAGAGCTGATCAAGGCCATTCATGCGCTGAAATCCGGCTACTCCTATTTCCCTCAAATGCCGGTCAGGCTGGATTTTCAACAACGCACTGAACAGCAGACCCTGGAAACGCTCTCCACCCGTGAGTTGTCCATTCTGCGAATGCTGGCCATGGGAATGCGCGGCAAGGACATCGCCGAGGCGTTGTTCCTGAGTCCGAAAACCGTCAGCACCTACAAGACCCGTCTGCTGGAAAAACTCGGACTCAAGACGCTGGTGGGCCTCTCGGATTTCGCCAAGCGCAATCACCTTTGAATAACACCAGAACTTGTGGGAGCGGGCTTGCTCGCGAATGCGGAGTGTCAGTGAAATAAATGTTTGCTGACACACCGCATTCGCGAGCAAGCCCGCTCCCACAGGGGGACTGTGGTGACTTGCAGTTTTTCTAGGTCCTTCATTGTTCTCCAAATAGAACGCTAAGGCCGGTTTTTGCTGTCTAGTGCTTCAAGGGGGGCGGTTTTAAGCTATGTCCATCAAATCGCAGTACCTGATTTTGGAGACACAGCATGAAAAACATCATCGGCGTCTACACCAGCCCCCGAGCCCATTGGGTCGGTGACGGCTTCCCGGTTCGTACGCTGTTTTCCTACGACAACCTGGGCAAGCACATCAGCCCGTTCCTGCTGCTGGACCACGCCGCACCCACGCCATTCGAACCCACCACCGAGCGTCGCGGTGTCGGCCAGCACCCTCATCGCGGTTTCGAAACCGTGACGATCGTCTACCAGGGCGAACTGGAACACCGGGATTCCACTGGCAGCGGCGGCAAGATCGGCCCTGGCGACGTGCAATGGATGACAGCCGCCTCCGGGATCATTCACGAAGAGTTCCACTCCGAAGCCTTCGCCCGGCAAGGCGGGTTCATGGAGATGGTCCAACTGTGGGTCAACCTGCCCGCCAAGGACAAAATGGCCCCGGCCGGCTACCAGACGCTCCTCAACAGCGACATTCCGAGCATCGACCTGAAGGACAACGCTGGCAGCCTGCGCCTGATTGCCGGCCGCTTCGAGGGGCATCAAGGCCCGGCGAAAACCTTTACACCCATCGATGTCTGGGACATGCGCTTGAATGCCGAAAAAAACCTGACCCTCGACGTACACGATGGCCGCAACACCGCACTGGTGGTGCTGCGTGGCACGGTTCAGGTCAACGGTCGCGAGCGGGTTGAGGCCGGGCAACTGGCGCTGTTCGACCGGGCTGGCGAGCAGTTGCACCTGTACGCCAATCAAGACGCGGTGGTGTTGCTGCTCAGCGGTGAGCCTATCGACGAACCCATCGTCGGCCATGGTCCGTTCGTGATGAACAGCGAGCAGGAGATACACCAGGCTTTCAACGATTTCCACTCCGGTCGTTTTGGCGCGATGGACGACTGACCAGAGACAAGTCCTGTGGGAGCGAGCCTGCTCGCGATAGCGGTCTGACAGTCGATGCATCATTGACGGATACGCCGCAATCGCGAGCAGGCTCGCTCCCACATGAGTTTCTGCGGTGCTCTCTACGCCGTGTTCAATTTGTGCCAATCTTCGCCCCATGACTTTCCTGGAGCTGTCGCGATGCCGTCTCTGATCTCCGCTCACCCACTGCTGAGTGCCTTGGTGCTGCTGGTGCTCGACATTCTGCTGTGGCGGCTGGTCAGTGCTGATCGGACCTATTGGAAGATCGGCGGGCGGCTGCTGATTTTTTCGTTGTTCAGCGCGCTGCTGTTCAACGAAGGCCTCAACCCCCTGCAGCCGGCACAGTGGGTTGACGACGTGCCACGCCACTTGGCGTCCACCGGTTTACAAATTGCTTGGTGGCTGTTCGCTGCGCGGACCCTGACGGTGATTATCGGCGTGGTGATGATGCAGCGGGTGGGGCATACCGGGCGGCTCTTGCAGGATTTGATCGGCGCGGTGATCTTCCTGATCGCCGTCATCGCGGCCCTGGCGTATGTGCTGGACTTGCCGGTCAAGGGCGTCCTGGCAACGTCCGGGGCGATGGCGATCATCGTCGGCCTGGCCTTGCAGAGTACCCTCAGTGACGTGTTCTCCGGGATCGTGCTCAACACCACCAAGCCCTATCAAGTCGATGACTGGATTTCCATTGATGGCACCGAAGGCCGGGTCACCGATATCGACTGGCGCGCCACACGGTTGCAGACCGCCCAGGGCAGCATGGCGGTGATTCCCAACTCCTTGGCGGCCAAGGCCAAGATCGTCAACTTCAGCCGTCCCAGCGACGTCCACGGGTTATCCATCAGCATCCCGGTCAGCCCGCATGCACGGCCACAAACCGTGATCGATGCGCTGGAGCGGGCGATGATTGGCTGTCGTTCCCTGCTTGCCAGCCCGGCACCCTGCGTGACCCTCAAGAGCACCGGCAGCACCGGGGCGGAATATGAAATCAGCGGGTTCGTCGCGTCCATGGGCCAGAAGCGCGAGGTGCGCAATCAGTTGTTCGACCTGGCGTTCCGGCATTTGCAGGCTTCGGGCGTAAGCCTGTTGTCCACCAGCGAAAGCGCGTCCGCCAATGGCGTGTCGCGGCCCCGTGCGTTGCTGGAAAGCTCGAGCATTTTCTCCACCTTGCGCCAGGATGAGAAAGACACCTTCAGCCAGAACATGACCCTGCAGACCTTCCGCGCCGGCGACATGATCCTGCCGGCCGGGGAGGTCAGCGATCATTTGTTCATCATCGAGTCGGGGGTGGTCAGCGTCACCCTGTTTCGTAACGGCCAGCCGTTCGAGGCCGGACGCATGGGGCCGGGAGAGGTTATTGGCGAAGCCGGGATCGTTTCCGACCAGGCCGCGCTGGCGAACTTTTCCGCCAAGACCTTCTGCACCCTTTATCGCATCGAGAAGAGCTACCTCAAACCCTGCCTGGACGCTCGCCGCGACATCAACGATGCGATGAAGAACCTGCTGGACGTGCGCATGCACCTGGCCCAGAACCTGACCCGCGACGTCCCCAAACCGGTCGTCAAGAAGCGCTTCCTGCAATGGTTGCGCAGCCGGGCCCAGTAGGAACCGTGTAGGAGCTGTGTAGGGGCTGACGAGTGCAACGAGGCTGCGATCTTTCCCCAGCCACTTGAATCTCAAGCGAAAGATCAAAAAATCAAAAGATCGCAGGCTTCGCCAGCTCCTACAGGATAAATCCCCCCATTGGCCACCCGAACTTCCCAACAATTGGCTATTTGTACCGCGCCAGCGCAACGCTAACGTAGCGCCACACCCAATCGTTCTGGAGTTCACCATGCAACCGCGTATCGATTTCTACACCGCCTCCCCGGACGCTTTCAAAGCCATGCTGGCGTTCGAAACTGCTGCTTCGAAACTGGGCCTGGAAAAATCCCTGCTGGAACTGGTCAAGCTGCGTTCCTCGCAAATCAACGGCTGCGCCTTCTGCATCGACATGCACACCGCCGATGCCCGCAAGGACGGTGAGACGGAGCGTCGCCTGTATGCCGTGACCGCCTGGCGCGAAGCCCCGTTTTTCACCCCTCGTGAACGCGCCGCGCTGGCCTGGACCGAAGCGCTGACCCGCTTGAGCGACACCCATGCGCCAGACGCCGACTACGAACAGCTGAACCAGCATTTCACGCCCAAGGAAATGGTCGACCTGACCGTGGCAATCAACGCCATCAATGGCTGGAACCGCCTGGCGGTGGGCTTTCGCAAGATGCCTGAGGCGTAGTCGAAAGCAGAAACTACCTGTGGGAGCAAAGCTTGCTCGCGATGGCGGTGTGTCCGTCGATGGAGCATGAACTGTCTGAGCGCTATCGCGAGCAAGCTTTGCTCCCACATAGATCTAATTCTCAGTGTGAGGCGGTGAGAGATATGGCACCAGAGGAAACTGGTGGGAAGAAAAGGGAAGAAAAAGGACAAGCCAGGAAAAACGGGGGCTTGAGCAAGTAAGCGGCACTAATCGGTGCCAAAAGAGGCGCGGCCCCCAAAAATCCTGCCACAAACTAAAAAGCCCGCATTTCGCGGGCTTTTTGGCACTGACGCTTAGATCATCCATCCGCCCGACCAGACCACTCGACCCACGACCTGAAGCCGCTCAAGCCGATCAGTAGGAACATGCACGCTGGGATAAGCCGTGTTGGCGCTGATGACCAAGACCCCGCCGTCGATCTGACGTTGCAGCCGCTTGGCGTATAGGAGGTCATCCAGGCGTATCACATAAAACGCCTCGCCCTGGATGGTGTTCCGGGAAAGATCCACCATCACGGTATCGCCGTCCTTTAGAAACGGCTCGTTTGAGTCGCCATCCACCCGCACCGCCGCGAGCTGCGACGCTTGCAGCCCTTTCTTCTGCAAGCTGTATTTAGTGAAGGCAAGCATTGTCAGGATGCGTGCGCCATCGCTCCAAGCACCGTGGCCCTGGCTAATCCTGGCGTCGTAAAGCGGAACATAGGCATAGATGCTGTCGTCCTTCGCTTGGGCAGGCGCCCCCTCCGCTGGATACATCTCTCCGCGCCCCGACGCAATCCAGTCAAGAGACACCCCCACCGCAGAAGCCAACAACGCCAACGAATTGAAGGCGGGCATTCCTTCACCAGCGATCCACCGTTGGAGCGACGACAGCGCCACGTTCGCAGCCTCGGCAGCCTGTTTTCGGGATTCGAACAAGCTTGCGACCGTGGCTATTCGGGTTTCTATTCCCGAATTCGGAAAAGAAACCGCGTTTTCGCCTACTGGCGCGTGTTTCGATTCCGTGTAAGTCACTGAATTCACTTGAGTTTTCCACAATAGACTGTTGTCTTGCCCGAAAACGGGAATAAAAACTCCCATATTCGGTTTACCGCATCCCGAATACGGGATATATTGTCCTAAACCGGCCGTTAGAAAGCCTAAAAAAACCACCCTAGACGATGGTTGAAAAATGGAAACCTACGACATACCGCTCGATTCAGAACGACGCTGGGAATGGATTAAATTCCAGCTCCGTGTTCGCGGCACCAACTTTGCCGAACTGGCCAGAACGCATGGCCTGAATGAGCGCGCCATCCGTAACGCTAAGCACCGACCTTACCCTCGGGTAGAGCGGGCGATTGCTCAAGCCCTAGGGCTTCAGCCTGTCCAGTTATGGCCAGAGCGCTGGAATCCCAATGGCTCTCCACTTCGCCAGCGGCCAAACCGAGCTGAAACGAATTCGGTCTATCCAAAGCATACCGAAAATAGTCCGGTTGGTCACAGTAAAACCAAGTGGAAAGACGGCGATGCGTGACTGGTATACGTCGCAGGAACTGGCGGGCCTTCCTGGGTTGCCAGGAACCGTTCCTGGTATTCGCAAGGTGGCTATTCGCCTTGAGTGGGAGAGCCGGAAACGTCTCGGCACCAAAGCGGTCGAGTACCCGTTTTCGAGTCTGCCCACCGAAACGCAAGCTGCACTGATGGCCCGGTCCATTGCTGAGGTTGAGGCTCCAATTGAAGCGGTTCCTGCCGAGGTTCCGGAGCAAAAGGCTATCGCAACAGTGGCCAAGGGCACCGCAAAGCTGAATGACATGCAGCGCGCAGTCATGGTGGCTCGGCTCTGCTTCATTCGGGAGATCGAACGCATGTGCGTCGCGACCTCGCAAAATCGCGCCATAGACGTTTTGGTCAAGCAAGCCCGTGATGGGGCGCTGAGCCCGTATTTGACTGAGCGGCTGGCTCTGGCCAATAACAAAAAGACGGGCGACAGAACGCTATCGGAAAGAAGCCTAAAGCGTTGGCTGTCTGCATATCGCACCGATGGTGAGGCGGGCTTAGCACCGTTGCGGCAACGTCCGAACCTGACGGTTCCTGCGTGGGCGAAAGATTTTCTTCGGTGTTACCAGCGGCCTACAAAGCCGAGTGTTGCGGCCAGCTATGCCGAGTTTGCGCAACGCTATGAAGGTCCGCTGCCAAGCATCCATGCAGTGCAACGCTTTCTGAAGAAACTGTCGCCAGAAGCTTTGCAGGCGGGGCGAATGAGCCCGCAGGAACTTAAAGCGCTGCAACCGTTCCGGCGTCGCTCTACGAAGAATCTTTTCCCAGGAGACGTTTACACCGCCGACGGCCATAAATTCGATGCGGAGGTCATCAATCCTCTCACCGGCAAGCCATACCGGCCAGAGATTACAACCGTGTTGGATGTAGCCACCCGGAAAGTCGTTGGCGTATCGGTTGGGGAAGCAGAGTCGGCTATTGGTGTTCTGGACGCGCTGCGTGATGCGGTCCGTGAATGCATGTTCGGCATCTTCTACGTAGACAACGGCTCCGGTTTCGCTAACGACACCGTGCGGGAAGTTGTCGACCGCTTGGGCGGCACGATGACCCACTCGCTGCCATACAACAGCCAAGCGCGGGGCCTCTCCGAGCGGGGACACCAGACCATTTGGGTGCGAGCGGCCAAGAAGCTGACGAGCTACATCGGTGCCGACATGGATAAGCACGCCGGTACACGAGTGCATCGCATTGGCCGTAAGGAACTGCGTGAGGGCGGGAAAAGCAGACTGCTCCCCGCGTTCGGTGAATTCATGTCGGGCGTTGAACATGAAATCGCGACCTACAACGATACTCCCCATCGAGGCCTCGCCAAAATTCGCGACCCCGAAACCGGCGTATTGCGGCATATGAGCCCGAACGAGGCTTGGCAAGCCGCGATAGCGGAAGGCTGGGAGCCGATTACCGCGCCCGGTTCGTTGGTTGAATCGCTCATGCGTCCGCAAGTGGTGCGCACAACGAGACGCGGCGAAGTCGCTTGGGCGGGCAGTACCTATTTCCTGACGGATCTAACGGCCTTGCACGGGCAAGAAATACGCATCGCCTACGACGTTAGAGATGCTAGCCAAATCTGGACGTTCACGTTAGACGGCGAGCTGATCGGCGCGGCCCAACTGGATGGGAACAGCTCGGATTATATGCCTCGCACCATGGTTGAGATGGCGCGAGACAAACGGCAACAAGGCCAGTTCAAGCGTGCAGTAGACAAGTTGGAAACGTTGACCGGGCAGCGAGTAGAGATGATCGCCCCTACAACGGCGCCGTCTGCAAGCCTTTCGGCAGAAGCCCTGGAAGCGGCACGAGATTACGCCCAGTCGTTGGATCAGCAGCGGCCTACGTTCGTAGTCCCAGGGGACGACGTAGCTCGTTACCGACTTTGGGTTCGGTTGGATCAACGAAAGATCGCCGGTGAAGAACTGACTGCCGACGAAGCCCGGTGGTGGGAGCGTTATCCCGCCCATCCGGACTTCGTGGCAATGCAAAGAGTATTTCAACACGCGGGTTGAGAAGCCCACGTTTCAAAGCAGTCAGCGTGCGCCAACACGCTAGACATAGGAGGAGAAGCACAGTGAGTGTAAACAAAATTGTTCCTTTAACAAATGTCGGTCTTTTGTCCGGCGCAATGAGTCGCGCTATGGGGCGTCCAATCGGGCTGCCAGGACTGGTGGCAATGTACGGCCCCAGTGGCTTTGGCAAGAGCGCGGCGGCGGCATTTGCTGCCAATCAGCATCGTTGCTATTACATCGAATGTCGCGACACCTGGAGTAAGAAAGCGTTTCTGACTGCGATTCTTCGCGAGATGAGCCTTTTACCTGGCCGCACATTGTCAGAAATGGTCGACCAGATCTCCGTCCAGCTATCCGCTTCGCGTCGCCCATTAATCGTGGATGACGTGCAGTATCTGTTGGATAAGGCTGTAGCAAATGTGCTGACGGATATCTACAACGCGAGCGAAGGGACAATCGTCCTGATTGGCGAAGAGCGCGTTCCTGCATCGCTTCAACGTCTAGAGCGTCTGCATAACCGTGTACTGGAGTGGGTTCCAGCACAGGCAGCAACGCTTGATGATGTTCGCCAACTGGCACGCGACAACTATCCAGGCGTCAGCTTTGCTGATGACCTGTTGTCTGATTTGAATACCGCGACCAAGGGCTGCCTGCGTCGCGTGGCGGTAAACCTCTACAAGGTCCAGTCCGAAGCTTCAGCGATGATGCTTGATCAAGTGGATTTGAAAGCGTGGGGGAATCGCGGTTGGTATACCGGCGAAGCTCCGATTCGGAGGGCCATGTAATGGCAGGCCGCGCACCTCACCTTATCGTTTCAGGCGGCAAAAGCCCAAAGCAGCGTATGTGGGAAGCAATGCGCATTTTGGGCCAAGGATTCGATGTTCACGACATCGCAAGACGTAGTGATCAGATGCCTTATGACATCATCCGTTACCTTGAAGCATTGAAAAAAGCGGGCATCGTCGAGACCGTAGTAGATGACTACCGCAAGGGCCAAACTCGACTTTACAGGCTGGCTAAAGATGAGGGGGCTGAGCACCCGCGTCTCAATAGTAAAGGCGAACGCACTTATGACCATCTCGCAACTGAGAACATATGGCGTTCTTTACGGATCCTGGGTGGGAACGTAACGGTACGGGATGTAGTAAGTGCGGCGTCAGTCGGCACAGTGTCGCTCACCGCTACCAAAGTTAGGCAGTATCTGAATGCTCTTAGCGAGGCGGGTTATCTGGCTAAGACTCCTGGCGACACCGCCATGGGAATACCTACGTTCTACTGCCTCATTCCTGGTAAAGACACCGGTCCCCGTCCACCGGAGATCCGTCAGCTTGAGTCGTTGCAAGTCTACGATCCAAACCTCAACCGACTGATCTACACCAAGACGACCGGTACGCCGGGCGCAGATCGCAGTTTGATCGAGCCCGGTATCGACTTAGTGCGGACCCGTGAACTATTGGGCGAATGGTTGACCTTGGCAAAAACTGCCAAGGGACCGGTCTCGCTCCCTGCGGACTTAGTCCAGCGAACTCACTTGGAACTGGCTTCGCAGGAACAGTCGGGAGGCCTCCAATGACGCAAGTAGACCTTTCGAAATGGGGCCAGCAGCCACCGCTCTTTGTTCGTCTGCTCGCGGCGGAAGTGGCAGCAAGCGACCGCACCAAAGCGGCAGCTCGAATCGGCATGAGCCGTACAGCGGTAAGTTTGATCCTGGCGAATAAATACACCAGTCCTAGCACGGCGGGTGTTGAACGCCGCGTCATGAACGCGCTTGGCCGGATGGACTGTGTCGCCGTCAATGATGTGGTGACCATCGAACAGTGCCAAAACTATCGCGACAAGCTGCCTCCGACGCATAACCCACAAGCGATGCAGAGTTGGCGAGCCTGCCAGTACTGCGCCTTCAATCCCAATTGTGCAGGTGCCGAAAATGCAACCATCCATTGAGATTGCCAGCCCACCAGTGCCCGTCGTCCAGATATATATCGCTGGTCGCAGCATGATCCGCCTGTACCAGGGCGAGAAATGCGTCGGGTTTTCCAACAGCTATAAGTTCGCCCAGATCCGAGCGGATGAACTGGCAAAGGCGAAGCCGAAACGGGAGGTGCATTGATGCGTACTCGATGCCCTAACTGCGGGACGACAGTAAGCCTTGATGCGCTGATCGCTCATGACGGCGCACGTGAAGCGCTCGGAGTGGCCTTTAAGGTTTCCGGTCAACTCGGTAGCGCCTTGATTCGGTATGTCGGCTTGTTCCGGCCGGAGACCCGAGAACTGACCATGGATCGCGTGGCCAAGATCCTGGGGGAATTGCTTCCAGATCTTCAAGCCCAGCGCATCGAACGGAACGGTGCACTTTTCAATGCCCCTCCTGCATGTTGGATATGGGCAATTGAACAGGCAATTACTGCACGCGACTCCGGTCGATTAACGCCACCGCTTAAAGGCCACGGCTGGCTCTACCAAGTGATGAGTCAGTGGCAAGGTGAAACGAGTCCGACGGTACTCCGGCCTGAGAGCAGTACGCACAAACCGCCTGTGATCGTCCGGCCAAGCCAAACAACTGCCGCGTTGTCAGCGCTACAGGGGCGATTAAATGGTGGATGACTGGCTAGAGCGCGAAGTAATCGCCGGGTTGATGGGGCTCGTCGCTCTGCGCTTGGACGGTGCGCCTGCCGCCGATGCCGTGACACACACATTGGATATCTGGCTGGTGGCCTTGAAAAAGGCGCAACGCTGGAGCGAAGAGGCAGACAGGGAGCGTGTTAAGGCCGCTTTCGAAATGCTATTTGCAAGCTGCGAGCGGTGGCCAGCACCTGCCGCACTGATTCGGATGTTGCCTTCCAGGGATCTCCCTCGGGCATTACCGAAGCCTGTTTTAACAAATGAGCAACGCGCAAATGGACGTCGACGGATCGGGGAGATCTTCGAAGTGCTTGGGCGCCGTATTACCAAACACGAAACGAACACGGAGCAACACAACGAATGAGCATTCCAGAAGGGTTCCGCCAGGACGCCAAGGGCCACTTGGTGCCGGTCGTACTGATTAAGCCTATTGATCTGGCTCGCGATGAGCTGGTCACTGAGCTGGTCAACAAAGCAAAAGCAGTGTCAGGGGCATTGGGTGCTTTCAAAGCCTCGGCGTTTGGGGACATCAAGGCGTTTGTGGACATGTCCGCAGAACAATACAAAGCGACCATTGGAGGCAAGAAAGGCAATGTCACGCTGCTGTCGTTTGATGGCCGCTACAAGATCATCCACGCGGTCCAGGACTCCATCAAATTCGACGAACGGCTACAAGCGGCACGCGTGTTGATCGATGAATGCGCAGCCGAGTGGACACAGGACGCACGTAGCGAGGTACGCGTCCTGGTCAACGAGGCATTCCGCACCGACAAGGCTGGTGAAATCAGCACCGGTCGAGTGCTTGGCCTACGCAGGTTGGATATCCAGGACGAACGATGGCAGCGGGCGATGCAAGCCATCAGTGAGGCCGTTCAGGTTGTTGGTTCAAAGAGCTATATCCGGGTTTATGAGCGTATTGGGGACTCAGACCAGTACGCTCCCATACCCCTTGATATCGCAAGTATCTACGTGCAGGACACTGCGTCCCCAACGTTGCATTGAATTGCGACCAGCTCTGAAAACACATCTGCCAACACAGACCAACCGCGAGATTAGTTCGAATGGCCAAATTCCAAATCATCATCGAAGACAGCACCGATGGCGTGTCCATCACCGTAGATAACGCAAGCCAAATGAGTGGTAGCGCAGCAGGCCTAGTCGCCGCACGCCTTATCGCCCGCATTCCGTTTGAAGGCTCCGTCCGGCACATGGGGGGCTGCGATTGCGAGATCTGCCAAGCGATGCGCGAAAAACTTGTCCTTAACCCAACCATCCACTAAGCGAAACCGTCCCAGGCCTCCTGGGGCGGTCTATCCGGCGTGGCATCCGGATACTGATGAGCTGCCGAGGATGTGAGGGGAAAGGAGAAATGAATCGACGTAACGTGAACCTGTCAAAGATCCATATCGCTAAAAAGGATTTGGGCCTTGACGATGAAACCTACCGGGCCTTGCTCAACCGAGTTGCGGGGGTAAAGTCCGCCAAGGATCTGGGGCCGATCAAAGTGGCAGCCGTGCTCGCCGAGTTTGAGCGGCTGGGCTGGAAACCCAAAGCCAAACCCGCAGGGCGGGCAACTCCGAAAGTAGCACCGGATAAACAAAAGCTTATCGGCAAGATTCAAGCGTTCATGGCCGACGCCAAGCGACCTTGGGAGTATGCCGATGGAATGGCGAAGCGGATGTTCAAGGTTGAGCGAGTTGAGTGGCTGGACTGCCAGCAGTTGGGGAGCCTGGTCTCGGCACTGACTTACGATGCGAAGCGTAACAAGAGGCCAGCCTTATGAGTCAGGATCAGCTATTCCCTAATGACACTGACAGGCTGGACCCTAATAAGGTGTTGGCCCACATGGAAGATCCTTCGGTCATGCATCGTTGGGAGGGAACGATCAAGGAAATGGTTGAAATCGCTGAGGCTGAACTGAGGGGCAAGCTTCAAGACAGGCCGGAGGCAGTGGCGGAAATCGCTAGGGCGGTGGTCTTTGCAATATGCGACACCATGGGAGGAGCGGTGGTTTATCTTCCTCGTGGTGACTCTTTAAAGAAAGCCATGCGCGATGCCGCGATCTATCGGGATTGGCGCGACGCAAACATCCAGCCCACAGATTTGGTGCGCAAGTACAAGCTTGCATCACCAACCATTTATGACATCATCGCCCGCCAAAGGGTGTTGCACAGACGCAATGAACCCGATCTATTCGGCTTTGATGACAGGACAGTCCATTAATGATGACGGCTTTGAGAGTGATGTTCACGGTATCGGCAATGTATGCGTCAGTGGCGTTTGCAGCGCCGACATCCGACACCACTCTTGAAGACGACTTAAGCCACGCAAAGGCTAACCAGTCGATTGCCCAGCAACTGTGGTCGAAGAATATCGATGCTTGCTTGACCCGTGACACCTCGGCGCTAGCGCAGATCCAGCGCTCGGCAAATGAGCAGTTGCATTCACAAAGTAAGGCACCGGCGTCGCGCTTTCCAAGTTGCCGGTTGTTGCTAACCGATGTCGTGTACTTCAGCGGTGGCTGTTACACCGGCAGTTTTTCCCAAGCTGAGTTGGATCGCGTGCGAGCCAACTGGTCGCGGGATGAGGCGGATTGTGCCGCGCAAATAGCCAAACCATCATCGAATATGGAAACGCTTTCGGATTCAGAATGGGAAGCGGAGCGCCGAAAGGAAGGCGCCACGGATACAGAGATCGAAACCATGAAGGCGATCAGAGGCCTTTAATCAAAGCCCCGCACAGTCGGGGCTTTTTCTTGTGCGTTTAAGAAACACTGCGGCATTCCTTCCCGAGCGAATCTAGTCCGGACATCTACTCCGGCAGGTTCGCACATGGCCATTGCGCCCCGTTCATCCAGGCAATACGCCCAACTCGTTATTGATACTCCGTTTGCGGATGAATCCCAAGCGCTCCTGGACAAGTGTCCGCCGGAGTGGCGGCCTACTGTCGAGTTGATGGTGGCGAGTCATGAACGACGTGTTGCTGAACACGTCCGGCAGAAAGAAAAACTCCGACCTAAACAGCGAATCGCAGCGCCAGCGTTAAGCACCTACACATCCGTGGATGCAGTACGGAGCAATCCCGTTATTGCTGCGCGCTCAATTGCGGATATTCGCGCCGCACTCAAACCAACAAAGGAAGTTCGTTGATGGAACACATTCAACGGCGCCGCCGTGCGCCACGCATGACCGACTGGACCTTGATCACTCTGATTCTCTTGATCTGCCTTGCCCTGGTCGCTCCCACCAAACTTCCGGTCGTGCTCTATAAAGCTGGGCTGGTCACGCTGGGTGGGGTGCTCGGCTATTGGATTGATCGTGCGTTGTTCCCCTATGCACGACCCAACCAAGTGGCTCGCCCCGAACGCGCCATGGCCGGAGTCCGCCGTGCTCTGGTCGTGCTGGCCTGTGTGCTTGGCCTGACGTTGGGGCTCTAATCATGCGAACGCCTTTTCTTTATCTGTCGGCGCTCTGCATGGCTTCTATCGTTGGGCTGGCAGCCAGCTTGCCGGTACGCGCAGAGATCCCCGACCAAGCCGAACGCTACCGCCGCGACCTGACCCGCATAGCGCAGGCGGAATGGGGCTTGGATGCCCCGGTCGCGACCTTTGCCGCGCAGATCCACCAGGAAAGCCGGTGGCGGTTCGACGCCAAGTCGCCAGTCGGCGCGCAAGGCTTGGGCCAGGTGATGCCCTCGACCGCGACCTGGCTTGCTCAGGTGTTCCCTAAAGCTCTGGGCAAGGTTGAGCCGTTCAACCCGATTTGGTCCATGCAGGCGCTTGTCAGCTATGACCGTTGGTTGTCGTCTCGTCTCCAGGGGCGTGATCCGTGCGAACACGCGGCGCTGACCCTGTCCGCCTATAACGGTGGCTTGGGCTGGGTGTTTCGCGACCGCAAGTTGGCATCGGCTAAAGGGGCCGATCCGCTGACCTGGTTCAACTCCGTCGAGTGGTACAACGCAGGCCGCTCGGCCGCAGCCTTCAAGGAGAACCGCCAATACCCGCGCCTAATCCTTTTGCGCTGGGAAGCTCTGTATGTCGCCAATGGTTGGGGCCAGGGAGTCTGCCCATGAAAACGCCTTTCGAATTGCTCAAGCCAGCCCTCTGGTATCTGGGCGTTACCGCAGTGGTCGTCTACGGCCTGCACCTCAACCGGCAGGATGGCTATGACGATGGCTATGCGGTTGGCAAAGCCGACGGTGACGTCGTTGTCGCCCGACTGCGCGAAACCTTCGCCCAGGAAAAACAAGGCATGTCCGAAGCCGCCGCCAGTGCAGCGAAACAAGCGTCGGCCTCATTGATTGCCGAACAGGCCAAGGGCAACCGCCTGGCGAGCCAGCTTTCGGACACCAAGGACTTGTTGCGCAAGACCACCGACAAACTCACTGGAGAAATAGCCCGTGTTACCAGTCTCTACCGTCCCATTCTTGGCGCGCAGCTCGAACCGCTACCTGTTGCTGTGTTCACTACTGGCTTTGTCCGCGTGTGGAACAACGCCAACGGAATCTACACCGCAGTGCCAACCCCGAACGACGCCAGCGGAGCTGCTGCGACGGCCAGCGGAACCGGAGCCGCTGATGA
The DNA here is from genome assembly GCF_900113505.1 of Pseudomonas sp. NFACC45. Taxonomy (NCBI): domain Bacteria; kingdom Pseudomonadati; phylum Pseudomonadota; class Gammaproteobacteria; order Pseudomonadales; family Pseudomonadaceae; genus Pseudomonas; species Pseudomonas sp. NFACC45. The sequence continues at coordinate 86,390 of NZ_FOPO01000008.1, forward strand.
ACTCGACTCCGGCGTTGGCCAGGCTCAGATCCTGGCCAACCAGGTGCGCAATGCCGAGCTGCATGGAATCTGCCGGGCGCAGCTCAACAACTTGATTGATTGGACGCTGAATGAAAGCAACTGATAGAGCCAGCGAACTGGAGGCGATTCACAACGAAACCTCTTTGGCGGCTCATTTGGCACAACGGGAAATCTTGACTGGACCCTCCGCCGAATTCTGCCAGATGCCGGATTGTGAAATGCCGATCCCCGAAGGGCGTCGCTTGGCTTTGGTTGGCGTGCAATTTTGCGCCGAATGCCAGGCTCGCCGAGACCGAGCAAGGGGGCGCTGATGCTGATGATTGAAATGCCCGCTTGGCAACTGATTGGTGTGGGAGTGACTGTCCTGGGCGGCTTTGCTGGGTTGGTGAAACTCTTGCTGCTGCAAATGGAACGTCGTCTTGATCAACGCAACGCCGTCATGGATGACCGGTTTAACGCTATCGCTAAAGACGGTGAACGTCTGCGTCAGCTTGAGCTGAGCTTTGAACGACTGCGGGGAGACATGCCGCTGCACTACGTGCGCCGGGAAGATTACGTACGTAACCAGACCGTCATCGAGGCCAAGCTAGACGCGCTGGCCATGAAGCTGGAAAACGTTCAACTGAAAGGAACCGTCAAATGATCGACCCCGCCAAGACGCGTCGGGAATCCCTGCGCTGGTACATCATCAAGACCCTGGACACTTCGCGTCCTGTGGATCCGCACGAAGCCGTGGTACTTGCCACCATTCAAGGCATCTACCCGGACTCAACCACAATGGAGTTGCGCCGCGAGCTGGACTACCTGGCCGACCGTAGCCTGGTGACCCTGGACAAGCAACCAAACGGTGTCTGGATCTGCGGCCTGACTCACTACGGTGTAGACATTGCTGAATACACCATCCCCTGCAATCCCGGCATTGCCCGCCCCGAAAAATACTGGAGCTAAGCCATGCCCCCGCGCAGCAAAGTCGCCAGCCTGCCAGCGGCTGTTAAAGCTTGGCTGGATAAAGCCCTCGCTGAAAACGGCTTCGGCGAGTACGAAAGCCTCGCGGCCGAGCTGTCGGCCAAGGGCTTTTCCATCAGCAAGTCAGCGCTGCATCGCTATGGCCAGGACTTCGAATCCAAGCTATCGGCACTGCGGGTGGCGAGTGAACAAGCGCGTGCGGTTGTGGCTGCCGCCCCGGACGAAGAGGGAGCAGTCAACGAGGCGCTGATGCGCCTAGTGCAAGAACACTTGTTCAAATTGCTCATGGCGGACGACGACAAGATGGACCTGCCGAAGGTCGCCAAGGCGGTCGCCGAACTGGGCAAAGCATCTGTCGTGCAAAAGAAATGGCAGGCTGAATACCGTGAGAAAGTCGAAGCGGCTGCGTCACGTGTGGAGAAAATCGCCAAGAAAGGTGGCTTGAATCAAGCGACGGTTGATGAGATCCGTCGCGAAATCCTCGGGATGGCAGCATGAAGTATTGTTTAGCGGGCCTTCAGTGTGTCAGGGAGGTACTCCCCGGTAATGAAGAAGGTGTTCGAACATTCAGGGCAAGAGAACTTCATCGAGGTCGAATTGTTTTGCCGCATAGCTTTCAGAACCGAACGGTGTCCTTTGTCGTAGCAATTTGTGCAGCAAAAATGAGCCGGCTCCGCGTCTGCATATTCTGGCTTAAGGGCATACACAACCTTCGCCGGACCGACACCCCGCAACTCATAGCGCTCAAGGACGTTCTGTTTGGCTTTGGTGCTTTTAAGTGCGTCCTCCAAATCAGCAATTTTCTTTATAAGGGCCATCTGTTCCAACTGTCCCTGCATCATCTGCTGCTGCAAGTCCATCAACGTGCTGGTCAATTCCATAACTCGACCCCTTACAAGCTCTTCGTCTCGCAGAGTTACCAGACTTTTTGCGATGTCTCCCGCAGCTTTTGCGCTCGAGAACGCGGCGGCAACCCAGTCAATCATTTTTCATTTCCTTTGAGTTTTGTTGGTCGAGTAAAACTGTGGGCTGAACGGTGCATAGCATGAGCCTGCCAATCGTCCTTGAGAATACCGCAAGCGTAGCAGCACCGGCGGTTTTGCTGGCATACCAACAACAATGGATCGGAATTCGAGCCCCGCTAAAGGTCGGCGAAAAGTCTCGCCGAATCGGTCTCACCTGGGCTGAAGCGGCTGACAATGTGCTAGTGGCCGCCGCCGAAAAATCAGCGTCAGGCCAGACGGTCTATTACCTGGGCTACAACCAGGACATGACGGTCGAATACATCCAGGCCTGCGCCATGTGGGCGCGGGCTTTCAACTACGCGGCCGGAGAGATCGAGGAAGGAATTTGGCCCGACAGCGATCCCGACAAGCACATCAAGACCTACACCATCGCATTTCCCAGCGGGCACCGCATCGTCGCGCTGACCAGCCGCCCGTCCAACCTGCGCGGCCGTCAGGGCGTCGTTGTGATCGACGAGGCGGCGTTTCACCAGGACTTGGCCGAGCTGTTGAAAGCCGCACTGGCGCTGCTGATCTGGGGCGGCGAAGTTCACGTCATCAGTACCCACGACGGCACCGAAAATGCCTTCAATGAACTGATCAACGACATTCGCGCAGGCAAACGCAAGGGGGCGTTGTTCCGCTGCCCATTCCGCGAAGCGGTAGCCGATGGGCTCTACCAGCGCGTATGTCTGCGCAAGGGCATCGAGTACAAACCCGAAGAGGAAGCCGCCTGGGTCCAGGACGTTTATGACTTCTATGGCGATGCCTCAGAAGAAGAGTTGGATTGTGTGCCGTCCCAAGGCGGTGGTGCCTTCCTTAGCCTGGCCCTGGTCGAGCAGCGCAGTAACCGGGACGTGCCGGTGTTGCGCCTGGCCTACCCGCAGGGTTACGAAGTCATGCCCGAGCATCTGCGCCTGGCTGACTCGTTGGAATGGTGCGAGGAACATCTCAAGCCGCTGCTGGCAGCGATCCCGCTGGACGTTCAGAGCTTTTACGGCATGGACTTCGGGCGTAGCGGTGACTTGTCGGTTATTTGGCCGCTGGTCAAGGAACAGAACCTGCGCAAACGCACGCCGTTTGTGGTGGAGCTGCGCAATGTGCCGTTCAAGCAGCAACTACAAATCAAGTTCTACATCCTCCGTCGCCTGCCCAACTTCCTTAAGGGCGCAGACGATGCCAGGGGCAACGGTTCACAACTATCCGAGGATACCGCCGTTGAATTCGGCTTCAACCGTATTGAGCGGGTGATGCTTACCGAGGGCTGGTATCGCGACAACATGCCGCCGTTCAAGGCAGCCCTGGAAGACGACACCTTCTATGACATCCCGGCCGATAAGGATGTGGTTGGCGATGTACGCGCCTTTCGCATGGTCAAGGGCGTCGCTCGCATCCCAGAAAAGCGCACCAACGAGAAAGGCGAAAAGTCCGGTCCCAAGCGCCACGGCGACGCGGGTATCGCGGCCGTATTGGCGGACTATGCCTCTCGGCAAGAAACCGAAATCTTCGAATATCACCGAATCCAACCCGCTGCCCAGCTGGATCGCGAGATCAAGCTCGGGGCCGGTTGGCGCACTCAGAAAGGCATTTGGTAATGGCTGATTCCCGCATCGTCGACCAGTACGGTCACCCCATCCAATACGACAAACTCACCGAAGAGCTGGCCGCCGCCCGCACCACCGGCATTCGTCAGGTTTGGCACCAGTCGGTGGCCAGCGGCCTGACGCCTGGTCGGCTCGCCAACATCCTGCAAGCTGCCTCCGAAGGTTCGGCCCATGACTACCTGACCCTGGCCGAGGAAATGGAAGAGCGCGACTTGCATTACGCCTCGGTCCTGGGCACTCGCAAGTTGGCGGTGGCTGGCCTGACCATCCGGGTCGAGGCTGCCAGCGATGATGCCGAGGACATCCGGCGGGCCGACGCATTAAAAGAGATCGTCGACTCGCCCGAGTTTGGCGAGCTGCAAGCTGACCTGACCGACGCGATGGGCAAGGGTTACGCCGTGTCGGAGATCATGTGGGACCGCAGCGGCAAGACCTGGAACCCATCGCGTTTTGAACCCCGCGACCAGCGCTTCTTTCAGTTCGACCGTGACACCGGCCGGGAACTGCGCTTGCTAGATGAGGCTGATCCCGTCGACGGCGTTGCGTTGGCACCTTACAAGTTCATCGTCCACTTGCCGCGCATCCGTTCGGGTCTGCCGATCCGGGGCGGCCTGGCGCGTCTCGCCGCAGTTGGTTACATGTGCAAGGCCTGGACATGGAAGGACTGGATGGGTTTTGCCGACATCTTTGGGATGCCCATGCGCGTCGGTCGCTATGGGCCAGGGGCGAGTAAAGAAGACATTGCGACACTCATGTCGGCGGTGGCCAACCTTGGCAGCGATGCCGCCGCCGTCATCCCTGACAGCATGCGTATCGACTTCACCCAGGCCGCCAATGTCACGGGCGCGGGTGACTTCTTCAAAGGCTTGGCTGAGTGGTGGGACAAACAGGTCAGCAAGGCGGTGGTCGGGCAAACCATGTCCACCGACGATGGCTCCAGCCAGGCCCAGGCCAAAGTTCACAACGAGGTACGACTCGACCTCTTGCAAGCCGATGCCAAGGCCGAGTCCAACACCCTGCAACGATACTTTGTCCGGCCATGGTGCGACCTGAACTTTGCACCTGGTCGACCTTATCCGCGCCTGATCCTGGACGTGCCACAGCCGGAAGATTCGAAGATTCTGATACAGGCGCTAAAGGATCTCGTGCCACTGGGCCTGAAGGTCGAGCAGTCGGTTATTCGGGACAAGCTCAACATTCCCGAACCAGCGGACGGGGCGGAACTGCTCGGCGTACCAGCACCGGTCGTTTCTCCAGCTTTGGCACAGGCAACGAACCGCGAGCAGACGCCAGTCAAGCCAGCGGTTGTGCCGGACATCGTTGATAACCAGGTGCGAAGGTTGGAACAGGCCGTAGCAGGTCCCTTGGATGACATGGTCGAGCAAATTAAAGAACTGCTCGACACCGTCAATAGCTTGGAAGAGTTTCGGGATAGGCTGATCGAAACCTACCCGGCGATGAGCACCGACCAAGTTGCAGATGCCATTGCCGATGGGCTCGCGGCTGCCAGTTTGGCGGGGCGGGATGACATTTTAAGAGGCTTGTGATGGATCACGAGCTTGCTCATCGAACTGATCCCGCAATGATGAGTACTGACGTTCAACGCGGTCTTGCTCGCGAACAGCACCTTGCAGTTCCTGTGTCGCCCCCTCCAGGGCCTTACCCAACTCCGCCACTGCCTTAGCAGTATCTGGGGTGGCTTGGAAGTTTTGATTGATATCGCGCAACGCTCGCGTAACGAGTTCAAGTTTTCCAAGAGCGATGCTCGTTCTTTCTTTTGCCTGAATCCACAGCTCACGGGCCTGTTTGATGTCGTTTTTCGTAATCATCGCTTACCTCCTGAAATTTTAATTGGGCTTCGATAATGGCAGTTTCTCACGGTTCGTTACCGTTCAAAGAGCAGATCAACTATTTCTTAGGCAAGACAGATATCCCTACCCGCGCTTGGACCGATATCTACAACGTGGAGCATGACTGGGCGTTTGTAGTTGCCGGAACCATGAAGCGGGATTTGCTCTGTGATATGCACGGCGCTGTTGAGAAAGCGATTAGTAAAGGGCTCACCCTGGAACAATTCAGAAAGGATTTTGATCAGGTCGTTGTTAAGCATGGATGGCAGTACAACGGCGGCCGGGGCTGGCGCTCCCGCGTGATTTACGAAACCAACCTACGCCAGTCCTATAACGCTGGCCGCGAAACGCAGATGGCAGACCCCGAGCTGCGCAAGAGTCGGCCCTTCGGGATATATCGTCACGGAGACAGCGCGCACCCTCGGCCGCAGCATTTGGCATGGGATGGCACGGTGTTAGCGTTGGATGATCCATGGTGGGCAACTCACAGCCCGCAAAATGGTTGGGGCTGCAAGTGCAAGAAGTTCATGCTGAGTCAGCGAGACGTTGACCGGCAAGGACTCACGGTTGGCCCGGCGCCAGTTATTGAGTACGAAAGCAGGACCATTGGGGTTAACAGTCCGAACGGGCCGAGAGTGGTCCAGGTGCCGAAAGGCATTGATCCAGGCTTCGACTATGCGCCTGGTCAATCGCGGCTGAATGCAGCCGTTCCACCTCTGCGAGCCTATGACCCTCTGCCGGATCCCGGAGCGCGTGCAAGTAGTGTTCAAGGGGCCGGACTGCCGAACCGTCGCGCACCAGGTGCGTTACCTGCGGCGCGGGAGATGGCGCCCGACCGGCTGTTGCCGACGGACTTAAGCGACTCAGAGTATGTAGAACGATTCCTTGGCGAATTCGGCGCGACCGACGCAAAGCCGGTGGTGTTCAGGGACGTGACGGGGGATGCAGTGGTCATCGGGCGTGAGTTGTTCACCAATGCCAAAACCGGCGCTTTGAAGATCCGCAAACGAGGCCACGCTCGCGAGCTGTTGCTTCTGGCCGATGCGATCAAAGATCCCGATGAGGTATGGGTGCGCTTGGAGTGGCTTTATTCCAGGAACAAGGCTGTTGTGCGCCGCCGCTACATCTCTCGCTATCAAGTCGATGGCGAACTTGTACCGGCGCTGTCTGTGTTCGAGGTGGGGGATGATGGGTGGGACGGTGTAACGACGTTTTCACCAGAGTCGAATGATCCCGACTACCTGAAGCAACTAAGGATCGGGGTTCGCTTGTATCGCCGCCCGCAGATTGATCAGAAATAAAACCGCGCGCCGCCACACGCGATAGACCCTGAGTGTAGGCCTGGAGGTCCTGGCGGGGACTGCTCACTCAATGGGCTGAATAGATAGTAGGAGGTGCTTGTGGCCGGTGCAATGCTTAATGTGGAGTTGGACGACAGCCGGGCGGGGGACGCGCTCACAGAGCTGATGGAACGCCTTGGTGACCTGACGACGCCCCTTCTGGATATCGCTGAATATTTACACCAATCAACGGATGATCGATTCCGTCGCCAGATTGCTCCTGACGGTTCTCCCTGGGCGCCTCTCGCGCCGTCAACACTGGCCAAAAAGAAAGACGGACGCATTCTGCGAGAGACCGGCGTCCTCCAGGACACTCTACGTCACAGCGTCAGCAACAACGAGTTAGCGTTTGGCACCGACCGTGCTTACGGTGCGATCCATCAGTTCGGCGGCAAGATCGAGCACGCGGCAAGATCGCAACAGGTCTACTTCCGTCAGGGTAAGGATGGTTCCGTCGGCAATCGTTTCGTGAAGAAAGGTAAATCCAACTTCGCTCGGTGGATTACACGAGGCGCTCACTCAATGGAGATGCCGGAGAGGCCTTATCTAGGCTTATCCTCCGAAGACGACAACGAGGTCGTTCTGATCGTCAACGATTATCTTTGGGCAGCACTCAGAGAGTAGAGGCATAGCGCGCCCCTCGGGCTGCGATGAGGCTCTATGGGCATATCGCCATAGATAATGCTTCGAGAGGGCGTTAGAGATGCGTTAGATTGACCTTGAGAGGCTGCATCCTAGCTGGCGCTAGTCTTGGAATCTATCGGAGGAGAATTTGGCATGGATATGTACGCAGTCAACGACAGACCGGACCTACCGGATGAAGCCGGAAATCATGAGCTGATGCCGTTTGAACCTAATGATAAATGGTTGAGCGAGGCCTCCAAAGAAGAGCAGATCGAGGCGATGCGACGGTGGTTCTACGCCCGCTACGAGGATCCGGCTAATTGCACGCCCTACGATGGGCGCGAAGGCGGATATCAGTTCGTCTACGGAGGCCCTTTCGATCCCGACGAAGAGATACAAGAACGATTTTCAAAGTTCGTTGAGTTCGATGTCATGAAAGAACTTATCGACGAGCTGTATCAGGAGGCTGGGGATGAGTGGGCCCCTGTGGATCACGACATTAATGAATGGGAATACGGTGAGGCTCTTTCTTTATTTGAAGATGAGGGAACGCCTTTTAGGATGCTGCTTGAAAAGCTCGAGCAGGTTAAAGAAGTGCTCACCGCTCACGGCAGCCCGCATATCCAGGCACTTGTAACGCAGTTAGCCTATGGTGCCGCAATCGCCGCTCTTGAAGCATATCTCCTAGAAGTCGCTTCTTGGCGAGCGCTTAGTAGTGATGAGTCACTACGATCTTTTGTTGAAAAAAATACGGACCCTAAACTTGGCGGCGGGTCTCTAAAGCTGTCCGAAATATTTGGACAGATGGACGGTCTAAAGAAAAAAGTCTTTGCGTATTTGCAAACCTACGTCTGGCACCGACTAGATGATGTCAAAGAAATTTTTGAAAAAGGTTTCGGTATTGAGTTCCCCAAAACGAGCGAGCTGAAAGGGGATATTCTCTTGAGGCATGACATCGTCCATCGAGGCGGAAAGAACAAAGAAGGGAACGCTGTTACGGTGTCAGCCGAGGACGTTCGGAAAGTTCTTGATCGAATCCAGGCTTTTGGCAAAGCACTGGAATCGGAATTCGATAGAGTAATCCCCTCCAAGTTTTGACCGAACCTTAAGGTAAACCTTAAACCGGTCTGAAATTACTTTCCTTCATGATCCGCCCAAGCTGGCGGCATGAATACACAACTCGCCCTCAATACCGACCTGTCCGCCGCCGTCTCTGACGGCCAGGCGCCTGAATGGGTCGAACTAATCCCCCAAGGCCCAAAGGTCACCGGCCGCGACGGTCGGCAATGGCTGTTCGATGAGCAGGCCGGGATGCTGGTGCAATCCAGCTTCACCGGTCGCGGTATCGACCTGCCCATTGATTGGGAGCACGCCACCCAGCACCGCGCCACCAAGGGCGAAGACGCCCCGGCCGCTGGTTGGATCAAAGAATTGGAAATACGGAATGGCGGCCTGTGGGGTCTTGTCGCCTGGACGCCACGCGGTGCCACTCAGGTCATCAACCGCGAGTACCGCTTCCTTTCTCCTGTCTTCGACTACGAATCCGACTCCACGCGCATCGTGCGCCTGGTCAGCGCTGGGCTGACCAATAAACCCAATTTTCTGCTGACAGCCCTCAACCAAGAAACCCTGGAGAACTCGCCTGTGAAGCTTTCACCTGCGCTTTTGGCCACGCTCGGCTTGCCCGAAACCGCCACCGAAGAACAGGCCATCGCGGCCACCACGCAACTCAAAACCACCGCCCAGGCAATGAATGCCGAGCGGCCCAACCTGGAACAGTTCGTCCCTCGGGCGGATTACAACGCTCTGGAAGCTCGTGCCACCAACGCCGAACAGGCCCTGGCCACGCAGAAGAAGGTCGACCACGAAAAGGCTGTCGACGCGCTGATCACCGCTGCCGCTCAGGCCGGGAAGATCACTCCGGCCACCGTCGAGTACCACCGCGCCGCCTGCCAGGACGAAACCGGCCTGGCTCGTTTCAAGGCCTTCGTTGAGGCGGCCCCGGTTGTGGCCGCAGACACCAACCTGGGCGAACGCAAACCCGACAACACCGGTACTGCGCTGAACGCCGAGGAGCAAAAGGTCGCTTCGCTGCTGGGTATGAGCGAAGCCGAGTTCATCAAGGGCAAAGCGTAAACCACCCCTCTATATAGGAAGCCCCCAATGATTATCACCTCCAGCGCCTTGACGGCATTGTTTACCGCGTTCAAGGCTGAGTTTCAAAACGCCCAGGCGACAACCCCAACGGATTGGAAGCGCATCGCTACGCCTGTGCCGTCGTCCTCCGCCAGCAATACCTATGGCTGGCTGGGTCAGTTCCCGACCTTCCGCGAGTGGATCGGCGACCGTGTGCTCAAGAACATGGCGGCGCACGGCTACTCGATCACTAACAAAAAGTTCGAATCGTCGGTAGGCGTTCCTCGCGACTCCATCGAAGACGACGAGATCGGCGTCTACAAGCCGCTGTTCGCCGAGATGGGCCGGGCCTCTAGCGCCCACCCCGACGAGCTGGTGTTTGGCCTGCTGAAAGCCGGACTGACTACGCAGTGCTACGACGGCCAAAACTTCTTCGACGCCGATCACCCTGTCTACCCAGAGACCGACGGCACCGGTACTGCTGTATCGGTCAGCAACTACAAAGATGGCACCGGTCCGGCCTGGTATCTGCTCGATGTCAGTCGCGCAATCAAGCCGATCATCTTCCAGACCCGTCGCAACTATGCCCTCAAAGCGATGACCAGCATGGACGATGAGCAGGTGTTCATGCGCGACGAGTACCGCTACGGCGTCGACGCCCGCGTCAATGTCGGCTTTGGTTTTTGGCAATTCGCATACTGCTCGAAAGAGCCGCTGACCGCCGAGACCTACGGCGCCGCCCGTGCCGCCATGAAGAATTTTCAAGCCGACGGTGGCCGTCCGCTCGGCATCAACCCTGGGCTGCTGGTCGTTCCGTCCCAACTGGAAGGCATGGCCCGCAAGATCCTGGTCAAGGACGCCGACAACGGCAACGAATGGGCAGGCACCGCCGAAGTGCTGGCGCCAAGCTGGCTGGGATAAGGGGGCGCCATGACGATTGTTATCACCTCCAAGCGCGACGGTTTCCGTCGCTGCGGTATCGCCCACCCCAGCACGCCGACGAGTTACGCGGATGACTTCTTCACGGATGAACAGTTGGAGGCGCTGAGCAAGGAGCCGCAATTGATCATCGCCTATGCGGAGGATGGATTCGATCAGGTGCAGGAGCAGGTCAATGAACCTTTGTCGCAAGCCCCGTTATCGCAAGCGCCCGACGCCTTGGAAACAAGCCAGTCGCAAGCGCCTCAAGCAAACGCTGCACCTGTGGGTGATGCGGTGGTCGACACCGTCGTTCAAGTCTTGGGCGACGGCGAGCCAGGACCGGATGCTCAGGGACCTGGCCAGGTCTCGGTAGATGGTCGGCCTGCGGACGATTCGCCTGCACCTTCGGTTGCTGTTGAAGAGCCTGTTAGGCCTGAGAAAGCCCGCTCCACCAAAGCCAAGGCTGACGGCAAATGAATCTGACGCTGCCATCGGCTACCCAACTCCTGATCCGCTTTGGTGCCCGCGACATTTCCCAGGTCGCGGCGCCGGATGACGGGCGGCCCATTGAGCCGGAGCTGCTGGCAGCGGCTGCGTCAGGTCAACCGCTGGACGACTGGCCCGCCGAAGACATCGCCATTGCGGTTGCGACGTTGGCCAGGATCGCCGACGCCGTGACCCGGGCCCGCAGTGAAGTTTCTTTTTACCTGCGTTTCCGCCCGGCCGGAGAGGATGCGCCCCTATGGGTGGCTGATGACCTGGCCGAGATTGCCCGCTACCACCTGTACGACGACGCCGGGAAGGAGGATTCGACAGTGCGCGTGCTCTACAAGGACGTTATCAAGCGCCTGGAAACCCTGGCTGCCGAGGACAAGGAGCGCGACGCCGGTGACGGTGGCCAGTCCGGTCTACAAGTCAGCAGTCAGCCCCGGCTTATGAGCCGTCGCACCTTGAGGGCTTTGTAATGCTCGGCGAGCTGGAGGACTTGATCGAGGCGCGACTCACAGAGCTGAAAGCCAAGCTGCCCAGGCTGGCCGTTGAAAGCTATGGCGGTGAATTGAGCGACCCCGATCTGTTGTCCGGCTTGCTTAAGCGTTGCCCGGCCGTGCTGGTGATGGTGCCGAAAGTGACGTTCAAACGTTCCGCCCAAGGGCGCTACAGCGTGCCGATTACGTTCCGCCTGGTCATAGCCACCCGTCACCCACGCGGTGAGCGGGAAACCCGGCGCGGAACGACGCCAACCGATATTGGCAGCTATGCGCTTTGGGAGGCCTGCATGCATCAACTGGTGGACTGGCAGCCGTGGGAAAAACGCGCCGCCATCCGGCCTACAGAACTATCCAACCTGGTCAACGGCAAGTTGTCGAGCGATCACCTTTCTGTCCTGGGCCAATCATTCCTGATTGAACTGGATTGGCAGAAACCAGCCGAGGCCTTGCCGGATCTGTTGGGCATCAACATGGCGTACCACTCGCCCTCGGATAACCCCGAGCCGGTGGCCACCGACAACATCGAATTGAGGGACGTGTAATGCACGTAATCGCCGCGCCTGGTCATCGGGTGCCCATGGAAAAAGACCCACACCAATATATCGAGGCAGCACCCGCTGACTCGGTCGAGGTGCCGGACACCTCTTATTACCGTCGCCGAATCGCGACGGGCGAACTGCTGATTGGCAAGAAGTCGCGCAGCAGTGCCAAACAACCCGCACAGGAGCCCGTCGAATGACCATCGACTTTGAAACCATCCCAGCCTCGATCCGCAAGCCGGGTGCCTATTTTGAATTCAACACCAGCCTTGCCGTGCGCACGCTGCCGACCAACAAGCAAAGTATTTGCCTGATTGTTCCGCTTGGTGCCGATGCGACGGCGACACCGCACGTGCCAATCCAGGTCTACAGCGCCATTGAAGCTGGAAAGCTCTTCGGGCCGGTTGCGGAAGAGATGGTCGCCGCCGCGATTGGCGCCTATCGCTACGTGGCTATCTCGGCCGTCGGCGTTGTGGTTGAAGGTGATGCCGAGCCAAACATTGACGCTGCGCTGGATGCCACGGCATTGGGCGGCTTCACGCTGTTGGTGCCTGCTTGGTTCAGCCAAACCGCTCTAACTGCGCTGCGCACGCATATCCAGACCTACACCGACTCTATCGAGCAACAAAGCATTATCGGTGTGGCCGCGTTGACCAGCACCTTGTCCGCCGCCACCACCTTAGCCGCCTCGCTGAACGCGGGCGCAATTACTTTGGCCGTACTGCCGGGTACCACTTCGACAGCGCGACAGGTCGCCGCTGCCTACGCCGCCGTGATTGCTTCGGAGGAAGATCCGGCCCGGCCATTGAATACCCTGGTGCTGAAAGGTATCCAGGTGCCGACCATCACCCAGCGTCTCGGCCGCACCGAGCAGGAAACCGCCCTGGCCAACGGCGTCACACCGCTGGAAGTCGCGGCCGGTGATGTGATTCAAATCGTGCGTGCCGTCACGACCTACACCAAGTCCGCAGCCGGTGCGACGGATGTGTCGCTGCTCGATCTGACCACCATGCGCACCCTGTATTACGTGCGCAATGCCTGTCGCGAGCGCATCCGCCTGCGCTTTCCTCGCTCGAAGCTCTCCAAGAAAACGCCCGACGCCGTGCGCGGCGAGCTGCTGGACGTGCTGCTCAAGCTGGAAGAGCTGGAGATCATCGAAGAGGTCGAGGCCAACGCCGATGGCCTGGTGGTCGAGCGCTCGCTCCAGGACGTGAACCGCCTCAACGCTTCCATTCCCACCGATGTCGTCAACGGCCTGCATGTGTTCGCCGGTCGCATCGACCTGCTCTTGTAAGAGGTAACGCTAGATGGCTGATAACTATGTGGGACAAATCGTCCTGGAGATCAACGGCACCGATTATGAAGTGCTCAGCGTTGAGCCGAGCCTCAAGACCGGGCGCAAGGTGGTCAAGACCATGAACCGCACCGGTCGGGCCACCGGCACGGCCAAGGGCATTGAAGAGCATGAGCTGAAAATCTCGGTGGCGATTCCTAAATCCGGCGAGCCGGACTGGCGTGCCCTGATGGACGCCAAGATCACGATCTATCCCCAGGACGGCGGCAGTAAACGCCAGACCTGGACCGGTTGTTCGCTCCTGGAGATGGGCAGCAAGTACCAGGTTGAAGGCGAAGCCACCCGCGACCTAACCGTCGCCGCATTGAACTACTACACGGAGTGAGGCAATGACTGAGCAATCGAACAAGCAGTGGGAAGGTTTGACCGCCAATGGCGAGTTGCACCACGGCGTTTACTACTCAGGTCTGCGCCACAAGCGCTTCACCCTGCGTATCGGTATGGCCGGAGACCTAGTCGCCGCTCAAGAGCAATACCCGAATGGGTCCATTCAGCTCATCACCTTGGCGGTGTATCACCGCCAGTTGCTGTCCTTGGGTGACATTCCGCCCGAAGCGTTGACAGTGGAATTGTTGCGCGAAGCGCTGAGCGAAACTGACCTTGGGGTCATTGCAGATGCAGATATGGACCTGGAAAAAAAGCTCGCGCCGCCGAGCGCGGCATCGCCGACTGGCGACGCATCGAACATGCACTTGTCCGAGCAGGCTACCGCCTAGACGAAATTCGGCAGATGACTCGGCCGGAGATCGACGCACGTATTGACCTAATCGTAGGCAAGCCCAAGGCCACGCGGTACGTGAGCAAACGGCAACGTAAAAAGCTGCCAGTCCCCAAGTGATTCAAAGGCTCGACACCGAGCCTTTCTTGTATCTGTAAGACGCTCTGGAGTGTTTGATGAGTTCAGATTTGCGCGTTGCGCTCCGTATTCAAGCCCACTCGGGAAACAGCCGCCGCGAAATCGACCAGCTCAACCGCGACTTGCGCAAAGCTGGCAAGGAAGGCGCGAAGTCATTGGCCGATGAAAGCTGGAAGGCTGGAGCGGCCATTTCGAAGGTTGGTCAGGCTGGCGCAACGAGTTACCAGGTAATCCGAAACTCCATGCGCGAAACCGCGAAAGCGGGCTCGCAGACCCGGCTGGAAATAGGCAAGACCAAGGAAGAACTCAAAGCAATGGCCGACGCCGGGCGCAAGGCTGCTCGCGACATCAAGGCCGATTCCGCAAGTGCGGACAGTCAAGGTGTGCGGCCGCTTCGTCAAAGCGTTGAACGCACCGAATCAGCCTTCCGTCGCCTGGCGCAGAACGGCGGTCGCAACCTCCAGGCGCTTAAGGCTGTCGCAGCAGGTGTTCGAAAAGAGTTTGATCGAATCAAGTCTTTGGGATCGAGCGCTCAAGGCCAGTTGGCAGGCCTTGGCGTTGGCGTCGGCGCTGTCGCGGGTTTAACCGGTAGTGCTCGCTTAGATCGTCAATTAATTCGTACAAAGCAAACGGCGAACATGTCGCCAGAGCAGAAAGATGACTGGAAGAACGAAGGTTTCAGGATTGCGAAAGACTATGGCCTGAGCCGCGAAAGTGTAGATTCTGGTTTTAATACATTGATCGCGTCCGGCGTTGATTATGAACCGGCCAAAAAGACTGCCGACGCGATTGGCCAGGCATCAACCATTACTGGCGCGGATTCTGCTGTCCTGGGTAAGGCCGTTGTTGCGGCTGCGAGTGCCTTTAACATCGATTTGAACAAAGGCGGTGCGGCCCTAGACCTTTTGCAGAAAATGACCGTCGCTGGGCGCCTCGGTACGGCAGAGCTTGAGCACTTGTCTGATCTATTTCCAAAGATTGGCGGTGTCGCATCAGCCGCGGGAATGTCGATTGAACAAGCTCTTGCCTTCACTGAAGCCCTTTCGAAAGTCGAACAGCAACCGGATCGTCTGGGGACATTGGCTGAATCTACCCTTCGCGTATTCAGTAACAAGCAGTACCGAGACCAAATCACCAACTCAAGCGGTGTTGGCTTTTTCAACAAAGACGGGACATCAAAGAACCCACTCGCTGTATTTGAAGAGTTGAAGAGAAAGTACAGCGCAATGAAAACCGATGAGCAGCGCGCAAAGTTTATGGGCGTCGTTTTCAAGGGTATGGACCAGGACACTGTGCGCGGTATGCGCAGCATGTTGACCGGTGAGCGCTTGGACGACTTCCGCAGTGGTGCTGCCACGCTTCAAAAAGCAGAACCGATTTTTAAAAATGATCTGAAGGAAAACACCAGCAGTGCCAGCGGCACGGCTACCAGGATGAAGGCAACTTTAGGTGAGGCCATCGACCGGATGGCAACTCCAATTAATAAAAGCTTCGCGGACATGGGGAGCTACCTGCTCGATGACTTGAATTTATCGGGCGAGCAAATGCTCTTCGGTGGCGCTGCATTGGGTGTGGGTGGTTATTACGCTGGGCGCGGTGCCAAAGCCGGTGCAGGTGCATTGGTGAATAAGGTAATGGGTGGCCCAGAGACGCTGAAGAACATAGCGGTCGGGAAGGTGCTGGAGGAAGCCACGGGAGTCACTTCAGTGTTTGTGACCAACTGGCCCGGCAATATGCAACCTGGTGTTGGCATGCCGGATATGCCCGGTGGCACCTCTTCATCTGGTAAGGGCAAGCCGGGTGGTTTTATCGCGCCATGGTTGGCCCCGCTTGCGCTCGGTGCCAGCGCAACGCAGCTCAGCGGCTCGACCGGCCAGAATACCGACGAAGATCGCCTGGCCATGGTCGCCAGGAACAAACTATTGAACGACGGGCAACGTGCTTATCAGTCAGCGTTCTACAGCAACCGTATCGCCTTGGCCGGGCAGAACCCCAATCAATCGCAGGACTGGTTATCGAGTCAGGCCCAGCGCCTGGCACATCAACAAACCGGGCTGACTGCATCGGGTAATTCTGTTGAAGGCGCCAACGCCTGGGCGGCTGGCGTTGCCAACCGCGCCGTGGGGGCTGGTGCCGACACTCAAGCTGCCGTGGCCCGACTGCAACAGCTCCTGGACAAACCATTGGTTATCGAAGTTCGGTCAGACTCTCGAATGATCCAGGCCGAAGTCGAGCGCCGTACTGACCTGCAAGTGAGACGTGGCCAATGAGCTGGACAGAGACGCTACTGGACGCTTCGTTTCGCGGGGTGCCAATCCAGGTGGTCGAGGAAAGCCTCCAGGCCCAACGGGCTTTGGCCGAGCACGCCACGCCCTTTAAAGACGGGGACAGTGTCCGGGATCTGGGGCGCGGCGCCCGTCGTTTCCAGATGCAGGTCGTGGTATTCGGCGTCAATTATGAGCTGGAACTACAGAACATCTTGCGGGCCTTGGACACGCCAGGCTCTGGAGAGCTGATCCATCCCATCTATGGCAGCCTCAGCGTCGTTAGCCAGACATGGGAGGTTAAGCACAATGCGGACGGCCCCGACTCGGCCCTGGTCAGCCTGCTATTTCTGGAGGACACACCAGAGCTGCCATTCTTCGCCCGCCAGTTCGAATTCGTCGACATCGGCGTCACTGACGCAGAAGAGCAAGCGAGCTGGCAGGATGGCGTTTTTGATTTGTTCGGCCGTATCGATTCCCTGGTCAGCGAGATTCAATCCTGGATCGGTGGTGGTTGGGTTGGCCTGATCGAAAAAGCTTTGGGCTTGCCCGGTATTTTCCTCCGTGTGCAACAACTGCGCTCACAGATCCTCGGCGTGGTTTCCGGTGTGGCGTCCATGGCCAAACACCCTTCGGCTGCCTACGATCCGCTGGTTGACCTGTTCCGCACCCCGACGCAGATCCGCAGTGCCATCCAAGGCAGCACGCCCAGTTCATCGACTGCATTACTGTCCATGTCCGGCGTCCCGGCCAGCATTCCCGGCGGTGCCAGCCTGACCACTAAAGCGGTACGAGCGGGTAACGCCTTTTTGATTAGCGCCCGCCAGGGGATTGCGCCGGATGCCAACCTGTTGCCCGACGGTATGCCTGATGATCCAGTGGAAAGTAGTGGCTTTGCCCTGGTGGTGCTGGTCATCACTGAATTGGCGGCGGCACATGCCCAGGCGGTGGCCATCGTCATCGAGGACGAAGGCCAAAAGCCGACGCTCAGCCCGTTGGAATTGGAAGGCCTGGTTAACCTGGTGCGTTCCTTGGTCCAGTCCGCAATCCTGCTTCAGCGACATTTGTATGACGTTGAGACCTCGCGGCCAATCATCGAAGCGTTGCGCAACACTGCCGCGTTGATCCAGGCCCGCGCTCGTCAGGTCATCTTGCAGAGCCCGCCCATGGTTGAGCGCGTGGTCGAGACACCGGCCAGTCTTCGCCTATTGGCCCATCGTTGGTATGGCGACCACACCCGAGCCCTTGAGTTGATCCGTCTAAATCCCGACCTGAGTACCCCACACAACATCCCGGCCGGGAGGGTGCTACGTGCCTACGCAGAATGACCAAACGGCCCCGATCCGCCTCGCCATTGGTGGTTTGGCCCACGACACTTGGGACGGTTGGTCGGTTGAATCCGACTTGCTGACACCAGCGGATGCATTTGAGCTGGAGCTGTACACCAAGGACACGACGCGCTTGCCGTCCGTACTGAAAGAAGGGGCGCCGTGTTCCCTGACGCTAGGGACGGATCGCGTGCTGACGGGGCAACTCGACGAGTTCGAGCACGACATTTCCCGTCAGGGCATTTCAATTCGCATCAACGGCCGCGACCGCGCTGCGCCCCTGGTCGATTGCTCGGCGCCGTTCGTGTCGATGCGCGAAGCGTCATTGGCGCAGATCCTCGACCAGGTGGTTAAGCCATTGGGCATTGACCGGGTCGAGATCCGCGCCGACCAGGCCAAGACCCGGCGCCGCATTCAGATAGAGCCAGGCCAAACAGCTTGGGAGGCGTTGCTCCAGGTCGCCGAGGCTAATGGACTATGGCCATGGGTCGAGCCCGATGGCCGCCTGGTCATCGGTGGCCCCGACTACAACACACCACCCGTTGGTGCGCTGATCATGCGTGAGGATGGCGTCGGCAACAACGTGCAACGCCTGAGCGTGCGCCGTTCCATCGCCAACCGTTTTAGCCAGATCACCGTCCTTGGCCAGCACGGGCAGTACGACAATGACGGCCTCGACATCAAGCGTTCCCACTTGCGTTCGGTCATCCAGGACGAAACCTTGGCCCGCCGGGGGATCTTTCGGCCCAAGGTTATTATCGACAGCGCCAGCGAGAATCAGGACATGGCCACCACCCGCGCCCGCAAGCTGTTGGCTGACAGCCGTCTGGAAGGTTTCGAGATCCGCGCCATCGTCCAGGGGCACCGGGCCGACAACGGGCAGGTTTGGACACCTGGCCAGCGCATCATCGTCCGTAGCGAGCCCCACGAGCTGGATGCCACCTATTTTCTAATGGCTCGCACGCTGCGCTTGTCCCGAGGCGAAGGGGCTATTACCGAGCTGCGTTTACGAGAGGACAAAATGTGGGTGCTCGATGGTGTGAAGCAGAAGAAGCACAAAGGCAAAGTCAATAAAGACGCGGCCTTCATCGAAATGGTTAAGGGGTTGTGATGAGCAATATGGGGCGATTGATTCGCGAGCAGGTTGGTCGCGTCATGTCGAATATACGGCTGCCGTTTCGTGCGGTCGCGGCCCGTAACAGCCATGGCAAGCTGATCGGTGTGGACATGCAGGGGTTGTCCGGCGAGTCGGTGACTGGGGAGCTGTTCCAGCACTATGGCTTCAGCTCGGCGCCTCTGCCGGGGGCCGAGTATCTGGTTATACCTGTAGGCGGGAACAGCAAACATGCCATCGTCGCTGCCAGTGAGGATGGCCGCTATAGAATCGAGCTTCAGGACGGCGAAGTGTCGATCTACACCGATGAGGGAGATCACGTGCATTTGAAGCGCGGACGGGTGATCGAGATCGTAACCGATACGCTAGTGGTCAAAGCCGGAATTAAGGTGTGCTTCGAGACGCCGTTGGTTGAAATGAGTGGCGATCAACAAGTCGAGGGAAGTATCAAGGCTGATGGGGAAATCGCCGACCATAAGCGGACTATGCAGATGGATCGGGCCCTCTACAATCAACACGATCATGGAGGCGGCCCCAAGCCGTCGCCGATGCAGTGAATGGAAGTTCCCACTAAAAATCCTTATGGACATCCAGCCCATGGCTAAAAAACTTTACGCCTTCGTCCGTTTTTTTAAAACGGAATCACATCGCGATACTTTCCTACGCGGTGATTTGTATATGAATCGTTTGAGATTTTTTAAGGCGTATGAGGAACAAGATTCGTGCAATATTGGGGACAAGCACGAGGGGACATCAGGCTGGTATCAGCCTGATCAGATAAGGTTAACTATTCAGGATTCGGCTACCGGTGAGAGTCGCCTGATAACGGATTTTGCAGGACCAATTTTAGTGGGGCTCACGCGTCATAACGACTACCATGTTTACTGTATGTCGGCTATCTACGTTGACGATGAATCCAGATTTGAGACGTTTGAAGAGCTGAAGTCCAGCATAATGTTAGACGTCGAGACCGGAGATTTAGGTAACTATTGCTCAGTTATCGAGGCTCGTGTCTTCATCGAACGATTGGATGAAGTGCTAAATATCGAGGCGCAAGCCGGCAGCGTTGTCGGTCGGGGCTTGGTTGAGTATTTTGACCCTGAAACCTTCAGCGGTTCGTTTGATGAGGACCAAGCGATAATGCGGAAAAAGAGATGTTTCAGTCATCAGAAGGAGTATCGGATTTTTGTCTACAACGGGACGTCGAATGCCGATTCGCGCACTATCAATATTGGAGATCTTTCGGATGTGGCATTCAACTGCCTCAAGGCTGACCTTAACAAGCATGTGACTATCGATCTGAAGTCGTGATGTTCTGTTAGACCTCCAGGCCGACTAAACCTTAAGCCGTCCTGAAATACACTCCCTGCATGTACCTTTGCACCATGCATCCCCATGGACGCAGGCATAAACCCCACCACTGGCGACTTGACGGGCCAGCGTATCAATACGCTGGCGAACGCCGTCTACATCCGCCTCATGACTCCCCTCGCAACCTGGTGGGCTGATCCCTCGTTGGGCTCCCGCCTGCACGAACTTCGCCGCGAAAAAGACCGCCCACGGGTGGGCATCCTTGCAAAGCAGTACGCCGAGCAAGCGCTCCAGCCCCTGCTGGACGACAGCCGCGCCAAGAAGATCACCATCACCGCCGAGCAGCCCCATAACGGCTGGCTTGAGCTGCAAATCGACATCATCGACGCCACCGGCAATCCGCACGTGTTTCGCCAACCTGTAAGGGTGATTTGAATGGCTTATACCTCTCCCTCGCTGGAGACCATCCTCGCGGGGATCCTACGAGACATTCGCAACCTTCAAGCCGAGGCAGATATCGGCCCGGACAGTGATAACTATGTCCGCTCCGCTGCTGTTTCCGCAGCAATTGAAGGGCTCTACCAAAAAATAGGTTGGGTGTTTCGCCAGATATTCCCAGACACCGCTGACGAAGAAGAGTTGGTCCATGCGGCTGCCATCCGTGGGGTTCCGCGTAAAGACCCGGTAGCCGCGACTGGCACAGTTGCACTGAAGGGGGTTGCCGGTGTCGGGTTGCTCCAGGGGGCAGAATTCAAACACGTCACCACGGGAGAGCAGTTTGTCGCCTTGTCTAGCGTGTCAATTGGCACCGGTGGAACAGCTTCCGTACTCGTTAAAGCCGAGACAGTCGGCAGCGGTCTGAATCATCTGAGCGGCGATTTGATCATCATCAGTCCACCTCTGGGCATGGACTCGGCAGCGACGTTTGTCGGGGAAACCGCAGGTGGTGAGGATCTGGAGAAACCGGGATCGCTATTGGCACGGTTGCTGGAAATCATCCAGAACCCACCCGCAGGCGGTGCCGTCTACGACTATGTTCGTTGGGCGAAGGAGGTCGACGGCGTTACCGATGTATTGCCACTGCCAAAACGTCGAGGTGCGGGCACTGTCGATCTAGTCATTACCGCCAGCGGCGGTCTTCCCTCCGCCCAGGTGGTTGATAACTGTCGAGAGCACATCCTGAGTCAGTGCTCCGTCATCGCCGACGTATGGGTATATGTCCCCACCATTCGAGTGGTGGACTCGACGGCACTGGTTGAGCTGGCCCCCGGCTATCTTCTCGCTGATGTCCAGATAACCGCGCAGAAAGCCTATGAGGCATTGCTAGGCGCCCTGAGACCGCTCGACGTGCTCAAGCGCTCCCAGATCGAGGCGATGATCAACAATCTTGCTGGCGTCGTCGACCGTTCTGTGTCTACGCCAATTGGCAATGTGAACGCCTCCGATGATCCCGTGCTTGTGGGTTGGATTAGGCCCGGCACTATCACTTTGGGGTTGTTGGAATGAGTAGCCTTGCCGATCAATTGAGATCGCTGCTACCTCCGGTTTCCTATGACGGTACCGCGCCAATCCTCTCGGCGGCGATAGAGGCAGAAGCCAATGCCTTGAACCTGGTTGACACGCAGGCGGACGCGGTTTATGGCGCCATCTTTCCTGACTCTGGCCAAGCGCTAAAGGATTGGGAGCGTGTTTTGGCACTGCCTGATCCTTGTTTGACCGGGGTTTCCCAGTCAGTGGGGCAGCGCGTGCAAGCCGTTTGTAGCAAGGTGCAAGCCCGTGGTGGTCAGAGCAAGCCGTTCTTTATCGCTCTGGCCAAGTCCCTCGGCTACGACATCACCATTGCTACTTTCAGGCCTCCCCAGGCAGGCCTGGCACGGGCGGGCGATTCTCTTTATGGCGGCGATTGGGCGTTCACCTGGCGAGTGAACGCTCCCGCTGTGACAGTCAGCTATGCACGGGCGGGAATCACCGGAGCAGGTGACCCGTTGGCTGCGTGGGGCAATAGATCCCTTGAATGTCGGCTTAGCCAAATGAAGCCCGCCGAATCAATTTTGCTGTTTGGATATGGAGATAACTGATGCAAAAAATCGGAGACAGTACCACCACCGCGAATGCGTCTAGTGAGTTTACTGAGGGCAATCCTGGAGCAGGTGTTGACGCAACGCTACTAAAAGCGCAGTGGCTTAATGCCGTCCAGCGTGAGCTGGTTGCTGTGATAGTTGCTGCGGGTATTGATCTTGACCCTGCTAAAGATGATCAAGTGCTGAGCGCAATACAGGTACTGCTTCAGCAGAGTTCTAGTGCATATGCTGCTGATACTGGCGCTGCAAACGTCTATGCCATTGCATGTACCCCAGTTATTAAGGT
Source organism: Pseudomonas sp. NFACC45 (assembly GCF_900113505.1). Taxonomy (NCBI): domain Bacteria; kingdom Pseudomonadati; phylum Pseudomonadota; class Gammaproteobacteria; order Pseudomonadales; family Pseudomonadaceae; genus Pseudomonas; species Pseudomonas sp. NFACC45. The sequence goes on from NZ_FOPO01000008.1 coordinate 108,978, forward strand.
CCTGACGGACGGTATGATGCTGCGTTTCAGGGCTAAAGCCGCGAACACTGGCGCCAGCACATTCTCCCTGAATGGCTTGGCTGCCAAGCCGATTGTTGGCCTCGGCCAGGCTGCCCTGCAAGGGGGAGAGATCGTTGCCAACGGGACGTGCGTTGTGATCTGGTCGGCCGTGCTGGATAAATGGGTGCTGGTTAGTTCCTCAGGCGGGGCGCTCCAAGCGGCGAATGGCTCACGGAGTCAGCATGTCGTTACGATGGGGCAGCTGTATGGCGGTGTCGTTAGTCTTAGCGCTAACACGGCCCTTACGTCAGCTCACCGTGGACTGTTACTACTGGATGCAGGGGCTGGCGACCGCACCTTCAGCTTGCCACCCTCCGACGCTGCATTGGGCATTCTGGAGGTGGTTCTGCGCCGGGTTGACCTCGCGGCGAATAGCTTGGTTATTGTCACGTCCGGCACTGACAAGATCATGCTGGACACTTCCACGGTAGCTACTGGCTTGCCCTCTACTGAGTTGCTATTTGCAGGTGACTACCTGCACTTACGCAGTGACGGGGCCGGTAAGTGGTGGTGCGTGGGCCAGGCGCAATTGCCTCCAAGCATCACGTCCGTCATTGCCAAATATCAGGCTGCTGGCGTTTTCACCTATACCGTTCCAGCGGTGTTTCGCTCGGGGCGTCGTCGGGCGCGAGTAACGGTTACTGGCGGCGGCGGTGGCGGTGGGCATACGGAGTCAGCGACAGGGTCAGGCGGTGGTGGTGGCGGCGGTGGGCGCGGTTCATCCGCTATCGATCTGGTTGGTGTGACCTCGGTCACAGTTACGGTAGGCGTTGGCGGGACTGGCGGAGCGGCGGGCGCCAGTAACTCGGGCAGTAACGGCGGCACCTCATCCTTTGGTGCGTACATCAGCTCATCGGGCGGGGCAGGCGGTTCTGCCGGTACCTCGGCGGGCTCATCGGGAACGACGACGGGGGATGTTATCTACCCCGTTTCGGCGGCGAGCGCGGGGCTACCGACAGCCTTGGGCACAGGTGGAGGCTATGGTGGCGAGGGGCGGGCGCAGTCCTGGTTAAAAGGGCCTGACGGTCGAGCCCCAGGCGGTGGCGCTTCGGGTGGCTCCGGCACGTCGGGTACGCGTGGAGGTGGCCTTGGTGCCGTCGGCGAAGTCTTGATTGAGGTAGCGTGATATGTGGGCATTGATTGTAGATGGCGTGGTGCGCGAAGTGACCGGCACCGATCCGGTGGATCGCTTCCATCCATCGCTTGAGTGGCTTCCCTGTACAGTGGGGACGGTCCAGGGAGAGCGCTATATCGAGGGTGCTTTCATGCCTGCGGCAACCGAGGAGGCTGCCCTGGTTGAGCGGGCGTGGCGCGATGGCGCGTTGAGCGCGTCGGAGTGGCTGGTGAACCGCCATCGCGACGAGCAGGGCCTACAGCGGCCTACCACGCTAGGCACCGAGCAGTTCGACGAGATGCTGACCTACCGCCAGGCGCTGCGTGATTGGCCGCAAGCAGTAGACTTCCCCAACAGTGCGCAACGACCTATGGCGCCTGTTTGGCTTACAGGTATGGAGTGAGCGGCAGTGTGTGTTGACCGCCGCATGAGGCTAGCGGTGCCAAACAGCGCGCTAGGCGGTGCCAAATCTGCCGCGCGCTTACACTCAGCTTTGAAGCTTCGGACGACAGGCACTGCAATACGTTTGCTTCAGCTTAATAGGAAGCATTACTATTCACGCCCCGTCCCCACAGCGCAGTGCGATGACCCCCAAGCCGCCCCGCAGACCAGGCTTTTTCGAACATTACGAAGAGTTGATCGGCACCTGGACCCGTCGTCTGCGCAATCGCCAGCAGGCCGAGGACCTGGCCCACGATACTTTCGTGCGGGTGCTTGAGTCCGATTCGGCCGATGTCCAGCAGCCGCGGGCCTATTTGCACCAGACGGCACGCAACATTGCGGTGGATGGCTATCGGCGCGAAGATCGACGGGGCGCCATGGAGGAGGCGGCGCTCGATCACAGCCAGTCGCTTTCGGGCGACCCGGAGCACTACATGCACGCGATCCAGTTGGCAGACTCCATCGAAAGGGCACTGGCCGAGCTGCCGGCCAATTGCCGTACGGTGTTTGTCTGGCAGAAGATCGAAGGCTTGACCCAGGCGGAAATCGCCGAGCGCCTGGGCTTGTCAAAAAACATGGTGGAAAAGTATATGATCCGCACCCTGCGGCATCTGCGCGATCGTCTGGACGGGCCTGGCCAATGACCCGTCGTTATCTTCCACCTGAGCCACAGGACCTTCCATGATGGATAACCGTGAATGCCCGTGCGGGCAGAACCGGGTGCGCGACGAGGCGGCGCAATGGTTCGTACGCTTGCAAGCCCCCGTCATGAGTGTCGATGAGCGCCAGCGTTACGAGGCCTGGCTGGACGAACATCCTAATCACCGTGATGAGATTCAACTGCTGCAGGGCATTTGGAGCGCCACGGATCTGTTGCCCAAGGAACGTCTGCAAGCGTTGTGCGAACCACCTGCCAAACGTCCCAAGCGTCGACCGCTGTTGCGCTTCGCCGTGGCCGCCGGGCTGTTGGCGATGGCGGTTGGGCTGGGGTTGTTCAGCGGCTTGGGCGCTTCCAGCGATTACAGCGCTGAATTTGCCACGGCCCTGGGCGAGCGCCGGCATATCGCTTTGCCGGACGGTTCGGTGATCGACCTCAACAGCCGCAGCCGCGTGCGTGTTCAGTTCGCCCACCATCAACGGCGCGTGGAGCTGGCCGAAGGCGAGGCGTTGTTTCGCGTCGAGCATGACGCCGGCCGGCCGTTTACGGTGGAGGCGGGCAACGGCCGGGTGACGGTGACCGGAACGCGCTTCGATGTGCGCCGCGATGCCGACTCAACCCGGGTGGCGGTGGAGCAGGGCAGTGTCAAGGTCCAGGGGCGCGACGCGTCGCAGGCCGAGTTCGTCAGCCTCACGGCCGGCCTTGGCACGCGTATCGATGCACAGGGCAAGGTCGGCGCACCTTATGGCATCAACGCCGATGAACTCACCGCCTGGCGCCACGGAAAACTGGTGTTCAACAACGCTCCCTTGAGCGAAGTCGCCCAGGAGGTGTCCCGTTATCGCGCTAAACCCCTGCGCATCGGCAGCGCGGCGGTGGGCAACCTGCGTCTGACCAGCGTGTTTCGCTCGGATAACCCCGAGGCGCTGCTCAAGGCTTTGCCGAACATTCTGCCGGTGGCCGTGCGCACCCTGGATGACGGCAGCCAGGAAATAATTGCGCGGTAGATTCAGGTTTTTTTCGAGTTCTTCGTCTTCTTGTCCAACTGCAACTGGTTTGCATTAACAGACGCGTATTCTTGCGATTCAACAGGACAAGGTTCGACGTGAAAACCTCCCTCAAAAATAACAACCGCACCCCCGCCCGCTGGCTGCCGCTGGCCCTCACCCTGGCCGTCAGCGCTGCGCTGCCCCAGGCCTTCGCCGATCAGGCCGCCACGCCCATTCACATCCAGGCGCAACCGCTGGCTCAGGCTTTGAGCCAGCTCGGCCAGCAGACCTCTTTGCAGGTGTTCTTCAGCCCGGAGCTGGTGGCCGGTAAGCAAGCCCCGGCGGTGGACGGCAACTTGTCCCCGGAAGCGGCCCTCGGCCGACTGCTGCAAGGCAGCGGCCTGCAATACCAGATCGATGAGGGTTCGGTGACCGTGCTGCCAGCGCCTTCGGCGTCCACTGGCGGCCCGCTGGAACTGGGGGCCACCGCCATCCAGGTGGTTGGTGACTGGCTCGGCGATGCCAATGCCGAAGTGGTGCAGAACCATGCCGGCGCGCGTACGGTAATTCGCCGCGAAGCGATGGTGGAGCAGGGTGCGATGAACGTCGGCGATGTACTGCGGCGGGTGCCGGGTGTGCAGGTGCAAGATGCCAATGGCACTGGCGGCAGCGACATCTCGCTGAACGTCGGCGTGCGCGGTCTCACCTCGCGTCTGTCGCCCCGTTCCACGGTGCTGATCGACGGCGTGCCGGCAGCGTTTGCGCCTTACGGTCAGCCGCAACTGTCCATGGCGCCGATTTCTGCGGGCAACCTGGACAGCATCGATGTGGTGCGCGGCGCCGGGTCCGTGCGTTACGGGCCGCAGAACGTCGGCGGGGTGATCAACTTCGTGACCCGCGCCATTCCGGAAAAAGCCACCGGTGAAATCGGCACCACCCTGGAAACCTCCCAGCGCGGCGGCTGGAAGCACATCGATAGCGCTTTTCTCGGCGGCACGGCCGATAACGGCATGGGCGTTGCGCTCCTGTATTCGGGGGTCAACGGCAATGGCTATCGCCGGAGCAACAACGATAATGACATCGACGACGTCATCCTCAAGACCCATTGGGCGCCCACCGAGGTGGACGACTTCTCGCTGAATTTCCATTACTACGACGCCAAGGCTGACATGCCCGGCGGCCTGACCCAGGCGCAATACGACGCGGACCCGTATCAGTCCGACCGTGACTGGGACAACTTCGCCGGCCGGCGCAAGGACGTGTCGTTCAAGTGGATCCGCGAGATCAGCGACCGTACCCAGGCCGAAGTGCTGACCTATTATTCCGACAGCTACCGGGGCAGCACCATCGCCAACCGGGACCAGCGCAACCTGGTGTCCTACCCGCGTACTTACTACACCTTCGGCATCGAGCCGCGGGTGTCCCATGTGTTTGACCTGGGCTCGACCACTCAGGAAGCCAGCGTCGGTTATCGCTACCTCAAGGAAGGCATGCACGAAGAGGCCAGTCGCCTGGCGCTGCGCGATAATCAGCCGGTGGTGCGGCCGGGGTCCGACGGCCATGTCTATCAGGACCGCACTGGCGGCACTGAAGCCCACGCGGTCTACATCGATGACAAGATCGACGTCGGCAAATGGACCATCACCCCGGGGATCCGTTTTGAACGCATCAGCACTGAGTGGCACGACCGCCCGGTACTCGACACCGCCGGCCGCCCGGTTGAGGAGAAACGCCGCAGTATCGACAGCAACGAGCCGCTGCCGGCCCTGAGCGTGATGTATCACCTGTCCGATGCCTGGAAACTGTTCGCCAACTACGAAACCTCGTTTGGCAGCCTGCAGTATTTCCAGCTCGGCCAGGGCGGTAACGGCAACGACACCGCCAACGGCCTGAGCCCGGAAAAAGCCAAGACCTACGAGATCGGTACGCGCTACAACGATGACGTGTGGGGCGGGGAAGTGACGCTGTTCTACATCGACTTCGACGACGAGTTGCAGTACATCAGCAACGACGTGGGTTGGACCAACATGGGCGCGACCAAGCACCAGGGCCTGGAAGCCTCGGTGCACTACGACATGGCTGCGCTGGATCCACGCCTGGAAGGCCTGAGCGCCAATGCCGGTTTCACCTACACCCGTGCAACTTATGAAGGTGATATTCCAAGCTTCAAGGGCCGTGACCTGCCGTTCTACTCGCGTCAGGTGGCGAACCTGGGGTTGCGTTATGAGATCAATCGCTGGACGTACAACCTCGATGCCTTTGCTCAGTCCAAACAACGTTCACCCGGCAACAGCGTGAACCCCGACGGCAGCTTCAGCGACGACTACATCACCGACGGCAGCGCCGATGGACGCTACGGTGACATGCCCGGTTACGTGCTCTGGAACGTGCGCGCCGGCTACGATTTCGGTTCGCAGCTATCGAACCTGAAGGTCGGCGCTGGGGTGAAGAACCTGTTCGACCATCAGTACTACACCCGCTCCAGCGACAACAACTCGGGCATTTATGTGGGCGCACCCCGGACGTTTTTTGTGCAGGCGAGTGTAGGGTTCTGATGAACAACCAGGGTTGACGCGTGCTCCTGTGGCGAGGGGATTTATCCCCGCTGGGCTGCGCAGCAGACCCGAAGCGGCAGGCTCAATCTGCCTGACACACCGAGTGGGTGATTTTAGGGCTGCTTTGCAGCCCAGCGGGGATAAATCCCCTCGCCACAGATAAATCTCCTTTCCACAGAAAGCGTGGTGTAACGCTTCAAACCTTCAACACTTTCCCACTCACCGCCACGGCCACCAACGACAGGGCAATCAACCCAAACGCAAAGCTCAGGCTGCTGCCATGGGCGACGAATCCGATCAGTGCCGGGCCGGCGAGGATGCCGGCGTAGCCGATGGTGGTGATGGCCGGTACGGCGATCGCTTCAGGCATCAGGGTCTGCTTGCCGACCGCGGTGTACAGCACTGGCACGATATTCGAACAACCTACCCCCACCAGCGCATACCCCAACAGCGCCGCCTGCCACATCGGCGCCAGGGTCGCCAACAGGAACCCGGTAGCGGCGATCGCGCCGCCATAGATAATCACGCGTTTGGCGCCCAGGCGATGCACCACCGAATCCCCCGTCAACCGGCCGACGGTCATGGTCAGCGCGAACGCGGCATAACCGAGCCCGGCATAGGCCGTATCCATATCACGCTCGGCGACCAGGAATACCGCGCTCCAGTCCAACACCGCGCCTTCGGCCAGGAAAACGACGAAACACAGGATGCCGATAAACAGCACCACGCCGTGGGGAATGGCAAACGCCGGGCCCGAGCTTTCACTGCCATAGGGCAGCAGATGCGGCGCCGCCTTGAACAGCGCCACCAGCAACACTGCGTTAACCACCAGCGTCGCCCCCAGCGGCGACAGGCCCAGGCCGAGCAGTGCGCTCACACCGGCCGCGCCAATGATCCCGCCGAGGCTGAACATGCCGTGAAAACCCGACATCATGGTCTTGCCGCTGGCTCGCTCGACGATCACCGCCTGCAGGTTGACGGTCGAGTCCACGGTGCCGAGGCCGGCGCCAAACAAAAACAAGGCTGCCACCAGCCAGGGCAAAGACGTCATCGTTGCCAGCGCCGGCAAGGCCAGGCAGATCAGAATCGTGCCGCCACTGAGCACCCGACGGCAGCCAAACCGCGCCGCCAGTGCGCCGGCAATCGGCATCGCCAGAATCGACCCCACCCCAAGGCATAACAACAGCAACCCGAGAGTGCCTTCGTCCAGGTTCGCCCGCACCTTGGCGTACGGCACCAGCGGGGCCCAGGCCGCGATCCCGACGCCGGCGATGAGATAGGCAATGCGGGTGGACATCTGTTCCAGGCGTCCGGGGATGAAGGTGGGCGGTGGCGTAATGGCAGTCATGAAACGTCCTTGGTTTTGCGAGGCGAGGGTGCGGGCGGGCCCTATGCTTGCACATCCACTGACCGCGCCGCGACCTCAAGGTGCCGAAGAGGTGCGTGGGTGGCAAGCACGCTTTGCCTGCACAGCCTTGGCCGGAATAAAGTACCGGCTTTCGCTGGCTGAATCCGGGTCTGGTCCATGACGCAGTTTTATGATGCACGGGGCAATATTTATGGGGTGGTCTCACCGCAACAGGTCCGTGCCCAAGGCATTGACCTGCCGCCGACAGCCGCCCAGGCTGCACAGGCACGCCAAGCCTGGAGCCAAGCGGCAGTGCAGGCCTTCTGTAGTTGGGCTCCGGGCCAGGCGCCGCCGGATGCCAAGGCCCATTGCAGCGATGGTCTGCTGATCGGCCCGTTCCAGAATGAGCCACCGTTTGACCTGTTGATCGTCAACACCGACGGCACCCTGGCCGAGCGCAGTGGCAATGGCCTGACGATTTTCTCCCAGGCCCTCAAAGCGCAAGGCCTGATGCCGAGCGAGGGTGAGTGCGTGCTACAGGTTCATCACGACAAACGTGAAGGCATGTCACCGCTGCAAACGGCGGTTCGCGTGGCGGAGTTCGAAGGTCTCTCAGGTTTCTGGCTGGACTTGGGAAAACCACTTTTCGGGCCCGGCGCTGTAGTTGCTCACGGTGTGCAAAGCGAGATCGTCAACCAGCGCGAGGTCAGCCGTGTGGCTGTGCTTCATGCTTTGAATCCGGCCTGGGGCAGCAGTCAGTTCGTGAACATTGGCAACCCGCACTGCGTGACCTTGGTGGACAGCGCCGAGACGTTGCCAAGTAACCCGCAGATGCGTGCCCCGGCATTGGCGCAAAGCCTGACGCGCATTGCCTATGCGCCGCCCGCTGGGGCCGGTGTGCCCTGCCTGGCGGGGGTGAATCTGCAATGGGCCTGGCTCGAAGCCGAAGGGCGCGTGGTTGCCCGGGTGTTCGAGCGGGGTGAAGGCCCCACCGCCTCCTCGGGCACCAGCGCCAGTGCCGTGGCCAGCGCCGCGTGGCGGGTGGGCTGGGTGAAGGCGGGGGCGGTGAGTGTGGTGATGCCGGGTGGCACGGCGCCGATTCTGCTGGAAGAACAGGCGGGTGAGTTGATGCGGGTGAGGTTGTTTGGTACTGCCGAACCCCTCCCTTAGGTTTCGACACTTCGCAAATGTCTGGAGGCATGCGGTGCGGCGAATGATGTCTTCGCGAGCAAGCCCGCTCCCACAGTTGATCTTCCGTGAACACAGATCTCGTGCATAACACAGACCCCATGTGGGAGCGGGCTTGCTCGCGAAGACGGCAGCACATTCAGCCATACGGTAGCTGAACCACCACTATCGCGATGACCTCAACCTGGCTGAACCGCAAACTCCACCACCGGCATCTGCCGCTTCATCAGCACTTGGCCATTGCGAATGGAGTAGAGCGGTAGGCCCTGGCTGCGGATCACTTCGTAGTCACTGTCGGCCGAGAGGATCAGCAGGTTCGCCGGGCGCCCGGGTTCCAGGCCGTAGCGCTCGCCCAGGGCCATGGCCTTGGCACTGTTGTCGGTGACCAGGTCCAGGGCGCTTTGCAGGTTGCGGTAACCCAGCATGTGGCAGATGTGCAGGCCGGCTTCGAGTACCCGCAGGATATTGCCGTTGCCCAGGGGGTACCACGGGTCGACGATGGAGTCCTGGCCGAAGCACACGTTCATCCCCGCTTCGAGCAGTTCATTGACCCGAGTGACGCCGCGGCGTTTAGGGAAATTATCGAAACGGCCCTGCAGGTGGATGCTTTCGGTGGGGCAGGAAACGAAGCTGATGCCCGAGTGCCCGAGCAGGCGAAACAGCTTGGCGCAGTAGGCATTGTCATAGGAGCCCATGGCCGTGGTGTGGCTGGCGGTGACGCGGGCGCCCATGTCGCGGCTGCGGGCTTCTTCGGCCAGCACTTCGAGAAAACGCGAGTGCGGGTCGTCGGTCTCGTCGCAATGCACGTCCACCAGGCAACCGGTGCGCTCGGCCAGGTCCATCAGGAACTTCACCGAGCTGACGCCTTGATCCCGGGTGTACTCGAAATGCGGAATGCCGCCCACCACGTCGGCACCCATTCGAATCGCTTCTTCCATCAGTTCGCGGCCGTTGCGGTAGGACTCGATGCCTTCCTGGGGAAACGCGACGATCTGCAGGTCGATCAGGTGACGACTTTCCTCACGCACTTCAAGCATGGCTTTGAGGGCGGTGAGGTCAGGATCGGTGACGTCGACATGGGTGCGTACATGCTGGATGCCATGGGCGGCCAAGGCCTGGATGGTTTTTTTGGCGCGGGTCTTGGTGTCTTCCTGGGTGATGGTGGCCTTGCGCTCGCCCCAGCACTCGATACCCTCGAACAGCGTTCCGCTCATGTTCCAGCGGGGTTCGCCGGCGGTGAGGGTGGCATCCAGATGAATGTGCGGTTCGACGAAGGGCGGCACCACCAGATTACCGCCGGCGTCGAGGTCTTGCGGGCCAAGGCTCGGGGCTTCGGTCTGGCGGGCAATGCTGGCGATCAGGCCGTTTTCCAGGTGCAATTCATGCAAGCCTTCGCGGTTGCGCAGGCGGGCGTTGATGATGTGCATCAAGCGAGTCCTTCTCAAAGATCTTGTAGGGGGGTATCGGTGGCGCGAATTCCCAATAGGCCGATCAATATCACATACGTTAGCGCGCCGGTGGCGATTCCTACCAGTGGCGCAACCCAGGGCGACGTGAACGCCGCGAGGGTGCCTGCGGCGTACGCAAACAGCCCCGGCCAGTTGAACGCCGGTAGCTGCGCCTCAGCCAAGCGTGGATAGCGGCCGCGCCAGCGGAAGAAGAAATCGGCCATGATCACTCCGCCAATCGGCGGGATCACCGTGCCCAGCAAAATCAGGTAAGGCACCAGCAGATCGTACATGCCCAGCAGGGCCAGCAGTGTGCCGATCGCCGCGCCGCCCAGGGTCACGGTTTTGCGCCGACGGGTGCGCAGCAGGTTGCAGCCGGCCACGGCGAAGTTGTAGATGGTGTTGTCCTGGGTGCTCCAGATGTTGAGCAGCAGCATCGCCATCGCCGCCATGGCGAAGCCTTGCAACAGCAGCACTTCCACCACGTCCGGCTGCTGATAGACGATGGCTCCGTAGGCGCCGATCAATACCATCAGGCCGTTGCCGATGAAAAAGCCGATCAGGCTTGCCAGCACCGCGATCTTCGCGGAGCGGGAGAACCGTGTCCAGTTGGTCGCCTGGGTGGCGCCGCTGACGAACGTGCCGAACACCAGCGTGATGGCGGTGGACCAATCGAGACTGCCCGTCGGCACCACCGCCAGCAACCCATCCAGACCTCCGACCTTTACCGTGGCGACCCACATCGACAACATCAGCAGCAACATCATGGCCGGCACGGCGATGTACGACAGGATCTCCAGCCCGCGATAACCAATGTAGGCGGTAACGCAGAAACCCAGGCCGAACAGCACCATCAGCCCCAGCACGGTGCCTTCGTTCAAATGAAAATACTTGCCCAGTACCACCGCCGCCGTCGCCGTGCCCCAGGCATACCAGCCGATCTGGGTGAAACCCAAGATCAAGTCGCTGAGCTTGCTGCCCACCTCACCGAAACAGAAGCGACCCATCAGCACCGAATTGAGCCCGCTCTTGAAGGCGATATAACCCAGGCCGGCGGCATACAGGCCCAACAGCAGATTGCCGATCACGATGACCGTGAGCATTTCGGCAAAACCGAACGCTACCCCCAGCTTGCCACCGGCAAACATGGTGGCGGTGAAAAAGGTGAAGCCCAGCAGCACCATGGCCGTGGAGGCCAGGCCCTTGCGGGCATGCATCGGCACTTCGCTCAAGGGATAGTCGTTAGCCGGATCGTTTTGAGTCATGTGGAGGTCCTTGCGCAGGAGAGAGATGTCGCAAGCGTGCAGCGCCCGTGCCAAACGAGTGAGCGCGAGGTTATTTATAGACAATCTTTGGGGTTGGGTGGGCAAAGAGGGCGAAAGCGGTGCGGCGGTGATTCAAGTTGGAACACAGTGTCCACTGCCTATGCGGTTTCCTTGTGGGAGCGGGCTTGCTCGCGAAAGCGGAGTGTCAGCCAGTGTATTGGTAACTGACACACCGCCTTCGCGAGCAAGCCCGCTCCCACAAAGTCATGCGGTTTCTTCAGGTGGGAGAGTGCAGCGCTAGGAACCGCAACACCGACGCAACGACGGCCTCCGGCGCGTCTTCCTGGACCAGATGCCCAGCGTTCGGGACAGGATGGAACTGCGCGCCGGGGATCCGTTTTTGTAGCGCCCGACCGCGTTCGATGGGGATCCACTGATCGTCCTCTCCCCAAAGGATCTGCGTCGGGCAGCGCACGGTTGCATACAACGGCTCGACCTCGCGGGTATAGCGCTCGTCCATCTGCGCGATCTGCCGATAGAGCGCGGCCTGGCCGGTCTCGCCCAGCCAGGGCTGCACGTACGGCGCCAGTTCTTCATCCGGGATCTGTCTGTTGATCGCACCCCGGATATAGGTTGGCACGATGGCCCGCTGAATGTAATCGGGCAGGCCGCTGAACGCCGCCTCATACTGGCGCACATGTTGGACAAAGGGTGAACCCCAGGGCGACAGCGCCACCGGATCGATCAGGGTCAGGCTGCGGTAATGCTTGCCGTTGAGCAGGTGCGTGCGCAGGGCGGTTGCGCCACCAAAATCGTGGGCCACCACGTCCGGGCAATCCAGGCCCCAGTGTTCCAGCAATTGTGCGAGCAACTGGTTTTGCACACCGAGGGAAACATCTGCGTCCGGCTGTGCGGATTGGCCGTAACCCAGCAGGTCAAAGTAATGCACCTTGTGAGTGGCGAAGAACAGCGGGGCGATTCGGTGCCACACGTAGGAAGAGAAAGGCGTGCCGTGGACAAACACCAGCGGCGGGCCGTCGCCGTGGACGGCGTAGCGGATGCGGTGCCCGTTGAAGTTGTATTCGTGGTCCAGGGGCCAGTTGGTCATGATGGGAGCTTCACTGGAAATGGCTCAGGGACAGAGCATAGACCCGATTCACATGGGAAAAAACCGATTGTGGCGAGGGAGCTTGCTCCCGCTGGGCCGCGAAGCGGTCCTCAAGCCTGAAGTTGCGGTGTATCAGGTTGAATAGAGTCGCTGCTTTTGGGGCTGCTGCGCAGCCCAGCGGGAGCAAGCTCCCTTGCCACAAGGAAAGTGGTTACTCGCCGCGGTAGATGCAACCGCTGGTGCAGGTCTCATGGATGCGAATGGCACAGAGCTCCGGCAACAATGGCTTCAACTGATTCCAGATCCACTTGGCCAGGACTTCGCTGGTGGGGTTTTCCAGGCCAGGGATGTCGTTGAGGTAGTTGTGGTCCAGGCGCTCGTAGAGCGGCTTGAAGATCGCCTTGATCTCCGAGAAGTCCCGAATCCAGCCGGTGTGCGAGTCGATGTCACCGCTCAGGTGTATGGCCACTTTGAACGAGTGACCGTGCAGGCGGCCACACTTGTGACCGTCCGGCACGTGGGGCAGGCGGTGGGCGGATTCGAAGGTAAATTCTTTGAAGATTTCCACAAGTTCAGGCTCTTTAAAGGTAGCGGTCGCGAGGCAGGCGGCGGAGTTTATCAGTTTGGTTCCGGCGTTGCGCGACCGTGCTGACTAAAGGGTCAGCAACCGCCCGCCCAGCCCCCCGTTGGCCGCCAGCTCCAGGAACTCGTCACCGAGCCGGCGGCTTTCATCCATCGCCGTGCGCCAGTATTTGCGGCGGCTCGTGTCATCACCCATGAAACGTTTGAAGTCGTTCCGGTCTGGCAGTTTGCCGAAGGGCAGGCGCGCCAGGTATTCACGGGACGGCGCCAGCAACAGCACGTTCTGCAGACGCTCGACGTTCCCCCGGCGCCATGGCAGGCCCTTGTCGAACCAGCCGGGAATGACCCGGTCGGTGAAGTGCGGATACAACACGATGTCCTCGCCGCTGTAGGGCAGGTCCAAGTGGTAGTCCAACAGGCCGCCGTCGCGGTAGGTGCCAGCACCGGCGCCCGGCAGATCACGCACGCCCTCCATCACCATCGGAATCGAGCCGGATGCCAGCAGCGCCTGGCGTAGATTCCCGGCCTCCAGCGGGACGAAGCGTGACGGAAAGTCGTTCAACGGGTGCAACGGCGGCGCCCGGCGTGGGTCGTGGACGATCAGCCGTTCGAAATGCCGCGACAGGCGCGCTCGGCCTCGCAGGTTGTCGGCGATCACCGACGACAATCCCAGGCCGAGCCGCCCGCGATGATCCTGGGCCAGCCAGCCGTGACTTTTGACCACCATGATGTTGAGCCGGTAATGCAGGTTGTCGAGGATCGACGTGTCGCGACCCTGAAGCAGATCATCGAGCATGTGTTGGGAACTCTGGCTGACCCCGGCCATGGTCACGCCTTTGGCAAAGCTTTGCTCGTTGTACAGGGTGCCCAGGCGCCGGATCCCCTCGGCGGCATCCGGCAAGCAGGCGCTGGCGAAGCGCCAGGAGCCCACCGAGGCACCGATCAGCGAGCGCTCCCGGGGCGCGGCGGGCAGCCACTCGCCGAACAGCGCCAGGTCCAGCCCCTGAATGCCCAAGGCCTTGGGGCCACCGGCGGCACCCGGCAGAATGCCAACATCGGCAGCGTTCAGGCCAGCCTGGCGAATGCGTGCCAGAGCACGCGGGCCGGCCTTGAGGGTCAGGGCAGGGAACTTGATGTGGATGGCGGTCATATCGGTCTCGAAGGGTGCAGCGGATAATTTAACGACATCATCCCCTGTGGGAGCGAGCCTGCTCGCGATGACGGTACGTCAGTCTCATTCATGTTAACTGACCGACCCCTATGGTGAGCAGGGCTTGCCAGATTGACCTGCGTTCAATGATGGCAATTCAGTTTCAGTTAAGTTCGTCCCGATACAGTTCCCGGTGAAGATTACAAAAAAGGAGATGATCCATGAACCGCCTGACTGCCTTTTCCATTGCGATCTTGATGGCCATCAGTAGCCTGGCCAACGCACGAGACCTCACGGCTGACGAAGCACAAAAGCTGCGGGACGCTGGTACCATTCTGTCCGTTGAAAAACTCAACGCCACTGTCTTGTCCGAACACCCTGGCGCCACCCTGACCGATACCGAGCTGGAACAAGAGTACGGCAAGTACATCTATCAGGTGGACCTTCGCGATGCCCAGGGCGTTGACTGGGAACTTGAATTGGACGCGGTTGACGGCAAGGTGCTCAAGAATCATCAGGATCTGTAATGAAGCTTAATTTACGCCCCCGCAGCCGTTGGGCGCTGGCGCTGTTGATATTCTGTTCACTGGCGGTTGCCCGGGACCTGGACCAGGATGAGGCCCTGCAATTGCGGCAGCAGGGTGTGATCCTGCCCCTGGAACACTTGCTGCAACAGGCCCTGGATCGCCACCCTGGCGCCAAGCTGCTGGAGGCCGAGCTGGAAGAAAAACACGGCGTCTATATTTACGAGGTCGAATTGCTGGCGACCGACGGCGTCGTGCGCGAACTGGACCTGGACGCCGCGACCGGCCGTTTACTCAAAGATGAGGAAGACTGATGCGCCTGCTTCTGGTGGAAGATCATGTTCCCCTGGCCGACGAAGTGATGGCCGGGCTGACGCGGCAGGGTTACGCCGTCGATTGGCTCGCTGATGGTCGCGACGCGGTTTATCAGGGCAGCAGTGAGCCTTATGACCTGATCATCCTCGATCTCGGCTTGCCGGGTGTGCCGGGGCTTGAAGTGTTGGCCCAATGGCGCGCGGGCGGCTTGAGCACGCCGGTGCTGATCCTGACCGCCCGCGGTTCCTGGGCCGAGCGCATCGAAGGCCTCAAGGCCGGGGCCGACGATTACCTGACCAAACCCTTTCATCCCGAAGAGCTGCACCTGCGGATCCAGGCACTGCTGCGCCGCTCCCATGGCCAGGCCAACCAGCCGACGCTCCAGGCGGCCGGCCTGCATCTGGATGAGGGACGCCAGTGTGTGAGTCGCGATGGCACCGAAATCCAACTGACCGCAGCCGAGTTTCGCTTGTTGCGCTACTTCATGCTTCATCCCGAGCAGATCCTTTCCAAGAGCCATCTCGCCGAACACCTGTATGACGGTGAAACCGAGCGCGATTCCAATGTGCTGGAAGTCCATGTCAATCACTTGCGGCGCAAGCTGGGCCGCAGCGTGATCGAAACCCGTCGCGGCCAGGGTTACCTGTTCGGCGGGCAGGCGCAGTGAGATCGATCCAGCGGCGCCTGAGCCTTGGCCTGATCGGTGTAATGGTGGTGGTCGGTCTGGTTCTGGCGCAGACCAGTCTGTGGCTGTTCGAGCTGGGTTTGCAGCGGTATCTGGAGGCGGGGCTGCGCAACGACAGCGAGAACCTGCTGGTCGCCCTGGTGCGTGGTCCGCAAGGCCTGCAACTGGATGAGCGACGCTTGTCGCCGGCCTATCTGCGACCGTTTTCCGGGCATTATTTCCGCATTGATTTTGCCGATGAGCATTGGCGCTCCCGGTCCCTGTGGGACCAGGAGTTGCCCCGTCTCGACCATCCGGGGCTGCACAGCAACCTGCAATTGGGGCCTGAAGGTCAGAAGCTGCTGGTACTGCGTACCGACTATCGGCGTCTGGGCCAGGCGATTTCCATCAGCGTGGCCCAGGACTACACGCCCGTGCGGGACACTTTCCTGCGCATGCAGCAGATCGGCCTGGGACTTGGCTTGGCGGGGTTGCTGCTGATTCTGTTGTTGCAGCGCATCACGGTGCACCGTGCCTTGCGCCCGCTCGACAAAGCCCGGGAGCAGATCGCCCAGTTGCAGCGCGGGCAGCGTTCGCAACTTGACGAACAGGTGCCCCGGGAACTGGAACCGCTGGTGGCGCAGATCAACCATCTGTTGGCCCATACCGAAGACAGCCTCAAACGTTCGCGCAACGCCCTGGGCAACCTGGGACATGCCCTGAAAACCCCGCTGGCGGTGCTGCAAAGCCTGGCTGCAAATGAAAAACTCGACCCTTACCCCGAGCTGCGCAAGCTGTTGCTCGAACAACTGGAGCAGGTCCGCCAGCGCCTGAACCGCGAACTCAACCGCGCCCGGCTGTCCGGCGACGCTTTGCCCGGTGCCCATCTTGACTGCGACGCGGAACTGCCGGCGCTGCTGGCCACGCTGAACATGATCCATGGGGAACACTTGCACTTGGCTTATGTCGCACCGCCCGGCCTGCACCTGCCCTGGGATCGTGAAGATCTGCTGGAGCTGCTGGGCAACCTGCTGGACAACGCCTGCAAATGGGCCGACGCGCAAGTGCGCCTGACCGTGAGCGAGACAGCCGAGGGGTTCAGTCTGGTGGTGGAAGACGATGGGCCAGGCATTCCCGCAGACCGCCGCGATCAGGTCTTCAGTCGGGGTGCGCGGCTCGATGAGCAGACCGATGGGCACGGGTTGGGGCTGGGCATCGTGCGGGACATTGTCGACACCTGGGGCGGGACGCTGGCGCTGGGCGACAGCGAATGGGGCGGGCTGAAGGTCACGATCGAACTGCCCAGACGCTGATGTGGAGTACCAGTCCCTGTGGGAGCGGGCTTGCTCGCGAATGCGGTCCGTCAGGTAAAAATTCATGACTGGCACACCGCATTCGCGAGCAAGCCCGCTCCCACACTGGTTTGGGTTGATCTAAAAAACTCCGTTGATCGCGCCCATATGGCGAATTCATGTATTGCGACCAACTTAAAACCCGCCGCATGACCCTTGCAGCTTCTCGCCGCTTCCTGCAAAGTCGCGACCTTTTTGTCCGGTGGCTCTCCATCGCTGTGCTTTGAGGTAATGATGATAAATGCAGTAATTGCCGCGGTTGGCGTGATGCTGGTGCTCAGTCTGTCCCGCGTGCATGTGGTGATCGCGCTGATTATTGGCGCTCTGGTGGGCGGCCTGACGGGTGGCCTGGGCATCGACGCCACGCTCAAGGCGTTCAATGCCGGCCTCGGGGGCGGGGCAACGGTGGCGTTGTCCTACGCTTTGCTGGGTGCTTTCGCCGTAGCGATTGCCAAGTCCGGCATGGCGCATGCGTTGGCCGACAAAGCCCTGGCCATGGTGGATCGCCAGGATGTCGCCGCAGGTTCGGCGGTCAAATGGGTCCTGATCGGCTTGCTGGGAACGGTCGCGGTCGCCTCGCAGAATATTCTGCCGATCCATATCGCTTTTATCCCGCTGTTGGTGCCGCCGCTTCTTTATGTGCTGACCAAGCTGCAGTTGGACCGCCGGTTGATTGCCTGCGTCATGACCTTCGGCCTGATAACGCCCTACATGTTCCTGCCGGTGGGCTTTGGCAACATTTTCCTCAACGAGATCCTGCTGGCCAACGTCGCCCGCAGCGGCGTGGACGTCAGTGGCATCAACATCACCCACGCCATGGGCATTCCGGCACTGGGCATGGTGTTTGGCTTGGCCATGGCGTTTTTCACGTATCGCAAAAAGCGCGTGTACGACCTCAAAACAATTGCCAGGGCTGAGCAGGTCACCACACGCTACAACCCGTTGAGCCTGCTGGTGGCGGGGCTTGCGATCGCGGCGGCGTTCGTCATTCAGCTACTGCTGGATTCGATGATCATCGGTGCCCTGGCCGGGTTCCTGATTTTCTCGGTATCGGGGGTGGTGCGTTGGCGCGAAACCGACGACCTGTTCACCGAAGGCATGAAGATGATGGCGATGATCGGTTTCATCATGATCGCCGCCTCGGGCTTTGCCGAAGTGATGAAGGCGACGGGTGAAGTCCAGAGCCTGGTGGAAACCTCGGCGGCCTGGATCGGCCATAACAAAGGCATCGGCGCCCTGTTGATGTTGCTGGTGGGGTTGCTGGTGACCATGGGCATCGGCTCGTCGTTCTCCACGGTACCGATCCTGGCGACGATATTCGTGCCGCTGTGCCTGCAATTGGGTTTCAGCCCGCTGGCGATCGTCTGCATCGTCGGCACCGCCGGAGCCTTGGGTGATGCGGGTTCGCCCGCTTCGGACTCGACCCTGGGCCCGACCTCCGGCCTGAACATCGATGGTCAGCACCACCACATCTGGGACACCGTGGTCCCGACCTTCATCCATTACAACCTACCGCTGCTGGTGTTTGGCTGGGTGGCGGCGATGGTGTTGTAAGGTCTATTCAACGAGGCTCAAGGACGGAGTCGCACCTTTCGCGAGCAAGCCCGCTCCCACAATGGATCGCTGATGCTCACATTTTCTGTGTTCACCGCTGAACCATTGTGGGAGCGGGCTTGCTCGCGAAGAGGCCCTTTAACCCAGCGACTCTTCTGCTGACCACTCGCCCGAGCCCGTTCACCTTGTCCTACAGTTTTCCCACGTCGTGCCGTTAACACAGTTAACCACGCCATAAAACCGACAAGAGTGACCAGTATGCGCCTGAGCCTGAAGGCTAAAGTTCTGTCCTTGGCAATACTGCCTGTATTGCTGTCCGCCGTTATCATCAGCCTGACCACGGCCTTTATTCTGAAGGAACAGGCCAGTAAAGAGGTCCAGCAAACCCGTGAACGCTTGCTCAGCGACGCCAAGGCCACGCTGCAGAATTACGTAGCGGTGGGGCTGACGGCCATCAAGCCGATATACGATGCGTCGGCGCCCGGGGACAACGCCGCGCGGGCCGAGGCGATCAAGCTGCTGTCGAACGTCGCCTACGGCAAGGACGGCTACTTCTTCGGTTACGACTCCGAAACTGTTCGCCTCTTCAAGGCCAACAGCCCCGACGGTGTGGGCAAAAACTTCAAGGACAACCGCGATCCCAACGGTGTCTATGTCAACCGTGACCTGGTGAAAGTCGCCAAGGACGGGACCCACTATCTGGAATATAGCTCCCCACTGCCCAACAGTAAGGAACTGGTGCCTAAGCTCGGTTACACCGAATACCTGCCCAAGTGGGACATGGCTGTCGGCAGCTCGGTCAACCTGGACGGCATCGAAGCCCAGGTCGCACTGGTGGAAGTCAAGGTTCAAGAACGTTTGCAAGGCGTTCTGCTGAGCATTGTGGGTATTGCTGTCGTGGTATTGCTGTTGATTGCGGTGGTGGGCATGTTGTTGGCCAACGCCATCCTGCGGCCGCTGCACCTGATGAAAGACAACCTCGATGACATCGCGGCGGGCGAGGGCGACCTGACTCGCCGCCTGGCGATCACCAGCCAGGACGAACTCGGCCAACTGGCCGGCTCGTTCAACCGTTTTGTCGACAAGATCCACGGTCTGGTACGGCAGATCACCGAAATGACCTCGCAACTGACTGGGCTGGTGGCGCAGGTTTCCGAGCAGGCGCAGCGCTCCGAGCAGGCCATGGAGCGTCAGCGTCACGAAACCGACCAGGTCGCCACGGCGATCAACGAGATGTCTTCGGCCGCCCAGGAAGTGGCTCGCAGTGCCCAGGGTGCCGCCGTCGCGGCCCAGCAGACCGACGAAGAAGGCCAGTCCGCCAAGCGTGTGGTGGCCGGCAGCATCCAGCAGATTCATGCGCTGGTGAACGATATTCGCAGCAGCGGCCTGTCCCTGGACAGCTTGCAGCAGGACGTGGCTTCGATTGTCAGCGTGCTGGGAGTGATTCGCTCGATCGCCGAGCAGACCAACCTGTTGGCGCTGAACGCCGCCATCGAGGCCGCTCGTGCCGGGGAAGCGGGCCGCGGTTTTGCCGTGGTGGCTGATGAAGTGCGGGCCCTGGCTAGCCGGACCCAGCAAAGTACCCAGGAAATCCAGGGCATGATTGATCGCCTGCAATCGGGCACCCACGCGGCGGTGGAAGCGATGCGCCGCTCCAGCGAAGCGGGCGATGGTACGTCGGTACAAGCCAACGAGGCCGGGGCGTCCCTGGACACCATGGCGCAGTTGATCGGCACCATCAACTCGATGAACGCCCAGATCGCCAGCGCCGCTGAAGAACAGACTGCTGTGGCCGAGGAAATCAACCGCAGCGTGCACCAGATCGCCGTGGCAGTGGACAGTGTTGCCGACGAAACCCAACTCGGTGCCCAGACCTCCCGCAGCCTGGCCGATCTGGGGCAGCGCCTGGGCAAATTGGTGGGGCAGTTCCGGATCTGACGTCCAGGAGCTGCCGAAGGCTGCGATCTTTTGCTCTCGATCCAGATGTTTTCACCTGGGCAACCGGGTCTTATCGAGAAAGAAGGATCGCAGCCTTCGGCAGTTCCTGCCGAGGGCTGAAAACCTGTTAGTTCACAAACCCTGCATTGACCGCGAAATCTCTGTGGGAGCGGGCTTGCTCGCGAATGCAGTGTGTCAGGCGTGAATATATTGGCTGACACACCGCATTCGCGAGCAAGCCCGCTCCCACATGTATTGGGTGGTGTCTGATTATCCTTTACGCCTGGCGCACATCGCGCATCAATAACCCAAACCGCAAATCCACCGCATCCGGAATCGGCACGTACACCACATGCCCGTCTCCCGGTGCCACGTCGATGCCCTGGCCTTTGACGTTCTGCAACTGATGCAGGTCGAAGTGAAAGTTGCCCTTGGGGGTCATCAATTCCATGTGATCGCCCAGGCCAAAGCGGTTCTTGACCCGGACTTCGGCCAGACGCTCGCGCCGCTGGCCGGTCAGTTCGCCGACGAACTGCTGGCGCTCTGCCACCGAGCTGCCGTTCTGGTAATTCTGGTACTCATCATGCACATGCCGGCGTAGAAAGCCCTCGGTGTAGCCGCGCTGGGCCAGGGATTCGAGATCGGTCATCAGGCTGCGGTCAAACTCCCGGCCGGCCACGGCATCGTCGATCGCCCGGCGATAGACCTGGGTGGTACGTGCGCAATAAAAGTGCGACTTGGTCCGACCTTCGATCTTCAAGGAATGCACGCCCATGCGGGCAAGCCGTTCCACGTGTTGCACGGCCCGCAGATCCTTGGCGTTCATGATGTAGGTGCCGTGCTCGTCCTCGAAGGCCGGCATCGATTCCTCCGGGCGGTTCGCTTCCTGAAGCAGGAACACCTGGTCGGTGGGCGCGCCGAGGCCCAGGGTCGGTTCGGCTGGCCAGGTTTGCACGATATCGCCGACCACGTTTTCCTGCGCCGGTTGCGCCGAATACTTCCAGCGACAGGCGTTGGTGCAACTGCCTTGGTTGGCGTCGCGCCGGTTCAGGTAGCCCGACAGCAGGCAGCGTCCGGAATAAGCCATGCACAGTGCCCCGTGGACGAACACCTCCAGTTCCATGGCCGGCACCTGCTCGCGGATTTCGGCGATTTCCTCCAGGGACAGCTCTCGGGACAGGATGATGCGGCTCAAGCCCTGCTGTTGCCAGAACTCGACGCTTGCCCAGTTCACCGTGTTGGCCTGCACCGACAGATGAATCGGCATCTCTGGGAAGTGTCGGCGTACCAGCATGATCAGCCCGGGGTCGGACATGATCAGCGCGTCCGGCGCCATGGCAATCACAGGTTCCAGGTCTTTGAGGAAGGTACGCAGCTTGGCGTTGTGGGGCGCGATGTTCACCACCACATAGAAGCGCTTGCCCATGGCCTGGGCTTCGCCAATGCCCAAGGCCAGGTTGGCGTGGTCGAACTCGTTGTTGCGCACACGCAGGCTGTAGCGCGGTTGGCCGGCGTACACCGCGTCGGCGCCGTAGGCGAAGGCATAGCGCATGTTTTTCAGGGTGCCGGCGGGGGCGAGCAGTTCGGGAGCAACGAAGGGCATGGTGGCGTCTGGTCGCAAAAAGCGGCGAGGGTACGCCACCACCGGTCAAGTGCAATTGATCTGGATCAACTCAAGCGTGCAAAGGCGAAGGCACTCCGGCGAATCCTGGCTGACTAACGTTTATTGCGCCAAGGATATGGAAAACAAATGAACCGAAAGAGCCTGCAAGACAAATCCCAGATGCTGATGTTGATTCTGGTCACCATCGCTTTCATCTGGATCCTCCTGCCGTTTTACGGCGCGGTATTCTGGGCAGTGATCCTGGGGATCGTCTTTGCGCCGATGCAGCGCCGCCTGCAATTGAAACTCGGCTGGCAGCGCAACCTCACTTCGTTGCTGACATTGAGTATTTGCGTGGTGATCGCGATCTTGCCGGTGATCGTCATCAGTACGTTGCTGGTTCAGGAAGGAGCGGCGCTCTACAAGAGCCTGGAAAGCGGGGAGTTGGACATCGCCGATTATCTGGCCCGCTTCAGGGATGCCTTGCCGCCATACTTCCAGAATCTGCTCGACCGTTTCGGCCTGGGTAACCTGAACGGGCTGCGAGAGCGGATCGTCAAAGGTGCGATGCAAGGCAGCGAGTTTTTCGCCACTCAGGCGTTCAGCTTCGGCCAGGGCACGTTTCAGTTTCTGGTGAGTTTCTTCGTCATGATTTATTTGTTGTTCTTTTTCCTGCGTGACGGCCCTGAGCTGGTGCGCAAGGTCCGTACTGCCGTGCCCCTGGCGGAGTACCAGAAACGTCGCCTGCAGTTGAAGTTCAATCGGGTGGTGCGCGCAACCGTCAAGGGCAACCTGCTGGTGGCTATTACCCAGGGGGCGTTGGGTGGGCTGATTTTCTGGATCCTGGGAATTCCGACGGTGTTGCTCTGGGCGGTGCTGATGGCCTTTCTGTCGCTGTTGCCGGCGGTGGGCGCGGGCCTGGTCTGGGCGCCGGTGGCAGTTTATTTCCTGCTCTCCGGGGCCATCTGGCAGGGCGTGGTATTGACGCTGTTCGGGATATTCGTCATTGGCCTGGTGGACAATTTCCTGCGCCCCATTCTGGTGGGTAAGGATACGAAGATGCCTGACTACATGGTACTGGTCTCGACGTTGGGCGGGCTGGCGGTGTTCGGGCTGAACGGATTTGTGATCGGCCCGCTGATCGCCGCGCTGTTCATGTCATGTTGGGCGCTGTTCGTCGAAAGCAAGCCGCGGGTGCGGTTGCCCTAGGCCGTCAGCAGATAAGGGCCGATACGTTGTGACAGGGCTTGGGCGGCGGGCAGTGACGTCAGCGGACCGCTGATGGTGACGCCGTCCTGTACCAGATACCAGCAGGCCAACAGACCACGCTCCCTGAGCGGGGCGGGTACGGCGCTACCAATGACAGACATGATTTGAACCTTGGGCATGGGAACCTCCATCAATCGATGGGGTTACCTTACGACTCAGCAGGGAGGAGGAAAAATCAACCGCTTCAATAGTAGGAATCGATGCTGCTCAATCGACCACCAGATCGAGCATGTGCACCACTTCCTGCTCGTTGAGCAGGCCCTTGCGCACCAGGTGTTGCGTCAGCAGTGAAAGGAATTTGGCGCTGCGGTGGCCTTCCAAGTGCTTGAGTTCAGTCAGCGCGGTGTACACCTTGCTGGAGGTGCACAGATCATTGTTGCGGTGAGGGTTTTGCGTGGGCATGCCTTCGTCCTTGTTGTTATGGAGATGTTTGTTGGCGGACAACGCCAGTTTGCGACGTCCTCATGACGTGCACGTGACGGTCGGGCCTGGCAAATTCAAGCAGGATTCAGACCATGATGCCTGTTCTGGCCTGACTGATTGTTCCGCCAGCGACATCGGCAGGCCTTTTCAATCATCAGCCCTTTCTTTCGCCCACAAAAAAGCCCCTGAATCTTTCAATTCAGGGGCTTGATTTGCTGCTGTCTGGCTCCACGACCTGGACTCGAACCAGGGACCCAGTGATTAACAGTCACTTGCTCTACCAACTGAGCTATCGCGGAATGACGCGTATGTTACTGATTGGAAAAGAGAAGTCAAGCTTCTCTTGGCGGCCGGCGCATTCCTCAGGTCCGTTGGCGATTAATCGGTGATTGCGGTTACCGCAACGGCAGGAGAGGGCTACCATGGTCCCCCGGAAGTGGCTGCACGCGCTGCCGGCCATTCGCCAAACAAAGGTTTGCGCCATGAATCATCTGTTACCGCTTCACACAGACAGCCACACCGAGGTGTGCCTATGAGCACCGTCCAGATCAGCTTGCCCAAGGGCGTGGGACCGCATGCCGAGAAACTCTACGATGCCATCACCCAGGCCAGCACCGCTGACGAACTGAACCGTGCCGGTGGTAAGGCCGAGGGGTTTGTCCTGGGGCTGGAAAGCACCAAGGCCATCAAGAGTCAGATTGCCGAGTCGTTGTATGTGATCTACGACGATGCCGCGAGTCAGCGGGCGACGGAGTTGTAGCCTCGACAAGTTGCTTTTGTGGCGAGGGAGCTTGCTCCCGCTGGGGCGTAGGAGCTGTCGAGTGCAACGAGGCTGCGATCTTTCCCCTGACACTTGAATCTCAAGCGAAAGATCAAAAGATCAAAAGATCAAAAGATCAAAAGATCAAAAGATCGCAGGCTTCGCCAGCTCCTACACAGCCCAGCGGGAGCAAGCTCCCTCGCCACGGGGCAGGGTGAACGCGAAAAAAGGGAAGCCTTGGCTTCCCTTTTTTCATCCCGACGACCTTCAGATCACCTGAACAATAGCCTTGGTCACCGCATCGATGTTGTTCTGGTTCAGCGCGGCCACGCAGATGCGGCCGGTGTCCAGGGCATAGATGCCGAACTCGTTGCGCAGGCGCGTCACTTGTTCAACGGTCAGGCCGGAGTAGGAAAACATCCCGCGCTGGCGTGCGACGAAGCTGAAATCCCGCTGCGGAGCGGCTTTAGCCAGCATGTCCACCATCTGGTTGCGCATGCCGCGAATCCGCAGGCGCATTTCTGCCAGTTCCGCTTCCCACTGGGCCCGCAGTTCCGGGCTGTTGAGCACGGCCGCGACAATGCTGGCGCCGTGGGTCGGCGGGTTGGAGTAGTTGGTGCGGATCACACGCTTGACCTGGGACAGTACCCGGGCACTTTCCTCTTTCGACTCGCTGACGATCGACAGGGCGCCAACGCGCTCGCCGTACAGCGAGAACGATTTGGAGAACGAGCTGGACGCGAAGAAGGTCAGGCCCGACTCAGCGAACAGGCGCACGGCGGCGGCGTCTTCGTCGATCCCGTCGCCAAAGCCCTGATAAGCCATGTCCAAAAATGGAACGTGGTTCTTGGCCTTGACCACGGCCAGCACGTTTTTCCAGTCCTCGGGGCTCAGGTCCACGCCGGTGGGGTTATGGCAGCAGGCGTGCAGCACGACGATCGAGCGGTCGGGCAGGGCGTTGAGGTCTTCCAGCAGGCCGCTGCGGTTCACGTCATGGGTGGCGGCGTCGTAGTAGCGGTAGTTCTGCACCGGGAACCCGGCGGTTTCGAACAGCGCACGGTGGTTTTCCCAGCTTGGATCGCTGATGGCCACGACGGCGTCAGGCAGCAGTTGCTTGAGGAAGTCGGCACCGATCTTCAGTGCGCCGGTGCCGCCCACGGCTTGGGTGGTGATGACGCGACCGGAAGCGATCAATGGACTGTCTTTGCCGAACAACAAGGTCTGGACCGCCTGGTCGTAGGCAGCAATGCCGTCGATTGGCAGGTAACCACGGGAAACGTGTTGGGCCACGCGGATCGTCTCGGCTTCGACAACGGCGCGCAGAAGTGGAATACGCCCCTCCTCGTTGCAGTAAACACCCACGCCCAGATTGACCTTATTGGTACGGGTGTCGGCGTTGAATGCTTCGTTGAGGCCCAGGATGGGGTCGCGTGGTGCCAATTCGACAGCGGAAAACAGGCTCATTATTGCGCGGCTCTGAATGGAGTGTGGGGGGACGTGTAGCGCTCCAGCCGAATGCACTAGAGCGGTGCACAAACGGGGAGCTAGTATAGAGGCCATCACCGGGCGCGGCGACAGGCGAATCGGTTTTTAAGGCAAGTATTTTCGTTTTTTTCGACCGTTAGGCCCCTGGCGGCGTCAAAGACTTCAAGGCGTGTAGGACGTTCGTCTTGAAAGCGAAGGCATTCACCTCCACATTGTACGAATCCCAGTTTTTTCCTCGGGCGACATCAGTCGTTTCGGTCTTTCTCGTTCCTGTTGGCTGGCCGACAGGGGTGAACCCAGAGGTTTTGTTATGTCTGAATTCCAGCTAGTCACCCGATTTCAGCCCGCCGGCGACCAGCCGGAAGCCATTCGCCTGATGGTCGAAGGCATCGAGGCCGGGCTGGCGCACCAGACGCTGCTCGGTGTGACCGGCTCGGGCAAGACTTTCAGCATCGCCAACGTGATTGCCCAAGTGCAGCGCCCGACCCTGGTGCTGGCACCGAACAAGACCCTGGCGGCGCAGCTGTATGGCGAGTTCAAGGCGTTTTTCCCCAATAACGCGGTGGAGTACTTCGTCTCCTATTACGACTACTACCAACCCGAGGCCTACGTACCGTCCTCGGACACCTTCATCGAGAAGGATGCTTCGATCAATGATCACATCGAGCAGATGCGGCTCTCGGCCACCAAGGCATTGCTCGAGCGCAAGGACGCGATCATCGTCACCACGGTGTCGTGCATCTACGGTCTGGGTAGCCCGGAAACGTACCTGAAGATGGTCTTGCACGTTGATCGCGGCGACAAGCTCGACCAGCGAGCCTTGCTGCGCCGCCTGGCGGACCTGCAATACACCCGCAACGACATGGATTTCGCCCGGGCAACGTTCCGGGTCCGTGGCGATGTGATCGACATCTACCCGGCCGAATCGGACCTGGAGGCGATCCGCATCGAGCTGTTCGATGACGAAGTGGAGAGTCTTTCGGCGTTCGATCCGCTGACCGGAGAGGTGATCCGCAAGCTACCGCGCTTCACCTTCTACCCCAAGAGCCACTACGTGACGCCCCGGGAAACCCTGCTGGACGCTATCGAGGGGATCAAGGTTGAGCTGCAGGAGCGCCTGGAATACTTGCGGTCGAACAACAAACTGGTGGAAGCCCAGCGGCTGGAGCAGCGGACCCGATTCGACCTGGAGATGATCCTGGAGCTGGGTTACTGCAACGGCATCGAAAACTACTCGCGCTACCTGTCGGGTCGCCCGGCGGGCGCGCCACCGCCTACGTTGTATGACTATCTGCCGGCCGATGCCTTGCTGGTGATCGACGAATCCCACGTCAGCGTGCCCCAGGTCGGGGCCATGTACAAAGGCGACCGGTCCCGCAAGGAAACCCTGGTGGAATACGGTTTCCGCCTGCCCTCGGCGCTGGATAACCGGCCGATGCGCTTTGATGAATGGGAAAGTGTGAGTCCGCAGACGATTTTCGTCTCCGCCACCCCAGGCAACTACGAGGCCGAGCATGCCGGCCGGGTGGTCGAACAGGTGGTGCGGCCCACCGGGCTGGTCGATCCACAGGTTGAGGTGCGCCCGGCGCTGACTCAGGTCGATGATCTGCTCTCGGAAATCTCCAAGCGAGTGGCAGTGGAGGAGCGGGTGCTGGTCACCACGCTGACCAAGCGCATGGCCGAAGACCTGACTGATTATCTGGCCGACCACGGTGTGCGGGTGCGCTACCTGCACTCGGACATCGACACGGTGGAGCGGGTCGAGATTATTCGCGACCTGCGCCTGGGTACGTTCGACGTGCTGGTGGGGATCAACCTGCTGCGCGAAGGCCTGGACATGCCGGAGGTGTCATTGGTGGCAATCCTGGACGCCGACAAGGAAGGTTTCCTGCGCTCCGAGCGATCGTTGATCCAGACCATCGGTCGGGCGGCGCGTAACCTCAACGGCCGGGCGATTCTTTATGCCGATCGCATCACCGGTTCCATGGAGCGGGCCATCGGCGAGACCGAGCGTCGTCGCGATAAACAGATTGCCTTCAACCTGGCCAACGGCATCACGCCAAAAGGGGTGTTCAAGGACGTCGCCGACATCATGGAAGGCGCCACTGTGCCCGGCTCGCGCAGCAAGAAGCGCAAGGGCATGGCCAAGGCCGCCGAAGAGAGCGCCCGTTACGAAGCCGAACTGCGCTCACCGAGCGAAATCAGCAAGCGTATCCGTCAGTTGGAAGAGAAAATGTACCAACTGGCCCGGGACTTGGAGTTCGAAGCCGCGGCGCAGTTGCGTGACGAGATTGGCAAGCTGCGCGAGCGGTTGCTGACTGTCTGAGGTGTTGTGGCGACTGTAATGGCCTCATCGCGAGCAGGCTCGCTCCCACAACTGACCGAGTTGTCCAGGCCGGACGCGGTCCCTTGTGGGAGCGAGCCTGCTCGCGATTGAAGGTGAGTCGGTCTGACCGGTGCGACACAAATCCCCCTCTCACTGGAGCCCGCCCACCATCGCCTGTTACCATTCGCCCCCTGTTTCATCTTCGCTTTTATATTCTTTCCGAGACATGCCATGACCACCGTCCGCACCCGCATCGCGCCTTCGCCCACTGGCGATCCCCATGTCGGCACCGCTTACATCGCTTTGTTCAACTATTGCTTTGCCAAGCAGCATGGCGGTGAGTTCATCCTGCGGATCGAGGACACTGACCAGTTGCGTTCGACTCGCGAGTCCGAACAGCAGATTTTCGACGCGTTGCGCTGGCTGGGCATCGACTGGAGCGAAGGCCCTGACGTTGGCGGCCCCCATGGCCCATATCGCCAGAGCGAGCGCGGCGATATCTACAAGCAGTACTGCCAGCAGCTGGTAGACATGGGCCACGCCTTCCCGTGCTTCTGCACTGCCGAAGAGCTGGACCAGATGCGCGCCGAGCAGATGGCTCGCGGCGAAACCCCGCGCTACGACGGTCGCGCGCTGCTGCTGTCCAAGGAAGAAATCGCCCGTCGCCTGGCCGCCGGCGAGCCCCATGTGATCCGCATGAAGGTGCCGACCGAAGGCGTCTGCGTGGTGCCGGACATGCTGCGCGGTGACGTCGAGATCCCGTGGGATCGCATGGACATGCAAGTGCTGATGAAGACCGACGGCCTGCCGACGTATTTCCTGGCGAACGTGGTCGACGATCACCTGATGGGCATCACCCACGTCCTGCGCGGTGAAGAGTGGCTGCCGTCGGCGCCGAAACTGATCCTGCTCTACGAGTACTTCGGCTGGGAACAACCGCAGCTGTGCTACATGCCGTTGCTGCGTAACCCGGACAAGAGCAAGTTGTCCAAGCGCAAGAACCCGACTTCGGTGACCTTCTATGAGCGCATGGGCTTCATGCCCGAGGCGATGCTCAACTACCTGGGACGCATGGGCTGGTCGATGCCGGATGAGCGCGAGAAGTTCTCGCTGCAAGAAATGGTCGAGCACTTCGACCTGTCGCGGGTGTCGCTGGGTGGTCCGATCTTCGATGTCGAGAAACTCTCCTGGCTCAACGGTCAGTGGTTGCGTGACCTGCCGGTGGAGGAGTTTGCTGCGCGTGTACAGAAGTGGGCATTGAACCCTGAGTACATGATGAAAATCGCTCCCCATGTGCAGGGCAGGGTGGAGACGTTCAGCCAGATTGCCCCGCTGGCCGGCTTCTTCTTTGCCGGTGGCGTGACCCCGGATGCCAAGCTGTTCGAGTCCAAGAAACTTTCCGGTGATCAGGTGCGCCAGTTGATGCAATTGATCCTGTGGAAACTTGAAAGTCTGCGTCAGTGGGAAAAGGACAGCATCACTGCGACCATCCAGGCCGTGGTCGAATCGCTGGAGCTGAAACTGCGTGATGCCATGCCGCTGATGTTCGCTGCCATTACTGGCCAGGCCAGTTCGGTGTCGGTACTCGATGCGATGGAGATCCTCGGCCCGGACCTGACCCGCTTCCGTCTGCGCCAGGCCATCGATCTGCTCGGTGGTGTGTCGAAGAAGGAGAACAAGGAGTGGGAAAAACTGCTGGGCGCGATTGCCTGATGGCCCCGTAGGAGCTGACGAGCGAAGCGAGGCTGCGATATTTTTATCATTCGCTTGAGATTCAATTAACTGGGGAAAGATCGCAGCCTCGCTTGGCTCGTCAGCTCCTACGAAACAGGCGAAGTCCCAGTTTTACGGGGGAAGGTGGTAAGTGATTGTTATCCCGGCAAAAAACTTTCAAATTTGTTGAAAATAAATTTGACAGCCCTCTGATACGCCCTTAAGATTCGCCCCGTCCTCAGCGATGAGGGGCTATAGCTCAGCTGGGAGAGCGCTTGCATGGCATGCAAGAGGTCGACGGTTCGATCCCGTCTAGCTCCACCAATTTACACTTCAAGGCCTGGCCACACTGGCCTTGAAGCGATCAACACTCAGCGTTGATCAGTTGTATAGAAGGGTTTGCGTCCCCTTCGTCTAGTGGCCTAGGACACCGCCCTTTCACGGCGGTAACAGGGGTTCGAGTCCCCTAGGGGACGCCAGTTTTACAGAAGCGATGTTGCAAGATGTCGCTCCGCCGCGAGGCGAAAAATCCGGGGCTATAGCTCAGCTGGGAGAGCGCTTGCATGGCATGCAAGAGGTCGACGGTTCGATCCCGTCTAGCTCCACCAATTACAGGTTCAAGGTTTGGCCACACCGGCCTTGAATCGATCAGTTCTCAGCGCTGATCACGTCAGAAGGTTTGTGTCCCCTTCGTCTAGTGGCCTAGGACACCGCCCTTTCACGGCGGTAACAGGGGTTCGAGTCCCCTAGGGGACGCCACGATTACCCGCTCTGCGGGATTTTATAAGGGTCATTCAATTCTTGAATGGCCCTTTTGTTTGTCTGGCGTTCGGCCAATCTTCAATTCCTCTAACGATGCTTCTGACCAGCGGTCAAAATTTCCGCTTGCGGAAAATTATTACATAGATAATATTTCAATCGTAATATTCGGAGGTAACGATGAGCGATAAAAAGGCGCAAACCCGCGAACGCATACTCAAGGCTGCCAGTGCCGCGCTGATTCAGCGTGGTCCGGCCGAGCCGAGTGTCGGCGAGGTGATGGGCGCGGCCGGGCTGACAGTGGGCGGTTTCTATGCCCACTTCGAAAGCAAGGATGCCTTGATGCTGGAGGCATTCAAGCAACTGCTCAGCCATCGTCGCAGCTTGATCGCCGACATGGATGCCGAGCTGAGCGGTGAGGAGCGGCGAACCCTGGCAGCCGCGTTCTACCTGTCGCGCAAGCACCGTGATACCACCGAGCTGGCCTGCCCGATCCCGGCATCGGTAGGTGAGCTCGGGCGGCTGCCGGATGAGTTCCGTGAGGTGCTCAATGAGCATATTGAGCTGATGGTTGCGCAGTTGGCGGCCAGCCCGGAAGACGCCGATAAAGCCTTGGCGGACATTGCCCTGATGGTCGGCGGCCTGGCCTTGGCACGAGCGTTGGGCCCGGGAGAGTTATCGGATCGGTTGCTGCGCGCTGCCAAGTCGGCGGTGCGCTGAGCTAAGGCGCAAGCCCTGGAGATGAGCGATGAACAGGTTTAGCTGGATTCGTGGTGTCAATGGCACGCTGGGATGGGTCGCCCCGGGCCTGGTGGCGAAGAAGATGCGATCGCTGTTCATGCGTCCCCGGGACTTGCCGCCAAGGGATTGGGAGTTGCCATTGCTGGCGACTTCAGAGCGCATCACCTTACGCTTCGGTCTGTCCGCCTTGCGCTGGGGTAAAGGCCCGACCGTCTTGTTGATGCATGGCTGGGAAGGGCGACCCACGCAATTTGCCGCGCTGATCACGGCGCTGGTAGGTGCCGGTTACACGGTGGTGGCGTTGGACGGCCCGGCCCATGGCCGCTCACCTGGGCGCGAGGCCAATGTCCTGCTGTTCGCCAGGGCCATGCTCGAAGCTGCGGCGGAGTTACCGCCGCTGCAAGCCGTGGTCGGGCATTCCATGGGGGGCGCTAGTGCCATGCTCGCGGTTCAGTTGGGGTTGCGGACCGAGACTCTGGTCAGCATTGCAGCGCCTGCGCGCATTCTTGGCGTGCTGCGTGGGTTCGCCCGGATGATGGGGCTGCCGCCCAAGGCGCGATCGGCCTTCATTCGCCAAGTGGAAAACGATGTGGGCATGCTGGCTTCAAGGATGGATGTCGCCCATTACCAACTGGATGTGCCCGGGCTGATTGTCCATGCCGAGGACGACACTTTCGTTTCGGTCAAGGAGTCGCAACTGATTCACGAAGCCTGGTTCGACAGCCGCTTGCTGCGCTTGCCGCACGGCGGCCACCAGCGGGTGCTGGCCGATCCTCGCGTCATTGATGGTGTGTTATCGCTGCTGGCCGGGCGCAGTCTGCAAGCGCGGCAATCGGCTTGATCTGTGGGAGCAAGGCTTGCCCGCGATGGCGGTCAAGCTCGGATCCGTTACACTGGCCCCCACCAAATTCGACCGGGAGAGGGGCATGGGCTGGGATCGGGCAACGCCGTTCATTATTGATCTTCAAGTAAATGCCGAAGACATCGACGGGCTGGGCCACGCCAATAACGCGGTATACGTCACCTGGCTTGAGCGCTGTGCCTGGCGCCATTCCCAGCGCCTCGGGCTGGATCTGGTGGAGTATCGGCGGCTGGACCGGGCCATGGCGGTTGTGCGTCATGAGATCGATTACCTGGCGGCGGCCTACGAAGGTGACGAGCTGCAACTGGCTACCTGGATCGTCGACTGGGATCAGCGACTGAAGATGAATCGGCATTTCCAGCTGATTCGCCCCAGCGACAACACCACGTTGCTGCGCGCCCAGACCACCTTTGTTTGCATCGAGCTGTCCACTGGCAGGCCTAAGCGCATGCCGCCGGAGTTCATCGAGGGTTATGGTCCTGCGCTGATGACATCCGGCATCCTCATCGACTGACCCACCGCTTTCGCGAGCAAGCCCGGCTCCCACAGGGATTGGCGGTGGACCCCGATTCTGTGAACGCCCCGGAGCCCGCTCCCACAGGGGATTTGTGGTGAATGCCGGGTATGTGGGCAAAATCCGGTAAACTGCCGCACGTTTTTCGTTGAGTGTGTTTTTCCATGCAAATTGCCCTGGCGCCCATGGAGGGGTTGGTTGACAACATCTTGCGGGACGTTCTGACCCGTGTTGGCGGTATCGACTGGTGCGTGACCGAGTTCATTCGCATCAATGACCGTCTGCTCACACCGGCCTATTTCCACAAGCTTGCCCCTGAGCTGCTGACCGGTGCCCGGACTGCTGCCGGCGTGCCGCTGCGGGTGCAATTGCTCGGTTCCGATCCGGTGTGCCTGGCGGAGAACGCCGCATTGGCCTGCGAACTGGGTTCGCAGGTTATCGACCTGAACTTCGGCTGCCCGGCCAAGACTGTGAACAAATCACGGGGTGGGGCGGTGTTGCTCAAGGAGCCGGAGCTGCTCAACGAAATTGTCGAGCACGTGCGCCGCGCGGTGCCCAGGCACATTCCTGTCACCGCCAAGATGCGCCTGGGTTTCGACAGCCCGGATGGGGCGCTGGTGTGTGCCACGGCATTGGCCGAAGGGGGGGCGGCACACATTGTGGTGCATGCGCGGACCAAGACCGACGGCTATAAACCACCGGCCCACTGGGAGTGGATCCCGCGGGTTCAGGAAGTGGTCAAGGTCCCGGTGTTCGCCAACGGCGATATCTGGAGCGTCGAAGACTGGCGCCGCTGCCGCGAGATCAGCGGCGTGGAAGACATCATGCTCGGCCGTGGCCTCGTTTCCCGTCCTGATCTGGCCCGGCAGATCGCTGCGGCCAGGGCCGGGGAAGAGGTGATCGAGCTGTCCTGGGCCGAGTTACAACCCATGCTCCAGGACTTCTGGGTGCAGGTGGTCGAGCAATTGACCCCACGCCAGGCGCCCGGCCGGTTGAAGCAGTGGCTGGCAATGCTGACCCGTAATTACCCCGAAGCGGTGGAGCTGTTTACCGCCCTGCGCCGGGAAACCGACCTGGACGCGGTAGGCCGTTTGCTCGGCGTGCAGCGCACCGAAGCGGCCTGAAAAAAATTTCAAAACAACCTCTTGAAAAGTTTTTGGCGGTCCCTAGATAGGGATTACGCGATGCCGAATTCGGGTCGCGGAGACAAAAAACCTTGCTGAACTTTTCAGGAGATTTGAATCATGAGTACCGCATTTTCTCTGGCCCCTCTGTTCCGTTCCTCGGTGGGCTTCGACCGTTTCAACGACCTGTTCGAAACCGCCTTGCGCAACGAACCGGGCAGCAGCTATCCACCCTACAACGTGGAAAAACATGGCGATGACGAGTATCGCATCGTGGTCGCCGCCGCCGGGTTCCAGGAAGAAGACCTGGACCTGCAAGTGGAAAAAGGTGTGCTGACCATCAGCGGCGGTAAGCGCGAGGCGAGCAACGACAGCGTGACCTACCTGCACCAGGGTATCGCCCAGCGTGCGTTCAAGCTGTCCTTCCGGTTGGCCGATCATATCGAGATCAAATCCGCCGGCCTGAGCAACGGTCTGTTGAGCATCGACCTGTTGCGAGTGATCCCGGAAGAGGCGAAAGCCAAGCGCATCCCGATCAACGGGGCGCAGCAACAACCCGCGTTGCAAAATTGATGCATCGCAACTGAAGAAGGGCGCCCAATGGCGCCCTTCTTCATTGGGGAATGAAGATTCCATTGTGGCGAGGGGATTTATCCCCGTTGGGCTGCGAAGCGGCCCCAAAAACCAGCCGCCTCGGTATGTCAGGCGGGTCAGTGTCGTTCAATTTCTTTGGGGCTGCTGCGCAGCCCAACGGGGATAAATCCCCTCGCCACAATGTCATTCCACAAGGGTTTGTTCATAGCGGTATTACGGTAACAACCGCTCGAACGCTTCCAGCGGCAACGGCCGGCTGTGCAAGTAGCCTTGGTACAGATGGCAACCAAGCCCCTGCAGGAAGCTCAGTTGCTCCAAGGTCTCCACGCCTTCGGCAATCACCTCCAGCTCAAGGCTGCGGGCCATGGCGACGATGGCGCGGATGATTTCGGTATCGTTGGGGTCGCTGGTGGCGTCGCGCACGAATGACTGATCGATTTTCAGGGTGTCCACCGGCAGGCGTTTGAGGTAGGTCAGCGACGAATAGCCGGTCCCGAAATCGTCCATGGCGAAGCTCACCCCTATTTTTTTCAGGCGACGCATCTTGGCGATGGTGTCGTCCAGGTTCTGGATCACGATGCCCTCGGTGATTTCCAGCTTGAGCATGGCGTTAGGCAGGCCATAGGTGGCGAGGCAGCTTTCGATGCGCTCGACGAAGTCGCTCTGGCGGAACTGCCGTGGGCTGATATTCACGCATAGGCTGAATTGCAGCGGATCGATCTTGCCCTTGGCGATCAGTTGTTTGAAGCCGTTGCAGGCCTCCTCGAGGATCCAGGTTCCGACCTCCAGGATCAGCCCGCTGTCCTCCAGCACTTTGATGAATTCATTCGGCGACTGGGCCCCCAATTCGGGGTGATGCCAGCGCACCAGCGTTTCAGCGCCGATGATGCGGTTGTCCCGGGCGTCGACCTGAGGTTGGAAATGAACGCTGAACTCCCCTCGGGCCAAGGCCTGGCGCAGGTCGGTTTCCATGCGCAGCCGTTCGCTGGCGGCTTTTTGCATGGTGCTATGGAACATTTGTGAGGTGTTGCGCCCCGAATCCTTGGCGCGGTACAGCGCAATGTCGGCGCGCTTGAGCAGGTCGGTGGGGGTGGAGCCATGGTCCGGGATCAGCGCCATGCCGATGCTCGGCGTGACCTGCAACCGTTGGCCATCGAGAAACATCGGCTCCGACAGTAATTCGCGCAGGGTGTCGGCCAGGTTCTGCACCTGTTGGCTGACTGCGTTGCGGGTGCCTTCCAGGCCGCTGAGCAACACCACGAATTCGTCGCCGCCCAGCCTCGCCACGGTGTCTTCCAAGCGCACGCTGGCTTCCAGGCGCGCGGTGATGATTTTCAGCACCGTGTCGCCCACCGGGTGACCCAGGGAGTCGTTGATGTGCTTGAAGTGGTCCAGGTCCAGAAACAGCAGGGCGCCCCTCAGGTTATGGCGCTTGAGCAAGGCGATCTGCTGGCTCAGCCGATCCATCAGCAAGGCGCGGTTGGGCAGGTTGGTCAGCGGGTCGTGATAGGCCAGGTGGCGGATCTGTGCTTCGGCATTGCGCAACAGGCTCACGTCCCGGGCGGTCAGCAACAGGCAGGCCGTTTCATTGAGCATGATGGGTTCGACTGAGACCTCCACCGTGAGGATCTCTCCGCGTTTATTGCGCCCGAGCATTTCCTGGTGATGCACCCGGCCCTTGAGCTCCAGTTCGGCCAGCAACGCCATGCGTTGTTTTTCTTCGGCCCAGATACCCACCTCGTAGACCGTGTGCCCGATCACTTCGTCGGCGCGGTAACCGGTCAGGCGGCAGAAGCCGTCATTGACTTCGAGGTAGCGACCGCTATCGCGTTCGGTAATGGTGATGGCGTCAGGGCTGGAATGGAAAGCCTTGGCGAATTTCTCTTCGCTGGCCTTGAGGGCCGCTTCGGAGCGCTGCTGCTGGGAGATGTCCCGCAGGGTGGTGACGATGCAGGGTTGGTTGCCGACATTGATCTGACGACTGGAAATGACGCATGTCAGCGGCTGGCCGTTTTTATGGTGGACGACGACGGCCACGTTGTTCAGGGAGCGCTCGCGTATGACCCTTTCGATGCGTTGCAGGCTGCTCCCCGAGGCATCCCACAGGCCAATTTCGTCGGCGCTCAGGCCGATCACATCGGTGGTTGACCAGCCGAAGGTCTGGGTGAAGCTGGAGTTGATTTCAATGAATCGGCCACTGTCCTGATGGGTGACGCAGATCGGGTCGGGACTGACTTGAAACAGCGTGGCGAATTTCTCTTCCGATGCCGCCAGGCTCTGTTCGCGTTCCACCTGGTCAGTGATATCCAGCAAGGTGCCGGCCATGCGCAACGGGCTGCCATCGTCGTTACGATAGAGGCGTGCGCGGCTCTCCAGGTAGCGGGAGCTGCCGTCCGGCATTTGTACGCGGTAGGTCAGTTGATAATTTCCCGCCGGGCCTTCCCGCAGGCTGCGGTAGGCGTTGCGCATGTTGTTGCGCTCGTCATCGGGCACCCCTTCGAAAAAAGCATCGAACGACTCGTGGAACGGCTTGGGCTCCAGGCCATGCAACTGCGCCGCTCGGGCCGAGCCATAGAGCATGCCGCTGGGAATATGCCAGTCCCAGGTGCCCAATTGCGCCGAGTCGAGGGCCAGATCGAGGCGTTCCTGGCTGTCCTTGAGGGCTTGTTCGGCGAGTTTGCGTTCGGTGGTATCGAGGAAGGTGCTCAGCAGGTAGGGCTGGCCTTCCAGCTCGACCTTCTGGGCGCTGAGCAGGCCGCTGTGGATCTGACCATTGCTGGCTTGCAGCTCCACCTCCAAACTCGCTATTTCGCCATTGGCCTTGAGAGTCTCCACCAGTTTTGCCCGTTGCCCGGGGTCGACCCATAAGCCCAGCTCCAGCGTCGTACGGCCGATGATGTCGTGCAGCGGCCAGCCGAACAGACTTTCAAAGTACTGGTTGGCCTCGATGATCAGCCCGTCTTCCTGGCGGGTCAGCAGCACCATGTTTGGACATAGATGAAAGAGCGTGGCGAAGCGTTTTTCCGAGTTGCGCAGTGCCTGCTCCCGTTCGCGCTGGTGCGTGATCTCCCGGATCACTCCGATCATCCGCGGGCGGCCGTGTTTGTCGGGTAATACGCTGCCGTTGATTTCCAGCCAGTGCAGGCTGCCGTCGGGCCAGACGATGCGGTGGTGCATGGCCTGTTCCAGGGGCGCACCGGCCACTGCCGCATGAAAGGCGCGGATGGCCTTCGCCCGGTCTTGGGGGAGCAACAGGTCCAGATAGTCCACATCCGCCGGCAATGGCTGGCGCGGGTCGAAGCCGAACAGCGCCTGGGTGCCACGTGACCAACTGATCCGCCCGGTATCAATGTCCCACGACCAGGCTCCCAGCCGCGCGCCGTTCAGGGCGGCCAGCAACTGTGGGGCGCTGTCCCAGCTTTGCTCGGACCGTTTAGGGTCTAGCGCCTGAATGCGCGGCAGGGGCGGGAATTGGTCAGCGGATTTGGGCATTATCTCGCGAGCCTTGGGCAATTTGGGGCGTTGGGCGCAGGCGTTTCGGCTCTATAGGAGTAGCACAACCTATGCCCTTTTCCCTGGCAGATCGATTTGTGCGTCCAGTAAGGACATGAAAGCCCGTGCAGCATTCGACAGCGTCCGTTCGGTGTGCAAGATATAGCCTAGCTGGCGACTGAGCTGTATGCCTGGCAAAGGAATGCGTGCCACCTGGTCATCGAGCATGGTGCGTGGCAGGACGCTCCAGGCCAGGCCGATGGAGACCATCATTTTTATGGTTTCCAGATAATTCGTGCTCATGGCGATGTTCGGCGTCAGGCCCTGGGCTTCGAACAGGCGTTGAACAATGTGGTGGGTAAAGGTATTGCCGCCGGGGAAAACCGCCGGATGCAAGGCGATGTCCGCCAGGCTGACCGGGCCGTTGTCCAGCAGCGCGTGCTCCGGCGCCACCACGAAGTCCAGGGGGTCGTCCCACACCGGCGTGGCGCGCACCAGTGTGTGCGGCTCCGGGGCCAGGGTGATGACCGCCAGCTCCGCCCGACCGTGGAGAATTTCTTCGTAGGCCACTTCCGAATCCAGAAACTGAATATCCAGCGCCACCTGTGGGTAGCGTCGGGTGAACTCTCTCAATAGCGGGGGCAGTCGATGCAGGCCGATATGGTGGCTGGTGGCGAGCGTCAGGCGTCCGCTCACTTCACCGGTCAGGTTGGTCAGGGCGCGGCGGGTGTCATCCAGCACGTTAAGAATCTGATAGGCCCGTGGCAGAAGGGCTCGGCCGGCCTCGGTCAGGCCGACTTCTCGGCCGAGCCGATCGAAAAGACGCACTTTGAGCTGTTGCTCCAGCCCGGCGATACGCTTGCTGATGGCCGGCTGGGTCAGGTGCAGGCGTTCGCCGGCGCCGGAGAAACTGCCGGTCTCGGCGATGGCGATAAAGGCGTTGAGGCTGGCGAGGTCCATGGTCGTCCTGGTCGAATTCCAAATGGTTATGCAAAGCATGAAAAATATGAATTTGAGTTATTTAATGTAGCCTCATAAGATCAGCCTCACAAGCCAAGGGGTTATTGATTCATTCAGGACCCGGGGCATAGAAACAAGCTGATGAGGAACCGTCTGATGGCCGGCAAAACGCTCTACGACAAGCTCTGGGATTCGCATTTGGTCAAGCAGCGCGACGATGGTTCGGCGCTGATCTACATCGACCGTCACATCATTCACGAAGTGACTTCGCCGCAAGCCTTCGAAGGCCTGCGTCTGGCCGGGCGCAAGCCGTGGCGCATCGATGCCAATATCGCGACCCCGGACCACAACGTGCCGACCACACCGGAGCGCAAGGGCGGCATCGAAGCCATTGCCGATCAGGTCTCGCGCTTGCAGGTTCAGACCCTTGACGATAACTGTGACGAATACGGCATCGTTGAATTCAAGATGAATGACGTGCGCCAGGGTATCGTCCACGTTATTGGCCCGGAGCAGGGCGCGACCTTGCCCGGCATGACCGTGGTCTGCGGCGACTCCCACACCTCCACCCATGGCGCGTTTGGCGCCTTGGCCCACGGCATTGGCACCTCCGAGGTCGAGCACGTGCTCGCCACCCAGTGCCTGGTCGCCAAGAAAATGAAAAACATGCTGGTGCGCGTCGAGGGCCAGCTGCCGTTCGGCGTGACTGCCAAAGACATCGTCCTGGCCGTGATCGGCAAGATCGGTACCGCTGGTGGTAACGGCCATGCCATCGAATTCGCCGGCAGCGCCATCCGCGATTTGTCCGTGGAAGGGCGCATGACCATCTGCAACATGTCCATTGAAGCCGGCGCTCGTGTCGGGCTGGTGGCCGCCGATGAAAAAACCGTGGAATACGTCAAGGGTCGTCCGTTCGCTCCCAAAGGCGCCGAATGGGACATGGCGGTCGAAGCCTGGAAAGACCTGGTGTCCGACGCTGATGCCAAGTTCGATACGGTGATTGAGCTCGACGCGA
Organism: Pseudomonas sp. NFACC45; assembly: GCF_900113505.1. NCBI lineage: Bacteria > Pseudomonadati > Pseudomonadota > Gammaproteobacteria > Pseudomonadales > Pseudomonadaceae > Pseudomonas > Pseudomonas sp. NFACC45. The sequence goes on from NZ_FOPO01000008.1 coordinate 148,871, forward strand.
CCCAGATCAAGCCGCAAGTCAGTTGGGGCACTTCCCCGGAAATGGTTCTGGCTGTGGACCAGAACGTGCCCGATCCTGCCAAAGAGATGGATCTGGTCAAGCGTGACTCCATCGTCCGAGCCCTGAAATACATGGGTTTGAGCGCCAACCAGGCGATCACCGACATTCAGCTCGATCGCGTGTTCATTGGCTCCTGCACCAACTCGCGGATCGAAGACCTGCGCGCAGCGGCGGTGATCGCCAAGGGCCGCAAAGTCGCCTCGACCATCAAGCAAGCCATCGTAGTGCCGGGCTCGGGCCTGGTGAAGGCCCAGGCGGAAGCCGAAGGTCTGGACAAGATTTTCCTCGAGGCTGGTTTCGAATGGCGTGAGCCTGGGTGCTCGATGTGCCTGGCGATGAACCCGGACCGTTTGGAGTCGGGCGAACATTGCGCCTCGACCTCCAACCGTAACTTCGAAGGCCGTCAGGGCGCCGGTGGCCGCACGCATCTGGTCAGCCCGGCCATGGCCGCCGCGGCCGCCGTCAACGGCCGTTTCGTCGACGTCCGTGAATTGATCTGAAGGAGCGCAGCATGAAAGCTTTTACCCAGCACACTGGTCTTGTCGCGCCTTTGGATCGTGCCAACGTCGACACCGACCAGATCATCCCCAAGCAGTTTTTGAAGTCGATCAAACGCACCGGTTTCGGCCCGAACCTGTTTGACGAGTGGCGCTACCTGGACGTGGGCCAGCCGTACCAGGACAACTCCAAGCGCCCGTTGAACAAGGATTTTGTACTCAACGCCGAACGTTACCAAGGCGCCAGCGTGTTGCTGGCCCGCGAAAACTTCGGCTGCGGCTCCAGTCGCGAACACGCACCATGGGCCCTTGAAGAGTACGGCTTTCGCAGCATCATTGCGCCGAGCTACGCCGACATTTTCTTCAACAACAGCTTCAAGAACGGCTTGTTGCCGATCATCCTCAGCGACGCTGATGTGGATGAGTTGTTCCAGCAGGTCGAGGCCAACCCTGGCTATCAACTGCAGATCGACCTGGCCGCCCAGACCGTGACCCGTCCTGACGGCAAGGTGTTGAATTTCGAGATCGATGCATTCCGCAAGCACTGCCTGCTCAACGGTCTGGACGACATCGGCCTGACCTTGCAGGACGGCGAGGCGATTGCCGCGTTCGAGGCCAAGCACCGTGCGAGCCAGCCTTGGTTGTTTCGCGATGCTTGATGGATTGATATAGGCAGTACCGGCCTCATCGCGAGCAGGCTCGCTCCCACAGGGTTTGTGGGCGCCGTCAGTCCAATGTGGGAGCGAGCCTGCTCGCGATGAGGCCAGAACAGACACCACAAAAAGGAAGTCCCCATGACCACCACCGCCCACAGTCAGGTCGTACAAAAGCAATTCGGCGAACAGGCCTCGGCCTATCTGAGCAGTGCCGTGCACGCCCAGGGCACCGAGTTCGCGCTGCTGCAGGCTGAGCTGGCAGGGCGCGGCGATGCCCGTGTGCTGGACCTGGGCTGTGGCGCCGGGCACGTGAGTTTCCACGTCGCGCCGCTGGCCGGTGAAGTGGTGGCCTATGACCTGTCCCAGCAAATGCTTGACGTCGTGGCCGCTGCGGCGGTGGATCGTGGCCTGAGTAACATCACCACGGTGTGCGGCGCTGCCGAACGCCTGCCGTTCGCTGACGCTGAGTTCGACTTCGTGTTCAGCCGCTATTCGGCGCATCATTGGAGCGATCTGGGCCTGGCGCTGCGGGAAGTGCGCCGGGTGCTCAAGCCGGGTGGAGTGGCGGCGTTCATTGATGTCCTGTCACCCGGCATACCGCTGCTGGACACGTACCTGCAAAGCGTTGAGGTGCTGCGTGACACCAGTCATGTTCGCGATTATTCGGCCGGCGAGTGGTTGCGCCAGGTCAGCGAGGCGGGGTTGCATACCCGCAGCACCACGCGCCAGCGTCTGCGCCTGGAGTACCAGTCGTGGGTCGAGCGCATGCGCACCCCCGAAGTGATGCGTGGGGCGATCCGTGAGCTGCAGCGATCGATGGGTGTTGAGGTGCGTGAATATTTTGAGATTGAGGCCGATGGTTCGTTCAGTACAGACGTACTGGTGCTGTGGGCCGAGCGATAGCACTTTTTCCGACCCGTCCAAGCGCGGGCCGACAGAGCAAACGAGGAAAACATGAGCAAGCAGATTCTGATTCTCCCAGGCGACGGTATTGGCCCGGAAATCATGGCCGAAGCGGTCAAGGTCCTGGAGCTGGCGAACGACAAGTACGGCCTGGGCTTTGAACTCAGCCACGATGTGATCGGCGGCGCTGCGATCGACAAACACGGCGTCCCCTTGGCCGATGAAACCCTGGATCGCGCCCGTGCCGCCGATGCCGTACTGCTGGGCGCCGTGGGCGGCCCGAAATGGGACAAGATCGAGCGCGACATTCGTCCAGAGCGCGGCCTGCTGAAGATCCGTGCGCAACTGGGCCTGTTCGGCAATCTGCGTCCGGCGATCCTCTACCCGCAACTGGCCGACGCTTCGAGCCTGAAGCCGGAAATCGTTTCGGGACTGGACATCCTCATCGTTCGTGAACTGACCGGCGGTATCTACTTCGGCGCCCCGCGCGGCACCCGTGAGCTGGATAATGGCGAGCGTCAGGCCTACGACACCTTGCCGTACAGCGAGAGCGAAATCCGCCGTATCGCCCGGGTCGGTTTTGACATGGCACGGGTGCGCGGCAAAAAGCTGTGCTCGGTGGACAAGGCGAACGTCCTGGCTTCCAGCCAACTGTGGCGCGAAGTGGTCGAGCAGGTGGCCAAGGATTACCCGGACATCGAACTGAGCCACATGTACGTCGATAACGCCGCGATGCAACTGGTGCGCGCGCCCAAGCAGTTTGACGTGATCGTCACCGACAACATGTTCGGTGACATCCTGTCCGATGAAGCATCGATGCTCACCGGCTCCATCGGCATGCTGCCGTCGGCCTCCCTGGATGCCAACAACAAAGGCATGTACGAGCCATGCCACGGTTCGGCGCCGGACATTGCCGGGCAGGGCATTGCCAACCCGTTGGCAACCATCCTGTCGGTGTCGATGATGCTGCGCTACAGCTTCAGTCTCAATGACGCGGCTGATGCCATCGAGAAGGCGGTCAGCGTGGTATTGGATCAAGGTTTGCGCACGGGCGACATCTGGTCGACCGGTTGTACCAAAGTCGGTACGCAGCAAATGGGCGATGCAGTAGTCGCCGCGTTGCGTAATCTGTAATCTTTGCGGCCCACCGCTTCGACGGTGGCCCACTTTTGTATAGGTGTAGTTGCGATGAAACGTGTAGGTCTGATCGGTTGGCGCGGCATGGTCGGTTCCGTGCTCATGCAGCGAATGCTGGAAGAGCAGGATTTCGATCTCATTGAACCGGTGTTTTTCACCACTTCCAATGTCGGTGGCCAGGGCCCGTCCGTGGGCAAGGACACCGGTGCGCTCAAGGATGCCTACAGCATTGACGAGCTCAAGACCCTCGACGTGATCCTGACCTGTCAGGGTGGCGACTACACCAGCGAAGTCTTCCCGAAACTGCGTGAGGCCGGCTGGCAGGGTTACTGGATCGACGCCGCCTCCAGCCTGCGCATGCAGGACGACGCGGTGATCATCCTCGACCCGGTGAACCGCAAGGTCATCGACCAGCAACTGGACGCGGGCACCAAGAACTACATTGGCGGCAACTGCACCGTCAGCCTGATGCTGATGGGCCTGGGCGGTCTGTTCGAAGCCGGTCTGGTGGAATGGATGAGTGCCATGACCTATCAGGCGGCCTCCGGGGCCGGCGCGCAGAACATGCGTGAACTGATCAAGCAAATGGGTGCGACCCACGCCGCTGTCGCCGATGACTTGGCCAACCCGGCCAGCGCCATCCTGGACATCGACCGCAAGGTCGCCGAGGCGATGCGCAGCGATGCGTACCCGACCGAGAACTTCGGCGTGCCGCTGGCCGGCAGCCTGATCCCGTGGATCGACAAGGAACTGCCGAACGGCCAGAGCCGTGAAGAGTGGAAGGCCCAGGCCGAAACCAACAAGATCCTCGGTCGCTTCAAGAGCCCGATCCCGGTGGACGGCATCTGCGTGCGCATCGGCGCCATGCGCTGCCACAGCCAGGCGCTGACCATCAAGTTGAACAAAGACGTGCCGATCGCCGACATCGAAGGGCTGATCAGCCAGCACAACCCTTGGGTCAAGCTGGTGCCGAACAATCGCGAAATCAGCATGCAGGAGCTGAGCCCGACCAAGGTCACCGGCACCTTGAACGTACCGGTGGGTCGTCTGCGCAAGTTGAACATGGGCTCGCAATTCGTCGGCGCCTTCACCGTTGGCGACCAGTTGCTGTGGGGCGCGGCCGAACCGCTGCGTCGCATGCTGCGGATTCTGCTCGAACGTTGATCGGTCACTGCTGTGAAAGAACCCGTGCCTTGTGAGAGGTGCGGGTTTTTTTATGGAAACGGTGTCGTCCGTGACATCGCCATGGCGAGCAGGCTCGCTCCCACAGTGGATTTTCAGTGGCCGCAAAACCTGTGGGAGCGAGCCTGCTCGCGATGGGGCCAGTACAACCACTGCAAATCTCCCAGCCAATTGCCTGCATACCCACCACCCGGTAAAGTGCCGCTCCCCACGTTTTACCTGAGGTAGACCCATGAGCCAGTCCTTTGATATTGCCGTGATCGGCGCCACCGGTACTGTCGGCGAAACCCTTGTCCAGATTCTCGAAGAGCGTGACTTCCCGATCGGCAACCTGCACCTGCTGGCCAGCAGCGAGTCGGCAGGAAGCTCGGTAATGTTTCGCGGCAAAAATGTGCGGGTGCGCGAAGTCGACGAATTTGATTTCGGCAAAGTCCAACTGGTGTTTTTTGCCGCCGGCCCGGCGGTAACCCTGAGCTTCGCCCCGCGTGCCACGGCGGCCGGTTGCGCGTTGATTGACCTGTCTGGCGCCCTGCCGGCTGAGCAGGCGCCGCAGATCGTGCCGGAAGCCAACGCCGAGCTGCTGGCGGGTCTGAGCAAGCCGTTTCAAGTCAGCAGCCCCAGTGCGTCGGCGACCGCGCTGGCCGTGGTGCTGGCACCGCTGCGCCAATGCCTGGAGTTGCAGCGCATCAGCCTGACCGCCAGCCTCGCTGTGTCCGCTCAGGGCCGCGCCGCCGTCAGTGAACTGGCCCGCCAGACCGCCGAGTTGCTTAACGCGCGTCCCCTTGAGCCGAAATTTTTCGATCGGCAGATGGCGTTCAACCTGCTGGCTCAGGTGGGTACCCCGGACGAGCAGGGTCACACGCTGTTGGAAAAGCGTCTGGTGCGCGAATTGCGTCAGGTGCTGGAACAGCCTTCGTTAAAGATTTCCGTCACTTGCATTCAAGCCCCGGTGTTTTTTGGCGATAGCTTTAGCGTGACTGTGCAGGCAGCCAACGTCGTCGACCTGGCGAAAGTCAACGCAGTCCTGGAAGCGGCACCCGGCATCGAGCTGGTGGAGGCGGGCGATTACCCGACTCCGGTGGGCGATGCGGTAGGGCAGGATGTAGTCTACGTTGGACGTGTGCGCGGGGGGATCGATGACCCGGCGGAACTAAATATGTGGCTGACGTCAGATAACGTACGCAAGGGCGCGGCGCTCAATGCTGTGCAAGTGGCTGAGTTGTTGATAAAAGACCTGCTGTAAAAGATACTTGGCAACAATTTGTCGAATGATTCTAGCTGGGCGCTATGCTTGGCCAGAGTGCTGAAGGCGAACCTCCCTCTCGGGGCTTTCCCCGAGCATGAGTGAAACGATCGCGCGCGCCGTTGCTTCGGGGTGGCGCGCAATGCCTTACGGCAGCGGCATCAACACCTTCTCGCTGGCCGAGGAATGTTCAAACAAAGGAAGAGGCTATGGTTCAAGTTCGCAAACTGGTGTTAGCAATAGCGGCCGCCTCGGCGCTGTCCTCCGGTATGGCGCAAGCGCTCGGGCTCGGGGAATTGACCCTGAAGTCGCCGCCGAACCAGCCTCTGGTCGCCGAGATCGAGCTGCTCGACGTCCAGCAATTGACGGCCGCCGAAGTCGTGCCGAGCCTGGCCTCGCCCGAGGAGTTTGCCAAGGCCGGGATCGACCGCCAGGCCTTTCTCAGTGACCTGAGCTTCACCCCGGTAATCAATGCCAATGGCAAGAGCGTCCTGCGGGTGACTTCCAGTCAGCCGCTGTCGGAGCCGATGGTCAAGTTCCTGGTGCAGGTGATGTGGCCCAATGGCCGCCTGCTGCGCGACTACAGCGTGTTGATCGACCCTTCCAAATTCTCCCCCCAGGCGGCGGACGCCGCCCGGACGAAGCCGTCCCAGGTCGTCTCCACGCCGGTGACGGGCGCCACCAAGCCCTCCCAATACACCACCACGCCGCGCGATACCCTTTGGGAAATTGCCGCCAAGGTGCGCAACGGTGGGTCCATCCAGCAAACCATGCTGGCGATCCAGGCGTTGAACCCGGACGCATTCATCAACGGCAACATCAATCTGCTCAAGACCGGTAAGGTATTGCGTCTGCCGGACCCGGTGCAAAGCACCGCGTTGCCGCAACCCCAGGCTATCGCTGAAGTGGCTGCGCAGAATGCCGCTTGGCGCCAGGGGCGGCGGGGCGTTGCGCGTTCCGGCCAGCAGCAGTTGGACGGTACCAAGCGTGGTGGCAGTCAAACTGCACCGGCCCAGGCGGCCGCTCGCGATAACCTGAGTCTGGTCTCCGCCGAGGCCGCAAAGGCCGGCGCCAAAGGCGCCGCCGGCGATGCCCAGGCCCTGAGCAACAAGCTTGCGGTCACCCAGGAAAGCCTCGATTCGGCTCGCCGCGACAATGAAGAACTCAAAAGCCGCATGGCGGATCTGCAGAGCCAACTGGACAAGCTGCAACGCCTGATCGAGCTGAAGAACAATCAACTGGCCAAAATGCAGGCTGATGGTGTCGCCGTACCGCCGGCCGATGAGTCGGCCCCGGCGATGTCGGCAGAATTGACGCCGGACCCAACGGCGCAAGCCCCTGCGCCCGCGCCTGAAGCGACGCCGCCCGCGACTCCCGTGGAGCCAGCCCCGGCAGCGTCCAGCGAACAAAAGTACAACGATCTGCTGACCAATCCGATCCTGTTGGGCCTGATTGGCGGTGGTGCGTTGATCCTGCTGTTGCTGCTGCTGTTGCTGGCCCGTCGCCGCAAGGCACAACTGGAAGCCGAAAAGCACTTGCGCATGGCCCGAGCCCTCGAGGAGGAGGCTGACTTCTCCCCGGAGCTCGATCTGCCCCCGAGCAGCTTCGAGGGCATTGAAGTTCCACCGCCAAGCGTAAAACTCGAACCAAAACCCGCTCCCGCACCTGCGCCCAAGCCAGCCCCGGTGATTGCGCCCGTGATCGTCACGCCGCCGATCGCCGCGCCATTGGTGGCTCCGGCTGCCGAGCGTTCCGACGATGTGCTGGGTCAGGCCCAGTCCCACATTGATCGTGGTCGTTTGAATCAGGCAGCCGATCTGCTTGAGCAGGGCATCAAGGTCGAGCCTCAGCGCAGCGACCTGCGCCTGAAGCTGATGGAAGTCTACGGTCAGCAGGGTGACCGCGACGCCTTTGTTGCCCAAGAGCGCCAACTGGTGGCCAACGGCGAAAACTATTCCCAGGTCGAACAACTCAAAAGTCGTTTCCCGGCCATGGTGGTCGCCACCACTGCCGGCCTGGCCGCCGCGGCAGTCGCAGCCGAGTTGGACGCCCAGTACGTCAAGGATTTGCTGGAAGACACGCCGCCGACCGATGAGGAGCTCGACAGCGCCTTCGACCTGAGCCTTGAGGATCTGGAAGCCGCACCGGCAACGCCTGAGCCAGAGCCTGTCATCGAGCTGGATGCATTTCCGTCCGATGATGACCTGGACTTCGAATCGTTGCTCAAGCAGCAGACCGAGGCCAATGAAAGTCTGGATGACCTGTCGGAATTCGACCTTGACCTGGGCGCCGACGCCCCGACGCCGACGCCGACGCCGGCCCTGGCCGACGAAGACTTCCTGTTGGACCTGGATGACGACCTCAAGGGCCTGGATGAGCCTGCCGCCCAAACCCCTGCCGTGGCCGACACCCCGTCGGATGACCTTGAGCTGCCGGAAGACTTCGACCTGTCCCTGGCCGATGAAATGGACGTGCAAGACAAACCCAAGGACGCCTTCGAGTCCGAACTGGACGATGTCAACGCCGAGCTTGAACGCCTGTCCGACACCCTCGCTCAGCCGACTTTTACCGCTGAAGATGCGTTGGCCAGTGCCGACGATGAGCCGGATTTCGACTTCCTCAGCGGCACCGATGAAGTGGCGACCAAGCTCGATCTGGCCCAGGCTTACATCGACATGGGTGACAACGACGGCGCCCGGGATATCCTTGGCGAAGTCCTCAGCGAAGGCGATGCCACGCAAAAGAGCGAGGCGCAGGAAATGTTATCGCGCCTGGCCTGAGGTCATCGGGTAAACCAAAGCGGCAGCCAGTAAGGCTGCCGTTTTTGTTTGGGGCAGGGGAGGTAATGGTGTTTGGGCTGGCGCCATCGCGAGCAGGCTCGCTCCCACAGAGGTTCTCGGGTATTCACACATCCTGCGCCCAGCACAAATCCCTTGTGGGAGCGAGCCTGCTCGCGATGGCGCCCGTACATTCAACACATGACTACCGGTTGGACTGGCATCCCCTCCCGTGCGCCTTATAATGCCTGCCTTTGCGTACTTCAGCAGGCTGTAATTCCTTGGCAAACATAGACAACCCGGCTGCCGAAATGGCGGCCGACGGCTTTTTCCGGATCGCCCTGGGCGTTGAATACAAAGGCTCGCGCTATCGTGGCTGGCAGCGCCAGGCCTCCGGGGTGGCGACGGTGCAGGAAACCCTCGAAAACGCGCTGTCCAAAGTCGCTGATTCGCCCGTGTCGCTGCATTGCGCCGGCCGTACCGATGCCGGCGTGCACGCCTGCGGCCAGGTGGTGCATTTCGACACCCAGGTCGAGCGTTCGATGAAGGCCTGGGTCATGGGGGCCAACATCAACTTGCCTCACGACGTCAGTGTCAGTTGGGCCAAGGCAATGCCGGCGCATTTTCATGCACGCTTCAAGGCCATCGCCCGGCGTTATCGCTATGTGATCTACAACGACCAGATCCGCCCCGCGCATCTGAACGAAGAAATCACTTGGAACCACCGTCCGCTGGACGTCGAGCGCATGGCTGAAGCCGCGCAGTACCTGGTCGGTGTTCATGATTTCAGCGCCTTTCGCGCCGGCCAGTGCCAGGCCAAGTCGCCGATCAAGGAGCTGCATCACCTGCGGGTGACCCGCCACGGCAAAATGATCGTGCTCGACATCCGTGCCAGCGCCTTCCTGCATCACATGGTGCGCAACATCGCGGGCGTGCTGATGACCATCGGTGCCGGTGAGCGGCCGGTGGAGTGGATCAAGGAAGTGCTCGAAAGCCGCATCCGGCGTTCCGGTGGGGTGACCGCGCACCCGTTTGGCCTGTACCTGGTGCAGGTCGAATACCACGATGAATTCGAGCTGCCGCAGCGTTACATCGGGCCACATTTCCTCACGGGCTTCTCGGAACTCGACGGCTGACGCCCTGCGCAGCATTTGCTACCATCCGGGACTTTCACGGATTTGCCTGAGGTTTTGACGACATGCCGGCCGTTCGCAGCAAGATTTGCGGGATCACCCGCGTCGAGGACGCGCTGGCGGCGGTGGAGGCGGGTGCCGATGCCATCGGGCTGGTGTTTTATGCCAAGAGCCCGCGCGCGGTGACGGTGCAGCAGGCGAGGGCGATCATCCGGGCCTTGCCTCCGTTCGTGACCCCCGTCGGCCTGTTCGTCAACGCCAGTCGTTGTGAGCTGGGCGAGATACTCGATGCGGTGCCGTTGGCCCTGTTGCAGTTTCACGGAGATGAGGCTCCGGCCGATTGCGAGGGCTGGCATCATCCGTACATCAAGGCGTTGCGGGTCAAGGCCGGTGATGACATTGCGGCCAGTTGCGATGCCTTTGCCGGTGCCAGTGGCATACTGCTGGACACCTATGTGGAAGGCGTTCCCGGTGGGACCGGTGAAGCATTCGATTGGTCGCTGGTGCCCCAGGGCCTGAGCAAACCGATTATTCTCGCCGGTGGGCTGACGGCGCAAAACGTGGCCGAAGCCATCCGTCAGGTTCGCCCTTACGCGGTAGATGTCAGCGGCGGAGTGGAGCAAAGCAAGGGCATCAAGGATCCGGCCAGGATTCGTGCGTTCATGGCCGCTGTACGCAGCAGTCAGTAGTCAATGTGACGGCTGGCAGACTGCCGCCGTCCATACCAGCACTGTACAAAGCAGGCAGGCGCCGCCTCCGGGTGGGCCGATAGCGTAGTGGCCACCGCAGTATCGCGGTGGCCGGGATGGCTGAGGGAGTTGGGCTGCACGCAGGTCATGTTTCGCGCTGATCGTGGTGGTCCCTCGAACCTCGCCGCACAATGAATTTAGCTCAAGGGCATACGCGGGACCGCGAACCAGAGCGTTCGGGTCACCGGTACTGGAGAAAGAAAGCATGAGCAACTGGTTGGTAGACAAACTGATCCCTTCGATCATGCGTTCCGAGGTGAAGAAAAGCTCGGTGCCTGAAGGTCTGTGGCACAAATGTCCATCCTGCGAAGCGGTGCTGTACCGTCCTGAGCTGGAAAAGACCCTGGACGTTTGCCCCAAGTGCAACCACCACATGCGCATCGGCGCGCGTGCCCGTATCGACATCTTCCTGGACGCCGAAGGCCGTGTTGAGCTGGGCGCCGACCTGGAACCGGTGGACCGCCTGAAATTTCGCGACGGCAAGAAGTACAAGGATCGCCTGACTGCGGCCCAGAAGCAGACCGGCGAAAAAGACGCCCTGGTGTCCATGAGCGGCACCCTGCTGGGCATGCCAGTGGTGGTTTCGGCGTTCGAATTCTCCTTCATGGGCGGTTCCATGGGAGCCATCGTCGGTGAGCGCTTCGTGCGTGCCGCCAACCATGCCCTGGAAAACCGTTGCCCGATGATCTGCTTTGCCGCTTCCGGCGGTGCACGTATGCAGGAAGCGCTGATCTCCCTGATGCAAATGGCCAAGACCTCCGCGGTGCTGGCGCGTCTGCGTGAAGAAGGCATTCCGTTCATCTCGGTGCTGACCGATCCGGTCTACGGCGGCGTTTCCGCCAGCTTGGCGATGCTGGGCGATGTAATTGTTGGCGAGCCGAAGGCGCTGATCGGTTTTGCCGGCCCGCGCGTTATCGAGCAGACCGTGCGCGAAAAACTGCCGGAAGGTTTCCAGCGCAGTGAGTTCCTGCTGGAGCACGGCGCCATCGACATGATCATCCACCGCCAGGAATTGCGTCCGCGTCTGGGCAACCTGCTGGCGCAACTGATGGGCCTGCCGACGCCGAAATTTGTCGCCGCCCCCATCGAGCCGATCGTGGTTCCGCCGGTGCCAGCGAACATATGACCCAACGTACCCTGGGCGATTGGCTTGCCTACCTTGAGCAGTTGCATCCGTCAGCCATCGACATGGGGCTGGAGCGCTCGCAAGCGGTAATGTCCCGCATGGGACTGGCCAAGCCGGCGCCCCGGGTCATCACCGTTACCGGCACCAATGGCAAGGGTTCGACCTGCGCCTTCGTGGCCTCGCTGTTGCGGGCCCAGGGGTTGAGCGTTGGTGTCTACAGTTCGCCGCACCTGTTGCGTTACAACGAGCGGGTGCAGGTCAACGGCGTCGAAGCCTCTGACGCCGAGCTGTGCGAAGCCTTTGCTGCGGTGGAAGCCGGGCGGGGCGAGATTTCCCTGACCTATTTCGAGATGGGCACGCTGGCGGCGTTCTGGCTGTTCACGCGTGCCGGTCTTGATGCCGTGGTGCTTGAAGTCGGCCTGGGTGGCCGGCTCGATGCTGTCAATCTGGTGGATGCGGACGTTGCGCTGGTCACCAGCATCGGTGTGGACCATACCGATTATCTGGGTGACACCCGTGAGTCCGTCGCCTTCGAGAAGGCCGGCATCTTCCGCCCGGGCGCGCCTGCGCTCTGTGGTGACCTCAATCCCCCTCAGCCGCTGCTGGACAAAGTCCGTGAGTTGGGCTGCCCGTTCTTTTTGCGCGGGCGGGATTTTGACCTGGCAATGACTGAGCAGCATTGGCAATGGCGGGGCAGTGACGCCCGGGGCAATCCGGTGGAGTTGCGCGATTTGCCGCTGCTGGAGCTGCCGATGGAGAACGCCGCGCTGGCGCTCCAGGCTTACCTGTTGCTGGACTTGCCATGGCATGCCGGACAAATTATCGAAGCGCTGCAAGCGACTCGCGTCGTCGGTCGTCTTGATCGCCGCCAGTTCGATTGGCACGGCAAGCGCCTGAATCTGCTGCTTGATGTCGGCCACAATCCTCATGCGGCGCAGTATCTGGCCGAGCGCCTGGCGCGGCGGCCGGTAGCCGGGCGCCGCCTGGCGGTGTTTGGGCTGCTCGGCGACAAGGATCTGGATGGCGTTGTCGATGCGTTGGGTGCTAGTGTCCAGCATTGGGCGGTAGCACCGCTGGATTCGCCGCGCTCGCGCCCGGCTGCCGAGCTACAGGAAGCCTTGCAGCGTCGTGGGGCTTGCGTAGAGACTTATGACAGCGTGGCCGCGGCGCTGGAAGGGCAGTGCGCCCTGGCGACGGTCGACGATGAGATCCTGCTGTTCGGATCATTTTTTTGTGTTGCCGAGGCCCTTCAATGGCTGGCCCGGCGCTCCACGGAGGAAGCTGCAGATGGCATTGCTGGATAAGGCGTACAAGCAGCGCATGGTGGGGGCCCTGGTATTGGTGGCCTTGGCGGTGATTTTCCTGCCGATGCTGTTTTCTCGTCAGGATGAGCAGCGCCAGGTTACGGTCGACGCTCCGGCTGCCCCTCAGGCGCCGTCTATTGCGCCCGTGCAGGTCGAGCCGGTGGTGGTGCCTGAACCTGAAGCGCTACCCCAGGAACCCGTTCCGAGCGACGAGGAGCTGGCCGAGCAACCTGCGCCTTCCCTGCCGATCGAGCCTGCGCCGGCGGCTCCCGCCACGCCAGCACCGGCTCCGAGCAAGCCGGCAGTCGCTCCAGCCCCGACAGCACCGGTGGCCAAGCCGGCGCCGACCCAGCCGATTACCGCAGCCCCGGCCAAGCCGGATACCACGCAAAGCCGCGTGGACGCCAACGGTCTGTCGGTCAGTTGGTCCGTTCAGTTGGCCAGCCTGAGCAATCGTGAGAGCGCTGAAAAGCTGCAGAAAACCCTGCGCAGCCAGGGTTACAACGCTTATATCCGCACCGCCGATGGCAAGAATCGCGTATTTGTGGGGCCGCTGATCGAGCGTGCCGAGGCCGACCGGCTGCGGGACCTGCTCAGTCGGCAGCAGAACCTCAAGGGGTTTGTCGTGCGTTTTCAGCCTGAGCGCGGCTAACAGCGGTTTGTCTGATTTGAATCACACTGACAATCGCAGCTTACCGACAGCTCTGGCCTCTGCTAAAATGCGCCGCCTTATCCGTCTGTAGGCTGCACCGTGCCATTTACCTGGGTTGACTGGGCGATCGTTGCAATCGTCGCCATCTCCGCATTGATCAGTCTGAGCCGCGGCTTCGTCAAGGAAGCCCTCTCGCTGCTGACCTGGATCATCGCGGGGGTCGTAGCCTGGATGTTTGGTGGTTCGTTGTCCCAGTACCTCGCCGGATACATTGAAACCCCGTCGGCCCGCGTGATCGCGGGCTGTGCCATCTTGTTTATCGCCACCTTGCTGGTCGGCGCAATGATCAACTACCTGATCGGCGAACTGATTCGCGTCACCGGGCTTTCCGGGACAGACCGGTTCCTGGGCATGGCCTTCGGCGCGGCGCGTGGCGCGTTGCTGGTGGTCGTGGCCGTCGGGCTATTGAGCCTGGGGCCGGTACAGCAGGATACGTGGTGGCAGGAGTCCCGGCTCGTGCCACAATTTCTATTGGTCGCAGACTGGTCCAAGAACCTGATCCTGGGTTGGAGCAGTCAGTGGCTTGCCAGCGGTATCAGCGTACCCGCTGAAATACCGTTCAAGGAACAACTCTTGCCGATGGCCAAAACGCCGCAGTGAGTGTTGTTCAGTTCAGATCCATTAAGTAGGGGTTGTGTCGCATGTGTGGCATCGTCGGTATCGTCGGTAAGTCGAACGTCAATCAGGCGCTGTATGACGCGCTAACCGTGCTCCAGCACCGCGGCCAGGACGCTGCCGGTATCGTGACCAGCCATGACGGCCGGTTATTCCTGCGCAAGGACAACGGGCTGGTGCGTGACGTGTTCCATCAGCGTCACATGCAGCGCCTGGTCGGCCACATGGGCATTGGCCATGTGCGCTACCCAACAGCGGGCAGCTCTACCTCGGCCGAAGCCCAGCCGTTCTACGTCAACTCGCCGTATGGCATCACGTTGGCGCACAACGGCAACCTGACCAACGTCGAGCAGTTGGCCAAGGAGATCTACGAATCGGACCTGCGCCACGTCAATACCAACTCCGACTCGGAAGTGATGCTCAACGTCTTCGCCCATGAGCTGGCCCAGCGCGGCAAGCTGCAGCCGACCGAAGAAGACGTGTTCGCCGCCGTGACTGACGTGCATAACCGTTGCGTCGGCGGCTACTCGGTCGTGGCGATGATCACCGGCTACGGCATCGTCGGTTTCCGCGATCCCCATGGCATTCGTCCGATCGTGTTCGGTCAGCGTCACACCGACGAAGGCGTCGAGTACATGATTGCCTCCGAAAGCGTGTCTCTGGACGTGCTGGGTTTCACCCTGATTCGCGATCTGGCCCCGGGCGAAGCGGTCTACATCACCGAAGACGGCAAGTTGTTCACCCGCCAGTGTGCGACCAATCCGAGCCTGACCCCGTGCATCTTCGAGCACGTTTACCTGGCACGCCCGGACTCGATCATCGACGGTATCTCGGTCTATAAGGCCCGCCTGCGCATGGGCGAGAAACTGGCCGACAAGATCTTGCGCGAGCGGCCGGACCACGACATCGACGTGGTCATCCCGATCCCGGACACCAGCCGCACCGCGGCCCTGGAGCTGGCGAATCACCTGGGCGTCAAGTTCCGCGAAGGCTTCGTGAAGAACCGTTACATTGGCCGTACTTTCATCATGCCCGGCCAGGCCGCGCGGAAAAAATCCGTACGCCAGAAGCTCAACGCCATCGAACTGGAATTTCGCGGCAAGAACGTGATGCTGGTGGACGACTCCATCGTGCGCGGAACCACCTGCAAGCAGATTATCCAGATGGCCCGTGAAGCCGGTGCCAAGAACGTGTACTTCTGCTCGGCGGCGCCGGCCGTGCGTTATCCGAACGTCTACGGCATCGACATGCCGAGCGCTCACGAGCTGATCGCCCACAATCGCACTACCCAGGAAGTGGCCGACCTGATCGGCGCCGACTGGCTGATCTACCAGGACCTGCCGGACCTGATAGAAGCGGTGGGTGGTGGCAAGATCAAGATCGAGCAATTCGACTGCGCAGTGTTTGACGGCAAGTACGTCACCGGTGACGTCGATGAGGCCTACCTGAACAAGATCGAGAACGCTCGTAACGATGCGTCCAAGGCCAAGACCCAGGCGGTCAGCGCGATCATCGATCTGTACAACAACTGAGTGACAAGCCGGCCCTGAGGGGCCGGTTTGCGTTTAATGACTACAGGAGCGACAGCATGAGTCAGGATTGGGATGCCGGTCGGCTGGACAGCGACCTTGAGGGTGTAGCGTTCGATACCCTGGCGGTCCGCGCCGGTCAGCACCGCACGCCGGAAGCCGAGCATGGCGATCCGATGTTCTTCACGTCCAGCTACGTGTTCCGTACCGCTGCCGATGCGGCGGCACGGTTTGCTGGCGAGGTGCCGGGCAACGTCTACTCGCGCTACACCAACCCCACCGTGCGGGCTTTCGAAGAGCGCATCGCTGCTCTGGAAGGTGCCGAGCAGGCCGTGGCCACTGCCACTGGCATGGCGGCGATCATGGCCGTGGTCATGAGCTTTTGCAGTGCTGGCGACCACGTGCTGGTGTCGCGCAGTGTCTTCGGCTCGACCATCAGCCTGTTCGAAAAGTACTTCAAGCGTTTCGGCGTGGAAGTCGATTACGTACCCCTGGCGGACTTGTCCGGTTGGGATGCGGCAATCAAGCCCAACACCAAGCTGCTGTTTGTCGAGTCGCCGTCCAATCCCCTGGCCGAGTTGGTGGATATCGCCGCGCTGGCGGAAATCGCCCACGCCAAGGGCGCCATGCTGGTGGTCGATAACTGCTTCTGCACGCCGGCGTTGCAACAGCCGCTGAAGCTGGGTGCCGACGTGGTGGTGCATTCGGCGACCAAGTTCATCGACGGCCAGGGTCGTTGCATGGGCGGCGTGGTGGCTGGTCGTGGCGAGCAAATGAAAGAAGTGGTGGGCTTCCTGCGCACCGCCGGGCCGACCTTGAGTCCGTTCAACGCCTGGATCTTCCTCAAGGGCCTGGAAACCCTCGGCCTGCGTATGAAAGCCCATTGCGCCAACGCCCAATTGCTGGCTGAGTGGCTGGAGCAGCAGGATGGCATCGAGAAAGTGCACTACGCCGGCCTCAAGAGCCATCCGCAACATGACCTGGCCGCGCGTCAGCAGCGCGGTTTCGGTGCGGTGGTGAGCTTCGAGGTCAAAGGGGGCAAGGAGGGCGCCTGGCGCTTCATCGACGCCACCCGGTTGATTTCCATCACCGCCAACCTGGGTGACAGCAAAACCACCATCACTCACCCGAGCACCACCTCCCACGGCCGCCTTTCGCCACAGGAGCGTGAAGCAGCGGGCATCCGCGACAGCCTGATCCGTGTCGCGGTCGGTCTGGAGGACGTGGCTGATCTGCAAGCCGATCTGGCCCGTGGGTTGGCCGCCTTGTGATCGAGCTGGCAACGCCGCACGGCGGCACTCACGGCCGGGTAGCTCTGGTGACGGGCGCCGCGCGGGGCATCGGCCTGGGGATTGCCACTTGGCTGATCTGTGAAGGCTGGCAGGTGGTGCTGACTGACCTGGATCGTGAGCGCGGCTCCAAGGTCGCCAAGACGCTGGGGGAGAACGCCTGGTTCATCACCATGGACGTGGCGGACGAGACGCAAGTCGCCACGGGAATCGCCGAGGTGTTGGGCCAGTTTGGGCGGCTTGACGCGCTGGTGTGCAACGCGGCCATCGCCGATCCCCATAACATCACCCTGGAAAGCCTGGATCTGGCTTACTGGAATCGGGTCCTGGCGGTGAACCTGGGTGGTCCCATGCTGCTGGCCAAGCATTGTGCGCCTTATCTGCGTGCTCACAATGGCGCCATCGTCAACCTGGCTTCGACCCGTGCCGCGCAATCAGAACCCGACACCGAAGCCTATGCGGCGAGCAAGGGCGGCTTGCTCGCCCTGACCCACGCCTTGGCGATCAGTCTTGGCCCGGAAATCCGAGTCAACGCTGTCAGCCCTGGCTGGATCGACGCACGGGACCCGTCCCAGCGTCGCGCGCAGCCGCTCACCGATGCCGACCATGCCCAGCATCCGGCGGGCAGGGTCGGCACGGTGGAGGACGTCGCGGCCATGGTGGCGTGGCTGTTGTCGCGCAACGCCGGTTTTGTCACGGGCCAGGAGTTCGTGGTGGATGGCGGTATGACCAAGAAAATGATTTATGAGTGAGGAGCAGCTGCAAGGGGCGAGCGATTATGCGGTGTTGGCGCCTTTAAGTTGCAGCTTGAAGCTTGCCGCTCAAAAGCTGTTTTTGAAAAAAACTCAACCCTGCTATTGACTTAGCTTCGGTACCTGCGTAAATTTCGCGGCCTCAACGAAGCAAAGGGTGATTAGCTCAGCTGGGAGAGCGTCTGCCTTACAAGCAGAATGTCGGCGGTTCGATCCCGTCATCACCCACCATGTTTTACGAGAGTTTTGCGAAAGCAAGACGGAAGCTGTCAAAAGCCTCCACCGACGCGCAGCGGTAGTTCAGTCGGTTAGAATACCGGCCTGTCACGCCGGGGGTCGCGGGTTCGAGTCCCGTCCGCTGCGCCATATTTTCCGAAGCAGGTTTACCTGGTTCGAGATTCAAGCCCCAGGGTTTGGGTCAGACGAGTTAACTGGACGCAAGTCCACAGCGATACGCAGCGGTAGTTCAGTCGGTTAGAATACCGGCCTGTCACGCCGGGGGTCGCGGGTTCGAGTCCCGTCCGCTGCGCCATATCTGCTTCGAGGCCCACTGAACGCCTTGAAGCTAAGAAGAAGGTTGAAAAGCCAGCTTCTAGTCGATAGCAAAAACCCTGGTCGAAAGACCGGGGTTTTTTGTTTTTGGGATAACGATAGTGGAGCAGGCCTGTGGCGAGGGAGCTTGCTGTGGCGAGGGGATTTATCCCCGCAGGGCTGCGAAGCAGCCCCTTATTGTTGGCGGCTTCAGAACCCCAATTTATCCCGCAACCCGTAATACCAAGCCCCCATCGCCGCAAACGGCGTGCGCAATAACTGACCGCCGGGGAAAGGGTAGTGCGGCAGGTCCGCAAACGCATCAAAACGCTCAGCCTGGCCACGCAGCGCCTCGGCCAAGACCTTGCCCGCCAGGTGCGTGTACGTCACGCCATGGCCGCTGCAGCCTTGGGAATAATAGATGTTGTCTCCCAGGCGTCCGACCTGCGGAAGCCGCGATAACGTCAGCAGGAAATTTCCGGTCCAGGCGTAATCAATCTTCACGTCTTTGAGCTGCGGGAATGCCTTGAGCATCTTCGGACGAATGATCGCTTCAATGTTCGCTGGATCCCTCGCGCCATACACCACGCCGCCACCGAAGATCAGACGCTTGTCGCCCGTCAGCCGGTAGTAATCGAGCAGGTAGTTGCAGTCTTCGACGCAATAATCCTGAGGCAGCAGGCTATGTGCCAACTCATCGCCCAACGGTTCTGTAGCAATCACCTGAGTGCCGCAAGGCATGGACTTGGCCGCCAGCTCCGGCACCAGATTGCCCAGGTAAGCATTGCCCGCCACGATAATGAACTTGGCCCTGACCTTGCCCTGCGGTGTATGCACCACTGGGCTGGCGCCACGCTCGATGCGCACCGCTGGCGACTGTTCATAAATCATCCCGCCAAGGGACTCCACCGCCGCCGCTTCGCCCAAGGCCAGGTTTAGCGGATGAATATGCCCACCACTCATATCCAGCATTCCGCCTACATACTCCTCGCAGGCCACCACCTCGCGAATACGCCGCTGATCGAGTAACTCAAGCTGGGTATGACCGAAACGCTCCCACAAACGCTTCTGCGACTCCAGGTGGCCCATTTGCTTGGCGGTAAGGGCGGCGAACACTCCGCCATCCTTCAAATCACACTGAATCTGATACTTCGCCACCCGCTCGCGAATGATCCGACTACCCTCGAACGCCATATTGCCCAGCAACTGCGCCTGCCGAGGCCCGACACTGCGCTCGATCACATCAATGTCGCGGCTATAACTGTTAACGATCTGCCCGCCATTACGACCCGAAGCCCCAAAGCCGACCTTTGCCGCCTCAAGCACCGTGACCTTGAAGCCGTTCTCCAGCAGAAACAGCGCAGAGGACAGGCCGGTGTAACCAGCGCCGATCACGCAAACATCCGTTTCGACATCATCCTGCAGGGCAGGGCGAGCTGGAACCGGATTGGCCGACGCGGCGTAATAAGACTCTGGATACGGTGTGTTCGCCATTCTGCAACCTCTGTTTTATATTTTTTACGAATGTGCCGATCCTACCCGAGATAAAAATCAGCCGCCAGCCACCGCCAAATCTTCGCCGCTTTGGTGAAATTAAATATTTTGCATATTCATAGGGTTAGGTGAAAAAAAGGTATTGACACCCCTTTGGAATTCCGTAGAATGCCGCCTCACAGCAGGCACGTAGCTCAGTTGGTTAGAGCACCACCTTGACATGGTGGGGGTCGTTGGTTCGAGTCCAATCGCGCCTACCAAACAAAATCCGCTCTGCTGGGCGGTCTAGAAGGGTCAACCGAAAGGTTGGCCCTTTTTTGTTGTCTGTGTCCCGTCCTGAATAAGGTTTACACCTTCTGATCCGTTTCAGGAGGGCGTAAATGAAATCAGCAAAAAGGCGTAGTCAGCGCGACTACACGCTGATCTTTAAATTGTCGGTGTCTAGTCCTGAAACAGGTTTACACCTGTTTCAGGACTAGACACTGGAATTCAAGCAGAACGTTCACAAAATATAGGGTTCGTTCACACTGAGCAATGTGAACGGGCGATCGAGCGGCGTTGACGGTATGAAACTACTGGCCAGAAGTTGAGGCTTCACGCATTTGGTCTAAGTAAAACTCTCGACCACGGTGGGTCAGATTAATGTACTCGTAGCCCATGGTGTCCGTTGCACCAGTAATCAGCTGATACCCCCCTAAAACGTCGAGTGCGTGGTGGGTGGTGATTCTTGGTAGGCGGGTGTGCTCAAGCAAGTCACTGAACGTAAGGTTCTCCCCTCGATTGACCGAGCTCCCCACGCACAGGAACACCTGCATTTGTTCATTACTCAAGGGGTGTGATTTGACGTCTTCTTCTGCGTCCGGCTCGTATCGTGCGTAGATGAGGATCAGCATAAGTATCGTCAGTAATGTAGTAACTAGCAGCAGCAATAGAAACCAGACCGGTATCGAGACGTCACGCGAGAGCCACGCTCCGAGCGTCGTGAGCCAACTCCACAGCCCATCAATCGCTGGGCTGAACATCGATAAATTCATTTGTGTCTCAACCCGCTTCGTTATCGGCACGGCGGCTATCGTGGCTACTATCCACCAGAATACCTTCATCACTGTTTTCCATCTGGTCTTTTCAGTAGTGTCCGTAGCTCGCATTTCTTCACCTGTCCTCGCTCGATGTTTTGGATGGTAACCGCCACATTCGCCTGAAAGCCAGCCAGAACGGCGCATCCAAGGAACACAACTCTTGGAGTTTTGCTGAGCGTGGCTATACTGTTTTTATATACAGTATCCGGCGTGCGATGCGATGCGATGGAAGATGATGTGATCGACGACAGCGGATTTGACTTGGGGTTGCCCAGCCGGGAAGAGATGCTGGAGCACCAGTGTGATCTGCTCTGTGCTGAGCTGGAGACTAGCCGGTGTGACCTGCGGAAGGCCCACAAGAATATCGCCGGGCTGATAGTGATGTACCGTGATAGCTCGACTGAGTTGGCTGCGTTGAAGGTTGAGCATGACAGGCTCAAAAAGACGCTGAGTGATATGGACACCAAGGGGCGAGAGCAGGAGCCTTTGCGGATGGGCTACGCTTACGAGGATTACTCGAAGGTCAAAACATAGCTTGTTGGTGGGATGTGGACCCACGATGGGATAACTGGCCCTGAATATAGGTTCCAAGATGACTACAGAGCGTTGCAAGTGCGGTAGGTGTGAGTCCATCCTCGAAATCCGCAAAATCAAACTGCCTGTTAGGGACAAGGACGATCTCTACTGTCCGGTGTGCGGAGATCACATCAAGAGCTGGAATGAAGCGAAGATGTGGACGGCTACAGTGATTGAGCGAGCAGAGAAGCATCTGGGTAAGTAGCTAAAAAGGTTCGTGATAAAGGAATGGCAGGGGAGAACGCACATGTGAACCCATGGATTAGGGCTCTGTCACTGGCTGGTGCATCAGCGAGCAACGGTGCAGTGACCTTTAAAGGCTACATATGATCATGGCGGGCCTTGGGTTGGGTGGGTGCTCGCGACATTCTTCATGGCGGGGCTGCTGATAGGTTTCACTGCGAGAGGACTGGTTCGGCGTTTGAGCGTCAGTTTGAGTCACTTTCGCGAAATCGCGGATGACGAATGTTGCCGGTATGTGCCGTGTATTTCGTCTAGCTGCCCATGACCTACAACCTTCCGTTCTCCTGCTTACCATTTGGATTCTTGGCTGCTGTTATAGCGAGCATCATCATCCTTAACTGACGAAGGTGACTTGCCAAGTCGCTTCGCTAGGCGCGCCTCAATCGCATAATCGCGTCTGTGATCGCTATAGCGTTTCTGTCCAGTGTTTCCAGTGCTGCCACAGCATTAGGGCGACGCTTTCGCTTCCATGGTCGGCTGGCCACCTCGTCGCCTCGTCGCCTCTTCCAGCCAGCGGCCAAGGCGTGCTGGTTGTGCAGGAGCAGCGTTAAGGCATCTGCCGTCGCTATCTGTGCTTCTTGGTTATCTGGCATCTCTGTCTTCCGCAGTAATGGTTGCGACAATGGACTAAGGGGGTAACTAATTGCTTCTACTCTTCATCAGTCGATGCCATATATAACTTGGGCGCTTCTTCTTAAGTTGTAATTCCCGCCATGCCGGGAGGCTTTCGCTCAGGCCTTGTGCTGCCGATATAGCTAGCGAGGAAGCAAGCGGGATCACTGAACCAGTACATATCGCTAGGCTCAAACCGCAAAAAGAAGTTAGAGTGCCTTTGACGATTCCAGAACTGATTTGACCGATGGTGCTACGAATATCATCCACTTGAGGCATAATTTCCTTCTCAAATAGGAGGCGAGACTTCTTCGCAAAGTCTTCTTCATTAATGCCGTGAAGTTCTTCGCTTACCGCCGTAATCGAGTTGTTGAAGCGTTCAAAAGCTTCTGGGTGTCTGTTGCGTAACTCTATAATTGTGTTGGGAGATTCTATATTTATAAACCGGTCATTGAGATTCAGAAACTTTACACATGGTTCGATTTTTTGTGCGCCTTTTGCATTTGATAGTGAAAGTAAGGTGGATTCAAACTCTGACTCAGTTATGTAAGTGTGTCCCAGGTTTTGAGCTAAAGCGACTTGATTGCTTATGGCTTTCAGTCGGGCCATGACTGCTTGGTTAGTGGCTTGGTAAGCCCACTGATTAAATTTTTCTTTTGGTAGCGCTCCATCTTTATCCCAGTATTGTCTGGCTGTCAGCCTTCCGTTAATTTCTTTCGCATCCTCAAGTGTAGTGAATTTGAATAACCCAACACCTGAGTAAAGTTGATCGTTCTTAAATCCAACATTAAGTGCCGTTCTTCGTTTGACGCTCGCGTCTTCTCTCATGAGCAGCATTCGTCCTTCGCTATCCATTGTCACCGACTTCAATACCGCGTTCGAGTGTGCGAAGTCATGGATCGCTGGAGATATTGAAGATCTAAAGGAGTCGTCTGAGTAAAGTAAGGGGATCTCGTCAGTAGGGCGTTCATAATAATCTATAGGGTAGATGGTTACGAAGCCTGCTCTTATAAGTGGGTGAAGCCAGCTATAAAACTCAAGTCCCGCTTGTAGATCTGCAATGCTTATGTTTGGCCGAGAAGAAACCAATGGATCATTTAGGACTATCTTGTTGTAAGTAAGTAGGGAGGAAAGCGTGTTCTGCTGTGAGTATTTTGAAGACCACGTGCTAAATTGTGCGTTGAGCATCGAATCTGATGGGTGTTTTTCAACCTCGGTATAGATACTTCCTTGTCTCGCTATGACGAAGTGCGTATAACGCCGCGAAAGCTCTTCACTGGAGACCTTGCCCAAGTCGATGATCTTACCGTTGACTTTAAGCAGCTCGCATTCAATAAGTAAGTCCAGTGCTTGATTGCTCATCGTTCCCTCGTGAAGTAGCGCATTTGATGATGCTGACTATGCTGCCCAGTATAGCTTGGGATAATGGAATGGCTTCCAAGGCTGCTTCGATACCCTAGCACTCGATTTTTTTCAGATGTTATGTGGTCGGGGAGTACTTTGCTTTCAACCCCACGAGGTAAATATCGCTGGTAGGGGGATAAACAAGGTTTTGGGGGCGGTCCTTAACACCGCTTCCGCATCAGCCTCCTCTCGATGGCTACGATTCCAAAATATCGAGGCCATGAAAAAGCCGCCAGGAGACGGCCAGTCAGGTGCGTGGTCCCACAGGGGATTACAGATCCGGAGCAGGGGCAGCTTCGCCCGCTAAACCGTGGTCGTGCTGCACTCCAGTAAGCAGGCTATTTTGCGGATACTTTTACCATCAGCCAGAAGGGAACCGGGGGACGAAACGGGGGACAGACCACGATATGAGACAGGTGGGTGATTCGAGACGAAGAGTCGTGGTCTGTCCCAGTTTCACATGTCACCAGTTTCACAATCCTGATGCCCCTTGGGAAAACGGCTGCCTACACTGGACTAGCTCACTAATCAAAGGATATGCAATGCTCATCGTCTTCAGCGGCCTTCCCGGCACCGGAAAAACCACTATCGCCAATGATCTCGCCGCTACAACAGGCGCCGTGTACCTGCGGATCGATACGATTGAGCAGGCGATTCGAAACTCGGGCGCGCTTGCGCAAGATGTGGGACGCAGTGGTTACATGGTCGCCAATGAGCTTGCGCTCAGTAATCTTCGTTTGGGTCGCACGATCATCGTTGATGGTGTCAATCCCGTCCTCGAAAGCCGAATCGCGTGGAGCGAAATCGCCTTACAGGCGGGTCGTCGATTGGCAAACATCCAAGTGATTTGCTCCGATAAAGATGAACATCGACGCCGGGTCGAAACAAGGACGGTTGATATTCCCGGGCTGACTCCACCCACCTGGCAGTCGGTACTGGATCATGAGTATGAGCCGTGGGATGAAGCTCCGTTTTGTATAGACACAGCCTTGGTCTCTCCGGTGCAAGCGGTCTCGATGATCATCGACCGATTCCTGTCCAATGAGTAACGTCGGCGCGCCAGTGGCATTGAGGAAAATACCTACGCGAACCTCGGAAACCGGCGCATTGCCGCACCAATGAGTGGGGCTTATTGTCTTTCTGTCGCCCAATGGCGATTCGGGTTTGGCGACTCGATTGAATGAAGTACTCCTTTTCATCGAATTGAGGTACTACCCATGACCCGATACATGCCCATCACCGGCATCGACTTCATCCCCGCAACCCTGCTCATCGACACCGAAGCCCCTCTAGACGTCCTGTTCGAAACCGCCGATTACCGCATCCGCACTGTGACCCAAGTCTTGGAAAATATCGCGTTTCGCTCGGACATCACCTCAGACACGGTGGTGCTGACTGACTTTTGTAAATTGCTGACCACATCGTTACGCGATGGTTGTGATGTCATGGATGTGATTGGAAGACGATTGCGGGCGCAGGCGGCAGAGTAATGAAGACGGGCGACTTATAAGTCGCCCGTTTCATAAGAGGAAAACGGGGACAGACTACGACTATGAGACGGTCCTATTACAAGTGAATTCAAATCGTGCTCTGTCCCCGGTCTCCGGTGTCTAGTCCGTTCGTCAGGCCGGTGAATGATTAGCTGCATGCCCAGGCTGCGCATGAAGATCAATGCCGAGTGCATGAATGACCTTGAGTACGGTATCGAATCTCGGCTTTGATCCGGGTGCGAACGCCTTGTACAGGCTTTCTCGTCCCATGCCAGAGTCCTTAGCGATCTGCGCCATGCCTCGGGCCTTGGCTACATAGCCGATCGCTCGGAGAAACTCCTCGCTATCACCGTCAGCCAGCACTTGAGAAAGGTACTCACTGATTGCTTCGTCGCTATCGAGTAGTGCTGCCATGTCAAATGTTGTCAGGTGTTGGCTCATGCTCAAATCTCCTTTGCCAATTTCTTTGCTCGCCGGATATCAGCATTCTGTGGAAACGGGGACAGTCCACGATTATGGGATGGGCTGATTATCGGGAGAACGAGGACAGACCACGACATCAGACGGCTGAGTGATCCGAGACGAAGAATCGCGGTATTTCCCCAGTTTTACCACGATCCCTTTGGCGACGGACAAGCCCTTTTATTCGGCTCGTAGTGGCGAAGTAATGGTGCTAAATTCTGCACCTTCAGCATGTTTGGATCACCTGACGAGGCTGGGAGATATAGGCATTACGATCTACTCGCATCGGTCAGCCAAATCGGCGAAGTACAGAAACTCACAATCACAGGAAGTGGACCATGAAAATCATCACCCTGGTACTGGCAGCCGTTCTTGCAGTCACTTCTATATCCGCAATCGCCCATGGTGGCCGTACGGACAAGCAGGGCTGTCATAACGACAAGAAAGCGGGAACACGCCACTGCCACTGAGCCGAACTGCGCCGGGATCAGTTTTCAGTTTCCCGCTCCCGATCCAGACTCCGGTTTTCTGTACCTGCCGTTCATCCATTGCTCGGCACTTGCAGTGCCCCGGCCTCTCTCATGTTTAAGCGTGCAAATTCCTCACGTCAGAACGGAGAGCCAGCATGGAAATCGACGAGAATGCTCCTGGGAACAAATCTCAGCAGGACGTAACGCGCGGCACGGATAACGAAGCAGGTCACGATCCCAAGAAGGACGGCCCCGAGGTTCCGTTGCCGGCGGATGATGAGGCTCCTATCGAGGAGGATATGTCTGATGTGGATGCCGCCGATTCGGTGGCCAGTGAACATCCCGACGCTTAGCTTTTGTCCTTGCTGATTTATGTCAAAAGCGGGCGACTTATGAGTCGCCCGTTTTTTGTAGGTCTCAGTTTCTAAAAGCAAGGACTCGGTCCGATCGTCTACCGCTTGCGGGGACATCAATCCGGGGACCCGCTTGATCTTGCACGAATAAATGATGCTGGTATGGTGGCGCCTCGTTTAAATCAGCGTTCTAGAGGGATCTTCTATGCACTCATTTTTCGCCAAGACCTTTGGGGGTCTTACTACCAGCTATTACATCCGCCAGTTCCTGTTCGGGTTGGTGTTCGCTGCGATGATCATCTCCCTGGCGGCCAATGGCCCTGGGGGAATCGGCGCGAAGCCTGGGCTGATTGTGTTGGCGGTCATCAACACATTGCTCTATCCGTATTCTCGGTTCGTCTACGAAAGTGTTGTTGGCTACATCATGGGCAACAATGTGTTCTTCGTGAATGCACTGTTCATGTTGATCGTGAAGGTTTTCACCATGGCCATGTGCTGGTCGTTGGCGATTTTCGTAGCACCGGTGGGGCTGGCGTATCTGTTCTGGCGCAACAGCCGGTCCGCCGTCGAATAACCCGGCAGTTCAGCGCAGTTGCAGTACAACTGGCGAGAATCGCTAAAGGAAGCCCTACCTTGAATCGTAGGGCTCACCCATTACTTCTTTGGTAATAGGTCCTGTCCTGTGACCTCGGTTGTTCAAGCCACGCAGCAATATTCAAAAGAGGTCATCTCTTGTCGAACGTAGAGCCCCACCTGCACGAGCTAAAGCTGACGCACATCTACGATGGCTTCAAACAGCTAATTCCTCTCGCTCTTTTCGTCATCGTATTCGGTGTGGCCTTCGGCTTGGCCGCTGCGCAAACAGGCTTAAGTAATACGTCGGCCGTGCTCATGAGTACGCTGGTATTCGCCGGCGCTTCTCAATTTGCCGCGCTGGATTTATGGGGCCAACAGGTCCCGGTCGTTCCGCTGATGATCACCGTTTTCGCCATCAACGCCCGGCATCTGTTGATGGGGGCCACGCTTTACCCTTGGCTACGGGAGCTGCCGGTTGCCAAGCGCTACGGTGTAATGCTGGTGGTGTCGGACGCCAACTGGGCCATGGCGATGCAAGCGTTCAGCCGTGGAAAACCTGGGCTGGGGCTTTTATTTGGCGGTGGCATCGCGCTCTGGGTCGCCTGGATCCTGGGCAGTTGGCTGGGGCTGCACTTTGGCAGCGCCATTGAAGACCCCGTCAGTTTCGGGCTCGACATGGTGATGGGGTGTTTCTTGCTGGCGATGGTCGTGGGCGGGAAGAAGAACCTGCGCATGTTCATTATCTGGACCGTGGCGGCCTGCTCATCGCTATTGGCCTACTGGTACTTGCCGGCCAACAGTCATGTCGTGGTAGGCGCTTTGGCGGGGGGCATTCTGGGCGCGCTGTGGATGGAGAAACAACAATGAATATCGACACGGCGGGTTACGGCACGTTGATTGTCATAGTGATCATGGCCATCGTGACGTTGGCGACCCGCTGGGGCGGTGTTTTCGTGATGTCGTTCGTGCCGATCAACTATCGGGTACAGCAATTCATCACGGCAATGTCCGGCTCGGTATTGGTGGCCGTGCTTGCCCCGTTGGCGATCAAGGGTGACAACGGCGCGCGCCTGGCTTTGCTGACCACCGCAATCATCATGGTGATAGTGAAGAAACCGCTGCCGGCAATTGCGGCCGGGATACTTGCAGCCGCTTTAGTCAGGCAGTTCTGAAACCATGTCGCCCGCTCACAAGCGGGCGATCAATTGCAATCAACACAGGTCAGAAGTTCAGGGCCAATGCCTCCCCAAACGAGTGGTCCTGAACGCCGGTCATGAAGTGCAGTGGCATCTTCTGTTTCGCCTCGACCGGCGCAATGTCAAAACCACCGACTATTTGACCGTGAAGTGCACGCAGCCGTATCGACTCTTCTTCCTTTGCCTTTGCCATTCTCGCGTGGTTCGCTGCGATTTCATTGAGAGTTGACACGGTACATCTCCGGTGACTGACCTGCAGTGATAAGACGGCCGCCGCGTCAGGGTTACGTCGCCCCAGGGCTGCCATGACAAGTCGGTGCAAACCCTGAGCCAGACGTGGCGGCGAAATGCGCGTCACCTTCCATTAGCGACGAATGGTTCGCACTGGGAAACTCTAACCGCCCACAGATGAATATTTAAAGACGCGGGCGACTTCTCAAGCGTCCGTATCGGCGCCGTAGCCGTCCGGCAGGCCTGCCGTCTTGCTGAAGACCACCACCACTGAAATGCCGATCACGCTGGTGGCGAACGCCAGCAGTAGAATCACCCGATGCGTTCCAACAGGCGCAGCAAGCACCGCGACCAGCAAGCCCGCCAGCGGTTGCGAGAGGTTGTTGAGTAGCGTAATGACACCGACCGTCTTGCCGAAATCCTTGGGTGGAATGACTTGTTGGCGCAACGTGCGGAAGTAGACGTTGAACATCTTGTCGAACCCGACGATCAGCAGGAAACCAATGACATAACCCCCGATGTTCGGACTGAGTGCGGTGATGAAGGCTCCTGCGGTAATCAATGTATAGGACACCGCTCCGAGGACGTTCAAGGGCAAGCTCACCCGCGCCAGAAAGAACAGGATGATGATGGTGGTGACCGCCCCGGCTGCCTGTAGTCCGGCGTAAGAGTCCTTCCCTGCGGCGTACTCGCCAATCATCATGGCCGCCGAGGTGGCGAGGGTGACGCCGATGATCAGGTTGACCCCTACGGCCAGGCCAATGATTTTTTTCAGCTCGGCCAGGTTGCGGATGTGGCCGAAGGCAATGCGCAGCGGGTTCAGCCAGACGTCGTGATGTTGCTCGAAAGTTTGCAGTGTGACCGCGCTGGTACGCTGCCAGAACAGCATCGCCAGGTCCGCCAGCAGGAACAGTACGGCAATCGCCAGCACCACCCAGTGCCAGGCCCATACTTCCAGCATCAGCGCAGCGATCAGCGGGCCCAGCACCAGCCCGGTCTGGTCGGCGATCTGTGAGTACGACAAGGTCTTGGTGTAGGTGTAGTGCTTGAAGATGTAAGGCATCACCACTTCGCGGGCCATGATGCCCTGGGTGGTCAATACACCGCAGACCGCCGAGAGGGCGACGATCCAATAGATGCCGCCAAACATCATGAAGAGCACTACGGCGGCGATGCACATCACGGCGCGATAAACCTGGCTGATGTGCAGGATTCGAATGGGCGGGAACTTGTCGCACAGTGCGCCGCAGATCGGGAACGACAGAAAACGCGGCAGGGACTCGACAAAGAAAGCCAAGCCCGCCCAGGAGACGCTGTGGGTGGTCTGGAAAACAATCAGCGGGACGATGAACAGCAGTATCTGGTCGGCTAGTCGTGAGAGGAACATTGAAATGAAAAAGGCCAGGTAATCCTTGCGCATGGGGCTCCTTGAAAACGTCGTTGTACGGTACTGGGCTTCGCTGTCAGCGCGCAGCATGATATGGAACTAATATCACCGCTAGCCTCTATATTCACAGGGATGTTCCCTTTTCAGTGAGAACCACCATGTTCAAATCGCGCTCGTTGATTGTTGCGGTTACCTGCTTCGCCCTCGTGGCAGGTTCTACCGCTGTTGTGGCGAACCCGGGTAACGACAAGGGGAACGCCAAATTCGATCAAGGTCAGGGTCAGGGACAAGGAGGCAAAGGCGGGCAGGGCAACAAGGGCGGTCAAGGCAACCCAGGAAACAACCCTGGAAACAGTCAGGGCGGCAAAGGTAACCAGGGCGGCAAGGGCAACCCATCGGGTGGCGGTGGCGATTGGCACAACGGCCCCAGCATCGACCGCGGCGGCATTCTCGGCCTGGTGAGCGGCCACCGTGATTATTGGAGCCCCGGCCCACCCTTGCCGCCGGGTATCCAGAAAAACCTTGCCCGAGGCAAGCCGTTGCCACCGGGCATTGCCAAGAAGCTGGATGGCCGGCTACTGGGGCGCTTGCCGCACTATGACGGTTATGAATGGCAGCAGGTGGGCACGGACCTGATTCTGGTGGCAATCGCCACAGGCATCATTTATGAAGTGCTCAACGGCGCGTTCGACTAAAGCGTCAATGGAATCAATAGCAGCCTCATTCGCAGTGATGCCGAACAGTTAAGCGAAACGCCTGTGGGAGCGGGCTTGCTCCCACAGGTTGTGCATCAGCTTTCAAGTTGCCGCAAGCGTTTGTACAAGGTGTTGCGGCTGACCCCCAGCCGTCGCGCCAGGTGCGAAATGTTCCCGCCCACCGCCTGCAACTGGCGGTTCAGGTCCTCGATATCGTTCAGGTCCACCGTCAGCGGCTCCGGTGTTTCCACCGGTTCCATTTCAAGATCAATGAAGAAGTCGTCCGGCAGATGTTCCGGGCGGATCGGCTGCTCCTCGGCCATCGCCAGGGCCACTTGCAGCACGCTGCTGACCTGGCGCAGGTTGCCTGGCCATGGATGGCGTTCGAACAGATCCAGCACTTCGCGGCTCAGGCCGGCCCATTGCGTGGGTTCGCGGTGCTGTTCCCAAAGGCGTTTGAACAGGGCCTGTTTGTCACTGCGTTCACGCAGGGGCGGCAGTTCCAGGGTCAGGCCGCCGATGCGGTAGTAGAGGTCTTCGCGGAACCGACCCAACTGCACTTGTTCGCGTAACAAGCGGTTGGTGGCGGAGATGATGCGAATGTCCACTGGGAACAGCTCGGCGCTGCCCACCGGCTGCACGCAGCGTTCCTGCAATACCCGCAGCAACCGGGCCTGAGTCGGGAGGGGCATGTCACCGATCTCATCGAGGAACAGGGTGCCGCGGTCGGCCTTGCGGATCAGGCCGATACTGCCTTTTTGATTGGCGCCGGTGAAAGCGCCTTTTTCGTAACCGAACAGTTCCGATTCCACCAGCTCGGCGGGGATCGCCGCGCAGTTGACCGCAACGAATGGCTGCTTGCTGCGGGAGCTGGCCTGGTGCAGGGCTTTGACGAACACTTCCTTGCCGACGCCGGTTTCGCCGTGGATCAGCAGTGGAATGTCTTTCTCCAGCAAGCGTTCGGCCTGGCGTACGGCTTTTTCCACGCGGCTGTCGCCCAAGTGCAAGGTATTGAGGCTGATCACGTTCGCGACGGGGGCGGACGAGGGCGTTGACTCGCTGAAGACCCGGGCCTTGACCGTCACCTGTTGCGGGCGTCTGAGCAAACACTGGAAGCGATTGCTCCCCGACGCTTGCAGGGCGAACGGCAAGCCATCGGGCTGGTTCAGCAGCTCCAGCAGCGAAACCTTGAACAGGCTTTCGATGCTCACCCGTGACAGGCGCAGGCCCAGTAGATTGTCGGCGCGGCGGTTGGCGGAAAGCACCTGGCCGGTTTCATCGAAAATCAGCAGCCCGGCCCATTGGCTGTCGAGGTTGTTTAATCCGGTGTTGAAGGTCAGCTGGAAATGTTCACCGCGAAACAGGTTGAGGATCAGCCGGTTTTCCACGGTCTGGCTCATCATCTTGACCATGCCCAGGGTGTGGGAGGGCGGCAGGTAGCTGTCGCTGGAAACGTCCAGCACGGCGATGACCTTGCGCTCGGCGTCGAAGATCGGCGCGGCGGAGCCGGTCATGAAGCGGTTGGCCTTGAGGAAGTGTTCATCGTGTTCGATGTGCACCGCCTGTTCACAGGCCAGCGCAGTGCCGATGGCGTTGGTGCCACTGCAGCGTTCCATCCAGCTCGCCCCGGCGCTGAAGCCATGGGCCAGTTTCGGTTCGATAAAGCGCTGGGTGCCCCAGGAGGTCAGCACTTGGCCCTGGTTGTCGGCCAGCATGATCAGGCAATTGGAGTTGCTCAGGATGTTCTCGTAGTACGGCAGGACTTCTTGGTGGGTGGTCTGCACCAGCGAATGCTGGCTTTCCAGCAACTGGGCAATGCCTTCGGCGGGCAATTGATCGAAGGCAGGCACACTCTGGTGATTCAGGCCAAAGGCGCGGCAGCGGGACCAGGAGGCCTGGATGATGGCTTCGTGGGACAAGGCTGGAGCAGGTGCGGCCATGGGGCACTCTCGCAGATGTTGTTTTTATTGTTGTGATAAGTCTCGCACATCCTCCTTGTGCTGGGGCATGCCTGAATGTCACTTGATACACAAACCCTGTGGGAGCGAGCCTGCTCGCGATAGCGTTGTGTCAGTCACATCAATGCAGCTGATCCACCGCTATCGCGAGCAGGCTCGCTCCCACAAAGTCCGCGTCAGGCCTAGCCGAAAACGTTCATTCAGTGTTGTTCAAATTTGTTCATTGTCAACCGGCAAATTGTTCAGTTGTTCATTCTGGGCTGTTCATTTGTGTTCATCAATGAACGCATTTTTTTGAAGGAATAGAGGAAAATCCAATCTGATCAATGGTTTGTGATTTCTGGCACGGCTTTCGCTTTTAGTCTCGGGTCGCTTGACTCCAAATAATAAAAAGGCCGAGCCATGTCATTAACGCTTGAGCACATTTGTCGCACCGTCGAAGGCCAGACCTGGATCGACGATGCCAACCTGAGTTTCGAACCCGGATCGTTCAATGTTCTGCTGGGCCGCACGCTGTCCGGCAAGACCAGCCTCATGCGCCTGATGGCCGGTCTGGACAAGCCCGATAGCGGTCGCATCCTGATGAACGGCGTCGATGTCACCCAGCGCCCGGTGCGCCTGCGCAACGTGTCGATGGTTTATCAGCAGTTCATCAACTACCCGACCATGACCGTGTTCGAAAACATCGCCTCGCCGCTGCGCCAGGCCGGTGTGTCCAACGAGGTGATCCAGAGCAAGGTGCTGGAAACCGCGAAGATGCTGCGCATTGAGAAGTTCCTGCAGCGTCATCCGCTGGAATTGTCCGGTGGTCAACAGCAGCGCACCGCCATGGCCCGAGCCCTGGTCAAGGACGCCGAACTGATCCTGTTCGATGAGCCCCTGGTGAACCTGGACTACAAGCTGCGTGAGGAACTTCGCCAGGAAATGCGCGAACTGTTCCAGGCCCGTCACACTATCGCCGTCTACGCCACCACCGAACCCAACGAAGCCCTGGCTTTGGGCGGCACCACGACGATTCTGCACGAGGGCCGGGTGATCCAGAGCGGCAAGTCGGCCTCGGTATATCACCAGCCGCAAACCGTACTGGCCGCCGAGCTGTTCTCCGAGCCACCGATCAATCTCATGCCGGGTCGTATCGCCGGCAATGAAGTGAGCTTTGCCAATTTCGTGCACTTTCCGCTGAACGTCGATCTGCGCCCGGTGGGCGAGGGTGAGTTCCGTTTTGGTGTGCGGCCCAGCCATATTTCCCTGGTGCCGAGCAACGACGACGACCTGGAGTTGGCGGTGACCGTCGAGGTGGCCGAGATCAGCGGTTCGGAGACATTCCTGCACGTGCGCAACGAGCATTTCCTGCTGGTGCTGCACTTGTCCGGCGTCCATGAATACGACGTGGATGAGCCGATCCGCATCTACATTCCGACCCACAAACTGTTTGTCTTCGATGCCCAGGGCAAGCTGGTCCAAGCCCCGGGCCAGCGAATTGCGAGGGTTGCCTGATGGCTGAAATTCGTTTGCAGAACCTCGCCCACAGCTACACCAGCACCCCGGCGGGCCCAGAGGATTACGCGATCCGCGAGATGAACCACATCTGGGAGCAGGGCGGCGCCTATGCGTTGCTCGGGCCATCGGGCTGCGGCAAATCCACCTTGCTCAATATCATTTCCGGACTGCTGAGCCCTTCCGAAGGCCAGGTGATGTTCGACAGTAAAGTCGTCAACGAGCTGACCCCGGAGCATCGCAACATTGCCCAGGTGTTCCAGTTCCCGGTGGTGTACGACACCATGACGGTGTTCGACAACCTGGCCTTCCCGCTGCGCAACCAGGGCATGGCCGAAGCGAAAATCCACACCAAGGTGCAGGAAATCGCCGAGGTCCTGGACCTGCAGAACCTGTTGGACAAAAAGGCCCGCAACCTTACCGCCGACGAAAAACAGAAAGTCTCTATGGGCCGCGGGCTGGTGCGCGACGATGTGTCGGCGATCCTGTTCGACGAACCGCTGACGGTGATCGACCCGCACCTGAAGTGGAAGCTGCGGCGCAAGCTCAAGCAGATCCACGAGCAGTTCAACATCACCATGGTCTACGTCACTCACGACCAGTTGGAAGCGTCCACCTTCGCCGACAAGATCGCGGTGATGTATGGCGGCCAGATCGTGCAGTTCGGTACGCCCCGGGAGTTGTTCGAGCGTCCGAGCCACACCTTTGTCGGCTATTTCATCGGCAGCCCGGGGATGAACCTGATCGAGGTCACCGCGCAACCCGGCGGCGTCGGGTTCGCCTCCACCCACTTTCCGCTGTCCGAAACCTTGCAACGCGGTATTGCCCAGGCCGAAGGCAAAAGCCTGAAGGTGGGTATTCGTCCTGAATTTGTCCATGTCTGGGACGGGCCTTACGACGATGCGATGCGGGCCGATGTGGTCCATGTCGAAGACCTGGGCACCTACAAGATCCTCACCCTCAACCTCGATGGCGCGCCGATCAAGGTGCGTCTGGCCGAAGACAAACCGGTGCCCGAAGGCACCGCGTACATCAGTTTTCCGGGCCAATGGCTGATGGTGT
This sequence comes from Pseudomonas sp. NFACC45, assembly GCF_900113505.1. NCBI lineage: Bacteria > Pseudomonadati > Pseudomonadota > Gammaproteobacteria > Pseudomonadales > Pseudomonadaceae > Pseudomonas > Pseudomonas sp. NFACC45. Next base: position 183,851 of record NZ_FOPO01000008.1, read on the forward strand.
ATGCCGATGAATACTTGCTGGAACCGTTGAGCGAGGTGCAGCCATGAACAAGGTGCAGAACAACAAGGCCTGGTGGCTGGTGTTGCCGGTGTTCCTGCTGGTGGCGTTCAGTGCGGTGATCCCGATGATGACCGTAGTCAACTATTCGGTGCAGGACATCTTCGACCAGTCCAGTCGCTATTTCGTCGGCGCCGACTGGTACAAACAGGTGCTGCTCGATCCCCGGCTGCACGACTCGCTGCTGCGCCAGTTCATCTACTCGGCGTGCGTGCTGCTGATTGAGATTCCGTTGGGCATCGCCATCGCCCTGACCATGCCCACCAAAGGTAAATGGTCATCCCTGGTGTTGATCATCCTGGCGATTCCGCTGCTGATTCCATGGAACGTGGTGGGCACCATCTGGCAGATTTTCGGCCGCGCCGACATCGGCCTGATGGGGTCCACGCTCAACGCCATGGGCATCAACTACAACTATGCGGCCAACACCATGGACGCCTGGGTCACGGTATTGGTGATGGACGTCTGGCATTGGACGTCCCTGGTGGCGCTGCTCTGCTATTCCGGGTTGCGGGCGATTCCGGACGTGTATTACCAGGCTGCGCGGATCGACCGGGCCTCCAACTGGGCGGTGTTCCGACATATTCAGTTGCCGAAGATGAAGAGTGTGCTGCTGATCGCGGTAATGCTGCGCTTCATGGACAGCTTCATGATCTACACCGAGCCGTTCGTGCTCACCGGCGGCGGGCCGGGTAACGCCACCACGTTCCTGAGCCAGACCCTGACTCAGATGGCTATCGGTCAATTCGACCTGGGCCCGGCGGCAGCGTTTTCCCTGGTGTACTTCCTGATCATTCTGTTGGTGTCGTGGCTGTTCTATACCGCCATGACTCATTCCGACGCCAACCGTTGAGGCCCGCGCCATGAGCAAGAGAAAGCTGATTCCGTTGCTGATCTACATCCTGTTCCTGCTGGTGCCCATCTACTGGCTGCTGAACATGTCGTTCAAGAGCAACACCGAGATCCTCGGCACCCTGACGCTGTGGCCCCAGGATTTCACCTTCCAGAACTACAAGGTGATTTTCACCGACCCGAGCTGGTACACCGGTTACCTGAACTCGCTGTACTACGTCAGCCTGAACACGGTGATTTCCCTGGCTGTGGCGTTGCCGGCGGCCTATGCGTTTTCCCGCTACCGGTTCCTGGGGGACAAACACCTGTTCTTCTGGCTGCTGACCAACCGCATGGCGCCGCCGGCGGTGTTCCTGTTGCCGTTCTTCCAGCTGTATTCGTCCATCGGGCTGTTCGACACCCATATCGCCGTGGCCTTGGCCCACTGCCTGTTCAACGTGCCGCTGGCGGTGTGGATCCTCGAAGGTTTCATGTCCGGGGTGCCGAAAGAAATTGACGAGACCGCCTACATTGACGGCTACAGTTTCCCCAAGTTCTTCGCGAAGATCTTCATCCCGTTGATTGGCTCCGGCATTGGTGTCACGGCGTTTTTCTGCTTCATGTTTTCCTGGGTCGAACTGCTGCTGGCGCGCACGCTCACCTCGGTGAATGCCAAGCCGATCGCGGCGGTCATGACCCGCACAGTCTCGGCATCGGGTATCGATTGGGGCGTGCTGGCGGCGGCGGGGGTGTTGACTATCCTGCCAGGCATGCTGGTGATCTGGTTCGTACGCAACCATGTGGCCAAGGGCTTTGCCCTGGGCCGGGTCTGAGGAGACGATGATGGAATGGATGAACTGGACCGGCCCGACGGCGGCCTTTTTTGGGGTCATTGCCTTGCTGCTGGCAGGCATGACCACGTGGGAACTGCGTTCGCCGAGTATCCCTCGGCGCGGTTTCCTGCCGATTGCCACCACCCGTGGCGATCGGTTGTTTATCGGTCTTCTCGGTAGCGCCTACCTGCATCTGCTGGTGATTGGCGCCACCGACTGGAGCATCTGGATAGCGTTCGCGTTGTCCTTGGTGTGGCTGTTGGCAGTGATGCGGTGGGGCTAAGTGGCCTGTGTGGCTAATTCGTGCAATCGAGTTAACCGTACAGGCCACGTCGAAGGTTCGACGATCAGGCTCTTAAACCCAAACAGGAGGTCTCTATGTTCGATAAAAACAATAAGCTGCGACATAGCGTTTCATTGGCAGCCGTGCTGGCACTCAGCGGGTTGAGCGCTGCGGCCTGGGCCGACGCCTATGAAGACGCGGCGAAAAAATGGATTGGCAGTGAATTCAAGCCGTCTACCCTGACAGCCGAACAGCAGCTCGAAGAGCTCAAGTGGTTCATCAAGGCGTCCGAGCCATTTCGCGGCATGAAAATCAACGTGGTGTCGGAAACCATCGCCACTCACGAATATGAATCCAAGGTGCTGGCCAAGGCCTTCAGGGACATCACCGGGATCGAGCTGACCCACGACCTGTTGCAGGAAGGCGACGTGGTGGAGAAGCTGCAGACCCAGATGCAGTCGGACAAGAACATTTACGACGGTTGGGTCAACGACTCGGACCTGATCGGGACGCACTTTCGCTACGGCAAGACCGAATCGATCACCGATATGATGGCCAACGAAGGCAAGGCCTACACCTCGCCGACCCTGGACCTCAAGGACTTCATCGGCACATCGTTCACCACCGGCCCGGACGGCAAGCTCTATCAACTGCCCGACCAGCAATTCGCCAACCTGTACTGGTTTCGTGCCGACTGGTTCGAGCGGGCGGACCTGAAGGCCAAGTTCAAGGAGAAATACGGCTACGAGCTGGGTGTGCCGGTGAACTGGTCGGCCTACGAGGACATCGCCAAGTTCTTCACCGAAGACGTCAAGGAAATCGACGGCAAGCGCGTCTACGGTCACATGGACTACGGCAAAAAGGATCCCTCCCTGGGCTGGCGCTTCACCGATGCCTGGTTTTCCATGGCCGGTGGCGGCGACAAGGGCCTGCCCAACGGTTTGCCAGTGGACGAGTGGGGGATTCGCGTCGAGAACTGCCATCCGGTCGGCTCCAGCGTGACCCGTGGTGGCGATACCAATGGCCCGGCGGCCGTGTACGCGACCACCAAATACGTGGACTGGATGAAGAAGTACGCGCCACCGGAAGCGGCCGGCATGACCTTCTCCGAATCCGGACCGGTGCCGTCGCAAGGCAACATCGCCCAGCAGATTTTCTGGTACACCGCTTTTACGGCCGACATGACTAAACCGGGCCTGCCGGTGATGAACGCCGATGGCACGCCGAAATGGCGCATGGCGCCGTCGCCGCGCGGACCGTATTGGGAAGAGGGCATGAAGTTGGGGTATCAGGATGTGGGGTCCTGGACGTTCCTCAAATCCACGCCTGAGAAACAGCGGCTTGCCGCCTGGCTCTACGCGCAATTCGTGACGTCCAAGACGGTGTCGCTGAAGAAAACCATTGTGGGTTTGACGCCGATTCGTGAATCGGACATCAATTCCCAAGCCATGACCGACCTGGCGCCTAAACTCGGCGGTCTGGTGGAGTTCTACCGCAGCCCGGCTCGCGTGCAATGGTCCCCGACCGGGACCAACGTGCCGGATTATCCTCGCCTTGCGCAGCTGTGGTGGAGCCACATCGCCGAAGCCGCCAGCGGCGAGAAGACTCCGCAACAGGCTCTTGACGGTTTGGCCAAGGATCAGGACGCGATCATGACCCGTCTGGAGCGCTCCAAGGCCCAGGCCACCTGCGCCCCGAAAATGAACCCCGAGCGCGACGCGCAATACTGGTTCGACCAGCCGGGCGCACCGAAGCCGAAACTGGCCAACGAGAAGCCTAAAGGTGAGACAGTGAGCTACGCCGAGCTGCTGAAATCATGGGAAGCGGCACGTAAATAAAGCTGGATCTGCAATGAAAAAACGGCACCGCAAGGTGCCGTTTTTTTTCGTGCCCGGCTCCAGAGGGCGTCTGAAGTGCACACAACTTCCTGTGGGAGCGAGCCTGCTCGCGATGACGGCAGCACATCCAGCCTGTCTGCAAACTGACCCACCGCTATCGCGAGCAGGCTCGCTCCCACAGGGGGATTGGCGGTAAAGGTGATCAGCCAGCCTTGGCCGCTCTGGTATGAGGTTGTCCGGCCACTGGCGATGGCCCGGCTTTCATCAGGGCATCCAGCGCCTGCCGATAGGTGCTGCCCGCCAGGTTCATGCTGTTGTTGTGCGTCGCGCCTGGCACCAGCAGCAGGCGCTTTGGCTCCTGGGCGGCATTGAACAATTGCTCACTGAAACGCGGCGGGACGTAGCGGTCGGCGGCGCCGTGCACCACCAGCAACGGCATGTTGATCTCGCGAATCTTGTCGATGGAGTCGAACTTCTGCGACAGCAACCAGCGCACCGGCAGGGAAGTGTTGGCCATGGCGGTGGCGACATCGCCCAGGGAGGTGAAAGTGGATTCGATGACCAGACCTCGGGCGGGCACGCGGCTGCCGTCTTTCGCCGCCTTCTGGCCCAGTTCCGCGGCGAGGTCGACGGCGACGGCGCCCCCCAGTGAGTGGCCGTAGATCAGCCGCAGGGCCGGGTCCGGTTGCAGCACTTCAAGACGCTCCCAGGCAATGCGCGCATCTTCATAGACGCTGGCTTCCGACGGCAGATCGCCCTGGCTTTTGCCGAAACCACGGTAATCGATGGCCAGCACCGAAAAGCCCAGGGCCCTTAACTGCCGAATACGAAACAACTGACCGGTCAGGTTCCAGCGCACCCCGTGCAGGTACAGAATCGCCGGCGCGTTCTTGCGTTCAGCCGGCCACCACCAGCCGTGGATACTTTCCCCGGCCTTGAAGCTTTTGGGCTTGAGGTCGAACTCCTGCACGCCGCCCGGCAAGCCGCTGAACCAGGTCGCCGTACCCGGCTCGATGCGAAATACCAGCTCGCGCTCCTTGTGCTGCAACACGCCACAGCCCACCGGCAGCCCGACCACCATCGCGCTCATGCACAGCAAAGCCAGCCAGCGTCGCCCAAGGCGGGAGAGAGGAGTCGAAGACATCGATGCGATTCGCTGCTCAAGATGAAAGCTGCCTTTTAGCAGATTCTGCTCAGAGTACGCAGGGATTTCGGACGGCGTGCCTCGCTGGTGCGACGGTCTTCGGTGACTGAGATGATCTTGTGAGGAGGGAGTAAATCCCCCCACAAGATAAAGCCTTTATGGCAGCGGGGGAATTATGCACTCTCAAGCGGAACTGGCTCAAATCTCCGCTCAGTCTTGCCATACCCCACCTTCGGCACTCCCGCCAGGCGCTGATGCAGCACCTGGGTCAACGAGCAGCCAGGAGCCAGGTAGGCGTCGCCGAAGTCCCCATCCAGTTGCACCGGATGAACAATCACCTCCAGCAAACCATGGTCGGGTGCTGCGGCGTGCTGCAAGTCGGCCGGTGTGCAGACATAGTCAGCCGTCGCGCCGCATAAACGACGCAGGCGGCGGTTGAGCAAGGCCTTGAAGATGCGCTTGGGTACAGTCAGGTTTGCTCCGAGGTTACGCGCCAGGCGAATGGGCACACCTTGGCGCGCAGCGAAGCGCGCGACCTGTTCTCCGATGGGCCAGATGTTGTGCACGTGCTGATGCGAGTCCAGGTGGCTTGGACGCAATCCGTGATCCAGGCAGCGTTGCCATTGCGCCTGAAGTTCGTCCTCTATTGCCGCGATGTCTTTTGAGCCCAGACGTAGGCAAGAGCGTGACAGACTGAAGTCGAACTGGCCGTGTGCATTGCAAAATGCCGGGCGCGACTTTATGGCCTGGCTCAACGGCTGCCCATGGCTGAGATTGAAATGCAGGCCGATGCGCCCTTTGAGCCGGGGCTGTCGGGACTGCACGCACGCCTGTTTGAAGCCCGGCATATTGGCCATTATGGTCGCGGAACTGATTAGGCCTGCTTCGAACGCTCGAACGATTATCGTGTTTTCACTCAAACACAGTCCGAAGTCGTCAGCGTTGATGATCACTTGGTGGGGCATGGGAAATCTCCTTTTCCTTGGGGATAGAAGGTGAGTCTGTTGCGGTGGTTTTTTGGGGAGGGTGTTTGCGAAGCCAGGGTTTAAGACTTTTCCAGAGCCGCAAGGCGAGCCCGAGGATCAGTCCATCGGGTTGCCACGAATAAAAACTCCAACGCCAGTGCTCCAGTTGTCCGGTCATGCGTTCGTGCAATTGATGGCTGGAATTATCGAGACTGACCCGTGACGCATCGATCCACCGCCAGTTTTCGTCCAGCCCCCAGCGGATCCACTCTTCGAGCAACACACGGCCGCTGCCCAGGTCGGCATGCTGCGGCAGGAACGCCAGGTTGTAGTCATACAGTCGCCCCTGGTCCAACAGACCGAGGCGATAGCTTATGCACTCGCCGTTCAGTTCCAGCATCACTATCCGCACCAGGCCTTGGGCGGCGAGGGCGGTGAAGGCGTGATTCATCCACTGACGGCGCCTGGGGTCGGCGAAGATCCCGACACCTTCCTCGCCTTTCCAGCTGGCGGCCTCGACATCGGCAAGCGCCCGCAACAGCTGTCCCATGCTGATAGCGTCCGGCGTCACTCGACGGATTTCGGCGCCGCAAGCGGCGATCCGCTTGCGCGCCCGGCGCAATTTGTAGCGTGGATCGCCGGAAACTTCCTGATGGTCGCTGTCGCTGATCAGGTGCACCGGAACCCGGCAGCTGAGCCGCCGCTCTCCGGTGGAACTCAGTGCCATCCAGGCGCTGAGGACGCTTTGCTCGCCAACCGGTTCCACCACTTCATTGAGTTGCAGCATCGCGTGGGGCACATGCTGACGGATCTGCATCAGCGCCTGGCCCATGCCTTCGGCGTCCAGGCGCGCCATCAGAGCGATGCGGTCGGCCAAGGGGTAACCCAAGTGATGCAATACTCGGAACCGCAGTCCGCTGATACGCTCACGTCCCGAAATCAGGGGCAGGCATAGAGACAGGTCCTGGTCCTGCCAGCCCAGTAGCACATGCAATTGCTGATCGGGCAACAGGGCAAATTCCGCCGCTTGCAGCCAGGCCAGGGTGTTGAACGGTGTTGCGTCGGACACCTGGGTTCGCAGCTGTTCATAAGCTGAAACAGGAAAGTCCGCCGCGCCCAGAGAGCGACACCATTGAAAGCGGATCGCCATGGACGTCAGGCCGCCGCAGTAGATGTAACCGGCTTGGCCGGTTTACGAAAAGAGTCCAAGACCGAGCCGGTGTAAAACGTGTCACGGAAGAACCGCCAGCGGCCGAACAAGCAATACATATGGGTGATCTGGCCGCGCTCCTGATAGTCCATGCGCAGGTGCAGCTTGGCGGCTGGAATGTTCCGCCGTTCGAAGACGTCGACTACTCTGTCGCAACCCTGCTTGGCCATGGCTTTCCACAGATCCAGCTGGATATCCACCGATAGCTGGGTCCCCCAGTAGGCGCGGTACAGTTCACCGCCGAACTCGAAGAACTCACCCGGTTTGACCGGGAACCAGCAGCGAAAGAAATGGCGGTCGAAATAGTCCCGTGTACTGCCCCAGATGAAAGCGACGGTGTCACCCTTGCTGTCCAGGTACATCAGTCCGGTGTGGCCTTCGGCAGCCAGTTCGCGCATGGTCTCGACACGGTCACCAAAATATCTGGCGAAAGCATCGGCATTGCAGGTGGTAATGGGTTCCCGGCGCAACGGCGTATAGGGCCTGAGCTTGTTAGGCTGTATCGGGCTGACCAGATCCCGTTCCATCCACACCAGTTGCTCGTGGAAATATACGTAGTGTCTGCACAGCTGTTTTAGAACGGCACGCAGACCTTTTTTCTGAATGCGATCACGCAATTTTTGCAGAATATTCATGGCCCCTCCTGACGGGTGGCGGGTTGGTGCCCCCCATCGCGAGCTGGCTCGCGATGGGGGGTTGGCTGACGAGCGCCTTCATGCTGATGTCCCCATCAGCCTGCGGCGTATCGGCAGTAAGTCGCTGGGCAGGATGATCTGTGTCTGCCACGGCGCCACACCGCTGAGGCGGCAAGGAGCGACACCATTGGAGCCGGATCGCCATGGACATCAGGCCGCCGCAGTCGATGCAACCGGCGGGGCCGGTTTTTGAAAAGCGCCCAGTGCCGAGCCGGTGTAAAACGTGTCGCGGAAAAACCGCCAGCGGCCAAACAGGCAATACACGTGAGTGATTTGGCCGCGTTCCCGATAGTCCATGCGCAGGTGCAGTTTGACGGCTGGAATGTTCTGCAGGTCGCAGACGTCGACTACCTTGTCGCTGCCTTTGTCGGCCATGGTCTTCCAGAGGTCCAGCTGTACGTCCACGGACAACTGGCTGCCCCAATAGGCGCGGATCATTTCACCGCCGAACTCGAAGAACTCGCCCGGCTTGACTGGGAACCAGCAACCATAGAAGTGGCGATCGAAATAGTCGCGTTGACTGGCCCAGATGAAACCGATGGTATCGCCCTTGTCGTCCAGGTACATCAGGCCGGTGTGGCCTTCGGCTGCCAGCTCACGCATGGTCTCGACACGGTCGCCGAAGTGAGTGGCGAAAGCGTCGGCGTTGCTGGTCGTGATGATTTCCCGGCGTACTGGTGCATAAGGCTTAAGCTTGCAAGGTCGCACAGGACTGACCAGATCACGCTCCATCCATATCAGTTGGGAGTGGAAAAACACGTAGTGTCTGCACAGCTGTTTGAACACGGCGCGCAGGCCTTTCTTCTGGATGCGATCACGCAATTTTTGCAGGGACTTCATGGTGCCTCCTGACGGGTGGTATGTTGGGGGAAAAGGGGTGTGCTCCAGTCCATGGCAAAACAGGGTGTCTGCGGGCAGGAGAAACCCGATCTGACGGGTTTGCATAGGCACCGGGCAGACCGCCATCGCGAGCAGGCTCGCTCCCACAGTGGAGGTGTAGCGACCGCAGTTTTTGTGCCCGGCGCCGGGCCCTGTGGGAGCGAGCCTGCTCGCGATGGCGGTCTGCCTGACGACGGCGTTCATGCAGATTTCCCCATCAGCATCTGCCGCATCGGCAGCAGGTCACTGGGCAGGATGATCAGCGTCTGCCACAACGCCACGCCACTGAGGCGGCAGTACATCGCCAGTAGCGCGATGGTCACGGTCATATAGGCGACCGAAGAAGCCGCGGCAGCCCCGACGATGCCGTAGCGCGGAATCAGGATCAGGTTCAACGCCAGGTTTAATAACGCCCCAACCCCCATCAGCAGCGAAACCGTACCAGGGCGGTTCTTGCCCAGCAGGTCCAGGCGCAAAATGCTCGCGTAACACAGCCCGAACAGCCCCGGCAGCAGCGCCAGCAAGGCGGGATACGCCGGTTGGTAGGCCGCGCCGAACAGCGTGACGATCAGCCATTCACCAATCAGTGCCATGCCCAGGCAGGCGCCGAGCATGACCGTGGCGGTCAGGCGCAGGGCCAGAGGCGTCAGGCGTTTCATGTCGGAGTCCTGCTGCAGCAGGCGCTTCATCAGCGGTGTGGTAACCGCCTCCGGCACGATCAGCAGCAGTTCCGCGGCGGCGCTGGCCATGGCGTAATGGCCCAGGGCAGTGCTGCCCAGCAGGGCGCCGATGAACAGGTAATCCGAGCGCAGTACCACTTGCTGGAACATCAAATCGGGGTGGCTGCGGGCGCCGTAGCGCAACAGCTCCTTCTGGTGGGAGCGATCCCATTGCAAGGTGAACGGGTGGTCCCGCCGCAGCCAGACCCAACCGGCCAACACCACCAGGCTCAGACCTGCCAACCAACTGATCAGCGCCGCTTCCAGGGCAGTGTCTTTCCACATCCAGAACAGTGCCAGGAACAGTAACAGCGGTGCCAGGGACTCCATCAGTCGCAGGGCATTGAAGGCGCCAACGCCGCCGGAGGCATTGTGCAGGGTCAGCAGGCCGCTCTTGAGCACGGTCAACGGCACCGCCAACAGCAGCAGCCACGCCAACAGCCCCAACTGCGTGGTGATGTCCAGTTCGCCGCCGAATTCGCGCACCAGCGCCACGACCAGTACCGTCAACAACCCGGCCAACAGGCAGCCGAAGACCAGCACTTGGCTGAGCAAAAGGCCCATCGAACGTTGTTGAGCCGCTTGATAGCCCACGGCCGAATTCAAGCCGCCACTGGTGACGGCGCTGATCAGGTCCGGCAGGGTACTCAGCAGTGCGAACAGCCCGCGTTCACTGGGCCCAAGGATCCGCGCCAGCAGCACATTGCGCAGCAGGCGCAGGCCAATCATCGCCAGGCGTGTGCCCATGCTCAGGGCCAGATGCTTGAGGTAGTGGCCGCGGCTCATGGGCGTGTCCCCCGGCGAATGCGCCAAGCCAGCAACTCAGGGTGCTGGGCATTGCGTTGGCTGACGCCGAAGCGCGGCAGGTTCAACGGGTCGCCGTCGGTGCGATACAAGCCGGTTTCGGTGCCCAGGGCAAATGGAAAGCCGTGGTCCGCCACCTGTTGACGCACGCGCTCATCGTGATCGCCATTGGGGTAGCAATACACCGGCAGCGGCTGGGCGCAACCGTTCTCCAGGGCCGCCCGACTGCGGCTCAGCTCTTCGTGCAGGCGCTGATCATCCAGCGCGGTGAGAATCGCGTGGCTGGCACCATGGGGGCCGAAGCGGATGAGCCCGGAATCTTCCAGCATCCGTACCTGGAACCAGTCCAGGGCCTGGGGTTGGGCGCCCGTAGGGCAGGCGTCGGTGAGGTCGTTCAAAACCTGCGGGTCAAGGCTCTTGAGGCTTTGCAGATAGTGCATCAGCGACAGGCTGCGGCGCTGGTCATCCAGGTCGTCGAGCATCACCGGCAACGGTCGGCCGGCGTGCTGCAAATGCTCGATCAATGAATGTCGCGCCACTTGGCCATGGCTGCCCCACAGGGTTTCGCCAATGCTTTCCCACCAGAAGTGCTGGCGGCTGCCGATGAAATCGGTGGACAGGAAAATACTCGCCGGCACCTGGTATTGGCGCAGCAAAGGAAAGGCATTCATCGCGTTGTCGCGCCAACCGTCGTCGAAGGTCAGCGCCACTCGCGGGCGATTCGGGACGCTTTCAGGGTCCGCCAACAGCAGGCTCATCAAGGGCACGCATTCGAAATAGCGTTGCAGCCAGATCAGCAAATGCTCGAAGGCTTCTGGCCCCACGCACAATTCGTTGCGATGGGGCAGCTCGGCGGCGCGGTCATTGTTAAGGACCCGGTGCAGCATCAGAATCACGCCGGCACCACGCAACGGACCACGACCCAGGGAGGTGTTCAGGTACAGCCAGCCGCCGGTGCGCTTGAAGACTTGTTTGATGGACATGGGCCGTCTCCTTAGCGGTTCTGCTCGGGGTTCCATTGGCTATAACGATGACCTCGCAGAAACTGCCACAGCCCGATGCTCATGCCCGCCAGCGTCACCAGCACGAACGCGGCCAGGCGAAAGGGCCTGGGCAAGCGGTGGCTTACGTCCAGTAAGCCGATCATTGCGATGGCGTAGCCGAGCAGTTGCGCCACCAGGCTCAGGCGATAGAACAGATGTTCATTCCACAGCCAGGCGTTGCTCAGCAGCAGCGGCAATAGCAACACTGGCGCCAGACGACGGATCAGTTTGTGGCTGATCAGGCCGATGGCGTAGAGCCCGTGACGCAGGGGGTTGAGCAACTGCCGGCGCTGGGCCAGGCTTTGCAGGCCGCCCACGGTGACCCGCTGGCGACGGCGAAACTGTTTGTCGGCTTCGTCTACACCCTGGTCGGTGACCCGGGCCAGTGGCGCATACACGATGGATTTACCCGCCGCCGGCGCACAGGTGCTCAGGAAGAAGTCGTCGTTGACCTGCGCCGGTATGGGTTCAAACAGCTCGCGACGCAAGGCCAGCAAGGCGCCATCGGCCGAGACCATGCAGCCTGTGCGGCTCTCCACCTGACGCAGCCAGCCTTCGTAATGCCGATACAAGCTATCGCCCAGGCTCAGGCCCTTGCCCGGCACGGGGATTTCCATGTGCCCGGCACAGGCGCCGACTTCCGGATCGTCCAGCGGGGCCAGCAGGTGCCCGAGGGTATCGTCGGCCCATTGGTTGTCGGCATCGGTGAACACCAGAATCTCTCCGGTGCTGTGGGCCACGCCGGTATTCAGGGCAGCGGCCTTGCCCTGGCGCGGCAGGTCGAGCACGGTGATGCGCGGGTCGATGACCTGCCGAGCGCAGGCCACCGTGTCGTCGGTGGAACCGTCGCTGGCCAGGATGATTTGCAGCGAGCGCGCCGGGTAGTCCTGGGCCAGCAAGGTGCGCAGCTTCTCTTCGATGTGCCGTGCCTCGTTATGGGCGGCGATGACAATGCTGACGTTCATCGGCAACGCCGGCCCGTAGCGCCGGAGCGGAAACAGCGGCGCCAGCAGGCTCAGCATCAGCGGATAACCGAGGTAGGCGTACACCGGCAGCAACAGGCACGACCAGTAAAGAAATTCAGCCACGGGCAGGTCTCCTGACGTTCCAATGACAAAGGTTGAGAAGCAGCGCGGCGCCGGTCAGGTGCAAGCGCACCCCGTGCAAGGCCCACAGTTGCAGCGTCAGGCGCACGTCACGCCCGCTTTGGCGCAGACTGAGGAACAAAGCGGGCAGGGAGGTCAGCAACAGCAGCATCAGGGCAATGCGCGGCTGGCCCTGGAACAGGGCGACCAACGCCAGAAAATCCAGGCCCCAGGCACCGATGGACAGTGCGGGAAAGCGCAACAGACGCAGGCTCGGACCATGGCTGCGCAACAATTGCAAATGGCTGCCCTGGCGCCACAGTTCCTTGCTCATCCACTCCCGCCAACTGCCTTCGTAGCCCCAATGCAGGGCCACGCTTTCATTGACCAGCAGCAATTGCGCCCCGGCGTCGCGCAGGCGTAGGGAAAAATCCTTGTCTTCGCCCGTGCGCAGGGTTTCGTCGAACCCCCTGACCTGCTCAAACCACTGGCGACGCAACAACAGGTTGGCGCTGGGCAGCCACTGCACTCGGTGCAATGGACGCGAGCCTGGGCGTTGGTTGCGGCGTTGCCAGGCTTGAGCGAACCAAGGCGCCTGAGCGGGGGTGTCCAAGTCCAGGCCCAGCACATCGCCCTGGCCTTGGAGTTCCAGTAACAGCGTGAGCCAGTTGGCCGGCATCTCGATGTCGGCGTCGATGAACGCCAGCCATTCCCCGTGGGCGACGGCCGCACCGCGGTTGCGCAGGGCGCCGATGTGCACGCCGGGCACGATCAGCACGCGCGCGCCCAGTTCGTTGGCGATGCGCGGGCCATGATCGTCGGAGCCGTTGTCCACCACGATCAGCTCGCAGTCCATCTGCGCCTGGCGGGCGGCTTCCTGCGCCGCCTGCAACGTACGGCCAATGTGTCGGGCCTCGTTGAACATCGGGATCACAATGCTGATGCAGGTCATGGCCGGGCCTCCTGCGGTGTTGCCTGTTCGGCGTCGTAGCGCAACACGCTGGTGAGGGCGAGCATGATCCACAGCAACTTATGGTTGGGGGCGCTGAGGAACATCAAAAACAGCGTCAGCGACAGGAAGCTCATGCCCAGGTGCGTCACCAAGTCTGCCTGCGTCCAGTCCCGCCGCTGCAACCAGAGCTGGCGGGCGCGCAGCAGGTTGTACAGGCCCAGGCCGAGCATGCCGACGAACATCAGCCCGCCCGGGATGCCGATCTCGCTGAAGATTTCCAGATAGGTGTTATGGGCCCGGCGATACAGATCCCCCAGCTTGCGATTGGCCGAGAACGCCTTGGCGTAGCCGGTGGGCGCGTAGTGCAGCGGGAAAGTGCCCGGCCCGCTGCCCAGCACCGGGTTCTCGCGGATCATCTGACTGCCGACCACGATGTACGAGGCGCGTCGGCCCAGGGATTCGTCTTTGTGGGCACTGGCGCCAGCGCTGAGGATGCTCAGCGACTGGATGCGCGCCACGTAGCCGGCCGGCATCACTGCGATCCCCAAGGGAATCAGGATGGCCAGCCCGAACATGGCGAAGCCCAGGTGTCGCGGGCGGATGCGCGGCAGTTGTGCACGATAGTGATAGAGGCCAATCACCAGGCTCAGCAACAGCACCACCAGCCCGGAGCGCGATTCGGTCTTGGTCATGCCGCCCAGCAGCAGGATGAAACAGCCACCCCAGAATAACCGGTGCAACAGGTTCGGGCTGCGTAATACCAGCAACAATGCCAGCGGCACGGTAAAGGCGATCAGCAGGGCAAAGGTGTTCGGGTCTTCCAACAGGCCGGACGCGCGGCCCTGGTCCTGGTATTTGGCCGAGAACATGGCCAGCACACAGGTGGTGCTCACGCTCAGGGTCATCAGCCGGCAGAACAGGTCCAGGTTCAGCTCGCGACCGATCAGCAGGGTGATCACGAACAGAATCAACCCCACCATCAGTTCGCGCAAGTGGGTCATGGACAGGCCCAGGTTCTGCGACAGCAACAGGCTCAGGCCATAGAGCATCATGAAGGCGATCAGCGGCCGCCAGATATTGCTGCGCAAGCGTGACGAAGGGATCTGACGCAGAGCCAACTGCAACATCAGGATCAGAATCAGTGCCACGCCGAAGAATTTGCTGCCTGAAAAAGCATTCTCCTTGAACAGACCTTCGAACGGTACCAGCGCCGCAATGCCCAGCAAGCCCCAGCCGGGTTTGCGGTACAGCACGGCGACGCCCACCAGGCCGAGCACCGCCCCCGGCGCCAGGAAGGGATAGGGGCTGGCCAGCAACACCAGGCAAACCAGGCCCAGCAGGCTGACGATTGAGAGCGGGACAATCATGGACGAGCCTCCCGTGCCGTGCGGATATAGAGCTGCGACCAGCGTTCGGCCAGGGCGCGCAGGTCATAACGGTCCCGTTGGGTGCGGCGCGCGTTGTCGGCCAGGATCCGCGCCAGGGGCGGTTCGCCAAACAGTGTTTCGATCTGCCGGGCCAGTTCGGCGCTGTCAGCCGGCGTCGCGAGCAGGCCGTTGTGACGGTCCTGCAGCACATCGGGAATGCCCCCCACGCCGAATGCCACCACCGGCACTCCGGCCTGCATCGCTTCGAGCAGAATCATCGGTGTGCCTTCGGTACGCGAACTGATCACCAGCGCGTCGAGCTGACTCCACCAGGGGTTCATGTCGGTCTGATAACCGGGCAGCTCGATGCGAGTCGGCAGGCCTGCGTCGGCAATGCGCTTGAGCAAGGCCTGACGTTCCGGGCCGTCGCCGAGCATCACCGCGTGCAGCGATGCATGCCGCTGGCACAGCGGGATCATGGCGTCGAGGAACAGGTCCGGGCCTTTCTCGTGGCTCAAGCGACCGACGTAGCCGACCCGCCAGCGCAGCCTGTCGTCACGATGAGGCAGCGGTGCTGTGACCGACGGCAGGCCGTTGGGAATCACGTCGAGTTTTTCCGCGCGCACGCTGGCCTGGCGGTGCAGCACGGCAATGCTTTCGGCCACGCAGACCACGCGCTTGACCGAGGCGGTCCGGCACAGTTGCAGGCTCAGCCAGGTGTAGAACCGTTGCTTGGTGCTGCGCGGGGTGAAGCCGTGCTGGGTGATGACCAGGGGCAAGCGCAGCAGCGTGGCCGCGGCCCAGCCGAACAGCAGACCCTTGAAGTTATGGGTGTTGATCAGCGGCTGCTCCTCCCGTCGCTGGCGCAGGTGCTGCACCAGCTCGGCCCAACTGGCGCAGTGGCGGCAATCGACTCCGGCTTGGCGAAAGCGCGTGATCAACGTCGGCGGCGCCGCCAGGAACAGCACTTGGTGCTGCCCCGGCGTGGCCAGGCAATGATCGAGCAACATCCGTTCGGCCCCGTAGAAGCCGCCGCTGTCGAGCAAATGAATGATCGGCAGGGCGCTGCTGCGGCAAGTCGGGCCCACCGGCGCGTTCAATTGCGCACCCAATGGACAAGGCTGGGCAGGCTCCAGTTGCGGTGCGGGTTGACCTGGTCGGGGTTCTGCTCGTTGATCACCAGCAGCACCGGTACATCCAGTTGCTGGGTAATCTGGGCAGGGTGCTTGAAGCGATGGTCGAAGAACTCACGCACATAGACCAGGGCGATCGCCAGGAGCAAGCCGCTGAACAGACCGAACGCAATAATCAGCATTGGCTTGGGAAACGCCGCGGCGGTCGGTTCGAACGGCGGGCTCAGGACGCGAGCGTTGGATAGGTCGTTGTCCAGCGCCCGAGCGGTGCTGCTCTCGGCGAACCGTTGAGCGTAGGTGGAAAATGCCGCATGCAGAGCATTGATCTCTGTGTCCATCTGCCGCAGCTTGCTCTGGGTTTGCTGCAACTGATGGATGCGCTCCTTGAACGCGGCGATGCGCGCGGTTTTCTGGTCGATCACCGAGCTGACGATTGCCAGGTCGTTGGTGCGTTCCTGGATGCGGTTGCTCACCACTTTGAGAAACTGCTGGCGGGTGCGTGCGATCTGCTCCCGAGTCAATAGCATCGGTTCGCTGCCGGGCTGGAAGATCGCCAGGTCATTCATGTAGCGGCTGACCTGGGTGGTCAGTTGCTCACCCAGTTGTTTGATCTCCCGGTCTTCGAAAGCGATGTTGTCCACAGTGGTGGTGAAGGTGAAGGGGAAGGTGTAGTCGTTGAACCGCGAGCTGTTCGCCGCCGTCAGGCTGGTCTTGAGGTAATCGAGCCAGCGCTGGCTTTGCAGCAGACGATCGCGGTACAGGTTCAAGGCCTGTTCTTCGGTGTTGATGGCGTTCAGGCGGAAGGTGATCTCCTCCTTGGGATCTGAGGAGCTGACGTCTTCAAGCAGCGCCAGGCGGGTGCCTTCCAGTCCGTCTAGGCGAGTTTGGTACTGGGTTTTCTTTTGCTCATAGAAGGCTTGCGGCAGCTCGATCGATTGCAGGTCCTGGCGACTGGAGAGGTAGTTCTCCAGCAGTTGCGCCACGAACCGAGTGCCCTGGGCCGGGTCGCCGAAGCTGTAGACGATGGAGATGACGTTGGAGCCTGGCAGGGTTTCGATTTTCAGGTTGGCGATGGCTTCGTCGGTCAGCATGTCGAGCGTGGTATCTCGCACCGGATCGACTTCCAGTCCCAGGCCGTCGCGCAGCGGGTTGACGACATACTCGCGCAGCGGCGTGGTGACATAGTGCTTGAGCGGCTCGCTCACCCATTTGTTGAAGATGCCGGGGCTGGGGCTGTACTCGCCCTGGTCGCGCAGGGTGCTGATGGTCTGCCGGATCAGGGCCGGCGAGCGCAGGATATTGCTCTCGGTTTCCATGTCCGCCAGGGACGGTGGAATGAAGGTGGCGTCTTCCTGGTTCAGCGACGTGGTGGCGTCGCCCTGGGAGAGTTTTTTCGACTGGACGATGACCTGGGCGGTGATGTCGAAGCTCTGTTTGAGCATCAACGGCAGCGCCAGGGCGATCACGGCGAAGATCAGGAAGACTCGCTTCACCCATTGCTTGTTGGCGAAGAAAATCCTGAAGAACTCATGCAGATAGTTTTCCTTGGGGTTCATGATCAATCACCTGAGTTTCAGTTGTCGCTGCCTTTGTTGTCGACGCGGTAGCCGAAGCTGAACCCCACGCCCTGAAACAGCACCACGTCGGCCAATTGCCGGGCCAGTTCGCCGGCGCTGGCCAGCTTGGTCTTGGGCACGTAGAGCATGTCGTCCGGTTGCAGGTAGGCAATTTGCGACGCGTCACCGTCCAGTGCCTTCTCCACGTCGTAGCTGCGCGCTTCGACCTGATTACCGTTGCGGCGCATGATCACCACCGAATCGAGCCGCGCCTTGATGTTCGAGCCCCGGGCCATGGTCAGCGCCTCAAGGACCGAGACTGGCCGACGGATCGGATAGGAACCGGGTTGGGCGACTTCGCCCAGAACATAGATTTCGTTACCCGCGGTGGACTTGAGCAGCACATTGACGGACATGCGTCCTGGCAGTTTGGCGTAGCGTTCATTGAGGAAGGTTTCCAACTGGTTGACGGTCATGCCTTGCAGCGGCACGGAGCCGATTTCCGGAAAACTGGCGTAGCCATCGGTGCCCACGGTGATCTCCCGACTCATGCCGGTGCCCGGGTGGGTCAGGGTGTTGCGCAGTTTTGTCTCGTTGCTCAACGGGCTGGTGACCTGCACCGTCAATTGATTGCGGTTGGGCTGGAACAACATTTTGCGGTCATAGGCACGCTGTACCTCAAGGCGTGCTTCGTCCGTGGTCAGGCCGGCGATTTTCACCGAGGTGTTGGCCCCCGGCAGTTCGATAGTGCCGTCGGGCATGACCTGTTGTGCGCCGTTGAGCTGGCTGGCGGCGGTGAAGTTCAAGGCCACCTGGTCACCTGGCTGGACCCGGTAGGCATCCGACCCGCTGGTGCTGATGTGAAAGATCACATCCAGCACATCCTGGGGACGCAAGGTCTGTTCGACCCGGGGCATGTCAGTGGCCTGGGCGTTGGCCGGTGCGGCCGTGAGGATCTGCACCGGCATGGAGCGGGTTTCGGTGTGGCTGGTGCAACCGGCAAGCGGCAACAGCAGCAGGACAAGCAATCTGGCGTTCATCTCGTCATCCTTTTTGCAGGCTTACAGGTTGTTGTAGAGCCACTTGGGCATGTAGTACTTGCGGCGGTTGAACACGCTGCCCACCACCTTGGCACCGGCCTGGGTCAGACGCAGGCGAGCGGCCTGGGCCACCTCCCAGCGGGTGTCTTCACCGCGTACCACCAGCACCACGCCGTCCACCTGGGTGCTCATGACCAAGGTGTCGGAGGCCGAATACACCGCGTCGGCATCGATCACCACAAAGCGGTATTGCCCGGCCAGTTGCTTGAACAGCGGGCGAAGCTGCTCGGGGTTCAGGCGCTCGGCATTGCGCCCCAGACGACCGTTGGGCAGCACGTCGAAGGGCAGGCTGGAGGTCTGCACCACGCAGTCCTGCAACAAGGGCGGTGCGAGGCTGTTGAACAGCAGGTCGCTGAAGCCGCGCTCCTTGTGCAGCGACAATTGCTGGCTGAGGTTGCGCGGCGACTGGCTGGCGTCCACCAGCAGTACGCGGCCGCTGCTCATCTGCGCCAGTTGAGCGGCCAGGGCCATGGCACTGGTACTGGTTCCGGTGCCGGTGTTGGCGGCCGTCAGAAGCAGAATCCGTATGGATGGGTCAAGCACGGTTGAGGTCAGGTTGGTCTCGCTCGGGCTTGCGATGCTCAGGATATTGGTTGAACCGTCCATTTAACTCGCTCCGTGGCCGCTGAAAACTTTGAAAGGGGTGATCATCAGGATCTTCAAGTCCAGCAACAGGCTTTGTTCAGCGATGTAGCTGAGGTCCAGTTCCACGCGCTGGTCGAAGTCGATATTGCTGCGCCCGGAGATCTGCCACAGGCCGGTCAGGCCGGGGTAGATGCTCAGGCGGACAAGATGGTTGTCCTTGTAGCGGTAGGCGTTGAACGAGGTCGGCCGCGGGCCGACCAGGCGCATGTCGCCGGTCACCACATTGATCAGGTTGGGTAACTCGTCGAGGCTGCTGCGTCGCAGGAACCGGCCGACGGGGGTGATGCGCGGGTCGTTGTCGATCTTGAAGTCGATGGCATCGGCGCCGTGCTTGTTGAGGTGGCGCAGTGACTCCTTGAGCGCCTCGGCATCAGCCACCATGGTGCGAAACTTGTACATGCCAAAGACCCGGCCGCGGTATCCGGTGCGTTTCTGCACGAACAGCACGGGACCGGGGCTTGAGAACTTGATCAGCAGTGCCAGGCCCAGCAGCAGCGGGCTGAGCAGCACCAGGATCGACAGCGCGCCGAGACAGGCCACCACCCGATTGGTGCGTGAGACCGTCCAGGGTCGACCGCCGTCGCGACCGGTCAGCCAGCCACGACCCTGACGATGGATGGCCGCGTCCAGGCGTCGGCGGTGCTCGGGATCGACACGCTTGTCGCCCCCGCGGGCGGTGATAGGGATGCTTTGTTCATGTCGGGTCATAGACTCCTCCGCTGAAGGTTGGTCGCAAGCGTTTGGCTGCAAGCGGTGTCGGCGATAGGCAGGGCGTAGTAATCGAGGAACCAGTCGATGAAGCGGCCGAGGCCCTCGTCCAGCTCGATGCGCGGCTGAAAACCGGTGGCCCGTGCCAGGTCGCTGGCATCGGCGCAGGTGTTCAACACGTCCCCCGGTTGCAGGGGCAGCAGTTCGATCCGGGCGGTTTGCCCCAAGTGCTTTTCCAGCAGCGCTACATAGGTGCGCAGCGCCACCGGGTGCTGCCCTCCGATGTTGTAGATCCGCCAGGGCGCCGCGCTGGTGGCCGGGTCCGGTTGATCGCGATCCCACTGTGGCGTGGCATGGGGCGGGCGTTCGATCAGCCGGGCGATGCTTTCGACGATGTCGTCGATGTAGGTGAAATCGCGCTGGTGCTCGCCATGGTTGAACAACTGCAACACGCGGCCTTCGGCGATGGCGCGGGCGAACTGGATCGGCGACATGTCCGGCCGGCCCCAGGGGCCGTACACCGTGAAAAACCGCAAGCCGGTGCACGGAATGCCAAACAGATGGCTGTAACTGTGGGCCATCAACTCGTTGGCTTTCTTGCTGGCCGCATACAGCGACAGCGGATGGTTCACGCCGTCCTGTACTGAGTAAGGTGTGCGCTGGTTGGCGCCATACACCGAGCTTGAGGAGGCGTAGATCAGGTGCTTGACCGGATGGCGACGGCAGCTTTCCAGAATGTTCAGGAACCCGGTGAGATTGCTGTCGACGTAGGCCCGGGGATTCTCCAGGGAATAACGCACGCCGGCCTGGGCGGCGAGATGAATCACCACGTCGGGGCGGTGTGACTGGAACAACTCATCGATGGCCGAGGCGTCGGTCAGGTCCACCCGTGCCAACGTAAAGTCCCCAGCCTGGTCCTTCACCCATGCCACGCGATCGTGCTTGAGCTGCGGGTCGTAGTAGTCGTTGAAGTTGTCCAACCCCCACACCTGATGGCCGTCGCGCAGCAGCCGCAGCACGCAATGGGCGCCGATGAAACCGGCTGCGCCGGTCACCAGAATGTTCACGCCCGTGGCCCCTGGGGCAGCGTGCTGGGCACGGTGTGACGCAACCCGATGCCGCGATACAGGAGGCCGGCGGCGGCCAGGTGTTCGGGGTTGTACAGGTTGCGGCCATCGATGATGACCCGGGCGCGCAACTTGTTGGCCAACAGAGCGAAATCCACGACCCGGAAGTTCTTCCACTCGGTGCAGATCACCAGGGCGTCTGCATCCTCCAGGGTGTCGTCGCGGGTGGCGCACAGGTTCAGGTCTTTGCGGTAGCCATAGAGGCGGCGGCATTCGGACATGGCCTCCGGGTCGTAGGCATGGACCCGAGCGCCTTCGCGCCACAGCGCCTCCATCAGGTAGCGGCTGGGGGCTTCGCGCATGTCATCGGTATTGGGTTTGAAAGCCAGGCCCCAAATCGCAATCGACTTGCCGGCCAGGCCACCGGAGAACTGTTGCGTCAGTTTCTCGAAGAGAATGTGCCGCTGGCTGTCGTTGACGTCGGTGACACTGCGCAGCAGGCGCAGGGGCATGCCGCTCTGTTCGGCGGTATGCAGCAGCGCGCGCAGGTCCTTGGGAAAGCATGAACCGCCGAAGCCGCATCCGGGGTAGATGAAGTGATAACCGATGCGAGGGTCCGAACCGATACCCTTGCGTACCGCTTCGATGTCGGCGCCCAGCCTTTCGGTGAGATTGGCCAGTTCGTTCATGAAGCTGATGCGGGTGGCGAGCATGGCGTTGGCCGCGTACTTGGTCAGTTCGGCGCTGCGGTTGTCCATGAACATCAGTTTTTCGCGGTTACGGCAAAAGGGCGCATACAGCTCGCTCATCTGATCGCGGGCCAGCGGGTCGGCGGTGCCGATGATGATCCGGTCCGGGCGCATGCAGTCGGCCAGGGCGCTGCCTTCCTTGAGAAACTCGGGGTTGGACACCACCCGCACGTTCAGCTGTTTCAGACCTCGGCGAGCCAACGCCTGACGGGCACATTCGGCGACCTTGTCGGCGGTGCCGACCGGTACCGTGGACTTGATGATCAAGGTGCGGTCGCTGTCCATGAAGTCAGCGATCTGGCGGGTGACCGCCAGTACATGGCTCAGGTCTGCCGAACCGTCTTCATCGGCTGGCGTACCTACCGCGATGAAAATCAGTTCGCCGTGATTGACCGCATCGCTGGCCTGATCACTGAACAGCAGCCGGCCACTCTTGATGTTCTCTTCGAGCAGTTCGGACAACCCAGGCTCGCTGATCGGTGGCACCGCTTGCTGCAGCTGACGAATCTTGTTGGGGTCAATGTCGATGCACAAAACGCGGTGGCCGACGTCAGCCAACGCAGCCGCTTGAATCAATCCCACATACCCCGTACCAAATACGCTCACGTCCATTTTTGGCGCGCCTCGCAAGACGGTTGATGTAACTCGGATGAAACTGTTTAGAGGGGTATAGCGCAGCTTCAGAAAAGCGTGTCAGCAAAATGACAGTTGTCAGTGTTGGCAAACTCGACGGAGCTTGGCCTTTTGATATCAAGTCATTGACTGGTTTAGAAAAGTGCCGTTTTTAAAGGGCTTTAACGGCGTTTAACTAGGCGATGAACGGTATTTATTCATAGATTTTTACGTTTGACTGGCTTAAAGCGTGTCATTTTTGGGCTAACTTTTTTTTGACGCATTAGCCGTTCATCCCTTTTCTTGCGCTTTGCAAAGCCGCTGCTAACGTGCAGAAAACGACCCTCTCTCCAACGCCGTCCTATCGCCGAGAAACACATGCTCCGATACCTCAAGGAACTGTTGCTGGTGCTCTACCTGATCAGGGGATATGACTATTACCTTGACCGTCTGAATGCCTTGGGTTTGGGTTTCGCCACGTTGCTGTTCGGTGCGATGTTCGTGGTATTGGTGGTGGCGCTGTGGATGAGTGCTTACATTCGCCAGACCTTCGTGCGTCACCTGTTCGCACTGGCAATGTTTGGTTCGGCGGTGTTCTTCGAGGTTTACACGCGGGTGACCGACAGCTACCTGACGTACAGCCAGTTTGTGTCGCTGGTGTATTCGGGTGGTTTTATCGGGGAGGCGGCTTCGCAGTACCGCGAAGTGATTGTCAGCGCCGCCACCGGTGGCCTGTTGCTGCTGTTGGGACTGGGTCTCAAGCCTCGGCGGTCGGTGTCATTGCCCGGTTATTTGCCTATCGCCGCGCCTGTGTTGGGCGTGTTGTTGCTCAGTGGAGTCCTGTTCGTCCGGGCGGGCGAGGGCGCGCGGGGGCTGCCGGTGATGTACACACCACTGGCCTATCTGAATCTGTTCGTTTATGAAGCCCTGCACAACACTGTCGGCCCTCGGGAGTCGATTCGCCTGGCGCGGCAAACTTCGGCGATCGAGCATGATATTGTGCTGATCATCGATGAAAGCGTCGCTGGAAATTATCTGGATATCAATACGCCGTTCGGCGTGCACACGGGCCTCAAGACGCCGCCCGATGGGGTGCAGGTGTTCAATTTCGGTTACGCCGCTTCCATTGCCAACTGCAGCGCCGACACCAACGTCACCTTGCGTTACGGTGGCACCCGAGCCGATTACGTGCGCATCAACAGCACGTTGCCGTCGATCTGGCAATACGCTAAAAACGCCGGGTTGCGCACGGTCTATATCGACGCCCAGCGTACCGGTGGTCACCTTCAGAACCTGATGACCGAGACCGAAAAAAACGATATCGACGACTTCGTGCAGTTCGACCGCACCCCGGTGTTCGAGCGGGACATGGCGGTTGCCACGCAACTGATCGAGCGACTGGGCAATGACCGGGCCGAACTGGTGGTGGTGAACAAGCTCGGTGCGCATTTTCCGGTGCACGACAAATACCCGGATGAGTTCATGAGCTATCGTCCCGCACTGCCGCGTGGGCGCTTTCTCGAAGTCGCCGACACCGGCCAGCGTGACGGTTTTGATGGCCGGACCCGTGACTGGGAGCTATACCGCAACGCTTACCAGAACACTTTGCTGTGGAATGTCGGAGAGTTCTTCAGGCGGATCTTCCAGCAGGCCGATTTAGGCAACGCCGTGCTGATCTACACCTCCGACCACGGTCAGGATCTTCACGAGCGCGGCAACCCCGGGCTCAATACCCACTGCGGTGGTGACCCGGTGGCGGAGGAAGGGCTTGTGCCGCTGGTGGTCATAGAAGGCGCGCGGTTGCAGACCCTGGATTGGCAGCGGGCGTGGGCACAGAACAAGGACCGCTCCAGCCACTACAACATCTTCCCGACGCTGTTGCAGTTGATGGGGTACGACCCGGCCGGTGTTGAAGCGACTTATGGAAAATCCCTGAGCCAGCCGACCGAAGACGCCTTTACCTTCAACTACCGCTTCAATGCGCGGCTGGGGGCGACGCCTGAATGGAAACATATCGATCTCAAGCAGATTGTCACACCGGGTCCGGTTCAAGCCGAGATGGCGGCGGGGCAGTCGGCACCGCTGTTGAATGTGCCGCCGTCATCGCGAGCCGGTTCGCTTCCACAGTAGATCTTCGTTAATTATGTGTCTGGCTGGCTGGCGGCATTACCCGACGGTCGGTTTTTCCACCACAAAAAACAGCATTGTCTACAGTTTGAAGTGACGGTAGTTCCGTTGCCGTCACCGTGATCGTCCAGAAAAATCCGGCCAATGCACCGGGTTTCCACCTGATCAGGAGTGCACGATGGACCTCAACCGTCGTCAGTTCTTCAAGGTCGCTGGTCTCGGCCTTGCGGGCTCAAGCCTCGGCGCGCTGGGCATGGCCCCGACGCCAGCTTTCGCCGAACAAGTGCGTCATTTCAAGCTCGCCCATACCCATGAAACCCGCAACACCTGCCCGTACTGCTCGGTCGGTTGCGGTTTGATCATGTACAGCCTGGGTGACAATGCGAAGAATGTCGCCCAGAGCATCATCCACATCGAAGGCGATGCCGACCATCCCGTCAATCGTGGCACCCTCTGCCCCAAAGGCGCAGGGCTGCTCGATTTCATTCATAGCCCCACTCGTCTCCAGTACCCGCAGGTGCGCAAGCCCGGCACCACGCAATGGACGCGAATCTCCTGGGATGAAGCGCTGGATCGCATTGCCGACCTGATGAAGGCCGACCGCGACGCCAATTTCATCGAGAACAACGCCCAGGGGCAAACGGTGAATCGCTGGCTGACCACCGGTTTCCTTGCGGCGTCGGCATCGTCCAACGAAGCGGGGTACATCACCCACAAGGTGATTCGCAGTCTCGGCATGCTGGGGTTTGATAACCAGGCACGTGTCTGACATGGCCCGACGGTGGCAAGTCTTGCCCCGACGTATGGCCGTGGTGCCATGACCAACCACTGGACCGATATCGCCAATGCGAATCTGGTTCTGGTGATGGGTGGCAACGCCGCCGAAGCGCACCCTTGCGGTTTCAAATGGGTGACCGAAGCCAAAGCCCACAACAAGGCGCGGCTGATTGTGGTCGACCCGCGTTTCACCCGTACGGCCTCGGTGGCCGACTATTACGCGCCGATCCGCACCGGCACCGACATTGCCTTCATGGGTGGGCTGATCAATTACCTGCTGACCGAAGACAAGATCCAGCACGAATACGTACGCGCCTATACGGACCTGTCATTCATCGTCAAGGCCAACTACGGCTTCGAGGATGGGTTGTTCAGCGGCTACGACGCGAGCAAGCGCATCTATACCGACAAGTCCGGCTGGGGCTACGAAATCGGCGAGGACGGTTTCGCCAAAGTCGACCCGACCTTGCAAGACCCACGCTGCGTCTATCAATTAATGAAGCAGCATTACAGCCGCTACACCCTGGAGCTGACCAGTCAGGTCTGCGGCATGCCCGTGGATGCAATGCAGAAAATCTGGGAAGAGATCGCCACCTGCTCGCAACCGGGCAAAACCATGACGATTCTCTACGCGCTGGGCTGGACTCAGCATTCGACCGGCTCGCAGATGATCCGCAGCGCGGCCATGGTGCAACTGCTGCTGGGCAACGTCGGCATGCCGGGCGGGGGCGTCAATGCGCTGCGCGGGCACTCCAACATCCAGGGCCTGACCGACTTGGGCTTGCTGTCCAACCTGCTGCCCGGTTACCTGACCCTGCCGGCCGAGGCCGAACAGGATTACAACGCCTACATCGCCAAGCGCGCACTCAAGCCGCTGCGTCCCGGGCAGATGTCTTACTGGCAGAACTACGGCAAGTTTCACGTCAGCCTGATGAAAGCCTGGTACGGCGCCAATGCCACTGCCGAGAATAACTGGGGCTATGACTGGCTGCCCAAACTGGACATTCCCGGCTACGACATCCTGAAAATGTTCGACATGATGGGCAAGGGCGAGGTCAATGGCTACATGTGCCAGGGCTTCAACCCGATCGCAGCCTTGCCGGACAAGAACCGGGTAATGAAGGCGCTGGCCAAACTCAAGTGGCTGGTGGTGATGGACCCACTGGCCACCGAAACCTCGGAGTTCTGGCGCAACGCCGGCCCTTACAACGATGTGCAAACGGTCGAGATCCAGACCGAAGTCATCCGTCTGCCCACCACCTGTTTCGCCGAAGAAAACGGTTCGCTGGTCAACAGCGGTCGTTGGCTGCAATGGCACTGGAAGGGTGCCGATGGCCCGGGGCAGGCGCGCACGGACGTGAAGATCATGGCCGAGCTGTTCTTGCGCCTGCGCAAGCGTTACCAGGCCAATGGTGGTGCCGGGGCCGAGCCGATCCTCAAGCTCGACTGGCCCTACAAAGTGCCGGATGACCCGGCGCCGGAAGAGTTGGCCCGGGAATTCAACGGCTACGCCGTATCCGATGTCACCGACGCTTCAGGCGCGGTAATCAAGACGGGTCAGCAACTGTCCGGTTTCGGCCAACTCAAGGACGATGGCAGCACGGCGTCCGGGTGCTGGATTTTCTGCGGCAGCTGGACCGAGCAGGGCAACCTGATGGCCCGGCGAGACAACAGCGATCCTTTCGGCATGAAGCAGAACCCGGGGTGGGCCTGGGCCTGGCCGATGAACCGGCGGATTCTCTATAACCGTGCCTCTTGCGACCCTCAAGGCAAACCATGGGACCCGAACAAACGGCTGGTGTGGTGGAACGGCAAGGTCTGGACCGGCACCGACGTGCCCGATTACAAGGCCGACGCCGCACCGGAAGCGGGCATCAACCCGTTCATCATGAACCCCGAAGGCGTGGCGCGTTTCTTCGCCCTCGACAAGATGAACGAAGGGCCATTCCCGGAACACTATGAACCGTTCGAGACGCCCATTGGCATCAACCCGATGCACCCCAACAACAAGCAGGCCACCAGCAACCCGGCCGGGCGGATCTTCGATTCAGTCTGGGAAACTCTCGGGCAGGCCAAGGACTTTCCTTATGCGGCGACCAGCTACCGGCTGACCGAACACTTCCATTTCTGGTCCAAGCATTGCCCGATCAACGCTATTACCCAGCCCGAACAGTTTGTCGAAATCGGCGAAGTCCTGGCCAAGGAGAAAGGCATTGCTGCTGGTGACAGGGTGCGGGTCAGTTCCAAGCGCGGGCACATCGAAGCGGTGGCGGTGGTGACCAAGCGGATTCGTCCGCTGCAGGTCAACAATCAAGTGGTGCACCAGATCGGTATCCCGTTGCACTGGGGTTTCACCGGCGCCACCCGTCACGGTTACCTGACCAACACCCTGGTGCCGTTCCTCGGCGATGGCAACACACAGACCCCGGAATCCAAGTCGTTCCTGGTCAACGTGGAGAAAGTCTAAATGGCCAGCCAAGACATCATCGCCCGTTCGGCCACCACCACCATGCCGCCCTCGGTGCGCACGCAAGAGGCAGTGGCCAAGCTGATCGATACCACCAAGTGCATCGGCTGCAAGGCCTGCCAGGTCGCCTGCTCGGAATGGAACGAGCTGCGCGACGATGTCGGTCACAACCTAGGCACTTATGACAACCCTCAAGACCTCAGCGCAGACACCTGGACCTTGATGCGCTTTACCGAGCATGAAACCGACGCCGGTAACCTCGAATGGTTGATCCGCAAGGACGGCTGCATGCACTGCGCCGAGCCCGGCTGCCTGGCGGCGTGCCCGAGCCCCGGCGCGATCATCAAACACGTCAACGGCATCGTCGATTTCGATCAGGACCATTGCATCGGTTGCGGGTATTGCATCACCGGTTGCCCGTTCAACATTCCGCGCATCTCGCAAAAGGACCACAAGGCTTATAAATGCACGCTGTGTTCGGATCGGGTGGCGGTGGGGCTGGAGCCGGCCTGCGTGAAAACCTGCCCGACTGGCGCCATCGTTTTCGGCAGCAAGGAAGACATGAAGGAGCACGCCGCCGAACGTATCGTCGACCTCAAGAGTCGCGGTTTCGAAAACGCCGGTTTGTATGATCCCGAAGGCGTCGGCGGCACGCACGTCATGTATGTGCTGCACCATGCCGACACACCCAGGTTGTATGCCGGGTTGCCGGATCACCCGGTGATCAGTCCGTTGGTGGACCTGTGGAAAGGCCTGAGCAAACCCCTGGCGTTGCTTGCCATGGGCGCGGCGGTGCTGGCCGGGTTCTTCCATTACGTGCGCGTCGGGCCACAACGGGTCGAGGAAGACGAACATCCAGTCACCCTCGACCCGGCGGTGCATGAATTCGATCCGTCGGTGCACACCTTTGATCCGACGAAACCCGGCGGGGAGGACAGGCCATGAACGACAAAACGATCCTGCGCTACACCTCCAACCAGCGCACCAATCACTGGCTGGTGGCGATTCTGTTTTTCATGGCCGCGCTGTCGGGGCTGGCCTTGTTCCATCCGGGATTGTTCTGGCTCAGCAACCTGTTTGGCGGCGGTTCGTGGACGCGCATTCTGCATCCGTACATGGGCGTGGCGATGTTTGTGCTGTTCCTCGGTCTGGTGTTCAGTTTTTGGCGGGCGAATTACTTCAGCGCCAACGACCGGTTGTGGCTCACGCGCGTCGGGACGGTCATGCGTAACGAGGAGGAGGGCGTACCGCCAATCGGCAAATACAACCCGGCGCAGAAAGTGCTGTTCTGGGTCTTGCTGATCTGCATGCTGGTGCTGCTGTTCAGCGGGCTGGTGATCTGGCGTGCCTGGTTCAGCGCGTACTTCGGCATCACCAGTATTCGCTGGGCGATGCTGCTGCATGCGCTGGCAGGGTTCATCCTGGTGCTGAGCATCATCATTCACATCTATGCGGGTATCTGGATTCGTGGTTCGGTCCATGCAATGGTGCGTGGCAGAGTCAGTCGCGCCTGGGCGAAAAAACACCATGAACTCTGGTACCGGGAAGTGACCCGAGACGAGACGCCTGAGCGACCGATCAGCAAAAAAGGATGACCCCGTGGCCACGATCCTTGAGCCTGGGCAGATAGAAGCGGCGGCGAGCTCACCGCCGTTTCTGTACCTGCCACCGAATAACCTGTTCACCTTGCGCGCGCTGCGTCTGGAGCACCTGGCCGACGGGCATCCCATGGCGGCCTATCTGCGCTTGATCGCGGGGCTGTGCCACGCTCAGCAGAAATTGATGGACGATCCGCCCGTGGCCGCCATGCCCGATCCCGAACGTCTTCGGGTGTGCGTGGAACATGGTTTGCCACCGTTCGCCGCCGACAGTCTGGTGCGCGAAAACGTTTGGTTGCCGTATCTCGAAGCGTTGTTGCAGCGCTATCAGCCACCGCCACAAACGGCGGTAGAAAACGCCGTGGCGACTTTGCGTAGTGCCAACCCGGGGATGCTCAAGGCGTGGGCGATTGCCTTGGTCAGCGGACAGTATTCAATGCTGCCGGCAGAGCTGGTGCCGTTCCTCGGTGCAGCGCTGCAAGCGGCCTGGAGCCATTGGCTGCTGAGTTCACCGAACCTTGAACTCAAGCGCGGCGACAGTCTTAGTCAATGCCCGGCCTGCGGTTCACCGGCGATGGCCGGAGTGATTCGCCATCGCGGCAAATACAACGGTTTGCGTTATCTGGTGTGCTCGTTGTGCGCTTGCGAATGGCATGCGGTGCGGGTCAAGTGCGTGTATTGCGAACAGAGCAAGGGACTTCGATACGTCAGCTTCGAGGATGACCGTCATACTGCCAATCAGGCGCCGTTGCGGGCGGAAGTCTGCCCCGGCTGCAACAGCTATCTGAAACTGAGCTACCTGGAAAACGACGCCGAAGCCGAAGCGCTCTCGGCAGACCTGTCCAGCCTGATGCTGGACATGCGCCTGGAGCAGGAGGGCTACCAGCGCCCATCGCCGAATCTGATGCTGGCGCCGGGAGGCGACTGAGCCTGTCCTCCTAAGCCTATCCCGATGAGCCCAGCGGCTACACTCAGACGCGACGGTCATTCGCTTCCGGGAGCCTCTGATGTCTGCAACCTCCGCCAGCCCAGTTTTGCGGCTGCCCTCCATCGACAGCTTGCTGCGCCATCCCGCCTGCCAGGTGTTGGCTGAGCGTTATGGGCGTGACGCGCTGCTGGCCGGCCTGCGGGAACTGCTCGAGGACCTGCGCGAGCCGATGCTCAAGGTTGAACTCGCTGCCGTTGAAATAGCTCCCGACGTATTGGCGGGCAGGGTGGGTGAGCGTCTGGCGATCCAGCATCGCAGCCAGGTCCGGCGGGTGTTCAACCTCACCGGCACGGTGCTGCACACCAACCTTGGGCGCGCGTTGCTGCCGGAGTCGGCTATCGAAGCCGTTCAGCTCGCCGCCCGCTATCCGCTCAATCTGGAGTTTGATCTGCACAGCGGCAAGCGTGGCGACCGGGACGACCTGATCGAAGGCCTGGTCCGCGAGCTGACCGGCGCCGAAGCGGTGACCGTGGTCAACAACAACGCCGCCGCCGTATTGCTGACGCTCAACAGCCTGGGCGCGCGCAAGGAAGGCATCATTTCCCGTGGTGAACTGATCGAAATCGGCGGCGCCTTCCGCATTCCCGACATCATGGCCCGCGCCGGAGTGCGGCTGCACGAAGTGGGTACCACCAACCGCACCCATGCCCGCGATTACGAGGCGGCCATCGGTCCGCGCAGTGGCCTGGTGATGCGCGTACATGCGAGCAATTACTCAATCGAAGGTTTCACTGCCCGGGTGCCGACGGCTGAATTGGCGGAGTTGGCTCACCGCCACGGACTGCCGCTGCTCGAAGACTTGGGCAGCGGCAGTCTGCTGGACCTGACTCGCTGGGGCCTGCCCGCCGAACCGACGGTGCGCCAGGCCCTGATCGATGGCGCGGATATCGTTACCTTCAGCGGCGACAAACTGCTCGGCGGTCCCCAGGCCGGGTTGATAGTCGGCCGCAAAGACCTGATCGCGAAGATCAAGAAGAATCCGCTCAAGCGCGCACTGCGGGTCGACAAGCTAACCCTGGCAGCCCTCGAAGCCGTATTGGCGCTGTACCGCGATCCTGAGCGGTTGGTCGAGCGCCTGCCGAGTCTGCGCCTGCTGACCCGCCCCCAAACCGACATCTTCGCCCAGGCCGAACGCCTGCAACCGCCACTGGCACAGGTATTGGGTGACGGCTGGAGCATCAGCGCGGTACCAGCGCTGGGCATGATCGGCAGCGGCAGCCAACCGGTGGCGCGCTTACCGAGTGCTGCGTTATGCCTGCGGCCCAACGTATCCAAACGTCTGCGCGGGCGGCGATTGATGGGGCTGGAAGCCGCGTTTCGTCGGCTGCCGATTCCCGTGCTCGGGCGCATCGACGGCGATGCGCTTTGGCTGGACCTGCGCCAACTCGACGACGAAGCCGCGTGGTTGGCCCAACTCAATCAACTGCAAGAGGAGGGTCAGGACGGGTGATTGTCGGCACAGCGGGGCACATCGATCACGGCAAAACCTCCTTGCTCCAGGCACTGACCGGCCAGGCTGGCGACCGTCGCCGGGAAGAACGCGAACGCGGCATGACCATCGACCTCGGCTACATCTACGCGGCGCTGGAACCGGGCGCCGCGCTGACCGGTTTTATCGACGTCCCCGGCCATGAGCGCTTCACCCACAACATGCTCGCCGGTGCTCAGGGCATTGATTTGGTGTTGTTGGTGGTGGCGGCCGATGACGGTGTCATGCCTCAGACCCGCGAACATTTGGCGATTGTCGAGTTGCTGGGCATCCCTCGGGCACTGATTGCAATCACCAAATGCGACCGCGTCGACCCTGCTCGTGTGCAAGCCGTCCAGGAACAGATCGACGCATTGCTCGCACCCGGACCTTATGCCGGCGCGCCGAAAGTCGCGCTGTCGAGTGTGACCGGCGAAGGCGTCGAGACACTGCGTAACGCCTTGCTGGATGCGCAACATGAGGTGCTTCAACGCAGCGCCAGCGGCGGTTTTCGCCTGGCGATTGATCGGGCTTTCAGTGTGGCCGGTGCCGGGATCGTGGTGACCGGCACCGCGTTATCTGGCCAAGTGGCCGTGGGCGATACGCTGATGTTGAGTCCGCTGGGCAAACCGGTGCGGGTGCGAGGCCTGCATGCGCAGAATCAGGCGGCTGACAGCGCAACGGCCGGGCAGCGAGTCGCGCTGAACCTGAGTGCCGACCGTTTGGCCCTGGAGCAGGTTCACCGGGGCCAATGGTTGTTGGCCGAATGGCTGCATGCGCCGCCCCAGCGTCTGGATATCGAGATGACCTTGTTGGTCAGCGAGGCGCGAAGCTTCGAGCACTTTCAGCCAGTGCACGTGCATCTCGGCACTCAGGACGTGACTGGGCGAGTGGTCTTGCTGGAGGGCGTCAGCCTGGCACCGGGTGAGCAGATGTTCGCGCAATTGCGGGTGAACGCGCCGGTGCTGGCGGTGAGGGGCGATCGTTTGATCCTGCGCGACCAAAGCGCTCAACGCACTCTCGGCGGTGGCCGGGTGCTTGACCCGTTCGCCCCGGCCCGACACCACCGTAGCCCCGAAAGATTGGCGCAGCTAAAGATGCTGGCCACCACGACCAGCCTGGAAGACGCACTGCCGACGCTGCTGGCCAACAGCGACACCGGGCTCGATCCGCAGCGTCTGGAACGCCAGTTCAATCGTCCGCGCGATAGCTGGGTGTTGCCCGATGACGTGCGCTTGATCGATACGCGGCAAGGGCCGTTGCTGTTCAGTGCTGCCCGCTGGGAGGCCTTGAAAGCGCCACTGCTGGAACACCTGGCACGCTTTCATCAACTCGAACCGGATCAAATGGGACCAGACAGGGATCGCCTGCGTCGCTTCGCCGGCACCGCGCTGGACCGGCCGACCTTTATCAGCCTGCTCAACGAATTACTGGCCAGCGGTGCGATCGTCGCCAGCGGCCCTTGGCTGCACTTGCCCGATCACCAAGTGCGATTGAGCGAAGACGATGAAACCCTGTGGCAACAATTACAGCCGTTGTTCGAACAGGCGGGTTTCGATCCGCCGTGGGTGCGTGATCTGGCTAAAGCGACAAGCCATGAAGAGGCCACCGTACGCCTGTTGCTGCGCAAGATGGCGCGTTTGGGGTTGATGCATCAAGTGGTCCGTGACTTGTTTTATACCGAGACCCTGGTGCGCCGATTGGCGGCTATGCTGGTGCAACTGGCCAGCGATGATCCGGTGATTCAGGTCACCGCGTTTCGCGATGCCGTGGGCCTGGGGCGCAAGCGCAGTATTCAGATTCTGGAGTACTTCGACCGAATCGGCCTGACCCGACGCTTTGGCGACCGGCGCCACATCCGGCTCGACAATGCACTGGCCCAACAAGAAGACTGAGTTCAAGGAAGGCAATCGCGCCCGGTGGCGCGGCCGGGCTTCAAACCCGGTTGGGGACGGCATCCGTTCCCGGGCAGGTTCGACTCCGGCTGCCTTCCGCCATTTGATAGAGCACAGGGGTAGGCGCAATCGCTGCGCAAGCGAGTCGTTCGTAGATCTTGCATACCCACAAGCCTGCGAGGGGCTCACTGGATTGCGGCGATTGGGCCGAGTCGGGCCGGGTCGTGCAGCAGGGAGAATCCCAGCTCGCGCAATGTGCGGCCGATGAAGCGTGAGCCCACATCGTTCAAGTGTGCGTCATCGCGGTACAACAACTGCCCGTCAATGATCGGGCTGCAGAGTCCCGCTGGGCAGATCACTTGATTGGGGTCGATAAAGCGCACCTGGGGCAGTCTGGCGCGTATCCCTTCCCAATACGTCGCGGTGATATCCAGTGGGGCTGAGCATGGGCGATCGGTGCCGAACATCAAGCGGCGCACGGGGCAGGTCGCTGCATTGTCGATGTTCTGGTTGCGCAGGATCACGATGACCTGACCGGTGTTGTTCGCCACGTGCTTGATGCTCGCTTCGATAATTTGCGCAGCCGACGCATCCCTGGGCCAGGCGCCGGCCAGCACGACGTATGGGTAGTGGTTCTGCTTGATCAGCTCGAACACCCGGGCGTTGCGCGCCATGCAACGGTCCCCATACGCCTCGGACACCTCGGTGACATAGCCGAAAATCGGCGGGCAGGCGTCCAGGGTGTAGTCCATTAATCTGATGCCGTTGGGTTTGGCCAGGATATCGACCATGCCCGTGAAATGATTGGCGAACGAGTCACCCACCAGCATCCCGTCCAGTTGCTCTTTGTGTGCGCCGAGCCGGCAAGCCGGATCAGGTTCGGCGCTGTACCGCGCACTGGGCATATGGCAACCGCTGCGAAGCCTGTTCGGTTTGCTCAGCGCCATGGCCTCGAGCCTCGACACTTCAGGTGCAAAACGCTGTGGGAAGCCATTCCATTGCAGGCTCAAGGTCGCCAGGAGGGCCAGCCCCAGGGCCGGGACCATGAATCGCCGGACCAGTACGCGAGGGAACTGCAATTGCGCGCCAGAGCGCCGAAAGGGAATTTCGACATACCGCCAGGACCACCAGGACAACAGAATCGACACCAGCACCAGTGATACGCCCACAGAAAGGGTTATCTCGATGCCCAGGTAATTCAGGTAGGCAATCAACGGCCAGTGCCATAAATACAGCGAATAGGAAATCAGGCCTATGAACACCATGGGGCGGTTGGTCAGCAGGCGCGAGCGAGCCTCACCGCTGCCGGCCAGAATCAGCAGCGCTGCCCCCAGGCAAGGTATAAAAGCGTTGACACCAGGGAAGGGTGTGTCCCGGCTCAGGGCAAACAAGGAAAAAACAATCAGTCCATACCCCGCCGCTGTATAAGCCAGCACTTCTATCCTGCTGAGTGTACGTGGCTGATAAAGATAGATACCCAGCGCTCCGCCCATCATGAGTTCGAAAAAACGTGTGGGCAGCAGGTAATAGGAGGCCGTGGCGAAGACGTTCGTGGCATATGCGGAAAACCCTACTGCCGCCACGATACCGACGCCCAATACCGGCAGAATATAACGCGGGGCAAAGCGATAGAGCACCAGGATCAACAGCGGCCAGATCACGTAGAACTGCTCTTCAATCCCCAGGGACCAGGTATGCAGCAGCGGCGCCTCGCTGGCATCGGCGGCGAAATAGTTTCCGTACTTCATCCAGATATAGATATTCGAGACCCCCAGCAGGGAGAACAGCGCACTGACGTTGAGCCGCGTCAGGTCGGCTGGAGAAAGGATGAAGGCCCCTGCGATCACGCTCGCCAACAACACAATGGCGAGTGCGGGCACGATGCGATTGATGCGCCGCTGATAAAAGCGTTTGAGCGAAAAGGCGTTGCCCTTGATCTCGGAAAACACCTGGGAAGTGATGAGGTAACCCGAGATGACGAAAAAAATATCGACCCCCACGAACCCGCCTGGCAGCAGGTTGGCGTTGAGGTGATGGATGAGTACGGCCAGGACTGCAATGCAGCGAAGCCCATCGATATCGAGGCGATATTGGGTTTGAGGCATGTCGGCGATCGTCCTTGAATAGGAGGCAATCCAGGTGCGTCATGTTTATGACGAATTTGCCGACTGCATGTAAACGGCACGTATTAGTCATTGATTGATAGCTTGAAATTTATGCTTTGCAAGGCGTCGGGCAAAACAAGGCGAGGCAGACGACCAGCGGTGTTTGCCCGTTGCCTGAGCGCATCCTTGATCTGTCCCCGTCACCCAACTCCGCTATCCTGAGCCTCACGTTTACCCATGAGCCTTTTCATGCTTGAAGTTCGCGACGTATTTAAGAGCTATCCCACGCCGCAAGGGCCATTGCCGGTGCTGCAAGGTATCGACCTGACGTTGGCCCCTGGCGACAGCCTGGCGCTGATGGGGGAGTCCGGCAGCGGGAAAAGCACCTTGCTGCATCTGGTTGCCGGTTTGGACAAGGTCGACCGTGGCAGCATTCGCTTTGGCGAGCGCAGGCTCGACGGCATGAGCGAAAGCCAACTGGCGAGCTGGCGACGTACACAGCTCGGCCTGGTGTTCCAGCAGTTCAACCTCATCAGTAGCTTGCCGGTGGAGGATAATCTGGCGTTCCAGGCGCGTCTGTGCGGTCGCTATGACCCTGCCTGGCAGACCCATCTGGTGCAACGGCTCGGCCTTTCGCAACTGCTGTACCGCTATCCTGAACAGCTGTCCGGCGGCCAGCAGCAACGGGTGGCATTGGGGCGGGCACTGGCCTCGCGGCCGCCCCTGTTGCTGGCTGACGAGCCCACCGGCAGCCTCGACGAAACCACCAGCGACGAGGTGTTGCAACTGTTGCTGGAGTTGCTGGACGGCAGCCCGACGAGTCTGCTGATGGTGACCCACAGCCCCCGGGTGGCAGCCCGTCTGAGCCGTCGGGTGGTATTGCAGGGCGGACGTCTGGCGCAGGTGGCCCAAGGGTGATGATCCTTCGCCAGACGCTCAAGGCCTTGCTCAGCCATTGGCGTCAGCACCCTGTGCAGTTTTTCAGCGTCCTGACCGGCCTCTGGCTCGCCACCAGCCTGCTCACCGGCGTGCAGGCGCTCAACAGTCAGGCTCGGGACAGTTACGCTCGAGCCAGCCAACTGATTGGTGGTGAACCCCAGGCCAGCCTCAGTGCGCCCGGCGGCGGCACCTTCACTCAACAATGGTTTGTCGATCTGCGTCGCCTGGGATGGCCGGTGTCCCCCGTGTTGCAGGCTCGGGTGACGCTGCAGGGGCACGAGGATCAGCGCCTGCAGTTAATGGGCATCGATCCGGTGTCTTTGCCCCTCGGAGCGGCAGTGGCGGGGCAGGTCCGGGAGATGGCAGACGTGGTGGAGTTTTTCACTGACCCTGGCCGCACCTGGATCGCTGCGCAGACCTTGCAGGCCTTGGGACTGAGCGAGGGTGATCAGCCCCGGACGGTCGATGGACAATCCCTGCCACCGTTGCTTATCCAGGCGGACATGGCGCCTGGCGTGCTGCTGATGGACATCGGCTTCGCCCAGCAGGTACTTGGACGGCCGGGCCAGCTGTCGCGTTTGCTATTGCCTGCCACGTTCACCGCGCCCTTGCCGACGGCGTTCAACGGCCGGCTGCAGTTCAAGCACGCCGATGAAGAAAACAATCTGTCACGCCTGACCGAAAGCTTTCACCTGAACCTCGACGCCTTGGGGGTGCTGTCCTTCGTAGTGGGGTTGTTCATCGTTCACGCCGCCATTGGCCTGGCGCTGGAACAACGCCGTAGCTTGCTGCGAACCCTGCGGGCCTGTGGCGTCAGTGCGCGGGTGCTGGTCGCCAGCCTGGCCCTTGAATTGGGCGCGCTGGCCTTGCTCGGCGGAATCGCCGGGGTGCTCAGCGGCTACTGGCTGGCCAGCCTGTTGTTGCCCGATGTCGCGGCGAGCCTGCGCGGCCTGTACGGCGCCGAAGTGGCCGGCCACCTGAACCTCAGCCCGTGGTGGTGGCTCAGCGGCGTGGGCCTGAGCCTGCTCGGTGCGTTATTGGCCGGAGCCGACAGTTTGCTGCGGGCGGCGCGTCTGCCGCTGTTGGCGCTGGCCAATCCCCAGGCCTGGCATCAGGCCCATGCCCGCTGGCTGCGGCGCCAGGGGTGGGTGGCGACATTGGCGGGGTTGCTCGCGGTATCGGCGTTGATCTGGGGTGACAGCCTGGGCAGCGGTTTTGTCTTGATGACGGCGTTGTTGCTGGGCGCTGCCCTGGCTTTACCGGTGTTGCTCAGTGGCGCGCTGAAGTTGCTGTTGCGCCGCAGTCGTTCGGTACTTGGGCAATGGTTTCTCGCCGACTGCCGTCAGCAATTGCCGACGCTGAGCCTGGCACTGATGGCGTTGCTACTGGCACTGGCGGCGAATATCGGTGCCGGCAGCATGACCGCCGGTTTTCGCCAGACTTTCAGTGACTGGCTCGAGCAACGGTTGACCGCCGAGCTGTACATCAGTCCGCAAACCCCGGCCCAGGCGGGTGAGCTGCACACCTGGCTCAAGGAGCAGTCGGCGATCACCACGATATTGCCCAACTGGCAGGTCTCGATCCCTTTGCAAGGCTGGCCGACGGACATCTACGGCATCATCGACCACAGCGCCTATCGGCAGCATTGGCCGTTGCTGGAGTCGGTTTCCGACAAGCCTTGGGAGCAATTGGCCGCGGGTGACACGTTGATGCTCAGCGAACAACTGGCCCGGCGTCTCAACGTGAACATTGGCGATCAATTGACTATTGCGACGCCCCAGGGCTCCTGGACGCCGCGCCTCGTCGGCATCTATGCCGACTACGGCAACCCCAAGGGCCATGTGCTGGTCAATGCCGACCACTTGCTGCGACATTGGCCGCAACTGACGCCGAACCGCTTCAACCTGCGCATCGAACCCTCCGCGATCCCGGCGTTACTGACGGCCTTACAGGCCCGGTTCAGCCTGGATGACAGCCGAATTGTCGATCAGGCCCGGCTCAAGGGCTGGTCGACGCAAGTATTCGAACGTACCTTCGCCGCCACCGCTGCCCTCAATAGCCTGACGCTGGCGGTGGCCGGGGTGGCGCTGTTCATCAGCCTGCTGACTCAGAGCCAAAGCCGTCTCGGTCAGTTGGCACCGCTGTGGGCGTTGGGGGTGACGCGTCGACAGTTGATGTTGCTCAATCTGGGCCAGACCTGGCTATTGGCGCTATTGACCCTGGTGCTGGCCTTGCCGCTGGGCATCGCCCTGGCCTGGTGCCTGGACGCGGTGATCAATGTGCAGGCCTTCGGCTGGCGCCTGCCGTTGCGGGTGTTCCCGTGGCAATTGGCGCAGTTGCTGGGGCTGGCGATGCTTGCCACCCTGCTGGCGTCGGCTTGGCCGCTGTATGCGTTGTACCGCACGCAACCGGCGGATTTGCTCAGGACCTTTGCCCATGAAGATTAAACTGGGCTTGATGCTGATGGCGCTGCTGCTCTGCGGTTGTGACAACCGGCAACCGCCGCCAAAAGGCTTCGCCGGTTTGGGTGAGCAGGTCGGCGCATTCATGCCCGTGGTGCCGGGGCGGGTATTCAGTTTTCCCGCCGATCATGGCGTTCATGAGGGGTTTCGCATCGAGTGGTGGTACGTCACTGCCAATCTCAAGGATGCCGAGGGCCGCGATTACGGTGTGCAATGGACACTGTTTCGCAGCGCCCTGAACGCCGCGCCCCAGGCCAGCGGCTGGCGCAACCAGACGATCTGGCTCGGTCATGCTGCGGTCACTTCCAGCGCCGTCCACCATGCCGCCGAGCGCTATGCCCGCGGCGGCGTGGGCCAGGCGGGGGTGCAGACGAGTCCTTTCGACGCCTGGATCGATGACTGGCGGTTCGCTACCCAAGCGTTGGGGGCCGATCCATTGGCGGACATGCAGCTCAAGGCCCGTGACCGACACTTCAGTTATGAGTTGCGCCTCACGTCGACGCGTCCGCTGGTGCTGCAGGGCGATAAGGGGTTCAGCCAGAAATCCGAACAGGGCCAGGCGTCGTACTACTACAGCCAACCGTTCTTCCAGGCCAGCGGCCATGTGGAAATCGATGGCCAACGTTATACGGTCAGCGGCCCGGCCTGGCTCGACCGCGAATGGAGCAGCCAGCCACTGACTGCCAACCAGACGGGCTGGGACTGGTTTTCCCTGCACCTGGACAGCGGCGAGCATGTGATGCTCTACCGCATGCGCCACAAGGATGGGGCGCCATACCTCACGGGCACCTGGATCGATGCCCAAGGCCAGGCGCAGACCTTGCACGCCGATGAGATCAGCCTTGAACCACTGGACACCGCCGAGGTTGCCGGGCGCTCGATGCCGGTGCGCTGGACGATCAGGATCCCCGGCAAGCGACTCGACATCACCACCGATGCCTTGAACCCCAACGCCTGGATGGACCTGCGCATTCCCTATTGGGAAGGACCGGTGCACCTGAGCGGCAGCCACAGCGGCAACGGTTATCTGGAAATGACCGGCTACTGAGAATCGCCGGAACTCCCCAGGAATGTCGACCCTCATACCTTATGAATGTCTCTGAGGAGTCCGTCATGAGTGATGACCTCACACTTCCCTCGCTGGCCGACTGGCAGCGCTTGTTCGACGACAAGACCTACTGGCAGCAGTCGCCCGACGTCCATTTCACCGAGCTGATGCGGGTGGCCGATGACCTGTTCGGCCAGGGCGCTATCGACCTGGCACAGTGGCAGGAACTCAAGGCCAAGGCCGAGCAACTGCACCATCGTTCACCCGACGCCAATGTCGCTGAAGAAGTCGCCGATCCTGACGCCTGACGCGCAGGCCCGAAAAACCAAGGAGTTCGCCATGAAACCCAGTGATCAAACGTCGCACAATCCAGACGAGCCGGCGATGCCGGGTGAGGTGGAGCGTGACAACGACGCCCTGCGCCCCAACGATCCGGCTAAACGCAAACAGCAGGAAGGCGATACAGAAGCGGGGGAGACGGATGCACAAAAGACCGCGCGACGGGGTTGAGGATTGATAGATCGCGCGGTCTTGAAAACGCACTTGTTAATGCTGCTTTTACTTGCCAGGTCTTGTTCGGCGTAGCGGATATATTTTTTATACTGCTGTTGGATTTTGTATAGCTGTTCGTATAGCTATGTAGGCGCACTGGAGTTTATCGAAGTTCATGGAAAGAGAGCCTGCTCGCGCCGGCTGCCAAACGACCCCAAAAACAGCGGTTGCTGGGCGGCCTGAGGAGAACGGGCTGGCTCGTCACGGCGATTGATTGGGCATTAATAATTACGACTAAAGATAAATAATTATTTAAACAAGCGCGCGCACATATTTTGCAAGTTCCACTATTATTATGCCCGTTCGCCCAGTGTCAGGCTCTTTACCAGTGCATGGAATGCCGAGGCCGTCGCACTGGGCGAACACCATCCTGAATCGATATCTATCGACGATTAACCGGCGACCGGTGAACGCCAGTCATCGGAGCCCGATGTGCCGCTGACTTCGTGGGTCCAGGTGATCTTGCGGTAGGTGAAGTGCACATCTTCCAGATGGGTGAAGTGCGCGTTCGCCGGGTCCTGACAGTTGAGCATGTAATCCTTGATATCGACGATGATCGCGTCCTCCAGGGTGGTGGTGTAGTAATGCTCCTGGGTGCCGGCTGCCGAGGTGCGGTACCACTGGATCTCGACTTTGGTCAGGCGTTCTCCACAGGTCAGGGCCGCCAGCAGCAGCGGCGAGGCCTTGTCGAACACCTTGGTGATGACCAGGGGTTTATGCACGCGCTGGCCGGTTGGCTGACCCGACTGAGGATCGCGGGGGATGATGACCTGGTGTTCGAAGCCTTGCACCATGACTTGATCTTCATGACCTTCCTGGTAGGTATTGCCCACCGAGTCGGCCGTAAACGCGCCGGCAGTGATCAGACCTTGTTTGGTGCCTTCAATGGACATGTAAGCGGGGGTAGCCAATGGATGCTCTCCTTGCGGGATAACTAAAGGGACCTGGGAAAGGAATCGTCCCCAGGTGGCCTGACGGTTATCAAGAGCCATGCCATCTTCTATAAAAACTATTTATATCAATAAGTTGGGATCAATAACCGGTCCATGAGCGCTCCGGGTACAGAG
Organism: Pseudomonas sp. NFACC45; assembly: GCF_900113505.1. Lineage (NCBI taxonomy): Bacteria > Pseudomonadati > Pseudomonadota > Gammaproteobacteria > Pseudomonadales > Pseudomonadaceae > Pseudomonas > Pseudomonas sp. NFACC45. The sequence continues at coordinate 225,619 of NZ_FOPO01000008.1, forward strand.
GTATGCGCGCGAGGAGTTGCGTAGTTGGCAAGCCGGACGCGCAATTTCTTACGCATTCGGCTTTCGGTTTTTTCCTACATTCCCAAGGCGGACATGCACTCATCCATGGAGCGCTGTTGCGTTTCGGCATACAGCCGCAGCTCATCGATGGTCGGTTGTCCCAGCGCTTGCTCGAATGCCTGGCGATTGGACTGTCCGGCGTAGTGAATTTGGGCTGCATCGCCGAGGTTCGACTGGAAGATGCCAGCGGCGCTCACTGGCAGGAAGTCCTCGTACACCAAGGGTTCGGCGCGCAGGTATTGCGCTTCCAGCAAGTGTTCCAGCGAGGCCGGTTGCTTGATCGTGCCTTTGGCAGCGAGGCCCTTTGGCGTCACGAAATAGCGAAAGTACGCCAGTGCCTGCCGACGCAGCTCATCGTGGTTGTCAGGAAACTGGGCAAAATGTTCGGTCATCAGTGCGTTATAGCGTTCGGCGTTGGCTTCGTTGGGAAATTCCCCCAGCGCATCCCGAGCGGCGTTCAGCAACTGATCGTAGAGTGCACGACCTTTCGGGGTCAGGGCGGCGCCCCGTTGCTCGATTTCGCCGAAGCGGGCGCTGTGGCTGCCTTGGGATTGGGGCTGGTCGGTGAACGCTACAGGTTCGTCGAGCGCTTTGAAGCTGGTCTGGCGCAGCAGGATCGGGCAATGCCGACGGGGCGGGCCTTCGACGACTGCCTTGGGGGTGATGCCGTGCACGGGCATCTGGGCCTGAACGATGTCGATGTCCAGGGTGCGTGGCGTCAGGTGATTGATGTGCGGGCCCTTGAAAGCCACCACGTCGGCGATCAGCCGATGCTGGGCGCTCAGTTGCCGATATTGCTCGGCCGTGACGGTGGCGCTGTGGTGCCAACGAAAGGTTTCCAGGGCCTGCAGGACGAAGTCATCAGCCTGTGGTTGGGTCAGACCACCTTGGCGTTCGGCGAGGTCGATGAGCTGGAGCGCCGTGGCGGTGAAGATCTGGCGCTTGTTCAGTACCGATTCGGCAAAAGCCCGCAGCTCGGTGTTTTCGATCAGCTCCAGACGCAGCAACGAGGTAAACACCCGGAACGGGCTGACCTGCAAGGCGCTTTCATGCACGGCTCGAAAGGCCGTGGAATGCACAGGCACCCCGGCGGGCGTGAGGTCGTAGTAGCCCACCGGGTGCATGCCCATGACCGCGAACAGACGCCCCAGGGTTGCCAGTTCTGCGGCGGTGCCGACACGGATCGCGCCGTGGCGCTCCAGGTCCAGGCGCTGGAGTTCGCCGGTACTGCGCAGGTGTTCGGCCAAGTGCGGGTCGTTGACCAGCACCTGGGCATTGGTCTGTTCCACCAGATTCATCAGTGCCCCGTACAGCGGCACCTCGTCGCGGTACATGTCGGACATCGCCTTGGAGAAGCGTTGGCGGATCAGGTCGGGACTGACGAAGCTCATTGTGAGAATTCCTGGCGCAAGCTGTGGGAAAGTGGGAGGAAAGATCGCAGCCTTCACCAGCGTCGACAAACGAAGAATCTTCAGGACTTCATTCTGTCAGGGACTGATCCGCCCACTTCACCGTGGCTCAGCGGCATCAAGGTCATTGGCCCAGGCCTTTGAGAAAATCGCGATACAGCGCGGCGGTTCTCCCGGGGCGTTCGACCATGGGCATGTGGCCGACCCCATCCCAGATTTCCACACGCAAGTCGGCGATGCCCTTGCTCCACACGGGCACACTGCTGACGTCGATCAGCCGGTCCTTGCGACCCCAGAGCAGCAGCGACGGCGCGCGGATGTCGGGCAGGCGCGGTTCCATCGGCGGGCTGGCGCGAAAGTCGACGAAGATCTCTTCCAGTTCATCCCGGCGTTGCTCATAACGCTCGGCCAGCGCCGCCAGCACCACACTCGGGACCCACGGCGGCGATGCCATCGTCATCGCGTAGAAAGGAGCGAAGTCGTCCCGCGAGCGCACCAGGAACGGGTTGTGGCCGGCTGCCAGGTGCCGCTCCATGTCGCTGGGTTCGGGCGCGGTGACGCCGGCCGGGTCGATCAGGGCCAGGGTGAGTATCCGTTCCGGGGAAGTCGCCGCCAGCCAGGCGGCGAGATGACCGCCCATGGAGTTGCCGATCACATGGACCTTGTCCAGGCCGCAGGCATCCAACAGTTCGATCACCCGCCGGGCCTGGGTCGGAATGTCATAACCGCCGCCGGCCTTGAAGCCGGTTTCGCCATGACCAGCCAGGTCAGGAATCACCACCCGGTAGTCGCTGACAAAATGCCGGGCAAAACGCAGCCAGAGGTTTTTGTCGGCGCTGTAGCCGTGCAGCATCAATATGCTGCCGGACGCTTCGTAGGGCCCGCCTTGCCAGGTCGACACGGTCATCTCGCTGATGGGCACCGTGATCTTGTGCAGTCGGTACAGACGCGCCTCCAGGGCCATGCCCATGTCGTACAGCACATGGCCGATGCCTGGATACGTCAGCCAGCTCCAGGCGATGAACACGGCGAGGACTACCCACAACACCAACATGCTTTGCCCTCCAGGGTCAGGACAGAATGTGATCGGCCAACCGCAGCCGACGAGTCAGATAGTGATAAGTGAAGCTGAAACCGGGGAACATCGCGACGACGTGGCCGCTTTTGCTTTGATACCAGCTGTGACAGCCACCGGATTTGCCTACTGCCGATGATCAACGCCTGATAGCTGCGCATGGGCCTCCTGGTGGTGGGTTGCCGATTCCCTTTGTCATGTATAGCCAAAATCCGAACAGCGCCGTGCATTTGAAGGGGAATAAATATCCCTTCATCGTTGGTGGCTATTTGATGTTGCCCTGATAGACTTCAAACTACCCTATCCCACAACCTGGGAAGTCCTCGGTATAGAGGTCTCTATGCACAAAACGGGACGAAAGGGACTGTCATTGGCCAGGAGGCTTTACACCTCACGAATCCTGGGCCTGGCGCTGGGGTTGTTGCTGGTGAGTGTCGCGGTCTATCCCCTCGACCCGGCACCCTGGGTCTGGGGAGCCATGCTTTTCAACGGCCTGATATGGCCGCATATGGCCTATCAATGGGCCCGTCGCGCGGCCCTGCCGTTCCAGGCCGAACGCCGCAACTTGCTGATCGACGCCTTTCTTGGCGGTTTCTGGGTCGCGGCGATGCAATTCAATCCACTGCCCACGGCCGTTACGCTGGCGATGATGGCGATGAACAACGTCTCCATCGGCGGCTTGCGTTTTATGTTCGCCGGGGCGGCAGTGAAAATAGCGGGCATCGCCCTGGGCACCGCCATCTTCCCGTTGACCAGTGTGCCCATGACCAGCTCGGCGCAGCTCTACGCCAGTTTGCCGCTGTTGTGCATCTATCCGCTGGCGTTGGGTTGGATCTGTTTTCGCCAGACTGACGCCCTGCGCCGACAAAAGCGCGAGTTGTTGGCCCTGAGTCGTACCGACAGCCTGACCGGTCTACTCAATCACGGAGCCTGGAAGGACCGGCTCAATGAAGAATTCCAGCGCTGCCTGAGACAGCCACACGATGGGACAGGTCACGGCGTGATTGCGCTGCTGGACATCGACCACTTCAAAGCCATCAATGATACCTATGGCCATGGCGCCGGCGACATGGTGTTGCGTCAGCTCGGCAAGATGCTCAGGCAAAACCTGCGGGCCGCCGACGTTGTCGGGCGTTACGGAGGGGACGAGTTCGGCGTGATTCTGCCGGACCTGACGTTGCACAATGCCGTGCTCGCCATGGAGAGCCTGCGTGAGCGATTCGCCCTGCTCGGGTGCGAGCAGGTCCCTGCGCTAAAAGTCACGCTGAGCATTGGCCTGGCGGCCTTCAACCCGGCCTATGGCGACGCGACTTTCTGGCTCAACGACGCCGACCAGGCGCTTTACCAGGCCAAGACCGGCGGACGCAATCGGGTTGTGTGTCATCGGCAGTGCCAGATATTGGGGGAACCGGCCGTTTCCTTCTGACCCACCCTCTGAAGCGGTGGATTTGTGCGAAAAACAAACAAGTCCTGTTCCAGCCGCACTGTGTTCCCGCCTGAACGCTCCCCCTAGGATTTCTTCACTCAACCACCCATGAAGGAGTCCCTTATGCAACGTTTCACCCGTCGTTTGCTCGCCGCCTGTGCGTTCTCCGGTATTGTCGCCAGCACCGGTGCACTGGCTGATGCACATCCCACTATTCGAGCCATGGCTGGCGCGGAGCCGGTCAGCCAACTCCCGGCCGGTAAAACCGCGTTACTGGTCATCGATTTTCAGAACGAATATTTCACCGGCAAAATGCCCATCCCTGACGGTGCCGCTGCCTTGGCCAACACCCGCGAACTGATTGACTTCGCCGATGACCACCACATGCCGGTGTTCCATATCCAGCACATTGCGCCAGCCGGTTCGGCGGTGTTTGCCGAGGGTGGCGAAACGGTGAAATTCCACCCGGACATGCAGCCCAGGGCTCAGGATGTTGTTTTGCAAAAGACCACGGTCAGCGTCTTCGGCAGTACCGACCTGGACAAGCGTTTGAAGAGCGCGGGCATCGAAACCCTGATCATTTCCGGTCTCATGACCCACGCCTGCGTGGCCGGTGCTGCCCGTGATGCGGCGCCGCTTGGCTACAATGTGTTGGTCGCCTCCGATGCATCGGCTACCCGTGCGATCACCCGGGTCAGTGGCGAAGCGATCGACAAGGACACCTTGCACAAGGCCGCACTGGCCGAGGTCGAGGATACTTTCGGTGATGTGATGACCACCGCCCAAATCATCAAGCTGCCGGTACGCTGAAAATATGAATCAGATGCTCGCCATGCGCGTGTTTCGCTGCATCGTGGAGGCTCAGGGGTTTTCTGCCGCGGCCGAGCGGCTGGACACCACTCACTCGTCGGTGTCGCGCAACTTGCAGCAATTGGAGTCCGCGCTGGGCGTGCGTCTGATCCATCGCAATACCCGGCGCATGAGCCTTACGGCAGCAGGCGAACGCTATTACGCTGCTTGCGTGGATATTCTGGATCGCGTGGATGCCGCGTCCCAGGCGGTGACTCTGGAACAGGAACGGCCCTCGGGGCTGCTTCGCATCAGTGCCCCGCTGGTGATCGGTACGCTGGAGCTGGCCCGTTGGTTGCCGGCATTTGAGGCGCGTTATCCGGACATCCAGATCGATCTGTCCTGCTCGGATCCGCTTGTCGATCTGGTTGCCGATGGGTTCGATGTAGCGTTACGGATTTGCGGGCCGCTGGCCGACAGCAGTCTTGTTGCGCGCTTGCTCAGCGTTTCGCCGCTGGTGCTGGTGGCGGCACCGGCCTATGTCTTCAAGCGTGGGCTGCCTCGCGAGGTTGCTGAACTCAACGACCATCGGCTGCTGACGTATGCCTCGGCCACGCAGTGGGTGCTGGTGGGGGAAGCAGGGGAGTCGAGCACGGTGGATTGCGCCAGCAGCTTTCATACGGACACCATCACCGCCTTGCACGCCTGCGCTCTGGCGGGCGGGGGGATTGCCGCGTTTACCTTGGCGACGGTGCAGGATGACCTGCTGACGGGAAGACTGGTGCGGATTCTGCCGCAGTGCACGCTTGGGGAGCGGCACTACTATGCGCTTTACCCGCATGCGCGGAATTTGCCGGCCAAGGTTCGAGTGTTTGTGGATTACATGGCGCAGTATTACGGCAGCGGAAGCTGATGCTCCTCCAAGCCTGGAAACCTTGTGACGATGTGAGGAACGACCGTTGAGCGCCTGCGGTTGGTGGCACATTGATATATTGGTAGGCTAAGCACTCGTTACCTATCGAGTGGGTCAGTGTGTCTACCGAGCGAATTTGTCAGTTGGAACAAGCCCTTATGGCCGTGATCGCTGCGGCGGGAAAGATGGGTGTAAGCAGTGATGAACTGTGCGCTCAGGCGGTGGGCGGGTTGATGTTTGAACACCACTGGGGCTGGGCAAACGCGCAATACGCACAAGGGGCGGCCGACGAGATCGACAACGCGTTGAGCCTGCTCGTGGGGAAACCCCCAGTGGAGAACCGGTCGTCGGCGATTGAGACCGGCTCCAATGCGCTGCTCAATCGGCGGTCTGTCAGGTTTATTTGATACGAGTGGGCGTCCATTTGCGTGTCCGCCCTCATCGCGAGCAAGCTTCTCTCCCACAGGGCAAGTGCTGACTGTGAGATTGGATATTAATGCTGCGATCGATACTCAGGCGCGGCTTCCAGCGAGGTCTTGTGAGCATTTTCCTTGGACGTTTGCCCCTGCGTATCGGGCAGCGAGGCGACATGAACGGTACGGGCCGGGATCGCAAACCGCACACCGATTCTGGCGAATTCTTCCATCATGCCCAGGTTGATCGCTTGTTGGACATCCATGTAAACGTTGTAGCTGGGGTCCAGCACGATGTACACCGTTTCGAATTCCAGTGCGCTCTCGCCGAAACCACGAAAGTGCGAGCGGTCGAAGCGGGTCTTTTCCTGAGCCTTGATAATGTTTTCGACGATCACCGGCACTTGCCTTAGCTGTTCTGTCGAGCAGTCATGGGGCAGGGCGAATTCAAAGACGATGCGTCGCTCCTGAAGCCGTTTGTAGTTCTGAATGGTGGTGCTGATCATTCCGGCATTGGCCATCACGATTTGTTCGCCACCCAGGCTGCGGATCCGCGTGGTTTTCAAACCGACATGTTCCACGGTGCCGGCCAGGGAACCCACGACAATGAAGTCGCCGACCTCGAACGGTTTGTCCACGGCGATGGACAGCGAGGCGAACAGATCACCGAGGATGTTCTGCACCGCCAGCGCCACGGCGATACCACCGACCCCGAGGCTGGCGATAAAGGCGGTGATGTTCACGCCCAGATTGGAGAGCATCGCCAGGAGCACCACGGCCCAGAGAAACACCTTCGCGCCCCACAGGCTCAGGGTGGCCAAGGCACTTTTCTGATGGATGTCGGAGTGGCTGTGGCGGGCGAAGTAGTGCAGCAACGCCAGGGCGATTGCCCGATTGGCCCACAGCCCCACCTGCAAGGCTGCGACCACGAACCAGAGGCTGCTGACCCGGTCAAGCCAACGCTCCGGCAGGTCCAGGACGCCGATACCAATGAGGATGGAGGCCAGTAACAACAGCGTATTGCTGGTGCTGGACAGTACCTCGACGGCGATGTGGCTGACATACGCATCGGGTTTCTGTGCCCGGGCCTGCACTTTTCTCAACAGCAAGCCGATACCGGCCCTGACGATGATAAAACTTACCACCATCACCCCCAGGGCCAGGAGCCAGTTGGCGATGGAAATGCCGAGTAATTGGGTGTCGGTAAGGAATTGGAGAGAGCTTGAGTCCATGTGAACGGTCACCTGTGCCATTGCTGTTCAGGTTTTGGCCCTTGCCGACTTTGGTGTGAGAACCTGGGCAGGGCATGAACCTGGTTAGTTCGCGCAAAGCACGGGCCGTTCAATTTTGTTCTCCGCGAGCAGTTGCATACGAGGGTGCTGGCGGCGTAGTTTTCTGTGCAGAACCTCTGTCAGAGCAATGCCATGCACATGACCGAACTGAGTAATGAGGCGTTGGAGCCGTTGCGCCAGGCGCTGATCCTGGCGGGTCTGCCAGTGGACGACCTGAACCAGCAGGGCCGACGGTTTTTCAGCTTCAGGCAAGCAGACGCTCAGGCGGCGTTTGGCGGGATCGAGGGGGAGGGCGCGGACCGATTGTTACGTTCTCTGGTGGTCCCTGAGGGACTGCGGGGGCGCGGCATAGGTGCAGCGATGCTGGTCGCTCTGGAAGACTTTGCGAAAAACCAGGGCGCGGAACGCTTTCACTTGCTCACTGACAGTGCCGCCGCGTTTTTTGTCGCCCAAGGATATCAGGCGCGTGACCGTGCGCTGGCGCCAATGTCGATCAGCCAAACAGCCCAATTCAAGTCATTGTGCCCGGCCTCGGCGACCTACCTGAGCAAACGCCTCGTTTAGTGGCCTGTGTGGCTAATTCCTGGACTCGAATTAACCCTGCCTGAATGGGCGAATTTGACAGGGCGATGCGCAGGATTTTGGATCCATTGAGCCACCCATCGGCTACGCCACACCGGCAAATTGCCGCCCCCCCAAGCGGTAGGCTAAGCTCACGAATATTGGGGGCTTTGAGGGTTTCGCTCATGCTTTGCCCCCCTCAGGAATTCGCTTGCCTATCCCCAATTTTGATCCGTTCCATGTCCCCGGTGGTGCCCTCAAGCGCCTGCCGTTGCTCAAGGCAGCGGTGGCGTTTATCGCGGCGGTCTGCCTGTGCCTGTGTGGCCTGCTTTTTTTGCAACTGGAACAGTCTCGTCGCTACGACCTGGAGTCGGCGCGCACCGCCTCAGCGAACCTCACCCGGGCCATGGCCCAACAGGCTCAGGACACGTTCCAGCAGACAGACTTGGTCCTGACCAGCCTGGCGGACTGGATAGAAAGCGACGGTTTCGGTCCGGCGCTGCAACCACGTCTGCAGAAAACCTTCGCCCGGCGCGTGCAGTCACTGGAGCAATTGCATGGCCTGTTTCTGTTCGACAAGCACGGTCAGTGGGTCATTACGTCCTTTGAACAACTGCACAGGGGCCCAGGGGTAGCAGATCGGGACTACTTTAGTTTCCATCAGCAGAACACCGCCCTGACCGCTCATATCGGGCCGGCGATCCGCAGTCGACAAAATGGTGACTGGATCATCCCGGTGTCGCGGCGCTTGAATGATCAGGACGGCAATTTCCAGGGCGTGTTGTTGGCTGGGATCAAGATGTCGTACTTCGATCAATTCTTCGAAAGCTTCAGCCTCGCTGACCAAGACGAAATGGTCCTGGCCTTGTCAGACGGGACCTTGCTGGCCCGGCGACCCTTCGACGAGGCGAAAATCGGTCGATCCCTGGCCGAGGAACCCGTCTTTCAGCATGAGCCGTACAGCGACAGCGCCGGCACCGCGACCATCCGTTCCGCTGCCGATGGCATCCTCAGGCTCTATGACCACCAGCATTTAGAGGCCTATCCGCTGGTGGTCACCGCCGCGATGTCCGAACAGGCGATCCTGGCGGGGTGGCACGACAGAGCCTTCAAATCCAGTCTCATCGTAGCGTTGGTGGTGGTGGGCATCTGCCTGTTCGGCTGGGTATTCGTGCGCCAGTTGCGCAACAGCGAACGGATCGAAGCGGACCTGCGCAAGGCCCAGGAGGCGTTGGAGCTGATTGCCACCCATGACAGCCTGACCGGGCTTGCGAACCGTCGGCTGTTCGAACGGGCCCTGGACATCGAGTTTGGCCGGGGCGCCCGCCAGCGCAGCCCCTTGAGCCTGATCATGCTCGATATCGATTTCTTCAAGCGTTACAACGACACCTATGGCCACGTGGCCGGGGATCATTGCCTGGCAGAAATGGCGAAGGTGCTCAAGGGGTGCTGTCATCGCAAGGCTGACCTTGCCGTGCGCTATGGCGGCGAGGAGTTCGCGGTGCTGTTGCCCGATACCAACCTGCAAGGGGCCTTGGCCCTGGCCGAGCAGATCCGCCGCAGCGTCATCGACCAACACATCACCCATGCCGGCTCTCCTACCGGCTACTTGACGGTGAGCCTGGGCTGTTACGCGTTCGTGCCCAGCAGTCTGGACAGCATTGAAGTGTTCCTCCAGCGGGCTGACGCGGCGCTTTATCAGGCCAAGCACAGCGGACGCAACCGAGTGGCGGCGCTATCGATGGAAGACGGGTTTGATACGCTGGCGCGCTCGGATCGTTGAAATCGTGGAATCATCGGCGGCTTGTCACGGTCAATTGTTCAGGCACTTGGCCAGCGAAGTGGCAATGATGTGCAGGCCTCGTCTCAAATCTTGGGGGCTTGCCAACCGTTCAGGCAGTGGGTGCTAAGGTCAAGGGCGTGACGGAACACCGGGATTGCCTGTTCTGACACGTCGAAGCCAGCGTCGATAGGACAGGAGCAGGTCAATGGATACCGCTGCCGATACCCCTGCACATACCACGCGTCACACCCCCATCACCCGTCGTCTGGTGGTGGCCGTCGCCGGCTTGTTTGTCCTGGGTGTGCTGGTGGCCGTTGCCGCGCTGTTCAATATCGCCCATGAACTGGACGCGCAGGATGCGCGCAAGACCCATTTCTATACGGAGCGGGCCCTCCAGAACCGTATCACTGCCTCGAAGAACTACATTGCCAGTTATACCTACTGGACCACGGCCTATGAGCACCTCAACGGTGAGGTCGATGTGCAATGGGCCTACACCGAACAGAATATGGGCAAGACGCTCTTCACCAACGATGAATACGAGGGCGTGTTTGTCATTGACCGGGAACGCACCAAGTACGCGGTGGTACGCGGGCAGAATGTCCAGAGGGATGCGGCGGCTTACATGAATCTGCCCCTGGCCGATCTGGTGGCGCAGCTTCAGGAGCAACCCGATCTGACCGTGTCCACGGTTCGTTACACGCTGTTCGAAGGCTGGCCCGCCATTGTCACTGCGTCGGTGATCCTGCCCAATGACGAGCGCCCCCAGGTCGAATCCAAGGGGACATCGGTCCTGCTGTTCGTCGACCAACTGACCCCGGTCAAGCTCCGCAAACTGGGGAACAGTTACGGGCTGACCGACCTGACGCTCAAGCAAGACACGGCGCTGCAAGTCGGTCAGCCAGCCGTGCCGCTGGACAGCACCGGTTACAGCCTGGTGTCCCGACTGGAGCGGCCCGGCCAGCAATTGCTCTGGTCGCTGATACCGCCTCTGGGCGGCGCGCTGTTGATTCTGGCGCTGTTGACTGCTTACTTTTTTCGATACGCCATGCGCACCGCGCGGCATGTGGATGCCAGCTACGACAGTCTGGAATTGTCGACCCAGGCCCTTGAAGCCAGCGAAGAACGTTTTCGGGCGGTGGCCGAGGCCGCTTCCGACTGGATCTGGGAAATTGACGACCGGCAGCACATCACCTATCTGTCGGGACGTTTCAACACGGTCACCGGGTTCTCCGATCAGCAGTGGCTGGGCCAGGCTATCGAACAGCTGTTGTATTGCGACACGACCCCGATCGCCTTGTGGCTGGGCAAGCTGACCGAAGAGCAGAACGCCAGCCACCTGCGCTGTTCCTACCGCGATCATTCCGGGCAATTACGCTTCTGTCGAGTGTCGGCGCGGCCGATCTACAACAAGGCGCAGGTGGTGGGCTATCGCGGCACTGCCAGCGACATCACTGACGAAGTGGCCGCCCATGCCCAGGTACAGCATCTGTCGCTGCACGATGCGCTGACTGGCCTGCCAAACCGCAACAAGCTGGCCCGGCACCTGGATGATGCGCTGGTGGCCAAGGAGCATTCGGCACCGTTGACGCTGCTGATGGTGGATCTGGACAATTTCAAACCGATCAACGATTCACTCGGTCACCCGGCCGGCGACGCGGTGCTGCTGGAAGTGGCCCAGCGTCTGCGCGACAGTACACGCGAGCAGGACCTCGTGGCGCGGTTGGGGGGCGATGAGTTCGTGGTGGTGCTCGGCGGGATGGAAAACACCACCGAGATCGACCGGTTCTGTGAGCGACTGATCGAAAGCCTGCAGCAACCGATCCATTACGAGACCCATGCGTTGCACATCGGCGCCAGCATCGGCATTGCCGTCAGCCGCCGCCAGGGTTATGTACCGGGTGAGTTGATCCGTTGCGCCGATATCGCCTTGTACCAGGCCAAGTCCGAGGGTAAGAAAACCTGGTGCTATTTTGCTTCGCAGATGAACGATCAAATCCAGCATCGACGGCAACTGGAAAGCGACTTGCGTCAGGCCGTGAAGAACAACGAATTCGTCCTGCATTTCCAGCCGCGCTACAAAGTCGATGGCCGGGAGATCGTGGCCGTCGAGGCGCTGGTTCGCTGGCAGCATCCGACCCAGGGCTTGCTGGGCCCCGACGCGTTCATTCCCTTGGCTGAGCAGACCGAGCTGATTGTCCCGCTGTCGCGTTGGGTGTTGCGCGAGGCCTGTGAAACCGCGTTGACCTGGCCGGGGGAACTGATGGTTTCGGTCAACCTGTCACCGGCGCAATTTGAGCGCAGCGATGTGGTGCAAGATGTGCGTCAGGTGCTGATCGACACCCGTTTCCCGGCGAGTCGCCTGGAGCTTGAGATCACCGAAAACGTGATGCTCAACGATGTAGATGGTGCCCTCCAGGTCATGAATGCCCTGAAGGAGCTGGGCGTGCGCTTGAACATGGACGATTTCGGTACCGGCTATTCGTCACTTGGCTATCTGCGTACCTATCCTTTCGACGGCATCAAGATCGACAAGCGCTTCATTGCGTCCATGAGCAACAGCAGCAATGATCGCGCAGTGGTGCAGGCGATCATCAACCTGGGCAAGGCCATGGGCTTGACCGTTACGGCTGAAGGTGTGGAAACCCTCGCGCAACTGGGCTCGCTGGGTTCGGACCAATGCCACGAGGTGCAGGGCTATTTCCTCAGTCGGCCGATCGACAAGCAGGCGTTTGCGCATTTGCTCGAGAGCGGCCGGCCGCTGTCGAAAACCGGTTCGTGAACGTTTGTTGCAACCACCACGGTGGCTTATCGGTCACAGCTAGTGTCCTGGTTCTGGAGCTCTGGCCCGATGAAAAACCTGCGCATAGCAACCTTCAATATCAACGGCATCCGGGCCCGACTGCCCAATCTGCTGGAGTGGCTGGAGCGGGAGAAACCCGACATTGTCTGCTTGCAGGAACTCAAGGCAGCGGACAAGGATTTCCCCGCTGCGCAGCTGGAATCGGTGGGGTATGGATCGCTCTGGCACGGCCAGGCGTCCTGGAATGGCGTTGCGATCCTGGCCCGTGATGCGCAACCGCTGGAGAGCCGCCGTGGCTTGCCCGGCGGCGACGATGACAGCCACAGTCGTTACCTGGAGGCAGCGGTGCATGGCGTGCTGGTGGGTTGCCTTTATCTGCCTAACGGTAATCCGCAGCCAGGGCCCAAATTCGATTACAAACTGGCCTGGTTCGAACGGCTGATCGCCTATGCTCAAGGGCTGCAGGCCAGCGATCATCCGGTGGTGCTGGCGGGGGATTACAACGTGGTGCCCACCGACCTGGACATCTACAACCCGCGTTCCTGGCTCAAGGATGCACTGCTGCAACCGCAAAGCCGCGAGTGCTACCAAAGGTTGCTCGACCAGGGTTGGACCGATTCGTTGCGCCACCTGTACCCGGACGAGCGGGTGTACACCTTCTGGGATTATTTCCGTCAGCACTGGCAAAAGAACTCCGGGCTGCGCATCGATCACCTGCTGCTCAACCCGGCGGCCAGTCCTTACCTGAGCGAAGCGGGCGTGGACGCATGGGTCAGGAATCAACCACATCCCAGCGACCATGCTCCCACCTGGATCCGGCTCGCTTCGCGAAAACGTCGGTGAGGGAGCGAGTTCTCCTGGCCAGTTATTGTCTCGCAAAGGGGAATGCCTTATATCTGCATCCCAGCAGCGTGCTTTTTGTAAGCCCTGCATTGGACAGGAAAGGACATCCTCATGAGCCAAACCCGACTGAACGATTCGGGCCGTTATCTGCAACGCCTGGGCTTCGACACACCGCCAGCCCCGACCCTCGACACCTTGCGCCAGCTTCAACGACGCCACACCGCCGAGTTTCCCTTTGAAACCCTTTCGACGCTGCTGGGCCAACCCGTGCCCATTGACCTGGAATCAGTGGAGCGAAAAGTCTTCGAGCAAGGCCGCGGGGGCTACTGCTATGAACTTAATCAATTGTTCCTGGCGCTGCTCCTGGAACTGGGCTTCGAAGCCCGAGGCATCACTGGACGGGTGGTGATGAATGCCCCTGAAGGTGCCTGGCCGGCCCGCACCCACCGCCTCAGCCTGGTGACGCTTGACGGGGTGCGTTACACCACCGATGTCGGCTTCGGCGGCATGGTGCCGACCGCGCCGCTGCTGCTGGACAGTCGTGATACCCAGGCCACTCCTCACGAACCCTATCGTATCGAGGCTCACCCGGACGGCTATCTGCTCCGTGCCTGCGTGGCCGACGAATGGCGGCCGATGTACCTGTTCGATCTGCAGCGCCAGGAAGACATCGACTACACCGTCGGCAATTGGTATGTCAGCAACCACCCCGAGTCGCCGTTCATGGGCCGGTTGATGGTGGCTCGCACTGGCGATGGATTGCGCAAGACACTCAACGGCAACAGCTATGCCTTGCACCGGATAGGCGAGCAGAGCGAGCGCCGGACAATCACCGACGCCGACGAACTGATCGACCTGCTGGAGAACGAATTTGGTCTGCGTGTACCGCCCCGTGAGCTTTTACGGCCCGCCCTGGTCGGGTTGCTGTAACGGAGTGGGGGTAGCAGGGGGGCGGAAGGGTTCACGGGAGAGAAGGGGTGTTGCGCAGCAAGTTGTATACAACTCTATGGACATTTGTCCTGAATTTTGAATACAGTGTGCGCATAACAAAAAACAGGGAACTCCCGAACCATGAAAACGCCCCATGTTTCACTCCCACGGCCCGAGGACGAAAACCTTGGCGTCGGCGCGAATATGGCTTACGGCCTGCAACATGTGTTGACCATGTACGGTGGCATCGTCGCTGTGCCATTGATCATCGGTCAGGCCGCCGGGTTGTCACCGGCGGACATCGGCCTGTTGATCGCGGCGTCATTGTTTGCGGGAGGGCTGGCAACACTGTTGCAAACCCTTGGCCTGCCATTTTTTGGCTGTCAGTTACCCCTCGTGCAGGGCGTTTCGTTTTCCGGGGTCGCGACCATGGTGGCGATCGTCGGCAGCGGCGGAGAAGGGGGATTCCAGGCCATCCTCGGAGCGGTGATCGCCGCGTCCTTGATCGGCTTGCTGATTACCCCGGTGTTCTCGCGAATCACCCGGTTCTTTCCACCGCTGGTCACCGGCATCGTCATCACCACCATCGGCTTGACCTTGATGCCGGTCGCGGCGCGCTGGGCCATGGGTGGCAATAGCCACGCCGCCGATTTCGGCAGCATGGCCAATATCGGTTTGGCCGCCGTCACCCTGGTTCTGGTGCTGCTGCTGAGCAAAATGGGCAGCGCGACGATCTCGCGGCTGTCGATTCTGCTGGCAATGGTCATCGGCACAGTCATTGCCGTATTCCTGGGCATGGCGGACTTCTCATCCGTCAGCCAAGGCCCTATGTTCGGCTTCCCCACACCCTTCCACTTCGGCATGCCGACTTTTCATGTCGCGGCCATTCTGTCGATGTGCATCGTGATCATGGTGACATTGGTGGAAACGTCCGCCGATATCCTCGCGGTGGGCGAGATCATCGACACCAAAGTCGACTCCAGGCGTCTGGGCAATGGCCTGCGGGCCGACATGCTGTCGAGCATGATCGCGCCGATCTTTGGCTCCTTCACCCAGAGCGCCTTTGCCCAGAATGTCGGGCTGGTGGCGGTGACGGGGATCAAGAGCCGTTTCGTGGTGGCAACTGGCGGGGTCTTTCTGGTGGTGCTCGGCCTGCTGCCGTTCATGGGCCGAGTGATCGCGGCGGTGCCGACCTCGGTGCTGGGTGGTGCCGGTATCGTGCTGTTCGGCACCGTGGCGGCCAGCGGCATCCGGACGCTGTCAAAAGTCGACTACCGCAACAACGTCAACCTGATCATCGTCGCCACCTCCATCGGTTTCGGCATGATTCCCATCGCCGCGCCGAATTTCTACGATCATTTCCCAAGCTGGTTCGCGACGATCTTCCATTCGGGCATCAGCTCTTCGGCGATCATGGCCATCGTGCTGAACCTGGCCTTCAATCACTTCACCCGGGGCAACTCGGATCAGCAGTCCGTATTCGCCGCCGGTACCGAGCGGGTGTTGCGTTATCAGGACCTGGCGGCGCTGCGCGAAGGCGACTACTTCAGTGACGGCAAGCTGCACGACTGCGATGGCAACGAGATTCCGGTGGTGGCGGAGGCAGCCCATGCACCGGTAGAGCATGGCCCGGTACGACTGAAAAGCAGCGAGCACGTCTAGCCGATAAAACCCGTGGTGACGGCGTTTGCTCGGCTTTATGTCTCTTGAAAGAAAGGCCTGTGATCCTCGATCACAGGCCTTTCGTTTACTGATCACCAGCGCCCGTAATGACCGCGCGGTGGGCCGTAGTAATAGCCCCGTGGTGGCCCGTAATACACCGGCGCCGGGCGATAGTAGACAGGGCGCTCGATGTAGACCGGCTGTGGCTGGTAGTAGACCGGTGGCGGCTGCTGCACATAAACCGGCTGTGGCTGGACGTACACCGGTTGCTGCACGTAAACCGGACGATCACGGTTGATGATCGCTGAGCCGACGATGGCCGAACCAACGATTGCACCAAACACGGCGGGCCCCTCCCAACCACCTCGACCATGGGCGGATGCCTGGCCGGTGACCGCGAGTGCCCCCACGAGCAGGGCGATGATGGGGAGTTGACGGTTCATAACGATTCCTCGTTTTGGCCCCGGCGCCTGTGGTCTGCAACAGACCCGAATGAGGGCCGCGGGGATACTTGCTCTGACAGCGATTTTTCCAGAATTTGCCGCGCCGCTGGGTAAATATTGTGTAAGGTCTGTAGCGGTTTATTTACGAGAAGGAGTCACGCATGCAGATCAATCCCGACAAAGACACCCAGCTTTGCATGTCGCTATCGGGCCGCCCCGGGAATTTCGGCCTGCGCTTTCACAATCACTTGTATGAGCAACTGGGGCTGAATTTCTACTACAAGGCATTCAGCAGCCAGGACCTGCCCGGTGCCATCGGCGGTATTCGGGCCTTGGGCATCCGTGGGTGCGGGGTGTCGATGCCATTCAAGGAGGCCTGCATTGCCCTGGTCGATGAGCTGGATCCCTCTGCTGCGGCGATCCAGTCCATCAACACCATCGTCAACACCAATGGTCATTTAAAGGCTTACAACACCGACTACATCGCGATCGTCCAATTGCTGCAAACCCATGCGGTGCCCAAGGATTCAACCTTTGCTCTGCGCGGCAGCGGCGGCATGGCCAAGGCGGTGGCCAGCGCTTTGCGCGACGGCGGCTATAAAAACGGTTTGATCGTGGCCCGCAACGAAACCGCCGGGCGAGCCTTGGCCAACTCGTTGGGTTACGAGTGGCAGGCTGAACTGGGGGAGCGACGG
Source organism: Pseudomonas sp. NFACC45 (assembly GCF_900113505.1). Lineage (NCBI taxonomy): Bacteria > Pseudomonadati > Pseudomonadota > Gammaproteobacteria > Pseudomonadales > Pseudomonadaceae > Pseudomonas > Pseudomonas sp. NFACC45. Next base: position 242,716 of record NZ_FOPO01000008.1, read on the forward strand.
CCGCAGATGCTGATCAACGTCACGCCGATCGGCATGACCGGCGGCCCGGAAGCCGACCAGTTGGCGTTCGAACCCGACGTGATTGCAGGTGCCGAGACGGTGTTCGATGTGGTGGCGATCCCGTCGCAAACGCCGCTGATCGTGCGCGCCCAAGCTGAGGGCAAACGGGTCATCACCGGGCTCGAAGTGATTGCGATCCAGGCCCTGGAGCAGTTTGTCCTGTACACCGGCGTGCGGCCCAGCGCGGAACAATTCAAGAAGGCCGTGGCGTTCGCCCGGGCTGCGTAGCGATCTTTGGACTTTGATCTTTCGCTCTCGACTCAATTGTCTGGAACAAGATCGCAGCCTCGTGGCACTCGACAGCTCCTACACGGCTATTCCAGCCTGGCCAGACGCTCCTCCAGTGCGGCGATCCGCGCTTCGAGTTCTTCGATGCGCTCCAGTGACACGCCGCTGCCGGCACCACGCTCCACGGGATGCTGGCGGGCGGCGAGGATCGCTTCGATATCCGCCGGGTCGCCCATGGCGTGTATGTAGCGGTCTTCCCGCTGGCCGGGCTGGCGCGGCACCAACAGCGCCAAGCCACGGGCAATCAGCCGTTCAAGCTGATGCACCACCTGTTCAGTGTCTTCGAAATCGTGCATCCGACCGCTACGGGTCAGCAGTTCACTGACTGTCTGCGGGCCGCGCAAGAACAGCAACCCCATCAGAATCACTTGGGCCGGCACCAGCTCCAGGGCCTTGTCGACCCGATGCTCCCAGCGGTCGGCGCGGCTGCCCATCACCAGTTTGGTAAAGCCGCGACCTTCCAGTGCACGCAGGCTCTGGCCGACCTGGCCCGGGTTGAGGTTCATGACCGGCTCACGGCTGGTCTTCTGGTTGCAGGCCAGCACCAGGGCGTTGAGCGTCAGCGGGTAGGTCTCAGGGTTGGTGGCCTGCTTTTCGACCAGCGCGCCGAGAATGCGGATTTCCGTGCTGTTGAGCCGCGGTTCTTCGGCCGGGCTTTGTTCTTCGATACTCATCGCGCGTTCCCTCTGCTGTGGAAGCCGCCTAGCCTAATCCTTGCGCAATAAAAGACAAGCTGTGCAATAAGGCGTGGCTATAATCGCACCCGTTTGATTTGTCCTTTCCTGCCACCTGCATGAGATCGCCATGACTATTTCCCTGTACGCCGCTTCCATCCCGGTTTTCAAGCAGATGCTCAACGCCCTGAGTGATGTCCTGAACAAGGCTGAAGCCCACGCCACTGCGAAAAACATCGACCCGAACGCGTTCCTGCAAGCCCGCCTGTACCCGGACATGTTCCCGCTGGTACGCCAGGTGCAGATCGCGGTGGATTTTGCCAAAGGCGTATCTGCGCGCCTGGCCGAGCTTGAAGTGCCGAAATATGACGACAGCGAAACCACCTTTGCCGAACTGCAAGCCTTGATCGCCAAGGTATTGGCGTTCATCGACGGTATCAGCCCCGAGCAGATCGATGGCAAGGAAGGCATCGAGATCGTCACCCGTCCGGGCACGCCGAAGGAAAAACGCTTCACCGGCCAGAACTATCTGCTGACCTATGGTCTGCCGCAGTTCTTCTTCCACGTCACCACCACCTACGCGCTGCTGCGCCACAATGGCGTAGAAGTGGGCAAACGCGACTACATGGGCGCGTTCTAAACCCGCCAGTAAGAAAAAGCCCGGGACGGTGTGGGCCGTCCCGGGCTTTTTGGTGTTTGTTTGTCAGATCGGCGGCGGATGTACCACCGCTATCGCGAGCAGGCTCGCTCCCACATGGGCTTTGTGTGTGCCCAAAACCTGTGGGAGCGAGCCTGCTCGCGATGACGTCCGTACAGCCAACGCATTTGTTACGCCTTATGAGCGAGTTTCTCTTCTTCACCCAAGCAAGCCGCCGCGGTGAACAGCACATCGGTAGAGGAGTTGAGCGCAGTCTCCGCCGAGTCCTGCAGGACACCGATAATGAAGCCCACGGCGACCACCTGCATGGCGATGTCGCTGGGAATGCCGAACAGGCTGCAGGCCAGGGGAATCAGCAACAGCGAACCACCGGCCACTCCGGACGCGCCGCAGGCACAAATGGCCGCGACGACGCTCAGCAGCACGGCTGTCGGCACGTCCACCACGATACCCAGGGTATGCACCGCCGCCAGGGTCAGTACGGTGATGGTAATGGCGGCACCGGCCATGTTGATGGTCGCGCCCAGCGGGATCGATACCGAATAGGTGTCTTCGTGCAGGCCCAGGCGTTTGCTCAGTTCCAGGTTGACCGGGATATTCGCCGCCGAACTGCGGGTGAAGAATGCGGTAATGCCGCTCTCGCGCAGGCAAGTGAAGACCAGTGGGTACGGGTTGCGACGCAGCTTCCAGAATACGATGAGCGGGTTCATCACCAGCGCCACGAACAGCATGCAGCCAATCAGCACGGTCAACAGGTGAAGGTAGCCCAGCAATGCGCTGAAACCTGAGGTTGCCAGGGTAGAAGCCACCAGGCCGAAGATCCCCAGCGGGGCGAAGCAGATGACCACGCGCACGATCACGGTCACGCCGTTGGACAGGTCCCCGAGCACGGTACGGGTGGTTTCGCCTGCATGGCGAATGGCAATGCCCATGCCGATGGCCCAGGCCAGAATGCCGATGAAGTTGGCATTCATCAGGGCGCTGACCGGATTGTCCACCACACTGAGCATCAAACTCTGCAGTACTTCGCCAATGCCGCCGGGGGCGGTGACGGCGACGTCATGGGAGACCAGGACAAGGCTGGACGGAAACAGGGTACTGGCAACCACCGCGACCACTGCGGCTGCAAAAGTGCCGAGCAGGTAAAGGAAGAGAATCGGTCGGATATGGGTTTCCTGCCCGTGCTTGTGGTTGGCGATCGACGCCATGACCAGCACGAACACCAGGATCGGTGCCACGGCCTTGAGCGCTGACACAAAGACCTTGCCGATGAAGGCGGTGGACTTGGCAAGGTCCGGCGCCAGCCACGCCAGGATGATGCCGGCGATCAGACCGATGACGATTTGCGTCACCAGGCCGGTGCGTTTGAGGCGGTGTAGAACGGAAGGGGACAAAGCAGTCATAACGGCATCTCTGATTTTTTTTGTGTGCAACGGTCGACCCCTCAGGGCAACAAGCGGGCAGGCCACATGAGCGGGACCGAAAAGAAAGTACGGCGTTTGCAGGCCGCGGACTTTATCACAGCCGGTTGAAAAATCTGACGGACCTGTGACGATCCGTCGCTTGGGCGTTCACGCGCGTTTGTCTGAGGGGCACATTCTGTTAGGCTTTTGGGCAATCCCCTTTCTACTCTGCCAGCGGCCCTTCTGGGCTGACGCTGGTGTCGTTGTTTTGCTGGAGTTCTGCATGTTGTCTGTTTTTCTGTTGTCGGCGGCTGGTTTTACAGTGCTGACCACCGAATTCATCATCGTCGGCCTGTTGCCATCCATTGCCCGCGACCTGCAAGTCACGATTGCCCAGGCCGGGCTGCTGGTGACGCTGTTTGCATTTACCGTGGCGGCATTCGGGCCGTTTCTGACCGCCTGGTTCGCTCGCTTTGAGCGGCGCAAGCTGTTTATCAGCGTGTTGGTTATGTTTGGTCTGGCTAACACACTGGCGGCTCTGGCGCCCAATATCGGCGTAATGGCCATCGCCCGCTTGATCCCAGCCCTGGGGCTGCCGGTGTTCTGGGCATTGGCCAGTGAAACGGCAGTGGACATTGTCGGGCCGCAGTTTGCCGGGCGGGCCATCGCCCGGATCGGGTTCGGCATTGTCTGTGCCACGGTGTTCGGTATTCCGGTAGGCACGCTGATTTCTGATGCGTTCGGCTGGCGCAGCGCCTTTGCGATCCTGGCGTTCATTGCGTTCGCCAAGGCGTTGCTGCTGTTTATCTACCTGCCCAAAACCAATCTGCACCAGCGTCAAGTCAGTTTGCGTTCGCAACTCAAGATCTTGCGCAGCCCGTTGATGCAGGGCCATGTGCTGCTGTCGATCCTGGTGTTCAGCGGCATGTTCACCGCGTACACCTACCTGGCCGATATCCTCGAGCGCCTGGCCGGGTTCGACGGCACACTCGTGGGCTGGTGCCTGATGGGCTTCGGGGCCGTGGGGCTGGTGGGTAACTCCTTGGGCGGGCGCGCGGTAGATCGGCATCCATTGATCGCCTCGATGGTGTTTTGTCTGTTCCTGATTGGCGGCATGGTGGCGCTGGTGCCGAGCATTCATTCGACCGTCGGGCTGGCAGCAGCGATGGGCATCTGGGGAGTGACCCAGGCGGCCCTGTTCCTGGTCAGTCATGTACGACTGATGAAGGCCGCGCCTGAGGCTCCAGCCTTTGCCGCGTCGCTGAACATCGCCGGGGCCAATCTGGGAATTGGCCTGGGGGCGATGGTCGGTGGGCGCGTCATCGATACCCTGGGCCTGGGCAGCGTTGGTTTCGCCGCGTCCGGCTTCATCCTCATATCGATCCTGCTGGCGTTGTTGCTGATGACCTTCAAGCCCCGTGCCGCCTGCGCGCAGTGCTAGGCGCTGAACAGCTCGCGTCGCGCACCTTCGGCGATGGCGACGATGCCCGGATGGCTGACCTTGCGCTCCACGGAAATGGCATAGAACGACTCGCTGACCGCATCGGTCTGGCCGATCACCTGAACGCCGTACTGGCGCTGAACTTCTTCGGCGATCACGCTCGGGCCGATGAAAATTCCGCTGCCTGATTGCCCGAAGGCCTGCATCAGCGCGCTGTCGTCGAATTCGCCGACGATGCGCGGCTGGATCTGTTGCTCGGCGAACCAGCGTTGCAAGCGGCTGCGTACCACGGTTTCGGCACCGGGAATCAGCAGTGGGGCATCCTGCAGACTGCGGGGAAAATCCTGCCCGTAGCGCTCGGCCAGCGCAGCGGTGGCAAAGAAGCTGATCCCGCACTCTCCCAACTTCTGGCTATAACCCTTGATATCCAGGTGGGTCGGCATCGGGCTGTCGGAGATCACCAGGTCCAGGCGCTGGATCGCCAGGTCCGCCAACAGCCGCTCGAGTTTGTCTTCGCGGCAGGTGATGCGCAGCGGCTCACTGAGCTCCATGGTCGGCGCCAGCAGCCGATAGACAATGGACTTGGGCACCACATCCGCGACCCCGACCCGGAACAGCGTCTGCTGCTCATTGGGTTGGGCCCGGAGCATCAGCTCCAGTTCGCCACCCAATTGGAACATGTGTTCGGCATAGGGCAGCGTCTGGCGGCCAGCCTCGGTCAGTTCCAGCTGCCGTCCGACGCGGCGAAACAACTTGATGTTAAAGGTTTGCTCGAGCAGCGAAATCTGTCCGCTGATGGTTTGTGGTGTCAGGTTCAGTTGCTCGCAGGCCCGCACGATGCTGCCAGTCTTGGCCACCACCCAGAAGTAATGCAACTGTCGGTAATTGAGCATAAGGCACGCCGATTCGTAAAAACCGAAGTATAACCGCTGAAAATACGAATTTTCCTGAAGTATTCATCTCTCTAGAATGCCGGGCCATCGGTGAGCCACCTTTGGTGCTCTGTTTACTCCTGAGAGGCATTTATCCATGACGTACAAAACCCTGGGTGTGGCGGCCTTGTTGGCGGTGTCTTCAATCGCCCTCGTTGGCTGCGAACAGGCCGAAAAAAGTGCCCAGCAGTTGATGGGGCAAGCCGCTGAAACGGCCAAGCAGGCAATCGATGACACCCATAAGGCCGCGGAACAGGCTATCAGCGAGGCCACTGGCGGCTTGATCAGCCCCAAGAAGAAGCCGGCGGAGGAAGCTGAAGAATCCGAAACCTCCACCCAAACCATCTAACCCCGTCATATCGAGTCAGGACTGACCCATGGATTATCTTTTACAACTCGCTGCCAGCCCTACTGCATGGATCGCGCTGGCGACTCTGGTCGTCATGGAAATCGTGCTGGGCATCGATAACCTGATCTTCATTTCGATCCTGACCAATAAATTGCCCGAACAGCACCGCGCCAAGGCACGGCGTATCGGCATTGGCATGGCGCTGATCCTGCGCCTGGGCTTGTTGAGTACCATTGCTTTCATCGTGCAGTTGACTGAGCCGGTTATCGAAATTCTTGGCCAGGCGTTCTCCTGGAAGGACATGATCCTGATCGCCGGCGGCCTGTTTCTGCTGTGGAAAGCCACCACCGAGATCCACCACAGCATGGACCCGGCGCCGAATGATCCCAAATCCGCTACCTCCGGCGTGACCCTCGGCTTTGCCGCTGCGATCGGTCAGATCCTGATGCTGGACCTGGTGTTTTCCATCGACAGCATCATTACCGCGGTGGGCATGACCGAGCATCTGCCGATCATGATCATCGCCGTCGTGATCTCGGTGTTGGTGATGTTGCTGGCGGCCGAACCGCTGGCCAAGTTCATCAATGACAACCCCACGGTGGTCATGCTGGCGCTGGGCTTCCTGATCATGATCGGCATGACGCTGATCGCCGAAGGCTTTGGTGCTCATGTGCCCAAGGGCTATATCTACGCAGCCATGGCGTTCTCGGCAGCGATCGAGGTGTTGAACATGATGTCGCGTCGCCGTCAGCAAAAGGCCTTGGCCGAAGAAGCCTGATTGCAGATAGTCAAAAGCCGCCCGGGTCGATGCTCGGGCGGCTTTTTTTTGGATTTTTGAAGGGCGGCGGGACGGTCAGTGTGCGGCGGCGTGGCGCCTGGCCGATTTTGGTGCTTTTTCCGCCCGCGCTGGGGGCGGCGCAGGATGATGGCGGCGTGCAATGCGCAAAACGCCCCACAGCATGGCTGTGGCGACGCTTAACCAGCCGAATATCAGCATCAGGATTGTTGTGGTCAGGCTCATCTGTGCCTCCTTCTGCCCCAGTCAGGGCGACGCACTCGTTACAATGGACAGTCTAGTCGCTAAAGTGTTGCAGGGAATCGATCGGTATTGACGACAGACGGACCGCTTCGTTCTATCGCCGCGATGGGACTGCTGTTTAAGGCTATACCCACGTCTGTCTGCACCTTATGATCGACGGCCCTTGCCTGGCCCGATGTCGGGTGCCTTAACAAGAGAGTCCTAATGCTTCCGGTAATTTCCTCTTTTCGATCACTGGTGCTGGTGACGGCCTGCCTGGCGGTCCTGGCGGGTTGCGCAGGCAGTGTGTCGCCGCAGATTCAGCGTCTGCCCGAGCGGGTGGAGCTCAACAGCGTGCCGTTCTTTCGCGGCGAAATGTACCAGGGTGGCCCCCAGTCGCTGGCCAGCCTCTTGACGCTGCAAGGCACGGTAATCACACCGGGGCTGCTGGAGAAACCTCTGCATCTGCCCAAAGGCGAGGCGCATTTGCAGCAGAACCTGCAGACCTTGGCGCGAGAGTATGGGCTGGTGGTGTATCCCCTCGACAGCGAACTGCCGGCACTGTTGGAGCAGGTTGCAGCGGGTTATCCCGTGCTGGTGCGCTACACGGACGGAGCGGCTTTCTGGTCTGGGCCCAGGTACGGCATTCTCGTCGGTTATGACCGCCAAAAGCAGACGGTCTTGCTGCGATCGGGGATGAACCGGCGGCTGCTGATGAGCTTCAGTGGGTTTGAGTCGGCTCTCAAAGATGCTGGCGGCTGGGCGGTATTGGTCCAGCGGCCTACGCAGCTCCCGGCCAAGGTAGACTCTCAGCGCTGGCTGAAAGCTGCGGGCGAACTGGCCGGGGCAGGGCAGGAACAGGCTGCGGCCCGGGCGACTCAAGCCCTGAGCAACGCGCACTGATCTCACGCCCCGTTCGTCACTTGTCGGGCACCACCCACCCTGCCAGGGCTCCTAACATCAGGGCTGGAATATCCGGCCCATGATTGCGAGGAGAGAAGCATGGCACAGTCGAAAACACCCACGGGGCCACATTCTTCCGAACATTCTGCTGGTGATGATTTGGGATTTGACCCCGACTCGCCGGATCTCGGTGATCCTCAAGTCGATCCGATAGGCCCCGCCAAGGCGCCTTTGGACGAAGAGGATGAGCAGGAGGAGCCCGGTTCCAGAGCGTATGACCCGCTGGGTGATCTAAAACCTTGAATAAACAAAGCCCCGGTGAATCGGGGCTTTGTTTGCCAGGTTAATTAATTCGACGCCTCGACCACACCGGTTTGGCGGCTCTTGAGGTTCTTGGCCGCCTTGTATTGAAGGGCCGCGGCAGGGACGCTGGCGCTTTTGCCGGTTTCCACCCAGCTACGGATCCGGCTGGCGTCGGCGAAGTGGGTGTATTTGCCAAACGCATCCAGCACCACCAGGGCCATCGGTCGATTGCTCATTTTCGTCACCAGTACCAGGCAGTGGCCGGCCTGATTGGTGAAGCCGGTCTTGGTCAACTGGATGTCCCAGCCAGCCTTATGGACCAAGTGGTCTGTATTGCGAAAGCCCAGGCTATAAACCGGTTTGCGGAAGGTTACGGTCTTTTCCTTGGTGGTACTCAGTTCGCTCAACAGTGGATATTTGCGGGCCGCAATCAGCAGTTTGGTCAGGTCCCGGGCGGTGGAAACGTTGTGAATCGACAGACCTGTGGGCTCGACATAGTGGGTGCTGCTCATGCCCAGCGCCTTTGCCTTGGCGTTCATGGCCGCGATGAACGCTGCGTAACCGCCCGGGTAGTGGTGGGCGAGGCTGGCGGCGGCGCGGTTCTCCGACGACATCAGGGCGATCAGTAACACGTCCCGGCGTGACAGTTCGCTGTTGAGCTTGACCCGGGAAAATACTCCCTTCATCTCCGGGGTATTGGCGATGGTCATGGAGATGTATTCATTCAGATCCTGCTTGGCATCCAGCACGATCAGACCGGTCATCAATTTGGTCACCGAAGCGATGGGCACCACTACGTCGGGATTGCTCGCATAAACGACTTTATTTGTCTGCAAGTCCAGCAGAATCGCACTGCCCGAGGCGACTTGCAGTTTTGAGGTGTCTCGGGGGGTGGCGATGGTTTCCTGCGCGTCGACATTTTGCGTGATGAAGGTACCTGTGAAAGCGATGAACAGGCTGAGGATCGAAAGACGGATTTTCACGCGAGTAGACTCGATAGAGTTGAAGGTGCCGTGCAGCACGGCTTGTTAAAAAGCGCTGCATTTTATGAGTATGGGCGATGGCAGCGCTATACGCCTGTACCGCCGGGGCTTGCGATTAAATAAAGTTTAATGAAGGGCCCATAAACGCCTGTGGGAGCGAGCCTGCTCGCGATAGCGGTGTGTCAGCCAGCAATGATGAAGGCTGTGATACAAGGCTATCGCGAGCGGGCGCGCTCCCACAGGGTTTGGAGCTGGGCTGAAAAGGCGTATCAGCTATGCAGCGTCTCCGCCGCATACAGGGTGTTTTCCAGCAGGCAGGCGCGGGTCATCGGACCTACACCGCCAGGGACTGGAGTGATCCAGCCTGCACGGGGCAGGGCGGTTTCGTAGATCACGTCGCCGACCAGCTTGCCATCGTCCTGGCGGTTGATGCCCACGTCGATGACGATGGCGCCTTCCTTGATCCACTCGCCCTTCACCAGGCCAGGCTTGCCGGCGGCAACGACCACCAGGTCGGCGCGGCCGACGTGTCCAGCCAGGTCCTTGGTAAAGCGATGGGTTACGGTGACGGTGCAGCCGGCCAGCAGCAACTCCATGGCCATCGGACGGCCAACGATGTTGGACGCGCCAACAACCACGGCATCGAGACCGTAAAGGTCCACGCCGGTGCTTTCCAGCAACGTCATGATGCCTTTGGGGGTGCAGGGGCGCAGCAGCGGGATCCGCTGGGCCAGGCGGCCGACATTATAAGGATGGAAGCCGTCGACATCTTTGTCCGGGCGGATACGCTCCAGCAGTTTGGAGGCGTCGAGGTGTTCAGGCAGGGGCAGTTGGAGCAGAACGCCGTCGATGTTCGGGTCGTCGTTCAGGCGATCAATCAGATCAGCCAACGCTTGTTGAGTGGTTTCGGAAGGCAGGTCGTAGGCCTGGGAAAGGAAGCCGACCTCTTCACAGTCTTTACGCTTGTGCGAGACATAAACCTGAGAGGCAGGATCGCTGCCGACCAGGATCACCGCAAGGCCGGGCGTGCGCAGGCCTTGCTGGCGGCGCTCGGTGACTCGTTGGGCGATCTGCTGGCGCAGGCTGGCGGCGATCGATTTGCCGTCGATAAGTTGTGCAGTCATTGCGCGTGGTTAACCATCGAGAGGGGAAAAAAAGAGAACGCATTCTCGCATGCCGAGGCGTGAGGGCAAAGGCGCTTGGTCTGCAAATTCCCCTAACCCCTTTAATTAAATGAATTTTTTTTAAAAAAGAGTTGACGACCTATCGGGCCGTCTATAACATTCGTCGCACTTGTCGGGCACAGCCTAGCACTGGTTAAGAAGGTGAGGCGGAGTTAGTTGTTTTTAACTCGGTAACACTGAAAGCACTTAGTTTGTAATCGTCCAAGAATACAGATTAAAAAGGCGCCCGTAGCTCAGCTGGATAGAGCATCCGCCTTCTAAGCGGATGGTCGCAGGTTCGAGTCCTGCCGGGTGCGCCAATTAGGCAGCTTTGGCACAAGTAAGGCAACAAGGCAATATGGTGGGCGTAGCTCAGTTGGTAGAGCACGGGATTGTGACTCCCGTTGTCGTGGGTTCGATCCCCATCGTCCACCCCATATTCTAGAAAGGCGCCAGATTAACAATCTGGCGCCTTTGCTTTAAAAGCTTGATACGCGGATGTGGTGGAATTGGTAGACACACTGGATTTAGGTTCCAGCGCCGCAAGGTGTGAGAGTTCGAGTCTCTCCGTCCGCACCATACAAGTCGCTATTTAAATAGCAGAGAACGGCGCAGTACCTGAAGAGGGCTGCGCCGTTTTTGTATTCACGTTTTTTTTTGTTGTGTTGCCGCCCTGGTTCAGGGTTGTGCGGGGTGCCCGGGTCGTCACGATTGTGTTTCCTGATGATGCGCGGCATGCCCGTTGGTCTCCTCGTGAGACCGGATGCCGGGCGTGCGGGTTTGCTGCTCCTATATATAGAAGCATTGACCCAGAGCCTTGCGATGATCGACTGTATTTGCAATCCGGGTGAGGCATGACCGTATGTCCGCTCCTAAATTCGGCGCCTGTTTCCAGCCCTTTTTCAGTAGGGTGACTTCTTGAGTTTGACCTACTAGAATGCATGCCCTTGATTCTGGGGTCGGAAACGCCCGGCCAACGTCTGTGCAACGAGGAATATCCATGCAAGTTTCTGTTGAAAATACTTCTGCTCTTGAGCGCCGCATGAGCGTCATCGTGCCGGCTGAGCGCATCGAGACTCAGGTCAACAAGCGTCTGCAGCAGACTGCCCAAAAGGCCAAAATCCCAGGTTTCCGCCCAGGCAAAGTGCCAATGAGCGTGATCCGTCAGCGTTATGAAGCTGACGCACGTCAGGAAGCTGTGGGCGATGTGATCCAGTCTTCGTTCTACGAAGCGGTCGTCGAGCAGAAACTGAACCCGGCCGGCGCTCCGTCCGTCGAGCCTAAAGTGCTGGAAAAGGGCAAGGACCTGGAGTTCATCGCCACGTTCGAAGTATTCCCTGAGTTCACGGTTGCCGGTTTCGAGTCCATCTCCGTCGAGCGTCTGAGTGCCGATGTTTCGGATGCCGACCTGGACAAGATGCTGGACATCCTGCGCAAGCAGAGCACCCGTTTCGAAGTGGCCGATCGTGCTGCCCAGAACGAAGATCAACTGAACATCGATTTCGTCGGCAAGGTCGACGGTGAAGTGTTCGCCGGTGGTTCCGCCAAGGCTACTCAGCTGGTACTGGGCTCTGGCCGCATGATCCCTGGCTTCGAAGATGGCCTGGTTGGCGCCAAGGCCGGCGAAGAGCGCGTTCTGAACCTGACCTTCCCTGAGGACTATCAGAACCTGGACCTGGCTGGTAAAACTGCCGAGTTCACCGTGACCGTCAACAGCGTTTCCGAGCCGAAGCTGCCAGAGCTGAACGAAGAGTTCTTCGCCCAGTTCGGCATCAAGGAAACCGGTCTGGAAGGTTTCCGCGCCGAAGTTCGCAAGAACATGGAGCGTGAGCTGCGTCAGGCCATCAAGTCCAAGGTCAAGAACCAGGTCATGGACGGTCTGCTGGCCTCCAACCCGATCGAAGTGCCAAAGGCTTTGCTGGACAACGAAGTGAACCGTCTGCGTGTGCAGGCTGTTCAGCAGTTCGGCGGCAACATCAAGCCGGACCAGCTGCCAGCTGAGCTGTTCGAAGAGCAAGCCAAGCGCCGCGTTGTGCTGGGCCTGATCGTTGCTGAAGTGGTCAAGCAGTTCGAGCTCAAGCCTGACGAAGCCCGCGTTCGCGAGCTGATCCAGGAAATGGCTTCGGCCTACCAAGAGCCTGAGCAAGTCGTGTCCTGGTACTACAAGAACGACCAGCAACTGAACGAAGTCCGTTCGGTTGTGCTGGAAGAACAAGTTGTGGATACTGTTCTGCAGAAAGCTAGCGTGACCGATAAAGCGGTCTCTTACGAAGAAGCGGTCAAGCCGGTGGAAGCTCCACAAGCCGATTGATTGTTCTGCGGTAAGAAATACACACCCATAAGCCAGCCTTCGCGCTGGCTTATGCGTATTCAAGACATAACTATTTGGGAGTGACTGCGAGACATGTCCCGCAATTCTTTTTATCAGCAGAGCTCTGACATCCAAGCCGCAGGCGGCCTGGTCCCGATGGTTATCGAGCAGTCCGCCCGTGGCGAACGTGCCTATGACATCTACTCGCGTCTGCTCAAGGAACGCGTCATCTTCCTGATCGGCCCCGTTGAAGACTACATGGCCAACCTGGTTGCGGCACAACTGCTGTTCCTTGAAGCGGAAAACCCGGACAAGGATATCCATCTGTACATCAACTCACCTGGCGGCTCGGTGACAGCAGGCATGTCGATCTACGACACCATGCAGTTCATCAAGCCTGACGTTTCCACCATCTGCATCGGCCAGGCCTGCAGCATGGGCGCATTCCTGCTCGCCGGTGGCGCAGCGGGCAAGCGTCACTGCCTGCCTAATTCGCGCATGATGATTCACCAGCCGTTGGGTGGTTTCCAGGGGCAGGCGTCGGATATCGACATCCATGCCAAGGAAATCCTCCACATTCGTTCGCGCCTGAACTCGTTGCTGGCCCACCATACCGGCCAAAGCCTCGAAACCATTGAGCGTGACACCGAGCGTGACAACTTCATGAGCGCTGAGCGTGCGGCCGAATATGGCCTGATCGACTCCGTGATCAACAAGCGTCAAATGCCTGCCTAAGCCGCTCAAAATGCAGGTGGTTGGGATGACCGGCCGCCTGCGGGCTTGAAAAAGCCCGCAATTGCCTTCATCTTGTGTTGCAAGCCTATCGGATTTGGATCGATCGAATGACTGACACCCGCAACGGCGAGGACAACGGCAAACTGCTTTATTGCTCCTTCTGTGGCAAAAGCCAGCATGAAGTACGCAAATTGATTGCCGGCCCCTCGGTCTTCATTTGCGACGAGTGCGTCGACCTGTGCAATGACATCATCCGCGAGGAGGTGCAGGAAGCCCAGGCCGAAAGCAGCGCGCATAAGTTGCCTTCGCCTAAAGAAATCAGCGGCATCCTTGATCAATATGTCATTGGTCAGGAGCGCGCGAAAAAGGTACTGGCCGTAGCGGTGTACAACCACTACAAGCGCCTGAACCAACGTGACAAAAAGAATGACGAGGTCGAACTCGGCAAGAGCAACATCCTGCTGATCGGCCCGACAGGCTCGGGTAAAACCCTGCTTGCCGAAACCCTGGCCCGTTTGCTGAACGTTCCGTTCACCATCGCCGATGCAACCACCCTCACCGAGGCGGGTTATGTGGGTGAGGATGTCGAGAACATCATTCAGAAACTGTTGCAGAAGTGCGATTACGATGTGGAAAAGGCCCAGATGGGTATTGTCTACATCGACGAAATCGACAAGATTTCCCGCAAGTCCGACAACCCGTCCATCACCCGGGATGTTTCCGGCGAGGGCGTGCAGCAGGCCTTGCTCAAGTTGATCGAAGGTACGGTGGCTTCCGTTCCGCCTCAGGGTGGTCGCAAGCATCCGCAGCAGGAGTTCCTGCAGGTCGACACGCGTAACATTCTGTTCATCTGCGGTGGCGCGTTCTCCGGCCTGGAAAAGGTTATTCAAAACCGTTCCACCCGTGGCGGCATTGGTTTCAACGCCGAAGTGCGCAGTAAGGAAGAGGGTAAGAAGGTCGGTGAATCGCTGCGTGAAGTCGAACCTGATGACTTGGTCAAGTTCGGTCTGATCCCGGAGTTCGTGGGTCGCTTACCGGTCTTGGCGACGCTGGACGAGTTGGATGAAGCTGCACTGATGCAGATTCTGACCGAGCCGAAGAATGCCCTGACCAAGCAATATGCCAAGCTGTTCGAAATGGAAGGTGTAGACCTGGAGTTCCGTTCCGACGCGCTGAAATCGGTTGCCAAACGAGCCCTGGAGCGTAAAACCGGTGCCCGTGGGTTGCGCTCGATTCTGGAAGGCGTATTGCTCGACACGATGTATGAGATCCCCTCGCAGTCTGAGGTGAGTAAAGTCGTGATCGACGAAAGCGTTATAGAAGGTAAGTCCAAGCCTTTGTATATCTACGAAAACAAAGAGCCGGCTGCCAAGGCCGCGCCGGACGCTTAAGCGTCCCGGTGCCGGAATAAAGAAGGGGCCTTCGGGCCCCTTTGCTTTTTGCGCGTTTTAGACGTGTCTTTGCGCTTGTTTTTTTTCAAGGCTGCCCCCATCTTGGTTTCAAGCTTACTTCCATCTGTTTCCGGCCTTGTGGCCGCCGTAGAGGCGAAATCATGAAGACAACCATCGAATTGCCTCTCCTGCCATTGCGTGATGTCGTGGTGTATCCGCACATGGTTATCCCGCTGTTCGTGGGGCGCGAGAAGTCTATCGAAGCCCTCGAGGCTGCGATGACGGGTGACAAGCAGATTCTTCTGTTGGCGCAGAGAAACCCTGCTGACGATGATCCCGGCGAAGACGCACTGTATCGCGTAGGCACAATTGCAACCGTTCTGCAGCTGCTCAAACTGCCTGATGGCACCGTCAAGGTCCTGGTCGAAGGCGAGCAGCGGGGCACGGTCGAGCGTTTCAGCGAAGTGGACGGCCATTGCCGGGCCGAAGTGTCGCTGATCGACGAAGTGGACGCGCCCGAGCGTGAGTCTGAGGTGTTTGTCCGCAGTCTTTTGTCGCAGTTCGAACAATACGTGCAGTTGGGCAAGAAGGTGCCTGCTGAGGTCCTGTCGTCGCTTAACAGCATCGACGAACCTGGGCGGCTGGTCGATACGATGGCGGCCCACATGGCCCTCAAGATCGAGCAGAAGCAGGAAATTCTCGAAATCATCGATTTGTCTGCCCGTGTCGAACACGTGCTGGCATTGCTGGATGGCGAAATCGACCTGCTGCAGGTCGAGAAGCGCATTCGTGGTCGCGTCAAGAAGCAGATGGAACGTAGCCAGCGTGAGTACTACCTGAATGAGCAGATGAAGGCCATTCAGAAGGAACTTGGCGATGGTGACGAAGGGCACAACGAAATCGAAGAGCTGAAAAAGCGCATCGATGCCGCCGGCCTGCCCAAGGATGCACTTGCCAAGGCCCAGGCCGAGCTGAACAAGCTCAAGCAAATGTCGCCTATGTCTGCCGAAGCCACTGTGGTGCGCTCCTATATCGACTGGCTGGTTCAGGTGCCTTGGAAGGCGCAAAGCAAGGTCCGTCTGGACCTGGCCCGCGCCGAGGATATTCTCGACGCCGACCATTACGGTCTGGAAGAGGTGAAGGAACGTATCCTCGAATACCTCGCCGTGCAAAAGCGCGTGAAGAAAATTCGCGGACCGGTACTCTGCCTGGTGGGACCTCCTGGGGTCGGTAAAACATCGTTGGCAGAGTCGATTGCCCACGCGACCAATCGTAAATTCGTGCGCATGGCCCTCGGTGGCGTGCGCGATGAAGCGGAAATTCGCGGTCATCGCCGCACTTATATCGGGTCGATGCCAGGAAGATTGATTCAAAAGATGACCAAGGTCGGCGTGCGCAATCCGCTGTTCCTTTTGGATGAAATCGACAAGATGGGCAGCGATATGCGCGGCGATCCCGCTTCTGCGCTGCTCGAAGTGCTTGATCCGGAGCAGAATCACAATTTCAACGATCACTACCTGGAGGTCGACTACGACCTGTCGGACGTGATGTTCCTCTGCACCTCCAACTCCATGAACATTCCGCCAGCGCTGCTGGACCGGATGGAGGTGATTCGTCTGCCGGGCTACACCGAAGACGAGAAGATCAACATCGCCGTCAAATACCTTTCGCCCAAGCAGATCCAGGCCAACGGCCTGAAAAAAGGCGAGCTGGAATTTGACGAGGAAGCGATTCGCGACATTATCCGCTACTACACCCGCGAGGCGGGTGTGCGTGGTCTGGAGCGGCAAATTGCCAAGGTCTGCCGCAAGGCGGTCAAAGAGCATGCGCTGGAAAAACGCTTCGCGGTCAAGGTCACTGCGGACCTGCTGGAGCACTTCCTGGGGGTGCGCAAATTCCGCTACGGCCTCGCTGAACAGCAGGATCAGATTGGTCAGGTGACTGGCCTTGCATGGACTCAGGTCGGTGGCGAGTTGCTGACTATTGAAGCGGCGGTGGTGCCAGGCAAGGGTCAACTGATCAAGACCGGTTCGCTGGGCGATGTGATGGTCGAATCGATCACCGCGGCGCTGACGGTGGTGCGCAGCCGCGCCCGGAGCCTGGGCATTCCCCTGGACTTCCATGAGAAGCGCGACACCCATATCCACATGCCTGAAGGGGCTACGCCCAAGGACGGCCCGAGCGCCGGCGTAGGCATGTGCACGGCCCTGGTGTCAGCGCTGACTGGCATTCCGGTGCGCGCCGACGTCGCCATGACCGGTGAAATCACTCTGCGTGGCCAGGTATTGGCCATTGGCGGCCTGAAGGAAAAACTGCTGGCGGCTCACCGTGGCGGGATCAAGATCGTGATCATTCCTGAAGAGAATGTCCGCGATCTGAAGGAGATTCCTGACAACATTAAGCAGGATCTTCAGATCAAACCGGTTAAATGGATTGACGAGGTCCTGCAAATTGCGCTGCAATACGCGCCGGAGCCCTTGCCGGATGTGGCTCCGGAGATAGTCGCGAAGGACGACAAGCGAGAGTCTGACTCTAAGGAAAGAATTAGCACGCATTAATACGCATTTGCCTGGGGGGCTTCCTTGACAGTTTTTTAGAGCCCTTGTTATAAAGCGGCTCTTAAGTGTCTGTAGGCCATTCAGCACTCGTTTTTGCTTTCACCAAAAAAACTTAGAATCATCTCAAATAGATATAAGGGGACTTAGAGTGAACAAGTCGGAACTGATTGATGCTATCGCTGCATCCGCTGATATCCCGAAAGCTGCTGCTGGCCGTGCGCTGGACGCTGTAATCGAATCCGTCACTGGCGCTCTCAAGGCCGGCGACTCCGTAGTTCTGGTTGGTTTCGGCACCTTCTCCGTGACTGATCGCCCAGCGCGTACCGGCCGCAACCCGCAGACCGGCCAAACGCTGGAAATCCCTGCTGCCAAAAAGCCTGGCTTCAAAGCTGGCAAGGCATTGAAAGAAGCTGTTAACGACTAAGGTTTCATCGAGTTTATCCGGGTCGGGGTCATGCCTGGCTTGGCAGCGGAGCGGTCATACAGCCGGTTTGTAGCCGGTGTGTCACGCCAGGACTCGCGGGTTTGAGTCCGGTCCGCTCCGCCAGTTACGAGAAGGCGCATCCTCGGATGCGCCTTTCTTCTATCCGGATTCTACCCACGCTCCACGGTTGCCTAAATTTGAAGTTCAACCGTTTCTGGGGGACGCATGCTGCAGAATATCAGGGACAATTCACAAGGCTGGATTGCCAAAACCATCATCGGGGTCATCGTCGTATTGATGGCGTTGACCGGTTTCGATGCCATTTTTCAAGCCACCACCAACAGTAATGACGCAGCCAAGGTCAACGGCGAAGAGATCAGCCAGAACGAGCTGAGCCAGGCGGTCGACATGCAACGCCGCCAGCTCATGCAACAGCTGGGCAAGGATTTCGACGCTTCGTTGCTGGACGAAAAAATGCTGCGCGACTCAGCGCTCAAAGGCCTGATCGATCGCAAGCTGTTGCTGCAAGGCGCGCAAGATTCGAAATTCGCCTTCTCCGAAGCCGCGCTGGATCAAGTGATCCTGCAAACGCCTGAGTTTCAGGTCGATGGCAAATTCAGCGCCGAGCGTTTCGATCAGGTGATCCGCCAGTTGGGTTACAGCCGCATGCAATTTCGTCAGATGCTGGCTCAGGAGATGCTGATCGGCCAGTTGCGCGCAGGTCTGGCGGGAAGTGGTTTTGTCACTGACGCTCAGGTGTTGGCCTTCGCCCGTCTGGAAAAACAGACCCGGGATTTCGCCACCTTGAATATCCAGGCCGACTCGTCGACGGTGAAACTGACCGATGATGAGGTCAAGGCTTACTACGATAAGCATGCCAAGGAATTCATGACGCCAGATCAGGTGGTCATCGACTACCTTGAGCTGAAGAAGGCTTCTTTCTTCGATCAGGTCAGCGTCAAGGATGAAGACCTGCAAGCGGCCTATCAGAAAGAAATCGCGAATCTGTCCGAACAGCGTCGTGCTGCGCACATCCTGATTGAAGTGAACGACAAGGTCACCGAAGCCCAGGCCAAGGCGAAGATCGAAGAGATTCAGGCTCGTTTGGCCAAGGGCGAATCGTTTGAGGCGTTGGCCAAGGAGTTCTCCCAGGACCCGGGTTCTGCTAGCAACGGCGGCGATCTCGGTTATGCCGGTCCGGGGGTCTACGATCCGGAGTTCGAAAAAGCCCTGTATGCGTTGAGCAAGGATCAGGTATCGGCGCCGGTGCGTACCGATTTCGGTTTCCACCTGATCAAGTTGTTGGGCGTTGAAGCGCCTGAAGTGCCGACGTTTGCCAGCCTCAAGGACAAGCTTGTCCGCGATCTGAAAACCCAGCAGGTTGAGCAGCGTTTCGTGGAGGCGACCAAGCAACTGGAGGATGCCGCTTTCGAAGCCTCCGACTTGGCACAGCCGGCTCAGGACCTGAAACTGACCGTCCACACTTCGGCGCCGTTCGGCCGTGAGGGTGGGGAAGGGATTGCGGCCAATCGCGCCGTGGTGACCGCCGCGTTCAGCCCGGAGGTACTGGATGAGGGTGCAAACAGCACCGCCATTGAGCTGGACCCGGAAACCGTGGTGGTGTTGCGTGCCAAGGAGCACCGCAAACCTGAGCAGATGCCACTGGAAAGCGTGGACGGGGCCATTCGCGCTCAACTGGCGAAGGAACATGCCAGTGCGGCGGCCAAGACCCGGGCCGATGAGTTGATCGCCGGTTTGCGCGATGGCAAGACGGCCTTGGACAAACCTGTCGACGGTCAGAACTGGAAAGTCATCGAAGCGGCGACCCGAAGCCAGGAAGGTATCGACCCGGCGGTGCTGCAGGCATTGTTCCGGATGCCTAAGCCCGAATCGAAAGACAAGCCGACGTTCAGCAGTGTGACGTTGCCCGACGGCAGTCTGGTCGTCGTGCGTTTGAACGGCGTGAACGAAGCAGCGGCGCCGAGCGATGAAGAGAAGGCGCAATACCGCCGTTATCTCGCCTCTCGCGTCGGTCAGCAGGACTTCGCTGCCTATCGCAAGCAGTTGGAGAGTGAGGCGGACATCGAGCGCTTCTAAGTGCTCTGATGGTTTGCCCCCCAACGACCCGGCCGAAAGGCCGGGTTTTTTGTGTCTGCTTGTTGCATCGGGCAGTATCTTCGTCGTTCCACCGAATTCGCGTCTTTTTCCCGCAAATAACCCCCAGTAGACTTGTAACCCGTTTGAGACAAGATTAGCCACGCGGCCTGGCAGCGTTCTGTTGCACAATACGCCCCGGATCGTTTTCCTCAGGATGTTCAATGTTCAAATCATTCCCTATGCGCACCGTCGGGCTGGCACTGGTGCTGGCCGCTGCAGCCGGTTGCTCGTCGAAGAAAACCGCTATTTACGAGCATGAAAACTTCGATGACTCTGGTACGTTCTCGCGTTCCTATTCAGTGAATGATGCGGCGACCTGCGAAGCCGGGCGTCGGGCATTGCTCAGCCAGGGCTATATCATTACCAGCAGCGATCCGAAGCTGGTCAGCGGTCATAAGAGTTTTCAGCAGACCGGCGAAACCCATATGGAGATCAGCTTCAATCTGGTCTGTGCTGAAGACAGTGGTCCTGGACACCGTGCGACCATGTTTGCCAACGCCTTGCAGGACCGTTATGCGCTGAAGAAAACCAACAACTCAGCCAGCTTGGGCGTGGGGGTGCTGGGATCGGTGTCGATGCCGATCGGCTCGTCCGATGATTCGATGGTCAAGGTCGCCAGCGAAACCGTGTCGTCGGCGAAGTTCTATGAGCGTTTCTTTGCCCTGGTGGAGTTGTTCCTGCCTCCCGAGGCGAAGAAACCCGTGGAAGAAACCGAAAAACCCAAGGCTGAGCTTGGCGTTCCGGAACCCCAGGTCGCGCCGGCGGCGTTGTCACCGGTTTCTACTCCGGAGCCGGCACCGATGCCTGTACCTGCTCTTGCTCCAGAGCCGGTGCCGGCTCCCGAACCGGCTCCAGAACCGACTCCAGCGCCAGTTGCGCCGGTGGAGGAAGCCACGCCCGCGCCTGCCGAGACTTCTCCGGCCAGTTCGGAGCCGGTCGCGCCGCCGGCAGAGCCCGCGCCCATCGCACCCAGCGAGCCTGAATCATCCGAGCCAGAGTCGTCGACGCCAGCCATTACACCGCCACCCTCCAGCGCCTTGCCGGCCCCTTCCGAGCCGATTCAGCCGCTTCCTGCCTCTTGATGCTCAGTGGCAAGGGTGGAAATCCCTTGCCACACCTGCACGCAGTAATTTCCCAGCGCTGTGCTACGTTTAATTCATGAAGCTTTTGCTTCATGTTTTGTTCATAAAGCGGCTTTATGCTGATTCCAGCGCCATCAGGCATCGGTTTCAACGTTACGTTATGGGAAGGATTCAAGATGGATGATTATCAGGAAGAGCTGCTGGAATATCAGGCGTATGAGCTTGATCCCCTGGAACCCGCCGAGGATGCAACAGAGCTGTAAACCCGCTACAAGCTACACGTTATAAGCGGCAAGTTTGCAGCTTAACTGCTTCTACGACTGCGCCGAAACTCGCCCGGAGTCTGGTTGTTCCAGCGCTTGAAGGCGCGTTGAAATGCCTCGGCCGAGGCGAACCCCAGCAGGTACGCGATTTCACCGAACGCCAATTCAGTGTCGCGAATGTAGGTCATGGCCAGGTCGCGGCGAGTGTCGTTGAGGATTGCGCGAAATTGCGTGCCTTCTTCGGCCAGTTTGCGCCGCAGTGTCCAGGTGGGCAGCTTCAGACGCGTCGCCACTTCTTCCAGGTCGGGTTCCCGGCCACCATTGAGCAACGGTCCCAGCAGTTGGATGATGCGCTCGCGCAGGCTGCGGGTGCGCGTCAATTGCTCCAGCTCCCGTTCACACAACTGAACCAGGTGTCGCCAGGTGCCGGGGCAATGTTGGGGGTTGCGTTGGGCGAGACTGTCGAGCCCCAGGCGCAACTGATTGTGTTCGGCACCGAACAGGATCGGGCAGTCACCGAGCTCGCGATAGGCCTCCAGGTATGCCGGTTCTTCGAACTCGATTTCCACACGTTCAGCCCGCAACGCGACAGCACTCACGCAGGACAGCTGCGCCAGCCAGCCAGCGATGATCGAATCCACGACGAAGCGGTTGTAGGCGTTATAGGGACTGATGGAATAGAACCGCAGCCACGCGCCTCGGGCATCTTCATGAAAACTCGACTGACCGCGATAGTTGGAGCCGTACAGCGGCTCAAAGCGGATCAAGCACCGCGCGGCTTCGCGCACCGTCGGTGCCTGAGCCGCCGTCACGCCTGCCAGCCCGGCCTGGCTCAAGCGGCTAAGTTGGCCCATGCGCAAACCCAAGGCAGGGTCTTGGGTCTGTTGGATGGCGGCGTGCCCCAGGCGCATGTAGCGCGGGATCGACAGACGAGCCCCAGGCTCGGCCAGGCGTGCCGCATCCAGCCCGTATTGTTCAAGCAAAGGCTGGGGATCGTGTCCATGGCTGGCAACCGCGTCGGCCAGGCTATGGACGAAGCTGACTGACAAGTCTCCCAGTCGCATCGGTTGCGGTTTCATGGTGTTACAGCCACAGATTCAGCAGACGGGCGCCACGAGCTTCACCGTCGGCGAAATGTTCGCCGTTATGGCTGACGAAACTCTGCCCGGCGCTGCCGCTGTCCCAGAACTGTCCGCGCAGGAAGACACTGACGCCGCCCTTGGCTTGGCTGATGGGCGGCTGGCTGGTCAGTGTCAGGCGATGCCAGGCCTGGCCTTCACTCACTTCCCCCGGTTTGAGGCTGACTTCGCTCGGTGTGGACAGGCCTCTGTAGCCACTCCAGGGTTTTTCCCAGCTATTGCGACCGTTGACAAAGGCGGGCACCGCCACCAGTTGCGCACCCTGTTCATTTAGCTGGCGATAATGAACCGGGTACCAACTGTCGCTGCCGATCAGCACGCCCAGGCGACCGGCCGGGGTGTCGACGACACCGACTGTGTCGGGATGGTCTGGCCCCAGCACGCCTTGTTGTTCGAACAAGGGATGCTGTTGGCGCTGTGGCTGGCCCAGCGGCCGACCGTCGCGGCCGAACACCACGCTACTGTTGTACAACGGGCCCCGGCCAACTTTCAGTTGGCCATCGCTGACGCTGGGCTCGGGCAGCACGATGGAGCCGGCCACCAGCGTCACGCCGAACTCCTTGGCGAGCCCTCCGAACAGTGCCTGGTAGTCACGGGCCATGGTGTCGGCTTTCATGCGCAGGTAAGCATCGTCCAGCCGGTTGTCACCTTTTGCGCCGACCAGCGCCCGGATGAACGCCAGCGGGTTGCTGACCGCCAGCCAGTTCATCGCTTCCTTCAACGTCGCGGCCTGATACAACTCGTCTTTTTCATCGACGATCATCAGCCAGGTGCCAATGTGCTCGGGCAACACCACCACGGTTTTGTCATTGAGCAAGCCTTGGTCACGAGCGGTTTGCAGATAGGCCGCCAGTTTGCGGTGCAGGCGTTTGGGGCTCTGGTAGTCGGTGGGGAAAAGTTCGGGCTGGATGCCCAGCAAGTTGCCTTGATCGGCGGGGGTGCCCTGGTTCACCGCCAGGTTGATGCGAAGGTCTGACAGGTAATGACCCGCCGGACGATCCACCGTCCACAGTGCGTAGGTGATCAGGGCGGCAATCAAGGCCAGTGACAACAGCAGGTACAGAAGTTTGCGCATGGGAACAGTCAGCGGCCGTGTGCGGATTCGCTGACTAGGGTAGGGCCCACGATGGGGTGTTGCCAAGGGGCGTTGCGCATTTGGATCATTAAGTTGTCAGTTACGGCCATTGAGCACGCAGCTTCCGGCTCTTAGGCTGTTTGGCATGACCGATGGAAGCCACAGAGCCTCCACATTTTTCCGTGATCGCCCGTTGTGGAGTTACCGATGACCGCCCCTCATTACCCGCACCTGCTGGCCCCGCTGGACCTGGGTTTTACCACGTTGCGCAACCGCACCCTGATGGGGTCGATGCACACGGGCCTTGAAGAAAAACCCGGTGGTTTCGAGCGCATGGCGGCGTATTTTGCCGAGCGCGCGCGTGGCGGCGTGGGGCTGATGGTCACCGGCGGAATCGGGCCGAACGACGAGGGCGGCGTGTACTCCGGCGCGGCCAAGCTGACCACCGAGGAAGAAGCCCTCAAGCACCAGATTGTTACCCGTGCCGTGCATGAGGCCGGTGGCAAGATCTGCATGCAGATTCTTCACGCCGGGCGCTATGCCTACAGCCCCAAGCAGGTAGCGCCGAGCGCGATCCAGGCACCGATCAACCCGTTCAAGCCCAAGGAGCTGGACGAGGAGGGGATCGAGAAACAGATCAGCGATTTCGTCACCTGTTCGGTCCTGGCGCAAAAAGCCGAATATGACGGTGTCGAGATCATGGGCTCGGAAGGTTATTTCATTAACCAGTTCCTGGCGGCCCATACCAACCACCGCACCGATCGCTGGGGCGGCAGCTATGAAAACCGCATGCGCCTGCCGGTGGAAATCGTGCGTCGGGTGCGTGAGGCGGTCGGTCCCAACTTCATCATTATCTTTCGCCTGTCGATGCTCGACCTGGTGGAAGGTGGCAGCAGTTGGGATGAAATCGTTCAGTTGGCCAAAGCCATCGAGCAGGCCGGGGCGACGATCATCAACACCGGTATTGGCTGGCATGAGGCGCGGATTCCGACCATCGCCACCAAGGTTCCGCGGGCGGCGTTCAGCAAGGTCACAGCCAAACTGCGCGGCTCAGTGAGTATTCCGCTGATCACCACCAACCGCATCAACACCCCGGAAGTGGCCGAGCAGATCCTGGCCGAAGGCGACGCCGATATGGTGTCCATGGCGCGACCGTTCCTGGCCGATCCGGAGTTCGTCAACAAGGCTGCCGCCGGGCGCGCGGATGAAATCAACACCTGCATCGGCTGTAACCAGGCCTGTCTGGACCATACCTTTGGCGGCAAGCTCACCAGTTGCCTGGTGAACCCACGGGCGTGCCATGAAACCGAACTCAATTACTTGCCGGTCACCCAGGTGAAAAAAATCGCCGTGGTCGGCGCCGGTCCGGCCGGTTTGTCCGCTGCTACCGTGGCGGCCGAACGGGGGCATCAGGTGACGCTGTTCGATTCGGCCAGCGAAATTGGCGGCCAGTTCAACATCGCCAAGCGGGTGCCGGGCAAGGAGGAGTTCTTCGAAACCCTGCGTTATTTCAAACGCAAGTTGCAGACCAGCCATGTCGAGCTCTGTCTCAACACGCGGGTGGATGTGGCGCAATTGGTCGCCGGCGGTTTTGACGAGATCATCCTGGCCACCGGTATTGCGCCGCGGGTGCCGGCGATTCCTGGGGTGGAGCATGCCAAGGTCCTCAGCTACCTGGATGTGATTCTGGAGCGCAAGCCAGTGGGCCGCAGCGTCGCAGTGATCGGGGCCGGCGGTATCGGCTTCGACGTGTCGGAGTTCCTGGTCCACCAAGGGGTTGCCACCAGCCAGGACCGTGAAGCGTTCTGGAAAGAATGGGGGATCGATACCCTGCTCCAGGCGCGCGGCGGTGTGGCGGGTATCAAAGCCGAGCCCCATGCCCCGGCGCGGCAAGTGTTCCTGTTGCAGCGCAAGAAGTCCAAGGTGGGCGACGGCCTGGGCAAGACCACTGGCTGGATTCACCGCACGGGCTTGAAGAACAAGCAGGTGCAGATGCTCAACAGCGTCGAATACCTGAAAATCGATGACCAAGGCTTGCACATTCGCATCGGTGAAACCGGTGAGCCGCAGGTGTTGACCGTGGACAACATCGTGATCTGCGCCGGCCAGGATCCGTTGCGCGAGCTGCAGCAAGGTCTGGAAGATGCCGGGCAAACCGTCCACCTCATTGGCGGTGCCGACGTGGCGGCAGAGCTGGATGCCAAGCGGGCGATCAATCAGGGTTCGCGATTGGCGGCGCAGTTGTAAGAGACCGAACTGAATCCACTGTGGGAGCGAGCCTGCTCGCGATTGCGGTTAGTCAGTTGCATGAGCGTTTACTGACCCATCGCCATCGCGAGCAGGCTCGCTCCCACAAGGGGTTGCAATGAGCACAGACGCTGAGGTCATCCGCACCTTAGCTGTTAAGATGCCGGCATCTTCCCATCCGGCCTGCTGCAATGTTGCTTTCCTGCCTCGACTGGCGCCCCCAACCCCGCCTGGAACGCCTTCATCTGGGCTGGCTCGCCCGTGCCGGAGTTGAAGTGGCGGTGCTGCGTTTGGATCAGATTGACCCCCTGATCAGCGGCAACAAGTGGTTCAAGCTGGTTCACCATGTGCGCGCTGCCCATGAGACCGGTGCCCAGGGGATCATGAGCCTGGGCGGTGTCTATTCCAACCATCTGCATGCGCTGGCAGCGGCTGGCAAGCGCTTCGGGTTCCCAACGGTCGGGCTGCTGCGCGGTCATCCCCAGGAAACGCCGACGGTCCTTGACCTCAAAGCGTTCGGCATGGATCTGCACTGGCTGGGTTATGGCGGATACCGAGGGCGGCACGCCGCGGATTTCTGGCAACCCTGGCAGGCGCAATACCCGCACCTGCATCCGGTGCCCGAGGGCGGTTCAGGATTGTCCGGCGCGCAGGGTTGCATGGATTGGGTGGCCGGGGCCCGTGAACAATTGGCGGCGTTGGGTTGGGTGGATTATGACGGCTGGTGGCTGGCCTGCGGTACCGGGACCTCCCTGGCGGGGCTGGTGGTGGCTGAAGCGGGGGAGCACTCGGTCTACGGCGTGTTGGCTGTGCCTCCGAATCACGGCGTGGCGCAACAGGTCGAAAGCATCGTAGAGCAGGCAGGTCTTTGCAACCCGCGTTATGAGTTGTTCGATGGCAGCCGTGGCGGGTTCGCCCGGGTCGATGCCGAACTCGTCGCCTTCATCCACGCCTCTGGCGCTATCGAACTGGAGCCGCTGTATACCGGCAAGGCGTTGATGCTGCTCAAGGCCCGGGTCGAGGCCGGACAGTTTGCCCGCGGCACCCGCTTGATTTTCGTTCACACCGGCGGCTTGCAAGGCCGCCGAGGGTTTGAATAACCAGCGTCAACCGCGTTTGGGCATCATCCGCAGCAGGGTGTTATCGCGCACGATGTAGTGATGGTACAGCCCCGCCAGGGCATGCAGGCCAATCAGCCAGTAGCCAATGGTGCCCCCCAACTCATGCCAGCCCTCCAGTTGTTTGGCAAAGTCTTTGTCCTGATCGATCAGCAGCGGCAAGTCGAAACCATAGAACATCACCTGATGCCCTTCGGCACTGGTGATCAGCCACCCCAGCAATGGCATGGCGATCATGAACAGATACAGCGCCCCGTGCATCAGGTGGGCAAGGAAGGTCTGCCAGGCAGGCGAGGCTGGAAAGATGGCTGGAGCCTTCCCCATGCTGCGGGCGAACAGGCGTAGCCAGACCAGCACAAACACGGTCAGGCCGAGCATGAAGTGAGCTTCTTTGATCAGGGTCCGACCGTCACTGCCCTTGGGGAATATCCCTCGCAGTTCGATGCAGGCATAAACCACGGCCAGTAGAATCAGCATCAGCCAATGCAGGGCGACCGTGGCGGTACTGTAGCGGATATCCGAGCTTTTCCAGGGCATGCAGGTATCTCCAGTCATCAGGTAGATCACCGTCTTGAGCGGCGTTGCGCGCTTACTGTAAGTCCGTTTTGTTGGCGTCGCTTGAGCCAGATCATTTTCGCCAGTATCAGGGTGTCAGGTCTGGCGGATTCAAGAGCCAGTCCAATAGCAGCCTGGTGTCTCGTTGGCCCTGCACCGGTTTCGCCTGCGTAGCCGGCTGCGCACCGCCAACATCGCCTACCCCCAGGCACAGCACCGGTCGGTCGGGGTCACCATCGAGAAAGCTCACCAGCACTACGCTGCCGGTCCTCAGGGCGGGGCCGGCGTTCGGCGTCAGGCGTGACACCGGCAACGTGATGCCTTCGTTATCCGGGGTCCACAGGCTGACAGTGACACGGCCGCGTTGATCGGGGCTTGTCGGCTGATCGCCAGGGTCGAGTACGTATGCCAGGTGATAGCCGGGGATGCAGGGTCTTGGATGCTTGAGGGCCGGCCTGAATACGGTGGACCATGGGATGGCCGAAAACCGGTTGCGGTAATCGCGGGTCGCCGGTGTGGGCGACAGGTTGGTTTCAAGGATGGAAAATTGCCGCCCGCGATGCTGGATATCGGTGATCAGCCACTGGTCGTTGAAGGTGGACTCCGGGTGTTCACTGATCTGCACGATATGGCCGCTGCGCAGGAAGGGTTGGTGGCTATGGCCTTGGATCTCCCGCTGTCGACAGCGCAGCCGCTCAAGTCTGCGGCGGCCGGCCTGGTAACGATGAGCCAACGTCGGATTGCTGCGTATCGTCTCGTGATTTTCACCTTCGAAGGCGTGATTGGCCGCGCTGTCCCCGGCTTGGCTTGTGTCGCGATCACTGAAGCCGACCGGCAGGCCATGGGTCATTGTGCGGTGTCGCTGGTACACCTGCCTGATGGCTGGTTGCTGGCCGGGATCGGGGCGCAGGTTCAGTTCGACCGGACGGGCGGGAAAACTTTTCGGGTCTTCGGCGAACACCAGGACATGGCCATGAACGGTGTGTTCGAAGTGGTAATGAATGCCTTCTTCTTCACACAACCGGTGCAGTAGCTCCAGGTCGCTCTCCTCGTACTGGATACAGAACGGGCGGCACGGGTACTGTCCATGGGGCAGTTCAAAGCGGTAGCTGTGGGCCGGCAGAGCATTGTCTTCCAGCAGTCGATGCAGGATCTGCACAGCGCTGAGCCGGTAGAAAACCCGTCGCCGTGGGCCCTGTTCCAGGCGCTGGAGGTACGGCACCAGCGTCAAGCGATAGCCGATGCGGTGTGGGGCATGGCTCGTCACGCCGACGCTGTGCACAACGCCATGCACGCCGGATTCGCCATCGAGTCGCAGGAAGGCGGGCTGGTCCAGCAACGTGTCGGGATTGATCGGCGGCGACAGCCCGATCAATTCAAGGTCGAAACGGTAGGGCTGGTTGAGCGCTTCGCGACCGTTAAACCTCAGGACTTGCAGGCGCAAATCGCTTTGCGTGAGGGTCAGGCTGAAAGGACTTTCCGATTCGTTGCGCATCGCGGTTCTTACTGGCTGGGGAGATAAGTTCACGAGAGTACGAAACCGTAGGAGGAAAGGGGGGGCCAAATCGCCATTTCAGAAACTCCCTACAGCACGTCGGGGAAATGTTGATTCATCGGCGGTGATTTTTTGGTCGATCAGCCGGTTTAGGCCGTATAAACTTGCGCCACAGCGCCGGCCAGCAGATGTCTCGGCGCGACAGACAAGAGAGTGAGTAATGGGCGCACAGTGGAAGGTTAAACACAAAGAAGCGGCTGCCAACGCCAAGGGCAAGATCTTCGGCAAGCTGGTGAAGGAAATCACCATTGCCGCGCGCAACGGCGCTGACACTGCCACCAATGCGCATCTGCGACTGGTGGTCGAGCAGGCGAAAAAGGCCTCGATGCCCCGCGAGACCCTGGAGCGCGCGATCAAGAAAGGCTCCGGCCAGCTCGGCGAAACCGTGCAATACCATCGTGTGACCTACGAAGGCTTCGCACCGCATCAGGTGCCGCTGATCGTCGAATGCGTGACCGATAACATCAACCGCACCGTCGCCGAGATTCGCGTTGCGTTTCGCAAGGGCCAATTGGGTGCCTCGGGTTCGGTTGCGTGGGACTTCAACCATGTCGGTATGGTCGAGGCCTCCCCGGACAGCCCGGACGCCGATCCGGAAATGGCCGCTATCGAAGCCGGTGCCCAGGATTTCGAACCGGGCGAAGACGGCGCGACGCTGTTCCTCACGGATCCCTCCGACCTCGATGCGGTGCAGAAGGCGCTGCCGGAGCAAGGTTTCACCGTGCTGTCCGCCAAGCTCGGCTACCAGCCGAAAAACCCGGTCAGCGGCCTGACGGACGAGCAGATGGCCGAAGTCGAGGCGTTCCTTGAGGGCCTGGACAATCACGACGACGTGCAGGACATGTTTGTCGGGTTGGCCGGTTAAGCACTACAACCCCCTGTGGTGAGGGAGCTTGCTCCCTCACCACAGTCGCGCAGTAAGCCTTCAATCTCCTCAAACCCCGGTCGCCCCAGCACTTGCGGCTGACAGCAGCGCGCCTGCAGATCCTGCAACGTTGCCAGTCCCTCAGCACTGAGCCCCGGTTCGATCCGCGCCAGCAACTCCCCCAATAGAATCCCGAACGCCCGCACTTCGATGCGTTGTAGCGCACGGGTTTGCACCGTGTCGGCAGTGGCGTGGAACGACGCCGCGCCAAAGTCGCCCAACAGACAATCGCCCTGGTCATTGCACAGAATATTGTGCCCGTACAAATCGCCGTGAGTGATGCCCTGGCGGTGCAGGTGCGCCGCCACCGAGGCGATGCCCAGGGCGATGCGCAAGGCCGCGGGAGCGCTTAGATGCAGTGCGTCGGCATACACGTCGCGGGTGCAGGACGCCAGGCTCGGCAGCCCCGCCAGGTTGCGGTAGCTGGGCTCGATCAGCTCCATCACCAGCCCGGCCTGTTGCTCGGGGTGCCCATTGATCTGGCCCAGCACGTCGATCAGGTTCGGATGACGACCTGCGGTGATGCAGGCGTGCATTTCATGCAAGGGGGAGCCATCGCTGGTCATCTGGCCTTTGTACAGCTTGAGCGCAACGTTTCGTGCTATCTGGCCCGGGGGCTGCCACAGCGCCTGATGAATCACCCCCGAAGCGCCTTCGCCTAATTGTTGGTGCACGTAAAGTTGCGACCAGTCGATGGTCGTCGTCCCAGCCAGGATGTCGGCATTGGCCTGGGTTTCCAGCGGGTTGCCGGCATAGGCCAGCCAGCTCAGGCTTGGCAATTCCAGCAACCATTGCGGCAGCTCGGTCAGTTGGTTGGCGGCGATGCGCAGCAGTTCAAGACGATGGCACTGCCCCAGGCTCGTGGGCAACTGCCGCAATCGGTTGCCGGCGAGCATGAGCTTTTGCAAGAACGGGCGTTGGCCGAGCTCTTGCGGTAGCTGACTGATGCGGTTGTCCGTCAGGATCAGCCAGCGCAATAGGGGCGGCAGGGCAGCGCCGGGCACACGTTCGATGCGGTTGGCCTTGAAACCGACCATGGTCAATGCCGCGCAGCGGCCCAGGCATTCGGGCAATTCAATGAAGTGGTTGTCCGAGCAGAACAACACCCGCAGGTGGGTCAGCCGATGCAGATCATCGGGCAGCGCAGTCAACTGGTTGCCGCTGAGATTGAGGACTTCGAGCGAGTCGGCCAGGTCGAAGATTTCCCGGGGGAACTGCGTCAGGCCGCAGGACAGATCCAGCCGTTTGATGCCCGATAGCTGGCCGGCGCGCAGTTGAGCGAGGGTGTGCATGAGAGGTTCGCTGCTGATCAAGGGGCGGGCGTAGCGCCCGAGGCCAGACAGTTAACCAATAATCAGCCCAACACAAAACCCTTTGGCGAGGGATTTATCTGTGGGAGCAAGGCTTGCCCGCGATGCAGGCACCTCGCTTTCTCGCAGACCGCGTTGCTTTCATCGCGGGCAAGCCTTGCTCCCACAAACGTGTCTAGCGTTCGACGCTGCGGTTCCAGCGCGCGTTCCAGGCCGGGCGTTGCTCGTTGACCTGGTCCCAATCCACCGCAATGGCCGTTTCCAGGTACTGCTTCATCGCCTCTACCTGGCCGCGGGTTTTGTCAGTGGTGGGGGTGGTGGGGTTGGACGGGATCTGGTCGCCTTCTTCCAGGGCAATGGCCTGGGCTTGGGGCGTGAGCAGGAAGGCGGCGAGCTTTTGCGCCAGTTCAGGCTGGGTGTTCTGGGCAATGGCGCACTCAGCGACGTTAAGCACCACCGCGCCTTCCTTGGGTTGCGCGTACTCGACCGGCATGCCCTTGAGTTTGAGCGCGGTCACTTGGGTAGGCGTCAACGGGAATAGCGCGGCTTCGTCGGTTTGCAGCATTTCGGAAATCTTCGCGGAGCTCGGGATATATTCCAGCACGTTGCGTCCGACGGTGTTTGGCCAGGCCTTGAAGCCCGGTTCGACGTCGGCTTCGCTGCCGCCCTGGATCCGGTTGAACATCAGGAAACCGTGCAGGCCGAAGGTCGAGGAAGCCAGGGACTGGAATACCAGTTTGTCCTTGAAGCGCGGATCGGCCATGTCCATCCAGGAGGTGGGCGCGCTCCAGCCATTTTCCTTGAACAACCGTGTGTTGTAGGCCAGTCCCGTGACACCGAGGCTGACGGCCACGGCTTGATCCTTGATGCGGCCCTTGGTCGGAATCTGCGCCAGGGGCGGGCTGTCTTCGAGCTTGTCGCACAGCCCCATGGCGATGGCGCGGTACATGATGCCGTCATCGAGGAACATCACGTGCATTTGCGGGTTGCCTTTACTGGCCTGGACTTTCGCCAGGATATCGGCGGAGGTGCCGGGCACGATCACCACTTTGACGTTGTTGGCTTTTTCGAAGGCCGGCAAGACCTTGTCGGCATAAAGCCGCTCCATGGTCCCACCGTTCATGCCCAGATAAAGCGTCGTCTCGGCCAGCGCCTGGCTGACCGGGAGCAGGGCGCCCAGGCAGGAGAAACCCAACGAGCAGAAACCGAACAATGCACTGCGTTTGACGTTATTCATTGGCGCGACCTTCCTCTATCAAGCAACGGAGATGGAGTGAAACCGGGTGATTGAAAACGCATCCAGCGACGTTTTTGACGCGCCGCAGCAGATGATTTCGGTGAGCGCCTGGCCCACCGCGGGACCGATCTGAAAACCTGCGCCGGCAAAGCCGAACGCATGCAACAGGCCGGGTTGGATGCTGCTGTGGCCGATCACCGGTTGGCGATCGGGCAGGTAACCTTCGGTGCCGCTCCAGGTGCGAATCGCTTGGGCACCCTCCAAAAAAGGGTAGAGCTCGACGGCTTGGCGCAGGATGTCGATCACTGCGTTCTGGCCGGGTCGGGCGCGGGCATCGTCCAGGGCGAAACCCTGGCCGCCCCCCAGCACGCAATTGCCGCGGGCGACCTGACGGGCGTAGATACCGCCGCCCTCCACGCCGGTGCTGGCATCCATCACCAAGGGCAATGGCTCAGTGACCAGCATCGCTGGATGTCCGGCGTGCATGGGCACCGCTTCGCCAAATTGCCCGGCAAAATGGCTCGCCCAGGCGCCCGCGCAGTTCAGCAGCCAGGGAGCCTGAAGCACCAGGCCCGTTTCGGTACGCACACCAAAGCGCTGGCCGTCATGCTCCACATGACTGACTGCGCATTGTTCAAAGACCTGTGCGCCATGCCTGCGGGCCGCTTGGGCAAATGCCGGGGATACCAGTCGCGGGTTGGCGTGGCCGTCGTCCGGGCAGAGGGATGCTCCGACTGCAACTGCACCGACCCATGGGAAGCGGACGCGCAACTGGTCACGGTCCAGCAGTTGCAGATCAAGGCCGAAGCCCTGGCTGTTGGCGGCATAGTCGTGCAGGGCTCGCAAGTCGTCGGGGCTGCGGGCCAATTTCAGGTGACCGCTGCGCTGGTATTCCCCGTCGATGCCGATCAACTGTGGCAACTGGCTCCAGATTTCATGGGCCCGTTGCGACAGCGGCAGTTGTGACAACGGTCGACCCTGGCGCCGTACGCCGCCGTAGTTCACGCCGCTGGAGTGCGAACCGCAGAAGTCTCTCTCCAGCAATGCCACCCGGCGTCCGGCTTTGCTCAGGAACAGCGCGGCCGAGGCCCCGACGATACCGCCGCCAATGATCACGACGTCCACTTCGATCATGGCTCGACCTCCAGGCCAAACGGTAGGGGCTTGACCGGTGCCTGTGCCCGCATCCGGCCGATTTCGCCGACCGGACGCCCGCTCTCGCTGGCAATGATTTCCGCCGCTGCCGCGCCGCACATTCTGCCTTGGCAACGCCCCATGCCGACCCGGCAATGGGCCTTGACCCGGTTGATTTCCCAATGGCCTTCGCCCACTACCTGGCGGATCTCGCCGGCGCTGACCTCTTCGCAGCGGCAGATCATCAGGTCGTCAGCGGCGTGGGCGGCCCAATCCGTGGGAAGGACAAAGGCGCGCTCCAAGCCCTGTCGGAAACGGCCGATGCGCTCCAGGGATTGTTCCAGTTGGGCGCAACGCTGCGGGTCGACGAGGTAGCCGAGGTCTTCGAGCAAGGCCAGGGCTGCACGTTCGCCGGCTATCTCCGCAGCGTCGGCCCCCATGATTCCAGCGCCGTCGCCTGCCAGGTAGACCCCTGGCACGCTGCTGCGACCGGCAGGGTCGCGCTGTGGCAGCCAGGCGCGGTTCAGGTGACTCCAGAAAAATTCGCAGCCCAGCAGGTCAGCCAGTTGGGTTTCGCTGCGCAAGCCGTGGGCGAAGGCCACCGCGTCGCAGTCGAGCGATTGCAGGCCTTTTGTGGTGCGCCACTGCAATGACTGGACGCGCCTTTCTCCGTCGATACGCGACAGGCTCGCACCTTGATGCACAGCAATGCCGTGGCTGGTCAGCCAGGCACGATAGTAGAGCCCCTTGGCCAGTGTGACCGGCTGAGCCAGCAGGCCGGGCAGGGCGCGGGCCTGGGCGCTCAAGGGCGAGCTGTCGAGTACCGCGAGCACCTTGGCACCGGCTCTGGCGTATTGATAAGCCACCAGATAAAGCAACGGGCCGCTGCCGGCGAACACCACTCGTTCACCGATGGCGCACCCCTGGAATTTCAGGGCGATCTGCGCCGCGCCCAGGCTGTACACGCCCGGCAGGGTCCATCCCGGAGCGGGAAGGATTCGGTCAGTGGCGCCCGTTGCGACGATCACCCGGGAGTAATCCAGGCGCGCGGCGCGGCCCTCATGCAAGGTATCCAGCAGGCCGGCCTCGGCGTTCCACACCAGTGTGTCTGGCCGGTAATCGAGCTGTTCGCGCAACGCGTCGAAGGTTTGGTGCAGGGCGCTGGCTTTGTGCGCCTCAAAGCCATACAGCTTGGCTGGCGAGCGTTTGAAGTTGGCCGGTTGTCGCCGATAGATCTGTCCGCCACCGCGTGCGGCTTCGTCCAGAAGAATGGGGTAAACGCCGTGGGCGACCAGGGTCTGGGCGGCGCGGATACCCGCCGGGCCGGCCCCGATGATGGCTACCGGTTTCATAGCCACCTCACAGGCGATGCGGTGGGTTTGGCGGATTCTTCAAAGACGCTATCGCGAGCAGGCTCGCTCCCACAGGGGCGCGATGGTGATGCTTGCTGCACATCCCTTGTGGGAGCGAGCCTGCTCGCGATGAGGCCATCCCAGCCGGCACTGTTCATAGCTGACGCCCCGGTTCACGGATGACTTGCTGGCCGGCTTCAAGCAGCGTCGAGCAGGCGCGCACGCGGCGGCCGTCGCCCAACCGGACCCAGCAATCCTGGCAGGCGCCCATCAGGCAGAAACCGGCCCGGGGCTCGGCGCTGAAGTCGCTGCCGCGCAAATGTTCGCTGCAGGTCAGCACAGCGGTGAGCAGGGTATCGCCCAGCAGACCGATGGCCGGTTTGCCGTCGAGGGTAAAGTCCAGTGCCGGGCGGTCGCCCTCGGCCAGTCGTGTCAGCAGAGCCATGGCGCCCTCATTGTTTGCCCACCAGAACCCGATCCAGGCCATAGACCCGGTCGAGCAGAATCATGGTCAGCGCCGTGAGCGCGATGACCAGCGCCGAAACCGCCGCCATCATCGGGTCGATGGATTCGGTGGCGTAGACATACATGCGCACCGGCAGGGTTTGCGTGGCCGGTGACGTGACGAAGATCGACAAGGTGACCTCGTCGAAACTGTTGATGAACGCCAGCAACCAACCCCCGGCTACCCCGGGCAGAATCATCGGCAAGGTGATTTGCCGAAACAGTGTGAAGCGCCCGGCCCCTAGCGATTGCGCGGCCTGCTCGGCGCTGCGGTCCAGACCGATGGCCGAGGCCAGCACCAGACGCAGCACATACGGAGTAATCACCAGCACGTGGGCGAAGATCAGCCAGGTGAAGCTGCCGTTCACGCCCATCAGCGCAAACAGCCGCAGCAATGCCACACCCAGCACCAGGTGCGGAATGATGATTGGCGACAGGAACAGAGCATTGAAAAAATCCCGGCCAGGGAATTCGAGTCGAGTGATCGCCAGTGCTGCCGGCACCGCGATCAGCGTCGCCAACGACGCCGCGCTGAACGCCAGGATCAGGCTGTTGTAGAACGCATCGATAAAGTCGGCGCGTTCGAACACCGCACGGAACCAGCGCAGGGAAAACGCCGTGGTGGGCAGGCTCAGGGTGTTTTCCGGGGTGAAGGCAACCAGACACACCACCACCAGCGGCGCCATCATGAACACCACCACCAGGGCATGAAACAACAGGGCGAAAGGACCGTTCCTGGACATGACGAGTTACCCCAATGACTTCTTGTAGCGGCCTTCGATCATGCGGTTCCACGACAGCATGATCAGCAGGTTGAGCAGCAGCAACGCGACGGCAATCGCCGCGCCCATTGGCCAGTTCAGCTCCGACAGGTACTGGTCGTAGATCAGCGTGGCGACCATTTTCAGACGGCGTCCGCCGAGCAGGCCGGGAATGGCGAAGGAGCTGGCGGCGAGGCCGAACACGATGAGGGTGCCGGACAATACGCCGGGCATGATCTGCGGCAGCACGACCTTGCGCATCACCGTGAACTGGCTGGCGCCCAAGGACAGCGCGGCCTGTTCGGCGGCCGGATCAAGCTTTTGCAGCGAGGTCCAGACCGGGATGATCATGAACGGCAGCATCACATGCACCAGGGCGATGACCACGGCAAACGGCGTATAGAGCAGCTTCATCGGTGAACCACCGAAGGCTTGCAACGTCTGGTTGACCAGCCCGTCGGCACCCAGCAGCAGACTCCAGCCGAAGGCCCGTACCACCACCGAAATCAGCAGCGGCGTGAGAATCAGAATGAGGAAAATCGAGCGCCAAGGCGCGCCCATGCGGCTGAGGATATAGGCCTCGGGCACACCGATCAGCACGCACAAAATAGTGGTGAGTGCGCTGATCCAGAATGTGCGCAAAAAGATCTCGTAATAGTACGGGTCGCTCAGCAGGCTCGCGTAGTGGTCGAGGGTGTAGGCGTGCGCGTCGATGCCGGTGCCGTAGTCGAAGACGTTGAACGACAGCACCAACGTCAGCCCCAAGGGAATGACCAGCAGGCCCAGGTACCAGGCCAGGGCGGGGGCTGACATCAGGTAGCCTTGCCTTCCCCGGCGCATTGCATCGATCAGTTTCATGCCGGCACCTCGTCCACGCTCAGCACCCGCAGCAGCGCCGGATCCCAGTCAAGACCCACCGCCGTGCCTTCGGTCAGCGGCGCGCAGCCGTCGTTGCGGCGCACCACGCTGAGTTCGCCCAGGTTGGTCGAAACACCGTACAGCCATTGGCTGCCGAGAAAGAAGCGGCTGACGATGACGCCTTGCAACCGACCCGAGCCGGCTTGGCACAGATCGATTTTCTCTGGACGCAGGCTCAAGACCAGTGGGCCGTGGCCCTGGCGGCAAGCTTGAACGTTGCCCTGGCTGTCGCGCTCGCCGGGCAGCAGGTTGGCTTTGCCGACGAAGCCGGAAATGAATTCGGTGCGCGGGTGTTCGTAGAGGGTGTACGGCGCGTCGATCTGAGTGATTCGCCCGGCCTGCATCACCACGACCCGGTCACTGATGGACAGTGCTTCGGATTGGTCGTGGGTCACCATCAATGTAGTGATGCCGACTTCTCGCTGAATGCGGCGGATTTCGTACTGCATCTCCTCGCGCAGGTTGGCGTCGAGATTGGACAGCGGTTCGTCGAGCAGCAGCACTGGCGGCTCGATCACCAGCGCCCGGGCCAGTGCCACACGCTGGCGCTGGCCGCCCGAGAGTTCCCGCGGGTAGCGCTCGGCGTGCTGGTCCAGACGCACCAGCTTCAGCACCCGATTCACCCGTTGTTGCAGCTCGGCGCCGGGCACTTTTCGCATGCGCAGGCCGAAAGCGACGTTGTCCTTGACGGTCATGTGGGGGAACAGCGCGTAGCTTTGGAACACGACGCCCAGGCCCCGACTGGCGGGCTTGGCGTGGGTGATATCGCGACCGTCAAGCAGGATGCGCCCACTGCTGACTTCGACGAAGCCGGCGATCATTTGCAAGGTGGTGGTTTTGCCGCAGCCTGAGGGGCCCAGCAGCGAGACGAATTCGCCTTTTTCCACCGAGAGATGGGTGTCCACCACGGCATCGATGTCGCCGTAACGTTTGCCAAGTCCTTCAAGTTGCACAAAAGCCATGATTGCGCTCCACCTGAGATTGTTATGCGTCGCCACAAGGCGCGCTTTTTTGTATGGGCAGATACGAAAAGATGCTGCGGGGTGCGTTGGCGCTCGGCGTTAAGTCGGCTGCCGCTGTTGTTCGAATCGCCCCTGTATGGACGCAGAGTAGGACGAAGAATAGGATGGGCTCAATGGACTATTTCACTGAAGCGACGACTATTTTCAGTTTCCTTCGGTGAGTAAATTAGCTACCGAGAAATCTAATGTCAGATTCCATTGATCGGAATAACGAAAAAAATGAAGTTGGGGTCGGCGCGGTCTCCCGACTGTTTGCCGTGTTGCGCAGCCTGGGAGAAACCATCGAGGGCGGGGAGCGGGTTACGCAATTGGCTCAGCGCATCGGCCTGTCTCAACCCACCACGCATCGCATGCTGCGTAGCCTGATGGACGAAGGCATGGTCGAGCAGGACGCGCGCAGCAAACGCTATCGCCTGAGCCTGGACTTTTTTGCCTTGGCCGCGCGTGCCGGGAACACCGGCAACCTGCGTGAGTTGACGCGGCCTGCCATGCTGCGGCTGTCGGCGTCCCTGGGGGATTCGTTATTTCTGCTGGCGCGCAGTGGTTTTGATGCGATCTGTCTGGACCGCAGTGAAGGTCCTTTCCCGATCCGCACATTCACCGGCGACATCGGCGGTCGCGTGGCGTTGGGCGTGGGGCAGGGCAGCCTGGCGATTCTGGCGTTCCTGCCGGAAGAAGAGCGCGACACGGTGATCCAGTACAACCTGCCACGGCTCAAGGATTTTCATTTGTACGATGAAGTCTTCCTGCGCACGGAAGTGGAGAGCGTACGCGCGCTGGGCTACGCCGGACGCAATACTGGCGTCTTGCAAGGCATGGCCGGGGTGGCTGTGCCGATCCTGGACCGGGAGGGCCGCGCCGTGGCGGCGTTGAGCGTGGCGACCGTGAGTGATCGACTGGGGCCCGACCGCCTGCCGACGGTGGTGGAGATGCTTAAGCGCGAGGCGGCGCTGATCGGGCCGCGGATCAATCCGTTCGACCCACTGCTGCGCAGGCCTTCGCAGGTGTTTGGGCAGGGTTAAATTTCACGACATCTCCAGCCCCTGTGGGAGCGGGCTTGCTCGCGAAGGCGCTGGCACATTCAACATCAATGTCGTTTGACACACCGCCTTCGCGAGCAAGCCCGCTCCCACAGGGGATCTGCGGTGCTCAGAAATTCAGGGTCTGCTTGAGCTTTTGCGCCGCTGGCGTATCACTGGGTATGACCATCGCATAGTTGTATCCCGGCCCGGACCAATACTCGGCCTGCAACTCGCCGTCACGACGGCTGCCGCGCGGTAGCAGGAAATTTTTCGGGCCCGGTGGACGCACGTAGAAGCTGATTTTCTGACCGCTCGGGTCCTGATAAACCACCATTGCCGCCGCCCCTTGCTCGGTGCTCAGCAATCGCCCGCTGACCGGCTTGAATCCTGCCCCCGACAGATCTGGCAGGCGGTCGGCCCGGGTGAAATAACGGTCGAGCCAGCCTTGCATGGTGCTCTCGTCGCCGCCTTGATAATCGGCCGGCAGGATGCCTTGTTGGGCAAACAGTCGATACGCCTGTAAGGCGTCGGTCATGGGCAGCATAGCGCTGACGAGCGTCATCTCCCGGGCCTTCCAGCCGCTCAAACCGCCGACACTGACGGCCAGCAGCAACACTGCCGCGCTGGCCAGATGACGATGGAACCGATGTTTCAGGCGTTGGCGGATCGCTATCGGGTCGAGGTCCGGATTGGGCGCGTGTTGCAGGCCTGCGTTCAGGGCCGCGCGCAAGTGTTGTGCGTCCTGTTGCCAGGCCTGGACTCGGGCGGCGACTTCCGGGTGATGGGCCAGGTAGTTTTCCATCAGACGCTGGTCGGCTTCGCTCAGTTGATGATCGACGAAGGCGTGCAGGTCGTTGTCGCTGGGGGGCATGCTGATCATTTGAGTATCCGCAGGGCAGGGCGGGTGATTTCGCCGTCGCTGAGTTGGCGCAGGGCCTGGCGGGCGCGGGATATGCGTGACATTACGGTGCCGGTCGGTACGTCGAGGATGTCGGCCACTTGCTGGTAGCTCAAGCCTTCCACTGACACCCACAGCAATAGCGCGCGTTGTTCGGTGGTCAGTTGATCGAACGCCTCGAGGGACGTTTGGGCGATCACGCTGCGCTCGGCCGAAGGGTGAGCGTCGTCGCGGCCGGTAAAAAATTCCAGCATGCGGGCATAGCGCCGGGAACGACGATGGCTATCGAGAAACTGTCGATAAAGAATCGAAAACAGCCAGGCCCGAAGATCGCCGTCGGCCCGCTTGTCGTTCCATTTTGACAATGCCCGCTCCAGGCATGCTTGCACCAGGTCGTCAGCGTTGCTGGGGTTGCGCGTCAACGACACGGCAAACCGCCGTAGTCGGGGGATGAGCGTGCGCAACTGTTCGTCGAGTTCGTTCATGGCTGTGCTTCTTTGGCAGTCACTGCGCCGGGAGTGGAAAGACGACTCGCGAAGGAGATTATTCCAGCCTGGAAAAAATAAATACGAAGCGTGGGAATAAAACCCTCAGGCTTTCGTCTGACGGGTCCTTTGTAGAAATGGCCTTGGGCCTTGGAGCTTCGTCATGGTTGACCCTTCCTCTGAACCGAGCCGGCCGCCGTTGGGTGCCACCAGCCTGGCGCTGCGCCTGAGCGGCATCGCCGTGATTGTCGCCGCGTTGGCCGGGACATTTGCCTACGTCAATGGAACCCTTGACCCACAACGCCTGACGCCGAATGCGTTGGTCAATGTGCTGGAAAAGAACAACGGCGTGCACCCCGGCTTTCGTCGTAATCACTCCAAAGGGGTTTGCGTTGCGGGCTATTTCCAAAGCAGCGGTGAAGCTCGCCCCTATTCCAGTGCCCAAGTCTTCATGGAGCCGCGCACGCCGGTCGTCGGGCGGTTTGCCTTGCCCAGCGGCAACCCCTACGCGCCGGACAACAGCGTGCCGATCCGCAGTCTGGCGCTGCGCTTCACCCAGGCCAACGGGCAGCAGTGGCGTACCGGCATGAACAGCATGCCGGTGTTTCCGGTGGGCACTCCCGAAGCGTTCTATCAGTTGCAACAGGCCCAATCGCCGGATCCGGCCACGGGTAAACCCAACCCTGCGGCCGTCCCCGCCTTCTTTGCCGCGCACCCGGAAGCCAAACCGTTCCTGCAATGGATCAAGACCGCGAAGCCCTCGGCCAGCTATGCCACCGAAATCTATAACGGCATCAATGCGTTCTATCTGGTCAATCCTGCTGGACAACGCCAGGCGGTGCGGTGGGGCGTGGTGCCAGTGGCCGCAGATGGCACGCAAGTGACCTCACCCCAGGGCGCCGACTTTCTGGAACAGGATCTGGTGAAGCGCCTGGCTGCGGGGCCGTTGCGCTGGCAACTGAATATCACTTTGGCCAATCCGGGCGATCCGGTGAATGACGCCAGCAAAGCCTGGCCCGAAGATCGAAAGGTGCTCAACGCCGGTACGCTGGTGCTGGAGCGCACCCAGTCGCAGGACGACGGCGAATGCCGCGACATCAACTATGACCCGCTGATTTTGCCCAACGGCATCGAAGGTTCAGAAGACCCGCTTTTGGCGGCGCGCTCTGCCGCGTATGCCAGCTCGTACTTGCGGCGCACCAGCGAAGTCAGTCAATTGCCCGCCAACCAGGAGTCCCGCCCATGAGCACCCCTCGACACTTCGCACCGCTGGCGCGACTGCTGCACTGGTTGATGGCATTGATGGTCATTGCCATGCTCTTTATCGGCGCGGGCATGGTGGCCTCGGTGTCCGAGCGCCATGAATGGCTGCTTCAGTTGCACAAACCCTTGGGCATCGCGATTTTGCTGCTGGTGATCGTGCGCCTGGTGGTGCGCTTTACGACGCGCCAACCGCCATTGCCGGCCGATCTGCCAGGCTGGCAGGCGTTGGCGGCCAAGGCCTCCCATGTTCTGCTGTATGCCTTGATGTTGATTTTGCCATTGTTGGGCTGGGGCATGATTTCAGCGGCGGGAGACCCGGTGATGCTCAGCAGCTCCCTGCAATTGCCTTCCATCGTACCGGCGGATGCCCAGACTTTCGCACTGTTGCGCAAGGCTCACGGCTACCTGGCTTATCTATTGTTCCTGACCGTGCTGGTGCATCTGGCGGCGGCACTGTTTCATGGTTGGGTGCGTCGGGATGAGGTGTTGGACAGTATGTTGCGTGGCAAGGGCTGATGATTGTGGGAGCAAAGCTCCCACCTAGGATATCCATCTTGGACCAGGGTTGATCAGGTCGTTGGATTAACGCAATTCGTCAACCATGGTCTCAATGCTGCTCAATACATCCTTGCCCAGTTGCATCGAACGCTTGCCGGACCAGCCGGTGCGAGGATCCGGGTGGTCGTCATGATCCTTGAACGGCATCTCCAGGGTCAGGGACAGGCAATCGTATTTTTGGCCGACTGCGTTACAGGCCAGGGTCATGTTGGCCAGGCCCGGTGCGTCGCGGGTATAGCCGTGAGCGGTCTGAAAGTCTTTGGTCTGGTGCTTGAGATCGCTGCGAAAGCGCTCTTCAAGTTCGGCAATGCGTGGCGTGTAGCCGGGGTTGCCTTCGCAACCGGCGGTGAAGACGTGAGGGATTTCTTCGTCGCCGTGAACGTCCAGGAACAAATCTACGCCGTATTTTTCCATTTGCTGCTGGACGAAAAATACCTCAGGACTGATTTCCGGACTGGCGTTCTGCCACGCGCGGTTGAGATCCTGACCCATGGCATTGGTACGCAGATGGCCGTGGAAGGCACCGTCAGGATTCATGTTGGGCACCAGATACAGATCGGCCTTGGCAAGCAGTCGGTTCAAGCGCGGGTCGTCCTGATGTTGCAGGCGTTCGATCACGCCCTCCATGAACCACTCGGCCATGTGCTCGCCGGGATGCTGCTGGGCGATGATCCAGACCTTGCGTCGACCTTCGGCACCGCTGCCCTTGCGCAGTAGTTGAATGTCGCGGCCTTCCACGCTTTTGCCAATGGCCAGCAGTTCGGTCCCGGCCTTGTGCAGTGCCTGCTCGATCAACCAGTCGTGGCGACCGCGGCTGTAGGGTTCGAAGTAGGCAAACCAGGCATGAGACTGTTCGGCTTCCAAGTGAAAGCGCAGGGCGTCGCCTTCGAACTGTGTGGGAATACGGAACCAGTTGACGTGATCATAAGAGGCGACGGCCTGGTAACCCGTCCATGCCTTGTTGTAGGACGATTGACTGGCATTGAGCAAACGAAAGGAATATTCCTGGCCGACATGCAAGCCACTGGCCTTGAAGTGGAACCACTGGAAGTGGGCGCTACGGGTGTCGGGTCTGATCTTCAGCAGTGATTGCAAAGGATTGCTGATGTCGACGATCTCGATGTTGCCGCTGTCGAAATTGGCGCTGATATCAAAGGAAGATTTAGCCACGGTCACGGTTCCTGTGATGGATTTTATGACCGTTACTTTACACGCAAGGAGGAGGATGTCGGGACGATTTGCGTGACAGAAAAGAGGGGGCGTCCTCCCTGGACGCTATTGGAGCTTAGTGAGTCCGCGATTGATTCTCAAGTGCTGCCTGTCGATAGTTTTCGTCGGTACGGCGTGGATTGCTTGAAAAGGGATATTCATTTGCTATCATCGCCGCCATTGAATGAGCGACACCCAAAAGACTTCATTAGCCTGAAGCCATAAGCCGAAAAATCGGCAAAAAAAGACCCGGCAAAAAGCCGGGTCAAAAACCGTGATTAGCCTGATGAGGAGATATTCCAGAAGTCCGACCTAAGGTCTTCTGGCCTATCGACTGATCTCGCGACCAGCTGATGCAATAATAATCATTATCATTTGCAAGTCAAATGTTTTTATCCTGCCTATTGGAAAATATTTTCCTGGTCCCGCATTCGCGGTGCCATTCCCAAGTGTTACGCCTAGCGAGTAGGGTAGCCATCCAGTGACCGGTCAAGCATCACCTTGACCAGATCAATCATATGCACCACTGAAAAAGCCAGGTCGCGGCTCGACCCTTGTAGTCGGCTGGCGGATTCCTGGGCGGTGGCGGCCGCACAGCGCAGCAGGTCGCAAGCATGGACCAAGGCCTCTTCTGCGCTGATGTTGCGGTTCACGTCGAAGAAGCGATGTTCTGCAGGCGCTTCTGACATACCCGGTTTCAAGTAGTAGTCCAAAGCGCGTTGGGCCGCCGGGCAGTCCTGCAGCGAGGTGAATGTACTGTCGGAAGGGCGGGTGGGCTCATCGTTGTTGAGTCTGTCCATGGTGTCTAGATTCTCCGTGTAGGGGCTGAAATCCTGAATCCAGAATAGTACCTATCGTAATTGTGACGATAATTTAAATACTACATTTTGTGTTTTGATGGTCGGAGCCAGCCAAGTATCGTGCCGCACATGGATAAATGGATAGAGTTGGTCAAGGCCAAGATGAAGGAGCTGCGCATCACGCAAGTGGTGCTCGCAGAACGTTTGGGGATGTCCCAGGGCGGCGTCGGCCATTGGCTGACCAAGCGCCGGCAACCCAGTGTCGACGACATGAACCGGGTCCTGCGGGAGCTGGGGCTGGAGTTTCTT
Organism: Pseudomonas sp. NFACC45; assembly: GCF_900113505.1. NCBI lineage: Bacteria > Pseudomonadati > Pseudomonadota > Gammaproteobacteria > Pseudomonadales > Pseudomonadaceae > Pseudomonas > Pseudomonas sp. NFACC45. Next base: position 287,208 of record NZ_FOPO01000008.1, read on the forward strand.
GAAGTGGCAATGGTGATCCGCGAGCCGGACACCTCCACCGAGGAAGGCATGGCCCTGGCGCAGAAGTACAATCCGTACTTCCGCTACCCGGTAAGTGATTGGAGCGAGGTAGGCGAGATTCGCGAAGGCGATCTGCCGTCCTGCAGCCAGGCGCGCTATGAGCTGACGGACTATCACGCTCAGGGGGACGCATTCTGGCTGGTGGTGGTGGGAGATGCGATGACGTCACCCAGCGGGTTGAGCATTCCCGAGGGAATGTCGATCCTGGTGGACCCGGCCATTGAAGCTGCGCCCGGCAAACTGGTGGTTGCCCAGTTGCCTGACAGCAGTGACGCCACCTTTCGCAAATTGATCGAAGAGAGCGGGCAGCGTTACCTGGTCCCGCTCAATCCCACCTACCCGAAAACCCTGTACACCGAGCAATGCCGCATCATCGGTGTGGTCGTGCAGGCCACCATCAGGTTCTGACTGGATCGGCCTGTGGGAGCGGGCCGATACTTATTCTTCGAACGCCACCAACGCGCAGCCCTCGCTGACCATTTCGCCTTCCTGGCAATACAGGGCCTTGATCACACCGGCCTGGGGCGCGCGAATGCTGTGCTCCATTTTCATCGCCTCCAATACCACCAGTTGCGCCCCGGCTTCCACCGTTTGGCCGGCACTCACCAGCACCCGAACAATACTGCCGTTCATGGGGGCGGTCAGGCCGCCTTGGTGGCTGTGGCTGGCTTCGGCGGCGGCCAGCGGGTCGTACACGTCGACTCGGTGCAGGTCTCCTTCCCATTGCAGATACAGACTGTCGTCCTGGCGAATGGCGCGATGCTTGCGACGCAGGCCATCGTGCTCGATCACCAGTTGCTCACCCAGGAATTCTGTACGACCGGCCGTGACGTCCAGGGTCAACGCTCGATCCTGGCCCTCACAGCTAAGGTGCACAGTGGTCTGTCTTGGCAGCCCCAGACGCAGTCCTGCGGTGTTGGCCCAAGGTGAGTTGGCGTCATCAGGCCGTGCACGCGGCGTCAGGCTCAAGGCGAAGCCATGGGCCGCCGCGAGCCAGAAGTCGTCATCCAATTCGCCGGGCTCTGGCAGTAGTTGCGTCTGGTAACGTGGGATAAATCCAGTGTCCAACTCCGCCGCCGCAAAGGCGGGGTGGGCCACGATGCGTCGTAGAAATCCGATGTTGGTTTTCAGCCCGCCGATGGCAAACTCGTCGAGCATGCTCAAAAGCCGCAACCGCGCCTGTTCACGATCCTCGCCCCAGGCAATCAGCTTGCCGAGCATCGGGTCGTAGAACGGTGAAATCTCATCGCCTTCCTCCACCCCGCTGTCGACCCGACGACCCGGTGCCGCACTCGACTCGCGATACAACGCCAGGCGCCCGGTAGCCGGCAGGAAGTCGTTGGCCGGATCCTCGGCATACAGGCGCACTTCGATAGCGTGGCCCCGCAGTGGCACTTGCTCCTGTGTCATTGGAAGCCGCTCGCCACGTGCCACGCGAATCTGCCATGCCACCAGATCAAGGCCGGTTATGGCTTCGGTCACCGGGTGTTCGACTTGCAGGCGCGTGTTCATCTCCATGAAGAAGAACTCACCGCGCGCATCCAGCAGAAATTCCACGGTACCGGCACCGACATAGCCGATGGCTTGAGCCGAACGCACGGCGGCTTCGCCCATGGCCCGCCGCAGTTCCGGGCTCAGGCCCGGCGCGGGTGCTTCTTCGACGACCTTCTGATGCCGCCGCTGGATCGAGCAATCACGTTCATTGAGGTACAGACAGTTGCCGTGCTGATCGGCAAAAATCTGGATTTCCACGTGCCGTGGCTTGAGCAGGTATTTTTCCACCAGCATCCGCGAATCGCCAAACGACGATTGTGCTTCACGCTGGGCCGAAGCCAGCGCTTCGGCCAGTTGGCTGACGTCCTCGACCACTTTCATGCCCTTGCCACCGCCACCGGCAGTGGCCTTGAGCAGTACCGGATAGCCGATGCGTTCGCAGGCGTCGCGGAAGGTCTCCAAGTCCTGGGCTTCGCCGTGATAACCGGGCACCAGGGGTACGCCGGCGGTTTCCATCAGAGCTTTGGCGGCGGACTTGCTGCCCATGGCATCGATGGCCGAGGCGGGCGGGCCGAGGAAGATCAGGCCGGCGTTTTCGATGGCCCGGGCGAACCCGGCATTTTCCGAAAGAAAACCATACCCGGGATGGATAGCCTGGGCGCCGCTGGTCTTGGCCGCGTCGATCAGTTTGTCGATTTGCAAATAGCTGTCAGCGGCCTTGCTACCGCCCAGGTCTACACGGATATCGGCTTCACGGCTGTGACGGGCATCGCGATCGGTGGCGCTGTGGACGGCCACAGTGGTCAGCCCCATGGCCTTGGCGGTGCGCATCACGCGGCAAGCGATTTCACCACGGTTGGCCACCAGCAAGGTGGTGAGGATGGGGGCGCTCATCAACGCGGCTCCTTGTTGTTCGATTCGGCTTGCCAACTGGGCGAGCGCTTTTGCAGGAACGCCCGCAAACCTTCCTGGCCTTGCGGACTGACGCGGATGCGGGCGATGGCGTTTTCGGTGTAGCGCCGCAATGCCGGTGTCAGGGCGCCGTTGCCGACTTCACGCAACAGTTCCTTGCTGGCGCGCATGGCCGCCGGACTGTTGAGCAACAGGTTGTCGACCCATTGTTCGACCTGCTGCTCCAGGGTTTCGGCCGGGTAACTTTCCGACAGCAACCCGATCTCTTTCGCCCGCTGTCCGTCGAAGCGTTCGGCGGTCAGGGCGTAACGCCGCGCGGCCCGCTCTCCGATGGCTTGCACCACGAACGGGCTGATCACCGCCGGCGCCAGGCCGATGCGTACTTCCGAGAGGCAGAACTGCGCTTGATCGGCGCCGATGGCCATGTCGCAGGCGCTGATCAGCCCCAGCGCACCGCCAAACGCCGCGCCCTGGACCACCGCCACGGTAGGAATTTTCAACTTGGCGAGGTTGTACATCAGCTCCGCCAGTTCCCGGGCGTCGTCCAGGTTGGTGTGGTAATCGAGTTCGGCTGACTGCTGCATCCAGGCCAGGTCGGCACCGGCGCTGAAGTGTTTACCGCGACCACGGATCAGCAGAAAACGCAGATTCGGATCACTGCTGACATGGTCCAGGGCAAGGATCAGCTCGCGGATCATTTCGGCGTTGAACGCGTTGTTTTTCTGTTCACGGCTGAGCCACAAGGTGGCAAAGCCGCGGGGGTCGCTGAGCAGTTCGAGGGTGTTGAAGTTATCCATGTGCATTCCCCGTTTACATCCGGAACACGCCGAAGCGGCTCGGTTCGATGGGCGCGTTCAACGACGCGGACAAGGCCAGGCCCAGTACATCGCGGGTCTGGGCGGGGTCGATGACGCCGTCGTCCCACAGCCTCGCGCTGGAATAGTAGGGGTGGCCCTGCTCTTCGTACTGATCGAGAATCGGTTGTTTGATTTCAGCTTCCTGGGCGGCGCTGAACGGATGGCCACTACGTTCGGCCTGTTCGCGCTTGACCTGCACCAATACGCCGGCGGCCTGTTCGGCACCCATCACGCCAATCCGCGCATTCGGCCACATCCACAAGAACCGTGGGTCGTAGGCGCGGCCGCACATGCCATAGTTGCCGGCCCCAAAGCTACCGCCGATGATGACCGTGAATTTCGGCACCTTGGCGCAGGCCACCGCCGTCACCAGCTTCGCGCCGTGCTTGGCGATGCCGCCGGCTTCGTATTTCTGCCCGACCATGAAACCCGTGATGTTTTGCAGGAACAGCAGCGGGATACTGCGTTGACAGGCCAGCTCGATAAAGTGCGCGCCTTTCTGTGCGGCTTCGGCGAAGAGGATGCCGTTGTTGGCGAGAATGGCGATCGGGTAGCCGTGCAAGTGAGCAAAACCGCATACCAGCGTCGTCCCGAACAGCGCCTTGAACTCATCGAACACCGAACCGTCCACCAGCCGCGCAATCACTTCACGCACGTCAAACGGCTGCTTGGCGTCCGCCGAAACCACGCCGTACAGCTCGTCGCTTGAATACAGCGGGGCGATGGGCGCGCGTTGCTGCACTTCGCCGAGCTTGCGCCAGTTGAGGTTGGCGACGCTGCGCCGAGCAATGGCCAGGGCGTGTTCATCGTTGTCGGCGTAGTGGTCGGCGACGCCCGAGATCTTGCAGTGCACATCGGCACCGCCCAGGTCTTCAGCACTGACCACCTCTCCGGTGGCAGCTTTTACCAACGGTGGTCCGGCGAGAAAGATCGTCGCCTGCTGGCGGACCATGATCGCTTCGTCGGCCATCGCCGGCACGTAGGCGCCACCGGCGGTGCAGGAACCCATGACCACGGCAATCTGTGGAATGCCCATGGCGCTCATGTTCGCCTGATTGAAGAAGATTCGCCCGAAGTGTTCACGGTCGGGAAACACTTCGTCCTGGCGCGGCAGGTTGGCACCGCCCGAATCCACCAGATAAATGCACGGCAGGCGATTTTGCTGGGCGATGGTCTGGGCTCGCAGATGTTTCTTCACCGTCAGCGGGTAGTAGGAACCGCCTTTTACCGTCGCGTCGTTGGCGACAATCATGCACTCGACGCCTTCCACCCGGCCGATCCCGGCAATCACGCCCGCGGCCGGCACGTCTTCGCCATACACCTCGTAAGCTGCCAGTTGGCTGATCTCGAGAAACGGCGAACCCGGATCGAGCAAGCGATTGATGCGCTCACGGGGCAGCAGTTTGCCCCGCGAGGTGTGGCGTTCCTGCGCCTTGGGGCCACCACCTTGTTGAACCTGAGCGAGCAGGGTGTGCAAAGCGTCGACCTGTTTGAGCATCGCCTCGCGGTTGGCAATAAATTCCGCTGAGCGCGGATTGAGCTGGGTATGCAGCGTGGCCATGGACAGCTCCGTTTAGCGGGTTTCGTTGAACAGTTCACGACCGATCAACATCCGACGAATCTCACTGGTGCCGGCACCGATTTCGTACAGCTTGGCGTCACGCAGCAGGCGACCGGCCGGGAATTCATTGATGTAGCCGTTACCCCCCAGAATCTGGATCGCGTCGAGGGCCATCTGCGTGGCGCGTTCGGCGCTGTAGAGGATGACCCCGGCGGCGTCCTTGCGGGTGGTTTCGCCGCGCTCGCAGGCTTGGGCCACGGCATAGAGATAGGCGCGGCTGGCGTTGAGTTGGGTGTACATGTCCGCGACTTTGCCCTGGATCAACTGGAATTCGCCGATGCTCTGGCCGAACTGCTTGCGGTCGTGGATGTACGGCACGATCAGGTCCATGCAGGCCTGCATGATCCCGGTAGGGCCGCCCGACAGCACGACACGCTCGTAATCGAGGCCGCTCATCAACACTTTCACGCCGCCGTTGAGCACCCCGAGGATGTTTTCTTCCGGGACTTCGACGTCATCGAAAAACAACTCGCAGGTGTTGGAGCCGCGCATGCCGAGCTTGTCGAATTTGTTGCTGCGACTGAAGCCCTTCCAGTCGCGCTCGACGATGAAGGCGGTAATGCCGTGGGGGCCTTTTTCCAGGTCGGTCTTGGCGTAGATCACGTAGGTGTTGGCGTCGGGACCGTTGGTGATCCAGGTCTTGCTGCCGTTGAGCACGTAGTGATCGCCGCGCTTGTCGGCCCGCAGCTTCATCGACACCACGTCAGAGCCGGCGTTGGGTTCGCTCATGGCCAGCGCGCCGATGTGTTCGCCGCTGATCAGCTTGGGCAGGTACTTGGTTTTCTGTTCGTGATTGCCGTTGCGGTTGATCTGGTTGACGCAGAGGTTGGAGTGGGCGCCGTAGGAGAGCGCGACCGAGGCCGAGCCGCGGCTGATTTCTTCCATTGTCACCACGTGGGCCAGATAGCCCAGACCCGCGCCGCCATATTCTTCCGGGACGGTGATGCCCAGCAGGCCCATGTCGCCGAATTTGCGCCACATGTCGGCAGGGAACAGGTTGTCGATGTCTATCTGGGCGGCCCGTGGCGCTAGCTCAGCTTTGACGAAGGCCTGCACCTGATCACGAAGCATGTCGATGGTTTCGCCGAGGGCAAAGTTCAGGGATGGGTAGCTCATGGGACACCTTTTGGCTTTTTTGTCGGGTGTGGAGAGGGGGGGATTGGTTCTCACCTTTACGTTAACGTAAGCCTGTGACGAATGACTGTCAATCACCCTTTACGTTAACGTCAACTTGCGCCACAGTAAGTGCGCTTGAGTCAGCAGGTTCACCGATACACCCACTAATAAAGACAAGAGGGGTCATCATGGATCAACCCGGTTCGCAATCGCAGCTCAGCTACACCCGCGGCTCTCAGGACAAGACTCTACTGGCGCACACCATCGGCGAGGCCTTCGATCAGACTGTGGCCCGGTATCCCGATGGCGAGGCGTTGGTGGTTCGCCATCAATCGTTGCGTTATACCTGGCGGCAACTGGCCGAAGCCGTCGACTTGCACGCCCGAGCCCTATTGGCGCTGGGCTTGAAAGCCGGCGACCGTCTTGGCGTGTGGGCCCCCAACTGTGCTCAGTGGTGCATCAGCCAGTTCGCCAGTGCGAAGATCGGTGTCATTCTGGTCAACATCAACCCGGCGTATCGCAGTTCCGAACTCGAATACGTGCTCAAGCAGTCGGGTTGCCAATGGCTGGTCTGCGCCGCAGCGTTCAAAACCTCGAATTATCACGCCATGGTGCAAGCGCTTGCGCCTGAGCTGGCGCAGCAGTCGATAGGTCAGTTGCACAGCGAGGGTCTGCCGGAGCTACGCGGGGTCATCAGTCTGGATGCTCAACCCCCCTCAGGTTTTTTGCCCTGGTCGCAACTGGCAGCCCTTGGCGCTGCGGTTTCGCCTGAGCAACTGGTCGAGCGCCAAGCCAGTCTGCATCATGATGACCCGGTGAATATCCAGTACACCTCCGGCACCACCGGGTTTCCCAAGGGCGCAACCCTCAGCCATCACAACATCCTCAACAATGGTTACATGGTCGGCGAAAGCCTGGGACTGACGGCGAGCGACCGGCTGGTGATCCCGGTACCGCTCTACCATTGTTTTGGCATGGTCATGGGCAATCTGGGCTGCATGACCCACGGCAGCACCATGATCTACCCCAACGACGCCTTCGATCCGTTGCTGACCCTGCGTACCGTGGCTGAAGAAAAAGCCACGGCGCTGTATGGCGTGCCCACCATGTTCATCGCCATGCTGGACCAGCCGCAACGAGGCGATTTTGATTTGTCCAGCCTGCGCACCGGGATCATGGCCGGGGCCACTTGCCCCATTGAGGTGATGCGCCGGGTCATCAGCGAGATGCACATGGCCCAAGTGCAAATTGCCTACGGCATGACGGAAACCAGTCCTGTGTCGTTGCAGACCGGTCCTTCAGACGAGCTGGAGTTGCGCGTGACCACCGTTGGCCGTACCCAGCCGCAGTTGGAAAGCAAGATCGTCGACGAGGCCGGCAATATCGTTCCCCGTGGCACCATCGGTGAGTTGTGTACCCGTGGCTACAGCGTGATGCTCGGTTACTGGAACAACCCCAAGGGCACCGCCGACGCCATCGATCGGGACGGTTGGATGCACACCGGCGACCTGGCGAGCATGGACGAACAGGGTTACGTCTGCATCGTCGGGCGCAACAAGGACATGATCATCCGTGGTGGTGAGAACATTTACCCGCGTGAGCTGGAAGAATTCTTCTTCACTCACCCCGCTGTTGCTGATGTGCAAGTGATCGGCATTCCGTGCTCGCGCTACGGTGAAGAAATCGTCGCCTGGATCAAGTTCCATCCCGGCCACAGTGCCACCGAGCAAGCATTGCAGGCCTGGTGCAAAGAGCGCATTGCTCACTTCAAGACGCCACGTCATTTCAAGTTCGTCGAGGAGTTCCCGATGACCGTGACCGGCAAGATCCAGAAGTTTCGCATGCGCGAAATCAGCATTGAAGAACTGCGTGATAAAGAAGGCTGAACAAGATCCTCTGTGGGAGCGGGCTTGCTCGCGAAGACGGCGGCATAGTCAACATTTATGTCGCTTGGCACACCGCTTTCGCGAGCAAGCCCGTTCCCACAAGAAAATAGCAAACGCCAGACAGCACAAAGGGGAGCCGAAGCTCCCCTTTAATTTTGTCGTCACGTGCTCTTTTTTTATTATTGAGGGGCGGCCTGTTGTTGTTTTTAGTAGCCGTGACCCTTTACCGCTGTTTTGGTGATCCCCATCCGGGATCAAGAGCAAACGTATTTTTTTGAGCGCTGATCTGCTTTTTCGCTTTGCGATCCAACCGATTCGGGGGCTACCTGAAGGTAGTTTTATTGTTCTCTGCCCGGTTGCGGGTTGCTCCTGAAAGCACCCTGAAAAGCCCATCTTCTCCAAAAAAATCTGTTAGCTGCGCCTCTGTCGTGTTGTTTTTGTTATGTCAGAGTCGTTTCGTCTTGTTTTTATTGGGTTTGTCGCTTTTTTTATTCTTGTTATGCCAGAGATATAGCAGGTGCCGTGCCAACTTTTAAAAAATGAACAAAATCAATTAGTTATAGATTACGGTAGAAAAAGCTGTCAGACCAAACCTGACAAATTGTTTCCGTGTTACTCGTTTCGTAGCTGTTACACAGGGAGCGGTAACACCTCACTGTGCGGCGCGCGCCTTGGCTACCCGCGAACCGGTAGGGCGACCCAGCACGTCACAGATCTGCCGGCCGGCACCCATCAGTGCGTCCAGATCGACGCCGGTTTCAATGCCCAGGCCATTGAGCAGGTACAACACGTCTTCGGTAGCAACGTTACCGCTGGCGCCCTTGGCATACGGGCAACCGCCCAGGCCTGCGATAGAACTGTCGAACACGGCGATGCCTTCCAGCAGACTGGCGTAGACGTTGGCCATGGCTTGGCCGTAGGTATCGTGGAAGTGCCCGGCAAGCTTGTCCCTGGGCACTTGTGCCGAAACCACTTCGAACATCTTGCGTGTGGCGCCAGCGGTGCCGGTGCCGATGGTGTCCCCCAAGGACACCTCGTAGCAGCCCATTGCGTACAGTTCGTGGGCGACCCACGCCACTTGTTCGGGCTTGACCGCGCCTTCGTACGGGCAGCCCAGCACGCAGGAGACGTAACCGCGCACGTTGACACCGTTCTGCCGGGCGGCTTCCATGATCGGCACGAAGCGCTCAAGGCTTTCCTTGATGGAACAGTTGATGTTGCGCTGGGAGAACGCTTCGGACGCGGCGGCGAACACGGCGACCTCTTTCACGCCGGCCGCCAGCGCGTCTTCAAACCCCCGCAGGTTCGGCGCCAGGGCGCCATAGGTGACGCCGGGTTTGCGCTGGATCTGCGCGAACACCTCGGCGGAACCGGCCATTTGCGGCACCCACTTGGGCGAGACAAAGCTGCCGACTTCGATATAACCCAGGCCGGCGGCGCTCAGGGCATCCACCAGGCGCACTTTGTCGGCGACACTGATGGGTTGTGCTTCATTCTGCAGGCCGTCGCGGGGGCCAACTTCAATCAGGCGTACAAAGGAGGGAAGGGACATGGGGATTGACCTGTAGTTGAGTGCGCCGATCCTATGTGGGAGCGGGCTTTCTCGCGAAAGCAGTGTGACAGTCGCCAGATGAGCTGAATGTAAGTCTGCATTCGCGAGCAAGCCCGCTCCCACATGGGATTGGCGTCGTTATTGGATGAATTCCTGGCCTTTGATCGTCTGCTCCAGGGCCTGGATGCAGCGTTCTTCGGCGGTGTCGAGTTCCAGTTTCATCTGTTCGATGTCCAGCAGTTGCTGTTCAAGCTGCTCCCGGCGCTCGGTGATCTTCGCCAGCATGCTGTGCAGTTGTTTCTGATTGCCGCTGGTGGGGTCGTAGAGTTCGATCAGTTCACGGCACTCGGCCAGGGAAAAACCGATGCGTTTGCCTCGCAGGATCAGCTTCAGGCTGACCTTGTCCCGAGGTGAATAAATGCGTTCCTGGCCACGTCGCTCCGGGCTCAGCAGGCCTTGCTCTTCATAGAAGCGGATGGCCCGGGTGGTGATATCCAGTTCGCGGGCGAGGTCGGAGATGCTGTAGGTCTGGCTGCTCATGGAAGCGCTCGAAACGAAAGGGGCTGGCGCTAAGCTAATGGCAGGTTGACGTTCACGTCAAGCAGTCGTAGGTGCGTTGCCTGTACAGACCTATTCGCGAGCAAGCCCGCTCCCACAGGTTCTGCGTTGTACACAAATGTTGCGTGTACTGCAGGTCCAATGTGGGAGCGGGCTTGCTCGCGAAGAACGATGACGCGGTCCTCAGTTTTACACCACCTTATCAAGCTTTTTCTCATGCGCCGTCACCTGCTGGCACAGCTCGATCATTTGTTCGCGCATCCAGCGGTTGGCCGGGTCCTGGTCGGTGCTTTCATGCCAGTAGAGATGGGTTTCCACGGGGGGCACATCGTTGACCGGCAACACAAAGGCATGCAGATCGTGACGACGGGCAAAGCGCTCGGGGACGGTCATGACCATGTCGGTCTGTTGCAACACCTGGGACGCCATCAAGTAATGCTGGGAGCGCAGGGCGATCTTGCGCTGGATGCCCATCTTGCCCAGGGCCAGGTCGACATAACCCAGACCGTTACGGCGGCTGGAAATATGCACATGAGTTTGGGCCAGGTAATCATCGAGGCTGATTTTTTCCTTGCTCGCCAGTGGGTGCCCCTTGCGCATGGCGCACACGTACCGGTCCTCCATCAGCTTGACGTGGCGTACTTGCGGGTCGGTATTGAGTGGCGCGTCGACGGCGAAGTCGAGGCGACCGGCGGCCAACTCCTTGGTGGTTTCACGGCGCTTGGACAGGAAACTCTCGATGGCCACGGTCGGCGCCAGGCGTCGCAGGCGCTGGAACAGCAGTGGCAGGATCACGCCTTCGGTAAGGTCGGTCATGCTGATGCGGTAGGTCTTGACCGCTTGCAGCGGATTGAAGATCCGGCTTTCCTGCACCGACACCCGCAACAGTGACAAGGCATTGCGCACCGGGCCAATGATGTTCTGGGCCATGGGCGTGGGCACCATGCCTTGGGCCGTGCGCACGAACAGCGGGTCATTGAAGGTCTCGCGCAAACGCGCCAGGGCATTGGACACCGCCGGCTGAGTGATGCCGACGATCTGCCCGGCGCGGGTCAGGTTGGCTTCGGTGTAGATCGCATCAAAGACGATGAAAAGGTTGAGGTCGACCTTGCTCAGATTCATGGCGCTGCACTCTTGTTATTGGGCTTGTTCTTAAGCTTGTTGTGAGGTGCCGGGTGGCGATGCAAATCAGTGAACCATATATCGGTGATGAATGTTAATACACGCCGAGAATAGGTTAGGTAAATTTTCGTAGCTGAACTAGCATCGATTTCATGACCTAAAAACAACCTCTGCCAAGAAGGTGCTTCTCATGGATTTTGCGTATTCCCCCAAGGTTCAGGAACTGCGTGAACGTGTCACCGCGTTCATGGACGCCTACGTATACCCGGCTGAAGCAGTGTTCGAGCGACAAGTGGCCGAAGGCGACCGCTGGCAGCCCACCGCCATCATGGAAGAGCTCAAGGCCAAGGCCAAAGCCGAGGGGCTGTGGAATCTGTTCCTGCCCGAGTCTGAGCTGGGCGCTGGCCTGACCAACCTCGAATACGCGCCGTTGGCAGAGATCATGGGTCGTTCGTTGCTGGGGCCGGAGCCGTTCAACTGCTCGGCGCCGGACACGGGCAACATGGAAGTGTTGGTGCGTTACGCCAATGAAGAACAGAAACAACGCTGGCTGGAACCGCTGCTGCGCGGCGAGATCCGCTCGGCCTTCGCCATGACCGAGCCGGACGTTGCTTCTTCGGACGCCACCAACATGGCCGCCCGCGCCGAGCGCGATGGCGACGAGTGGGTGATCAACGGCAAGAAGTGGTGGACCTCTGGGGCCTGTGATCCGCGCTGCAAGATTCTGATCTTCATGGGCCTGAGCAACCCCGACGCGCCGCGTCATGCCCAGCACTCGATGATTCTGGTGCCGGTGGACACACCTGGGGTAAAAATCGTACGTCCGCTGCCGGTATTCGGCTACGACGATGCGCCCCACGGCCACGCCGAAGTGTTGTTCGACAATGTGCGGGTGCCGTACGAAAACGTCTTGCTGGGCGAAGGGCGCGGTTTTGAAATTGCCCAGGGTCGCCTCGGCCCGGGCCGGATCCACCACTGCATGCGTTCCATCGGCATGGCCGAGCGTGCATTGGAGTTGATGTGCAAACGTGCCGTCAGCCGCACCGCCTTCGGCCAGCCATTGGCGCGCCTGGGCGGCAACGTCGACAAGATCGCCGATTCACGGATGGAAATCGACATGGCGCGCCTGCTGACCTTGAAAGCGGCGTACATGATGGACACCGTCGGTAATAAGGTCGCCAAGAGTGAGATCGCCCAGATCAAGGTCGTTGCGCCGAACGTGGCCTTGAAGGTCATCGACCGGGCAATCCAGATCCATGGTGGCGCCGGGGTTTCCAACGATTTCCCGTTGGCCTACATGTACGCCATGCAACGCACCTTGCGCCTGGCCGACGGCCCGGATGAAGTGCACCGCGCCGCCATCGGCAAGTTCGAAATCGGCAAGTACGTGCCCAAGGAGATGTTGCGCAGCGGGCGTTGAAGGCTTCGTTTAGCGGCTTTCTATTGGATGAGCCAGTCCAGAGTCCACCGCCATCCCCTGTGGGAGCGGGCTTGCTCGCGAATGCGGTTTGTCTGAACAGTTGATGTTGAATGTGCCTGTGTCTTCGCGAGCAAGCCCGCTCCCACAGTTGATTGCAGGCGTCCATTAATGGATGACCCTGTGGGAGCGAGCCTGCTCGCGATGCGTCCTGCAATGTGACGCGGGAAGTCAGCTCACTCCTTGACGCTCATGTATTCCTCGGCCCAACGGATGTAATCCTCGGGCTGGGTGTACGTGTGGGTCAGCTCGGTGGCGCTCAGGTCCGACGCCTGGGTGAAGATCTGCCGCTGTTCGCGCAGGCTGTCATAGGTGGCTTTGATCGCGGCGAAGTAGGCACCGTGACCATCAATGGTGACGCGAACGCCGAGCTCTGCCAGGCGTTTGTCGTCACGCAGCAATGGATTGCCATAGGTGACGAGCATCAACGGCACGCTCAGGTTTTCGCTGATCTGCGCCAGGTGGTCGAAGTCCTGCACACCCACCATGCAAATCCCGTCGGCGCCGGCACGTTCATATTGCTGGGTCCGACTGATGATTTCCTGGACCGGTAAGATCCCGGCGTTGGTGCGGGCAATGATCGCCATTTCCGGGTCGACCCGGGCTTCCAGCGCTGCGCGAATCTTGCCGACGCCTTCGGCAACGCCGATCAGGTCGGTGGATTTGCGGCCGAACTGGGCCGGCAGCAGCGTGTCTTCGATGGTCAGGGCCGCCACGCCGGCGCGTTCGAGTTCGATGATGGTGCGCATTACGTTCAGGGCGTTGCCATAACCGTGATCGGCGTCGGCAATTACCGGCAGTTGGGCTACGCGGCCAATGCGCGTGGCCTGCTCGGCGAATTCGCTGAGTGTGATGAGGGCAAAGTCCGGCGCCCCCAACACTTGCAGCGACGCGACCGAGCCTCCCAGTATCCCTACTTCAAAACCCAGGTCGGCGGCGATGCGCGCTGACATCGGATCAAACACCGAGGCGGTGTGGTAACAGGTTTCGCTCGCCAGCAGTTGGCGAAAGTTGCGACGCAAGTCTTGATGGGAAAGCCTGGGCATATGAGTTCCACCATTGGAATGGAAAGGCTTGAGCAAAAGTGTCAACGCCGAAAGATCCAAAGGCTATCACGGGCAAGGTTCAAAGATGATGACGAATGTGCATAGGGGATGCTTGCGCCGAATAGAGGGGCTGCAGACCTGACGGTTTGCAGCCTGGCAAATACCATCACCCGATGGGCAGTCAGTCCTTGATCGGTACGCTCCAGATCTGTTTGATTTCATGGATGTTGCCGACGTTGTAACGAGTCGGGAATCCAGGAATCGTGCAGTAGATTTCGTTCTCCAGCTGCGTTGAGGTATCGATCACATGGCTACCTGCCCGCAGTAAGGGCACTTCAGTCCAGTTTTTCATCAGGTTATTCATGGTTTTCTCCTTCTTTTGTTACCGGGCAGAGAAAGACTGCTCGGGGTTTAGTAATGACAGCGTGTCGTTAAACAGCGCTACTTCCTGTGTAGCGATGCCGGGGTAAAGCGGTGTGTAATTATTATCGAAGCACCAGGCCTCGTCAGTTTTGGTCGGGTGTTCGGGGTGAATAAGCAAACTCAGTGATGCGGACATGGTGTGCGGCGCGATTTGTTTATGGACTTCCCGAAGTGCAGGCATGTACAGAACTTCACCCGGAGCAAGTTTAAGTACTCGTGCTTTGCCCAGTCGAGGTGTTTTGCCCGCTTGCAGTGGAAAGCCATCGAGTATTTCACGTATGAGCGTTGTGTAGCCCTCGCCACTATAGCCGACTGCATACATTTCAAAGTCATGGTTGTGATTCAGGTTGTAGATGAAAGTTTCGCTCTCATCCTGGGTTTGCACTGGCGACCAGAACCCCAGTCGAAGGGTAAATAGATTATTGCTGAACAGTACAAATGCATAGGCATGGTAGAGACTGTTGCGTGGAACAAAACCGTGTTGCTGGATCGTGGCGTACAAATGGTTGCTCAATAAAGAACGGTTGGTTGCCAGCTGACGCAAATCCGCAATGATTTTGCTTTTGTCTCTTTGCATGTCATAAGTTTCCAGGCGCTCGACAAAGGTCTCCAGATTCATGCCGCTTTCTCCAGCGGAGCAAGTAAATTGTCCAGTCGTGTGTCCTGGCGTTTTTTCAGGAGCGGGACGTAATTCAATGCGATCTGTGGGTCAGCCTGATAAAGCATCTGGAAGGCTTTCCACGCCACGGCGGGGTGGTAGTGATAGACCAGTTCCTCGGCAACCCTTGTCCTCTCGGGGTCCTGGAGCGTTTCGAGTAACTCAAGACTCACCAGATACCGGGCAGCACTTTCGTCGTGAGGCAGCCAGGCAACTTTGCGCAATGAGACACGGTGAAACACGCTGATGTCTGCACTTCTGTCTGGCCAGTTGATCCTGCCCATCAATCCACCGGATTCAAAGTCCAATGGCAAGTAGTCAAATACTGTTAGGCTGCCATCAATGATCAGCGGACTGTTTTTGTCGATGATCACTGCATCGCTTTTTTCAAGTTGATGCGAATTCAGGGTATATCGCTGAACTTTGAAAGGGCGGTCGACCGCGAACACGATGCTTTGTCCGGGCACTGAGTATAGAGGCGATGAAGCTGTTTCGGCTGTAAGTGCCTTGATGCTTATATTGCCAATGCTTGTACGGTGTAATGTAATGGTGCCTGTGTGCAGGTTGGTAATGTTCATGATGGCCGCGCGTCGGGATTGCGCTGTGGCAAATGTAGATTGAGCACCCAGGTGAGTGATCAGTTGATTGATTTCTGCTGTCATGTCTAATGTTTTTATTTTATCCACTATGTGTTCTGGCGGAAGTTTTTTGGTAATTAGAGTGTTTAGCATGAATATAGTCGTGGCAGTGGGTCGGTGTTTGAAAGTATGAGTTTTGTGTGGGTGAGAGGCAATTATGGAATTGTCGGCAAGTATTACTGTCCAGCGCGCTTCTATTAATTAACTCTGCAGCGCAGGGCGTTAGCGCGGATAAATCACAGCATGGCCCTCACGTTACGGGAGGGATTGAAGAGGAGCACGACAAGTTGTAAGCAATGATTGATTTGACCAAGATGCCGGCAAAGGGGCGGAGGCTGATGCGTGTCCGTGGACGAAGTCTTTGTGCTCGAACCAGGCCTACGCCGCCACCGCCTGCCGCCCCTGTTTAAGCAACGCCACGGCGCGCACCGTGTCACCTGGTTGCATTTGCAGACGTTTGGCCGTGAGGCGGTCCACCAGCAGGCTGTGGCCGTGCAGGTGTGCTCGGGCACTGGTAACGCGGCAGCTCGCCAGCCGTCGGTTATGGATCAGCCAGAGCGGTGCCTGTTCGTCCGGCGTGCCGATGGCCAGGGTCAGCGACTGGCTGTCGCGTACGGTCCGGATTTTCGCCACTGGCGCTTCGATCACCGGGCCGCCATCGAAGATGTCGATGTAGCCTTTATGGGTAAAACCCTCGGCGCCGAGGATTTTCAGGGCCGGCTCGGTGTTCGGGTGGGCCCTGCCGATAGCCGCCTGGGCCTGTTCGGTGAGCAGGCAGGTGTACAGCGGTTGGCGCGGCATCAGCTCGGCGATGAAGGATTTGTTGCCCATGCCGGACAATTGGTCGGCGTAGCTGAAGTCTTTCTGGAAGAAGTGCCGGCCCAGGCTGTCCCAGAACGGTGAGCAGCCGTGCTCGTCGGCGTGCCCTCGCAACTCGGCGATCAGTTTCTCACCGAACAACTGGGAAAACTCGGCCACGAACAGCAAGCGCGCCAGGGACAGCAGGCGTCCGTTATGGCCGCGGCGTTGTTCGGGATGCAGGAACAAGGAACAGATCTCCGATTGCCCGGTCATCTCATTGTTGAGGAACAGCGTGGGTATCTGCCGCTGGATGCCCAGTTCAGGCGCGGAGCTGACGGTGACCCCGACTCGATAGTTGTACCAGGGCTCACGTAGCCCGACCGCGCCGGTCAGGGCGCTGATACCGACTACTTGCCGATCATCGTCCTCGAGCACGAACAGGTAATCGGCATCGGCGCGTTCGACTTGTCCGGCAAAGGTGCGCTGGGCCCAGCGCACTCGATGGGCCAGGCGTTCTTCGTTGGCCGGCAGACTGGTGAACCCGGGACCCGCGCAATGGGCCAGGTCCAGCAAGGCGGGCAGATCCGTCAGAGCGACCGGGCGCACAATCATGATGCAGCTCCTTCATCGTGCCAGTCGGAGCGCTGATGCCAGGCGGGGAATCGCGTCAGGTTCATAGCGCAACCACCCGGGCCCGCTCGCCATCGGTGATACCCAGTGCTGCCAGCATCTGCGGTGTCAGGGACACGGTGCCCTCGGCACTGACCTCAAGCTCGGCCACGATGGCCCGGTAATTCTTCAAGCCGTCGTTGCTCAGCAGAAAGCGCCCGCCCAGGTCAATGTTTGAGCATTGTCGGGCCGTGGCTATACAGCTTTGGGTGATGGAGCGGATGTTCGCCACACGAGCATGCAGTGTCGGCCCGCCGTCGAAGATATCCACGTAGCTGTTGGTTTCGAAACCCTCGCGCTCCAGGATGTCGAAGGCTTCCTGGCCGTCGGGATGCACCCGACCGATACAGGCTTGGGCCGCCTGAGACAGCATGGGTACATAAATCGGGTATTGCGGCATCAGTTCGGCGAGAAAGGTGCGGCTCTGCAGCCCGCACAAGCGTTCGGCTTCGGCGTAGGGCAGGTCGAAAAAATGCTGGCCGACGGCATCCCAGAATGGTGACTGACCATCATCGCTGCTGAAGCCAACGATCTCGGTGATCACTGATTCGGCAAAACGTTGCGGATGGGCGGCGATGAACATCAGTCGCGCCCGGGACAGAAGCTCCGATTCCGGCGTGCGTACCCGTTCGGCGTCGATATGAAAGCCGCGCAGCAGTGTCTGGCCATTGAGGTCCTGGCACAGCGACAGCGCGGGTACGCCGTGCTGGATGTTCAATTCCCGGGACTCGCTGGTAAACGGTCGATGACGCAGACTGTAGAACGGCTCATTGCAGCCGGTGCTGGCGAGAATCTCGGAACAGCCGGTCAATTGCCCGGATGCCAGGTCCTCCAGGACGAAGAAATAATTCTCTGCGCCAGGGCTCTGCACGTCGGTCTCGAACGAGGCACATGAATCGAGGATTTTGTCCCTCAGGCGTTCGGTATCGTCGGGAAGCGATGTGACGCCCACCAGACTGTCACGGGCCAGTTGCTGCAATTGCGGCAGGTCGCTTAATTGAACTGGACGTAAGGCCAGCATGGATTGCACTCCTTTTCCAAAGAGCCCGGTGACGTGCACCGGGCTTGACGATCACTGTCGATGTCCACGCATTGTGACGACGGCTGGTCGAACCCCTTCGACCGCCGATCCTCACTGTCCCGCAGGGTCAGGCAGGGCAGTATCGGTGCCGAACTTATTGAGCACGGCCAGATAGACCAGGCCTGCGGCAATCCATATCAAGCCGAGCTTCTGCGCATCCACGCCCATGTTGTACATGATGGCCGCGACAATGCCGAAGCCGATCAAAGGGCAGATCAGGTGGCGAATCACCTGGCCGGACCGCTGGCGGCGCCAGTGATGGTTGATCACGGTGATATGCAACAACATGAAGCCGCTCAAGGCGCCGAAATTGACCAGGGAAGTCAGGGTGTCCACGGCATCGATGAACAGGTAGCAGATCAACAGCGACAGCACCGCTACCAGATAAATGCTCAAGTATGGGGTGTTATGTTTCGGATGGACCTTGGCCAACACCTTGGGCAACTTGCCGTCCCGGGCCATGCCGAACAACAGCCGCGATACCGCCGCTTGCGAGGTGATCGCCACAGCTACGCCCCAGGCCAGCGCCGTGGCGACGGCGGTCAAAGTGGCCAGCCAACTGCCGGCCGCCAACTCGGCGATTTCATAAAACGCGGTATCGGCCGATTTGAAGCCCATACCGGCCGCCAGGTCGGTGGCAATCCAGGTCTGCACGACGAAAATCACTCCCATCACCAGCAGCGTGATCAACGCCGCCTTGCCCACGCTGCGCCCCGGATCATTCTTGATTTCTTCGGCCAGGGTGGAAATGGCATCGAAGCCCAGGAACGACAACACGGCGATGGACACGGCCTGCATCAACAGCGCGAAATCAAAACGCTCCGGGCTGTACAGCGGCGCCAGGGTCAGTTGGCCGTTACCGGCGCCACCCTGCAAGGCATTCCAGGCGTAGAACAGGAAAATGGCCAGTACCATCAGTTGCGCCAGCAGGAAAATGATATTCATCCGTGCGGTGAAGGTGATACCCCGCAGATTGACGAAGGTCGCGCTGACCAGGAATGCCAGAATGAAACCGACCTTGGGAACGTCCGGGTACAGATGGTTCAGTGCCATGGCGGCGTAGACATAGAGCAGGGGCGGGATCAGCAGATAGTCCAGCAGCATCAGCCAACCGGCGATGAAGCCCACGTGTGGGTTAAGGCCCCGTTGCGCGTAGGAATAGACGGAGCCGGCCACCGGAAAAGCCCTGGCCATACTGCCGTAGCTCAAGGCCGTGAAGAGCATCGCCACCATGCCGATGATATACGCCAACGGCACCATCCCCGGCGCCTCGGCGTTGACGTAGCCATACACGCCGAACGGTGCGATGGGGATCATGAAAATCATCCCGTACACCACCAGGTCCGTCAGCGACAGGCTGCGCTTCAATTCCTGTTTATAGCCAAATGCCTCGATACTCATAAGCCGTTCTCCCTCTCAGCTGTGTGTGGGTGTGCTCTTGCTTGTCGCTTGCCGCTCAAATCTTGCCGCTGCTTTCCTACAACAACGGCGCCAGATAAGCACTCCAGGCCTGCACCGCTGTCGGGCTGCGTAGCAGGTCGTTGCGCACTTCGATCAATACCGAATCCAGGCCGCGTCCATCGCCATGTACCGGAACCGTCATATCGGTCGAAGGGTTGATCTTGTACGGCTGGTTGCCGGCGACCCGCAGCGAGTGCCGGCTTAGCCCGTCGACGATGCGCTGGGCATAGTCCTTGGCCTCGCCGAACAGCACGCCCGCTTCCAGGGCGCGCGGTTGGCCGTAGAACACCGGCGTAAAACTGTGGATACCCACCACCCGCACCGTCCGGTTGTCGGCCAGACGCTGGTCGATCAACG
Organism: Pseudomonas sp. NFACC45; assembly: GCF_900113505.1. NCBI lineage: Bacteria > Pseudomonadati > Pseudomonadota > Gammaproteobacteria > Pseudomonadales > Pseudomonadaceae > Pseudomonas > Pseudomonas sp. NFACC45. Next base: position 306,997 of record NZ_FOPO01000008.1, read on the forward strand.
CTCGCAGTCGATCATGGAAGGGATGGAACAGGCACCGCTGGCGATATTCACGGGTGGCCTCATCCAGGGACTGGTTGCCCGGAATCTGGTAGATCTCGCTCTGGTGCGGGATGCTGTCGGCGACGTGAAGGGGACGGTTCAGGTCGATCAGCAGCCGTGAATAGTTGGCCGCCAGCAAGGTCGCTCCAAGGGTTTCGGACAGTTGTTCGGCCAGCGCCAGGGCACCGATATCCCAGGCAATGTGCTCCTGGGCCGCCGTCTCATCCAGGCCAAGGTCGTTCAACGCGGCGGGAATAAAGCGGTCGGCGTGTTCACACACCAGGATCAACGGGTGTTCGGCGTCTTCCCGGATCAGGCGATAAGTCGGCCCGGTATAAAGGCCCGATTCAGCACATTCAATAGATTCGCGCATAGTGCTCACACAGCTCGGCAGGTGACAGCGCCTGGGTCAAGGCCAGCTCCTGGGCCTTCAAGGCGAAATAGGTTTCGACCAGCGGGCCGGGCAGGGCTTCGAACAGCGCCCCGCTGTGGCGCAGGCAATCCAGCGCCTGGGCCAGGGTCGTCGGCAGGGGGATAATGCCACGGGCACGACGTTGTTCTTCGTTCAATTCATCGGGTATTTCATCGGTGACCGCCGTGAGCGCCAGCCGTTGCTCGATGCCCAGTCGCCCGGCGATCAACAGCGCCGCCAGCGCCAGGTGCGGCGAAGCGGTGGCGTCCATGGCGCGAAATTCCAGGTTGTACTGGGTCGCCACCGGTTTTCCGCTCACGCTCACCGTCGGGCAGATGCGCAACGCCGCTTCGCGGTTACGTTGCCCCAGGCAGGCGTAGGATGCGCTCCAGTGATGGGGTTGCAGCCGCTCATAGGACACCGGTGTCGGCGCGGTGATCGCGCACAGGGCGGGCAGATAGCGCAGCACCCCGGCGGCCCAGTGCTGGCCCAGGTCCGACAGGCCGTTGGCGCCGCCAGCATCATGCAGCACGGGGACGCCGTCCAGGTCTTGCAGACTCATGTGCAAATGCACGCCGTTGCACACGGCATGTTCCGAAGTCTTGGGGGCGAAACTCACCTCCAGGCCCATCTGCCGGGCGATCTCCCGGGTGATTTCCCGCACGTTCACCGCACGGTCGGCGGCGGCCACGCCCAGGGTCGGGCGGCAGGTGATTTCATATTGATGCTTGCCGTATTCCGGCAGGAACATTTCCGGTTCGACGCCGCCTGCCCGCAATGCGCTGAGCAACCATCCGGCGAACCCGGCCTGCTGGCGCTGGGCCTGGAGGCTGAAGGCCAGGCGATCCGGTTGGGGGTGAGGGGTATCGAGGTTGAATTCATGCTCGAACGCGGCGAACACCTGCAGGCCCAGCTCGGCGCGATAACGTTGCACTTCGTCATGCAGCAATGTGCGAGGGCAAGCGCCCCAGGGCCGACCATCGGTTTCCCGCACATCGCAATGAATGAAATCCAGGGCAGGCGCCTGGGCATCCGGGCCATTGTCGACAGTGACCCGGCTGGAGAGGTCCGGGATCAGTCGCAGGTCGCCATAAGCGCCCCACGGGTTGGCCGAGGCGATGATGTCCTGGGGCGTCAGCGCACTGTTGGCCGGCACCCAGCCACAACCGGCGTCGACGTAATGGGGCAGTTCATCACTGGGCAAGGAGCGACCGCGGGTCACGCCGATCAGGTCGGTGCAGACCAGCGTGGACACGGGCAGCGGGGCCAGGGGCGTCGCGGGATCGAGACGGCTCACGGTTGCATCTCCTGCAACCGACCGAGCACGGTGTCGGTATCGGTGATCCAGCAATAACCTTTGAGCGCATTCAGGCAGGCCAGATGACGTTGTTCGCTGTAAGTGGCGCAGGCATCTTCCACCAGTGTGACCAGATAGCCGCGGTCGGCGGCGTCGCGCACGGCCATGTCGACGCACTGGTCGGTGACGATGCCGGCGATGATCAGATGACGGGTCTGCAGGTTGCGCAGCACGTAATCGATGTTGGTGGAGTTGAAGACCCCCGAAGACGTCTTGGGCAGCACGATCTCATTTTCCTGCGGTGCCAACTCGGCGATGATCTGGGCTTGCGGGCTGTCTTTGGGCAGGTGCATGTCCGACAGCTTGTGGTCCAGCGAGCGATCGCGACCATCGGCAGTCAGGCTCTGGATGTGGGTGTGCAACACGTTTTGCTGCGCCGCCCGCACCGCTTCGAGCAGGCGCTGCTGATTGGGGATCACCTGCTGGCGGGCACGGCGGATGAAATAGTCGGCCTCGGGCGTGGCCAGGTGGGCATCGAATTGCGGTTCCAGCCAGGCGCGTTGCATGTCCACCAGCAGCAAGGCGGTATGGTCGCAGGTGAATGGCAAATCCCGAGGGGAGTGGTGAGGGAGCGAGAACATCCTTATTTTTCCTCCAACAGGTGCGTGTTGAACGCCGTGCGCAAGGTGTCGATACCTTCCAGGCGCTCGGCCAGATCAGGGCATTGCAAAGTCAGGCAGGCGATGAGCGCTTCGACCTGAGCCAGCGCCGGCACCAGGCTGTCGAAGGCCGAGATCGATTCCACCGGAGCGCTGATGATCAGGTCGGCCAGTTCCCGTAGCGGTGAGGTGTAGACGTCGCTGAACAGCACCACCCGCGCGTGGCGCTCCTTGGCCGCGCTGGCCACGCGTTGGGCCTGGGCCTGATAGCGACGATAATCGAAGATCAGCACCACATCCTGGCGCTGCACATCGAACAACCGGTCGGGTAACTGGGCGTTGTCTTCCAGGGCAAAACAACCCGCACGCAGCAAGCGCAAGTGGTTGAGCAGGTATTGGGCAAGGAAGCTGCTGAAGCGCCCGCCAAAACAATGCACCTGATGCCGGCTGTCGAGCAGCCATTGCACGAGAATACGCACGTCTTCGGGTTGAGTCAGGGCCTGGGTGTCGGTGAGGATACGCTGGCTGGTGGCCAGGTACTGGCTCCAGGTGTCGCCTTGCTGCAATTTGGCCCGCGGTTGCAACAGGGTGCGAGGGGAGCGCAGGCGATGGTCCATGTCACTGAGCAGCGCATCCTGGAATTCGGCATAACCGCCAAATCCGAGTTTTTTCACCAGCCGCACGATCGTCGGATCACTGACCCCGGCATGATCGGCCAGGCGCGACATCGGCCCGAGGCCGTTGCGCGGGTAATGATCAAGCAGGGCCCGTACGACCTTGCGTTCTGACGGCGTCAAAACCAAGCCCGGATCGGTAATCAGGTCTCGAAGAGGCGGCATCCGTGCTCCTTGCCTGGATGGGTGTTGGATTTCTTTCATAACTCCTGAAAATAGTATTTATGTAGCGGGTACTACATGTCCAGTGGTTTTTACGTTCTGTTTAAAATGCACGAAAGTAGTGCGAAAGCCTTGTAGGACGGGGACTTGATCGCATAGATCCGATATGTCAGTTGATGCCTCTGTCGGTGTAAGACATAACGCCTTTTTGTCTCAGTTATTTGATTTCATATAAGGTGTTGTACAAGAAAAAGCCTGAGTATCACCTCCATGAAACCCGTTCGACTCTCTGAGTACCGTGCGTGCAAGCCACTCGCCTGACCCTGATCTGCCATGCCCGCACCGTCGCCCAGAAGCAGGCGCGTTTCGGTCTGGATGAACCGCTGGAGGCCGACTGGCTGGCCAAACGCCCGGAGCCGGGCCACGGCTACCGAAATGTCCGGCAGTTGCTCTGTGGGCCGGAGTTGCGCACCCGGCAGACTGCCGCCCTGTTTGGCGACAAGGTTCAGGTGGTCGCTGACCTGGCCGACTGCGATCTGGGTCGCTGGCGTGGCTTGTCCATCGACCAGTTGCTCCAGGTCGAGCCGCAACCCTTGCAAGCCTGGCTCGACGATCCCGATGCCGCTCCCCATGGCGGCGAATCCGTCACCCGCTTGTGCCATCGTGTCGGAGACTGGCTGGCTAGCCTGGAAGGCCGGCCGGGGCATGTGTTGGCCGTCACTCATCCGTTCGTGATCCGCGCGGCCCTGGTGACGGTATTGGGCTGTCCGGCAGCCGCCTTCAACCGTATCGACATCGAACCGCTGTCCACTGTCGAGTTGCGTTTCAACGGGGTGTGGCGGTTGCGCACCCAGGGGCCGGGCCAGGAGTCACTTGAATGAAAAAACTGTCAGTCATCGGTATCGGTGCCGGCGATCCGGATTACCTGACGATCCAGGCGGTGAAAGCCTTGAATCGGGTGGATGTGTTCTTTCTCATGGACAAGGGGCCTGCCAAGCAGACGTTATTGGATCTGCGGCGGGAAATCTGCCAACGCTACATCGTTGATCGTACGTACCGCTTCGTCGAAGCCTACAGCCCCGAGCGACAACGCGGCGACGTGGACTACGCCGCCAGTGTCGAAGATCTGAACCGGGCGAAGCAGGCCACCTTCGAGCGGTTGATCGATGATGAGTTGTCTGATGGGCAGTGCGGCGGTTTCCTGGTCTGGGGCGATCCGTCGTTGTACGACAGCACCGTGCGTATCTTGCAGTCGATTCTCGACGCGGGTCGCTGCGCCTTCGAATTCGAGGTGATTGCGGGCATCACCAGCGTCCAGGCCCTCGCGGCACAACATAAGGTGCCATTGAACAGCATCGGTGGTTCGCTGGAGATCACTACCGGCCGCCGGCTGGCAGCAGGGCAGGTCGGTGACTCGCCAAGCGTGGTGGTGATGCTTGATGCTGAAGATGCGTATCGCCAGGTATCCGATCCGGATACGCATATTTACTGGGGGGCCTATGTGGGGACCCCGGATGAAATCCTCATCGCCGGCCGGCTCGGGGATGTGGCTGATGACATCGAACTCGCCCGCAAGGCTGCGCGGCAGGCCAATGGGTGGATCATGGATACTTATTTGTTACGCAAACCTTGATACCTCAAACCCCAATATTCGGCAGTTCCCGTGTCAACTGACCGCCTTCGCCCCACGCCCAAACCGCTCCCGGTACACCGACGGCGCCAACCCCACCACGCTGCGAAATGCCACGCGAAAGCTTTCCACCGAGCGGTAGCCGCACAACTGGGCGATGTTGTCGGTGTTGTCTTCGGTGCTTTCCAGCAGCTCACGCGCCCGGGCCAGGCGCTCATGTTGCAGCCAAGCCTTGGGCGATAGCCCGCAGGCCTGGGTGAAATGCCGCAGAAAGGTTCGTTCGCTCATGGCCGCCTGGCTGGCCAGTTCGCGCACACCGAGCGGCTCATGCAGGCGTTCGCGGGCCCAGTGCATGACACCGGACAAATCGCTGCGTGGCGTGCGGCTGACCGGCGCAGGAATGAACTGCGCCTGGCCGCCTGTGCGTTGTGGCGACATCACCAATCGCCGCGCCACGGCGTTGGCGACCTGCGTGCCGAAATCCCGCGCCACCAAGTGCAGGCAGGCATCAATGCCCGCGGCGCTGCCGGCCGAGGTAATGACTTGCCCCGAATCCACGTACAGCACATCCGGGTCTACCAAGATGGCGGGAAAACTTCTGGCCAGTTCGTCGGTGTAGCGCCAGTGAGTGGTAGCACCCAGCCCATCGAGCAACCCGGCGGCGGCCAGCACGAACGCCCCGGAGCAGATCGACAGCAGGCGCGCGCCCCGGGCATGAGCGCTGCGCAGTGCCTCAAGCAGCGCCGGCGGCGGTGGTTCGTCGCGACTGTGCCAGCCGGGCACCACGATGGTTCGCGCCGTTTGCAGTAGCTCCATGCCGCCATCGGCCAGGATCTGGAAGCCGCCCATGGCCCGCATCGGGCCGTCGTCGACGGCCACGATCCGGTGTTTGTACCAAGGGAAGTCGAACTCAGGTCGGGCAAGGCCGAATATCTCGATGGCAATGCCGAATTCGAAGGTGCACAGGCCGTCGTAGGCGAGGATGGCGACCAGACCGGGATTAGGCTGCATATGGCGGAAAATTCCCACAGAGTGTCTTGTGCGCCACTGTAGCGGTAAGCATCGGCGGGATAAAGTCTGCTCACCCCCTCATTTGCTGTGGAGTACACACGCATGACCAGTCTGGTTCGCCAAGTGCCTGCCGCCCCGTCCGACCTAGCCCTGCAACATTTCAGCCGGCGTCTGATGTTCGAAACCGATTGCTCCGACGTTCACGCCAGCCAACAGGCGGGAGAAGTCGATTTTGTGCTGGTGGACGTGCGTGGGCCCCTGGCTTACGAACGCGGGCACGTGCCCGGGGCGATCAATTTGCCAACCCGCTCGCTGACCGCCCAGGCGCTGGCGGCTTATCCCAAAACTGCGCTGTTTGTAGTTTATTGCGCGGGCCCGCATTGCAACGGTGCGAACAAGGCGGCAGTGCGTCTGGCGACCCTGGGCTATCCGGTCAAGGAAATGATTGGCGGTGTAATGGGCTGGCTCGATGAGGGCTTTCGCCTGAACGGTGCGGTGGAGCGCGTGACGGACACGGCTGTCGGCTGCGATTGCTGATCCTTTCCAGGAAGCAGGGTGCAATCCCTGTGACCTGGTTGTTTCTATAAATATTTGTCGCCTCAACACAATTCGCCTCCTGAGTGCCCCTCTAGACTGCCGGCCACTTCGGTTTTTAATGACCGAACGCTGCCTAAGAATCTGCCGATAACCTGCTAATAAAAACCCTGCGCACTCAGGAGCAAAAATGAACAAGCTAACAATGTTTGGTGCCCTGGCACTGTCCGTGCTGTCCTTGTCGGCCGTGGCCGAAGACGCCAAGCCGATCCGCCTCGGAATCGAAGCCGGTTACCCACCTTTCTCGATGAAAACCCCCGACGGCAAGCTGACGGGTTTCGATGTTGATATCGGCGACGCGCTGTGTGAACAGATGAAGGTCAAGTGCACCTGGGTCGAGCAGGAATTTGACGGCCTGATTCCGGCGCTGAAAGTGAAGAAAATCGACGCGATCCTGTCGTCCATGACCATCACCGATGACCGTAAGAAGAACGTCGACTTCACCATCAAGTACTACCACACTCCGGCGCGTTTCGTGATGAAGGAAGGCAGCGACGTCAAGGATCCGCTGACCGAACTCAAGGGCAAGAAAGTCGGTGTGCTGCGCGCCAGTACCCATGACCGTTTCGCCACCGAGGTGCTGGTGCCGGCGGGCATCAACCTGGTTCGCTACAGTTCCCAGCAGGAAGCCAACCTGGATATGGTCGCCGGTCGTCTCGACGCCATGCTCGCCGACTCGGTCAACCTCGACGACGGCTTCCTGAAAACGGATGCCGGCAAAGGTTTTGCCTTCGTGGGCCCGACCTATGAAGATGCCAAATACTTCGGTGGCGGTGCCGGCATTGCCGTGCGCAAGGGCGATAAGGCCCTGGCCGAGAAATTCAACGACGCCATCACGCAGATCCGCGCCAACGGCACGTACAAGAAAGTGCAAGACAAGTACTTCGCTTTTGATGTCTACGGGCATTAATCGCTGAAACCAAGGTGGCCCGCCGTTGACCCGGTCGGCCACCTTTTTCATGGGCGAGTGTTTTACCCCGGCGCCCGTCGAAATACCGTTATTGGGAGTTCCTCATGCAACGCATCGACCATACCCTGCCATGGAGCCACCTGGGCACCGAGCGCCGGCTCAGTGTGTTTCGTTACGGCCACGGTCCACGCAAGGCGTATATCCAGGCCAGCCTGCACGCCGATGAATTGCCCGGCATGCGCACGGCATGGGAGCTGAAACAACGACTCAACGAGCTTGAGACCCAAGGCTTGCTCAACGGCGTGATCGAACTGGTGCCCGTGGCCAACCCCATCGGCCTGGACCAGCATCTGCAGAGCGCTCACCTGGGACGTTTCGAACTGGGCAGCGGCAAGAACTTCAATCGGTCTTTCGTGGAACTCAGCGCGCCGGTGGCACAACGCATCGGTGATCGCCTGGGCGACGACCCGGCTGCCAATATCACGCTGATCCGCCAGACCATGGTTCAGGTGCTGGATGATCTGCCGGCGCCGCCCTCACAACTCGAGGCCCTGCATCGCCTGCTGCTGCGCCATGCCTGCGACGCCGATGTCACCCTGGACCTGCATTGCGACTTCGAGGCGGCGATTCACTTGTACGCCTTGCCGCAACACTGGCCGCAGTGGCGCTCCCTGGCCGCGCGGTTGAAGGCGGGCGTGGCGTTGCTGTGCGAAGACTCTGGCGGCAGTTCGTTCGACGAGTCCTGTTCCTCGCCCTGGTTGCGTCTGGCCAAGACCTTCCCCGAGGCCGCGATCCCGCCGGCCAACCTGGCGACCACGCTGGAACTGGGCAGCATGGGCGACACCCGGGTGGCTCAGGCCCAGGCCAATTGCGAAGCCATTCTCGGGTTTCTGGCCGAGCAGGGTTTCATCGGGGGTGACTGGCCGCCCGTGCCAGCGCAATGTTGTGAAGGTTTTCCGTTCGAAGGCACTGAGTACCTGTTTGCGCCGCATCATGGAGTGGTGAGCTTCCTGCGCGAGGCCGGTGAGTGGGTGGACCAGGGCGATCCGTTGTTCGAAGTGGTCGATCCGTTGAGCGATCGGGTCACCACTGTACGGGCCGGCACCAGCGGCGTGTTGTTTGCCCTGGACCGTGGGCGCTATACCCAGCCTGGCATCTGGCAGGCGAAAGTTGCCGGGCGAGAGCCGATTCGCGCGGGGAAATTGATCAACGACTGATAACTGCTGTCTACCTCAGCGCACGCTCGTTGCCGTGCGGCTATCGAACGATGGAGGAAGACTGATGTTCAAAGCGCTCGCCCTGTTGCTGTTGGTCGTGTCTTGCGGTGTGCAGGCTCAGCCTGCGCTGCACACCGATTTACCCCTCAATTACCTGGCCCACGCCGATGAGCAGGCCAGGAACCGGCCGTTGGTGATTTTCCTGCATGGCTCCGGCGGCAGCGAACAAGATCTGTTCGACCTCAAGGATGAACTGCCCAGTGACTACAACTACCTATCGGTGCGAGCGCCCAAGACCGTGGAACGGGGCCAGTATCAATGGTTTGCCAAGAAGGGCGAGGGCGCCTACGACGGTGATACGGCGGACCTGAGGGCCAGCGGCCAGATGCTGTTGGATTTCATCGAGAAGGCTCGGGTCAAGTACCCCACCGATGCGAGCAACGTCTACCTGGTCGGTTTCAGCCAGGGCGCGATGATGAGTTACGAGGTCGCCCTGCGCCATCCCGAGGCCGTCGGCGGCATTGCCGCGTTGGGCGGGCGGGTGCTGTCAGTGCTACGGGCCGAGCTGACCCCCGACGAGTCGCGCCGGACGCTGGCGGTGTTCATCGGTCATGGTACGGCGGATTCGGTGATCCCATACCATGACGGCACCGAGGCAGACAGCTTTCTCAAGACCCTGGCCTTGGAACCCGAATTCCATGCCTATCCGGGCGTTGGCCACAGCGTCAGTGCCATGCAGGTGCGGGATCTGCGGGCCTGGCTGGAGCGGCTTAATCCCTGATCAGTGACAGGGATCCTGAGTGTGCCACCGCCATCGCGAGCAGGCTCGCTCCCACAGGACCGGTGGCAATCCAGCATTTGAGCACCGCTCGGAAAATGTGGGAGCGAGCCTGCTCGCGATGAAAACCACCCGGTCCATCAAGTCACTGACCCGCGACGATCTGCTTCACCAGCGCCTCATGCCCGGCCTTGTCGCTGGCCCGGGAAATGATCTGTACCACTGCCATGCGCGTGCCGGAGGCGCCCAGTAAGGTGCTATCGAGGGTCGGCCCACCACCTTGGGTCGCCTTGGTATCGAGTTGGCGCAGACCCAGGCCGGTGCCTTTTTGGGTCAGGCTTTTCTCGCTCAGGATCTTGGCGTCCGGCAGGGCCTTGGTTTTCTGAACGGCGAAGTCGGCCATGGTGGCGTCGAGGAATGTGCTGTCGTCGTCCTTCACATTCGTGCCATCGATGATGGTGTTTTCAGCCGTGATCACCACGGTTTTACTCGTGGCATTGCTGTACATCGTCCCCTTCGCCCCAGCCGTGCCCTGGGCGGCGTCGCCGGCCGGAAGCGGCGTCGCAGTGAACCCCTTGGGCAGGGTGAAGTTGAACTTGCCTCCCAGCAGGGAAATCTTTTGTGCCGGGGCTGCGCCGGCGGTTTTGGGCGGGGCGGCATAAGCAGGCATCATCACCAGACTGGCGATGGCCGTCAGCACCAGGGCAGCGGCTTGTTTACTTACCAATGACATTGAAACGCTCCACAGAGGGGTATGCTTGAGCGCGATCATCCCATGGGCGTCCAACCGGCTCCAGCGCCGGTCACGAGTGCGCCACATCATTTGTGCGTGGAGCAGAGGCGCGCACCAGCAAGCGGCGGGTCACCAGCAGCATGACCACCGACACCGCGACACTCACGACAAAGGCCGGCATGCCGAGAAACGGCAGGGTGAGGGCCAGGGTCAGGCAGAACGCGGTGAAGCAATACATACCGGTGGCCGTGGCCCGCAGCAACGCGGCGGTGAAGGCCGCGCCCCGGGTTTGCTGGGAGAACACCGCCATGACGCTGCCCAGCACCGGGAACACCGCCAGTAGCCCGCTCCAGCGTTCACCCACGGTGCTGGCCAGCAGCGTCACCGCCAGGGTCAACAGCGCGCCAGCGACCATGCGTAGCAGCAGTTTGTCGGATTTGGGCGCCGGCCCGGTCATCACCGGTCGAACCGTCGGGAACAGATAAGGCGCGGCCAGCAACGCAACAATGGCGATCACGCTCGACAGCGGCAGCGAGGCCGGCAACCAGGACAGCACCATCGCCACCAGCGCCCAGACGCCCAACGCGATACCCAGCGCCCACGGCCAGTCACGATGCTGGGCGACCCGGGCGTACACCACGCAAAATGCAATCATTGCGAACATGGCCGACAGCGCCGCTGTCGCCGACTGAGCGGCAAACGCCTCGCCCTGTTCCAGGGCCAGGAACAACAGAATCGGACCCACCACCACCGGCAACCCCGACAGCCAACCGGCCACACTCGGTCCCCAACGCCTGCCTGCCAGGGAAATCAACAACAGGAAAGCGGGAATCACCAATAATTTGAGCAGCAGCACGGGGTTGTCCTTGTCAGGCGTCGGGCCGACACGTTAGCACCGACCTTCCAGTTTCAGCGATCCCAGTAGGGCACTTCGCCAAAGCACTGCAGAAAAAAGTCGATCACGGTACGCACTTTTACCGACAGACGTCGGCTGCCCGGCCAGAGAATGGCGATCTGCTGGGGCTCGAGGCTGTTGGAGGCTTCGTAGTCGCGCAATACCGGCACCAGGGTGCCGTTGCGCACGGCTTCGCCGATCAGCCACGACGGAAACATCACCAGCCCCAGGCCTTGTTCGGCTGCCAGGGTCAGGGTGTCGGCGTGGTTGCCGGTGATCGGCCCTTTGACGCTGTAGGGCGTCCAGGCCTGACCCGGACGGCGGAAAAACCAGCGCTGCTGGCCGGCCACGCCCTTGTAGGCCAGACACTGATGGTTTGCCAGATCCTGAGGTTTGAGCGGCGTGCCGCAACGTGCCAGGTAAGCGGGGCTGGCGGCGATCTGAAAGCGGTGAGGGGCGAGGATTCGCGCCTGCATGCCTGAATCGTGCAGCGGGCCGATGCGAAACAGCAGGTCAGCGCCTTCTTGCAGTGGGTCGACGTAGCTGTCGGTTTGCTGGATGTCCAGTTGCAGCTTCGGGTAGCGCTCACACAATGACCCCAGCCACGGCGTCAGATGGCGCTGGCCGAACACCACCGGGGCATTGATCCGCACCAGTCCGGCCGGCTCACTGTGTTGTTCCTGCAGCGCCTGTTCGGCTTCTTCCAGTTGCACCAGCAACAGGCGTGCATGATGGCCCAGCAGGCGGCCCGCCTCGGTGGGCGAAACGGCGCGGGTGTGTCGATACAGCAACTGCTGGTTGAGGGCCTGTTCCATCAACTGGATTTGCCGGGAAATCGACGACGGCGCCAAGCCTTCGCGCCGGGCCACCGCCGAGAAACTGCCGTGGTCGAGCACAGCGACAAACAATCGCAGGGCCTTGAAGCCAAGTTCGTTGAGACCGTGCATGACCAGCTCCGCTGTGCGAGTTACGCAAAAGTGTTGTCGGGATGCTCCCATTTATCGCACAGCTGCGCCAGCCGATAATCGCGCTCATTGTTCTTCTCACAGGTTCTGATCATGCAAGCGTCTTCACTCAACGCCGCCGCGCCGGCGGCTGCCGCCAAGCCACGAGCGCTTTTGCGCTGGCTCTTGTTGCCTCTGGTGATTCTGGCCGGCATGGGCCTGTCGGTAGAGGCCGGTCTACTGGGGCCTCTGGGGGTTCAAGTGGGGCATCTCTGGGCGACGCTGAGCATTTTCGGCGTCGGTTCGGCGATTCTGTTTCTGCTGTTGCTGCTCAGTGGTCCGCAACAAGGCCCGGCCCTGAATGAGTTGCCGCGCTGGCAATTGATCGGCGGTTTCCTGGGGCCGATCTACGTGGTGGTGCTGACGCTTGCCACGCCCCACATTGGCATCGCCATGACCATGGTCGCAATCCTTTCCGGGCAAGTGGGCAAAAGCGTGCTGATCGACCATTTCGGCTGGTTCGGTGCAACCCGCAAACGGGTCAACGGCGAGCGCTGGCTCGCCTTGGCGCTGATCGTCGTAGCCCTTGTCCTGATTGCCCGAGGTTGAACATGAATCTGTTTTTGCTATTGCTGCTGGTCGTTGTTGCCGGTGCGGTGTTGAGCGTGCAGGCGGCCATCAACGGTCGCCTGGGCCAGACGGTTGGTGTGCTGCGCAGCAGTCTGCTGACATTCGTGGTGGGCACGGTGGTCACCGGGTTACTGATCGTGTTTTTTGAACCCGCTTACGCCGTCAGCTTGCTGGACGTGCCGAAATGGCAACTTGGCGGTGCCTTGTTTGGCGTGGTGTACATGATGGTCATGGTCGGCGCGGTGCCAAGGGTCGGCACCGCCGTGGCGACCGTGGCGGTGATACTCGGGCAGCTGGCCATGGGCATGCTGATCGACCATTTCGGCTGGTTGGGCAACCCCGCTATGGCGTTGTCCGAGAGCCGGGTGCTGGCAATGGCCTGCCTGGCACTGGCGCTGGTGTTCATGTATCGCAGCAGTGCGCGGCAGGTCTGAGAACGGTCAGTTGGGCTCGACTTCCAGTCGCAGACTGCCATCGTCCAAGCGCTTGGCAAGCCGGACAATACCGCCAATGTGCCGGCCTTCGGTGCTGAAGACCACGACCTCGGCTTTTTCCAGATCATCCGGCAGTGGCGGCTGTACGTGCAGGGCGAACCACACCGGTTCACCGTCATCCAGGCGTTGGACTTCGTAGCGGCAATCGATGCTTTTGGTTTGGCGGCCAAACAGCGTGTCGAGGCCATATTTAAGGTCGGTGCTGTCGTCGGCAGTAGGGGCGAGGGACATCGGCGGTCTCCTGAGATGAGTGCTCGGCGGGTCTTCTAGTGATTCCTCTGCTGGGGGAAAATTCAATGGGTTCGCGTCGGCACAGAACCGGTGGCGTTGCTGCTAGAATCGCCCACCTTGACTTACGAGAGGTATGCCCATGAGCGAGCCGATTCGCCTGACCCAGTACAGCCACGGCGCCGGTTGCGGCTGCAAGATTTCGCCACAGGTGCTGGAAGTGATCCTGGCCGGCAGCGGTGCGCAGAACCTTGACCCCAAGTTGTGGGTTGGCAATGCCTCCCGGGACGACGCCGCGGTATACGCCATCGACGAGGAGCGCGGGGTGGTTTCCACCACCGACTTCTTCATGCCGATTGTCGACGATCCTTTTGATTTCGGTCGCATCGCCGCCACCAATGCCATCAGCGACATCTACGCCATGGGCGGTGATCCGTTGATGGCGATTGCGATTCTCGGCTGGCCGGTCAACGTATTGGCCCCGGAAATCGCTCGTGAAGTGATTCGCGGCGGTCGTTCCGTGTGTGACGAGGCTGGCATTCCCCTGGCGGGCGGCCATTCGATCGATGCGCCGGAGCCGATTTTCGGCCTGGCGGTCACGGGCCTGGTGCAAAAGCGTCATATGAAGCGCAACGACACCGCCACTGCCGGTTGCCGCCTGTACCTGACCAAGCCTTTGGGCATCGGCATCCTCACCACCGCGGAAAAGAAAGGCAAGCTGCGCGCCGCCGATGTGGGCCTGGCCCGCGACTGGATGTGCACCCTCAACAAACCGGGCAGCCACTTCGGCAAGCTCGACGGCGTGGCGGCGATGACCGACGTCACCGGTTTCGGCCTGCTCGGGCATCTGGTGGAAATGGCCGATGGCAGCCAGGTGACGGCGCGTATCCGCTACGACGCGGTGCCGCGTCTGCCGGGCGTCGAGTATTACCTTGACCAGGGCTGCGTACCGGGCGGTACGTTGCGCAACTACGACAGCTACGCCAGCAAGGTCGGGCGCCTGCAGGAGCTGCACAAGCGAGTGCTGTGCGACCCGCAGACCAGCGGTGGGCTGCTGATCGCTGTCACGCCCGAGGGCAACGAAGCGTTTCTGGCGGTGGCCGCGCAACTGGGGCTTGCACTGGAGCCGATCGGTGAACTGATCGAGCGACAGACCTGTGCGGTCGAGGTGTCTTGATGACCAACGACCTCACCGATTACCGCGACATTTTTCTCAATGACCGACCGATGATGGACACCCGTGCCCCCGTCGAATTTCTCAAGGGCGCATTCCCCGGCGTGGTCAATCTGCCGTTGATGACCGACATCGAACGGCAACGGATCGGCACCTGCTACAAGCAGCAGGGCCAGCAGGCGGCCATTGTCCTGGGGCATCAATTGGTGTCCGGCGATACCAAGGCGCAACGCATCCAGGCCTGGGCCGAGTTCGCAACGGCCCATCCTGACGGTGTGTTGTATTGTTTCAGGGGGGGCTTGCGGTCACAGATTGTCCAGCAGTGGCTCAAGGACGAGGCGGGCATTGACTATCCCAGGGTCGGCGGTGGCTACAAGGCCATGCGTACATTCTTGCTCGACACCGTCGAGCAAGCGGTTGCCCAATGCGACCTGGTGTTGCTGGGCGGCATGACCGGCACCGGCAAGACAGAAGTGCTGACGCAACTGGGCAACAGCCTGGATCTGGAGGGCTACGCCAATCATCGCGGCTCGAGCTTCGGCAAGCGCGCCACCGGGCAGCCTTCCAATATCGATTTCGAGAATCTGCTGGCCGTGGATGTGCTGAAAAAACGTGCCGCTGGTATTGAACAGTTCGTGCTGGAAGATGAAAGCCGCATGGTCGGCAGTTGCGCCTTGCCACTGCCTTTGTACCAGCGCATGCAACAGGTTCCGATGGTCTGGCTTGAGGACAGCCTGGAGCGACGGGTCGAGCGGATCCTGCGCGATTACGTCATCAACCTGTGCGGCGAATTTGTCGCAGTCCATGGCGATGAAGGGTTCTCGCTGTTTTGCGAACGGTTGCTGGGAAGCCTCAATAACATCCATAAACGCCTGGGTGGCGACCGCCATCGACGTTTGCACCAAATCATGGAAGCTGCCCTGGCCGAGCAGGCGAACAGCGGCGCCGTCGACTTGCATCGCGGCTGGATCGAAGGTCTGTTGCGTGAGTATTACGACCCGATGTACGTGTTCCAGCGCGAGCAGAAGGGCGGGCGGATCGAGTTCGCCGGAGAGCAGGGCGCGGTGCTGGAATATCTGCGTGAGCGAGCGGCCCGCAAAGGCTGATCGCTTCTTTCCAGCCTAATGCCTGCGGCCTATGTCGGACAAGTTTCCTGCCCGTTGTCCAGGCCTTGCTTGTAGTTCTGGCTGGTGAGACTGGCCTTGCCGTTGTGCCACGTCAGGGTCAGCACGTACAGCGAATCGAAATCCCCCGATTCCCAATCATCGGTAATCGTCTGCTTCTTGCCCAGCGCGTCGCTGGCGACCTCGTTGATCAGCTCCGGCAGGTAGCCGTGTGACCAGGCGGTGTAGATGGTCGAGTTGTGGTACTTGTCGTGCAGCAGTTCGTCCGCCAGGTCGCTGGTGTCATTGGCTGAATACTCGATGTTCACCGGCAGCCCGAGCTTGATGGCACTGGGGCTGATGGTCATCAGTGGGCGGATGTAGCTGTAGGAATTGTCCAGCTCGCCCTCTTCGACGTTGCGGGTAGGGTTGGCCGCGAACACATAGTCGGCCTTGCCGAATTTCTCCGGGAGCAGGGTGGCCAGGTCGATGGCGCGATTCAGCCCCTGGCAATTGAGCTGGCCCAGGCCGCCGGCGGGTTTCTCGGCGTGGCGCAGGAACACCAGGGTCTGGATGCCGTCGGCCGGTTGGGCGCGACTGACGCTCGACTCCAGCAACAGCGCCAGGCCACAAGCGACAAGCAGCGTAGGCAACATCAGCCACGGTCGGCGCTTGAAGCGTTTGGCGAAATTCAGTGGATTCATCATCGAATAATATTCTTCGGCTCTCTCACATCAGGCTGACAAACCCGGGCACCACGAAGTTTTTGGCTTCAGGTGTTTTCCTTGTCGTGACGCCGCTTCGATTTCTCGGGGCATTGCTCAGAGTCTTCTGACGCCCTTTGGTTCGATACCGACCGATTCCGTGCACTGTAAGGCCTCCTTCCAAGAGGTAGGGCGAATGTTAGCGACAGGATGTTGCGGATTTAAGAATGGGGCGTGCGAGTTTCGTGACGCGTTCATTTGGGTTTCGTATTTAAAGAATCGCCTTACACCTGCCGTCTCCTCCTCTGACTTATTTTCCCTGCCGTCCTCGGCAAAGTCTCGCGTCCGTTTCCGTACCGCGAGATTTCCGCATGTTCGTCCCCGACAAACTCCTGGCTTTGAACAACGTCATCGGCTCGCTGGTGATTGCGGCCATGGACCCCGAGCAGCCGGATGTCGAAGCGGTGCTGGCGGATTTTCGCACTTGTCTGAACGACTACGACAGCTGGGCTGAAAGCTTCTGGGCCGGCTGGGCGCTGGATATCGAGCAGGTGTTCAAGGTCGGCAACGAAGTGTCCCTGGCGGCACCGAAGGACCTTGATCAACCCGTCAGCGCCACGGTCGTCGCTTGTCCGGCGGGCGGTCCGCTGACGCTGGTGCACATGTTCCAGGCGGCGCGCTTCGTCCCGATCGGCGACACGCCGGTGATGCTGGAACCGGTCATCGCAGGCGAGCCGGGGAAGGAAACGTTCGGCGAGCCGGTCCATCACGTGATCGGCCCCAGCGGCATCCTGGAAATCCCCAAGTGTTGGCGGGGGCAGCGTTATCGCATCAGCTTTTTTCCAAACGTGACGGCGGACCATACCCGGGCGCTTTTTGCCTCTTACCAAGACGTGATCGGCGAACTTGAAGGTTGGCTGAAAGCGGAGTGGGAAAACGAATTTCAACCGCTGTGGGCGGAGTTTTCCGACAGCGGATTTCTCGAGCGCTACGACGTATTGCAGCAAGCCGATTGGCGCGGCTTCACAAACGCCCTGCATCAGCTATGGGATGACGTCAAACAGGTCTTCGAGCTGCTGGCGGACTTGCAGGTCAATAGTGAAAAACTGCTGGAGTACTTGACCCAGGTCGAGCTTGAACAACTGCTCAAAGCTTCTTCGGAGGCGATCGCCAAAGGGTTGATGGTGTTGAGCGACGAGCCGTTGCTCTTCGTGCATATGGCGGCGTTCGCCAGTTGGCTGCGGATGTTGCCACCCCAGTACGCCGCTGAAGTCGTGGGCGAGATGCGCGCCTCGGTGCTGATCAATTTCCTGCTGATGCGTTTGACCGGGGGGCTGGGCCTGGGCGTGCGCATGAGCGGCAAAGTGCTGGCCCGGCTCCGCTCGGAGCGTGCCCGGGAGTGGTTGCTGGCGTCGAGCCTGAGATTGGGCCAACTCACCCCCGACCGGCTCAATCAGCATGCCGATGTGCTCAAACCGTTGGTGGTCAGCCAGCGTGGGCCTTTAAAACCGACGCCTGTCGGACCTTTGCACATCACTCCTGAACACTCTGCACCATTGTCCGTCAGTAATCCCGCCGCCGTGGCGCGGGAAAAGTCCCAGGGTTCCACGCGCCTGAGCCAGTTCGAACCCCACGACGACGCCTCGGCTCAATCGAAAACCCCCAACGGCGACAGCGCCGACACCGCGGCCCTGACCCAAACCAGCGGCTGCCCGGTGTCGATGGTCACCGGCGAGGAACTGCTGACCCTGGACGACGGCACCCTCGATGGCTGCTTGCCGTTTGTCTTCACCCGCTTGTACCGCACCAGCGCGGTGGACCTGGACGTCGGCCTGGGCCGTGGCTGGAGCCATGCCCTGGCGCATCGCTTGTTGTTTGAGGGCGAGCAGGTCATCTGGATCGACCAGGAAAACCGCCGTACGCCGTTTCCGCTGCCCACCGACCAGCGCCCGGCGATTCACAACAGCCTGGCCCGCGCGGCCATTTACCTGGGGGCCGAGCCGGACGAACTGATCATCGCCCAACCCGGCGAAAACGCACCTTTCCTACACTTTCGCGACGGCCATCTGACCGCCCTCAGCGACCGCTACGCCAACCGCCTGACGCTGCAGCGCAACATCCACGGCGACATCAGCCGCCTGGACAACGGTGCCGGACGCTCCCTGCGCTTGCGTTACGAACAGCGCCATCTGGTCGCCATCGACTACCAGCGCTTTCACCCGGCCCTCACCCTCGATGAGGCCTGGCGCACCGAACAAACGCTGGTCTCCTACCGTTACGACGGCCGTTTCCGGCTGATCGAGGCGACCAACGCCGCCGGCGAAAGCGAACGCTACGACTACGACGACCAGCACGTCATCCTCCAGCGGCAACTGGCCGGCGGCGCGAGTTTTTTCTGGGAATGGCAAGGGGCCGGACGCGCGGCCCGCTGCGTGCGGCACTGGGCCTCGTTTGCGCAGATGGACAGCCGCTACACCTGGGGCGAGGACGGGCAGGTCACGGTCCAGCACCTGGATGGCAGCCAGGAGGTGTACGTCCACGACGAGCGGGCGCGGCTGGTGCGCAAGGTCGAGCCCGATGGCGGCCAGCACCTCAAGGC